>NZ_KV826608.1:0-55977 GCF_001835975.1 Staphylococcus sp. HMSC034G07
GATTCTGAGGTTGCTGACTCTGAGGTAACTTCTGGTGAGACAACTACAACAACTCAATCTGACAATGAAGCACAAACTGAAAAAGTGAATACTTTAGATTCAGATATAAATACGTCACCAAAAACAGTTCAAGTCTATAAAAGTGAGGCAACACCAAAATTAAGAATGGCTAGATCAGTTAGTACACCAACTATAGCTACAAGATCAGCTGTCAGTACTAAATCTACATCTAAAAGTTCATTACCTAAATATACGCCAAAAGTAAATTCGTCAATAAATAATTATATTCGTAAAAATAACTTCAAAGCACCTAACTATGAACAAGATATCGCAAGTTATTTACCAAAATATCAGTATCGTTATGGTAAACCTGAAGGTATCGTTATGCATGATACTGCAAACGATAATTCAACAATAACTGGTGAAATAAATTACATGAAAAATAATTATAATAGCGCATTTGTACATGCTTATGTAGATGGTAATCGTATTATTGAAACAGCTAATACAGATTATTTAGCATGGGGTGCTGGTCCAGCTGCAAACGAACGCTTTATTCATGTAGAATTAGTCCATACTCATGACTATGATTCATTTGCTCGTTCTATCAATAACTATGCAGACTATGCAGCTACAAACCTACAATATTATGGACTTGCTCCTGATAGCGCTGAGTATGATGGTGTTGGGACTGTTTGGACGCATAAAGCTGTAAGTAATTATTTAGGTGGATCAGATCATATCGATCCACATGGTTATTTAGCTAATCATAATTATAGTTATGATGAACTTTATGATTTAATTTATGAAAAATATTTAATTAAAACAGGTAAAGCTGCCGCTTGGGGTTCTACGTCATCTGGAAGTACAAGTGGAAGCAAAAATGAGTCAAGTGGTTCTACTACAAAACCGTCTACTAATACTGGTAAATTAACAGTATCAACGAACAACGGTGTTGGGCGCATAAACACAAATAATGATGGATTATATACCACTGTTTATGATCAAAATGGTAGAAAAACAAGTAAAACGAATCAAACGTTAAAAGTTACAAAATCGGCGACTTTAGGAAACAAAAACTTTTACTTAGTTTCTGATTATAATAAAGGTAATTTAATTGGATGGGTACATCAAAGTGATGTAAGTTATAACTCTGCTAAGCCAGTTGCTAAAAATAATCAATCTTATAAAATCAAACCTGGTGAAGTGATTTATACTGTACCTTGGGGCACTAGTTCTCAGAAAGCAGGCACAGTTTCAGGCAGCTCTAGTCAAACATTCAAAGCATCAAAACAGCAGCAAATTGGCAAAACAAATTATATTTATGGCACAGTAAATAATTTATCCGGTTGGGTAAGCTTAAGTAAATTAACTTCAACAAGTAAAACAGCTACCTCCCCTAGTACAAGTAATAATTTAACTGTCAATACGCTTATCAATCAACAAGGTACAGTCGCTAAAACAAATCATGGTGTTTATACATCTGTATATGATCAAAAAGGTATTCAAAAATCATATGTGAATGGTAAAACTTACAAATTAAGTAAAAAAGCTACATTAGGTAAAAATTCATTTTATTTAATTACAGATAACAAAACAAATACTAACCTAGGTTGGATGCAAACAGGTGACATCACTGTTAAAGAAGCAGTTACAAAAGCTACTGCTACTCCTACAACATCTGTTAGTAAAATCGGACAATTAAACACAAACAATTCTGGTATTAAAGCAACTGTTTATGATAAAAAAGGTAAAAATGCTTCTAAATTTGCTGGTCGTACGTATACTGTAACTAAGCAACGTACTCAAGGTAATAACACTTATGTGTTAATCCAAAATACAAAACAAAATACACCAATTGGTTGGGTTAATACTAAAGATATAAATACGCGTAACTTAAGCAAAACAAAAGCTAAAAATGGACAATATACTGTAAAAGCTACTAACAATGGCTTATATGCAATTCCATGGGGTACAAAAAATCAGCAATTAGATACCCAAAATAATATTAAAAACAGTAAATTTAACGCATCAAAATCTGTGTTTGTTGATAAAGACGAGTACCTATACGGAAACGTCAATAATAAAACTGGTTGGATTGCAGCTAAAGATTTGAATAAAACTCCAACACAATCAAAAATCACACCACAAAAATTCGACTATGTTATTTACAATGCCAATGGTAACTATTACCTTGATCCTAATGCTACAAAATCAGCTGGATCATTAAAAGGTTTCCATGAAAGCATATTTACTGTTTTTGAAAAACAAATCATTAATGGGGTAACTTGGTATCATGGTAAATTATCGAACGGTAAAATTGTTTGGATAAAAGAAAGCGACTTACGAAAAGAGCTTGTAAAATACTATAAATCTAATCTTACTTTAGATCAGGCAGTAGCGTTACAACATGGTTTGAAATTCAAACCTCAAATTCAACGTACACCTGGAAAATGGGAAGATGCAACAAAAAGTGAGATTAAAAATGCTATGGATAGTAGTAAGCTTGCTAAAGATCCAACTCAAAAATACCAATTCTTACGCTTAGATAAATCACAAAATATTTCTGGTACTGATTTAGATAAACTATTAGTTGGCAAAGGCATATTAGAAGGACAAGGTGAGGCATTTAGTGAAGCTGCTAAAACTTATAACATTAATGAAGTTTATTTAGTTTCTCATGCCCTACTTGAAACTGGAAATGGAACTTCTAAGCTTGCTAATGGTGGTGACGTAGTAAATAATAAAGTTGTCACTAATGGCGCTAAAAAATATTACAATATGTTTGGTATTGGAGCCGTTGATAAAGATCCTGTAAAACAAGGTTTTGCTACCGCTAAAAATAATGGCTGGGATACTGTTAAAAAAGCAATTGTTGGTGGCGCTAAATACATTGCTAATTCATACATTAACCAAGGACAAAATACTTTGTATAAAATGCGTTGGAATCCTGATAATCCAGGCGTTCATCAATATGCAACTGATGTTGCATGGGCATCTCATAATGCTACACGTATTAAAGGTTTCTATGATTCAATGAATAAATTGGGCAAATATTTTGATGTAAACACATATAAATAGCATGAAATCATAATGTGTAAGTTTTAAAACACAAATAAACCTTAGGTGAAAATTCACCTAAGGTTTATTTGTTTATATAGTGCTAACATATTAAGTATCATTATACTAAACAGTTTTGTAAACGTCATAGAAGCTTTTTAAATCTCTGTTATGACATATTGTTCTTTTCCAACATGAAAGCTTTTCCAATCATTGGATAGCTATTTATTGTTTCTATGCATTTTTGGTTCATTTGAACCCTATCATAAATTTGTATCATATCGCTGTGTTACATAATAAAATGATGCTGAAAATTTTAGCCTCCATTTATCATTTACTTGATATAATGATGATGCGTATTTAATTTATTTAATAAATAATTTAGATTTTCAATATCATTTGAAGTTAAATTTTGACACCTTGCTTCTATCAAAGCCACCCTAACTTCGTTAATTTGTTGAACAAGTGCTTTTGTTTTTTCTGTAATCATTAAATCTTTACATCTTAAGTCTTTGTTTGACTGTTTACTAGTTATATAGCCCATTTGACATAATTTTTTGATCCATCTAGACACAATAGACTGTTCTTTATTAATTTTCATTGTTAAATCATATTGTGATAACACATTATAATGATATAAAATCCTTAACATTTCTAACTGTTCTGAAGTTAAATCTGTGCGTTGGCCAAACCTTCTACTGACTAAATTTAAATCATTACTTGTAAGTGTAATTAATTGTTCTAGTTGTTTATACATGTTGTTTCATCTCCACTACTTTAATTAAAATGTTCAATAGCATTTAAATTTATTATTTTATTTTCTAATATTATAATGTTATTCCTCATAATATACAATAATAATCTACAAATCAGTCGGTTTTGTTGCATTTGTCATATGTTTTATAATAAATTAGTAACAGTGATTATAAATTTTACCTGCATATAAAAGGAGCAACCCTATGACACAGTTAAAAGAAAGAGATTATTTCTTCGACAATGCGAGAATGATATTAATTTTTCTTGTTGTATTTGGTCATTTATTACAACCATATACTGAAGAAAGTAAATATCTTTCTTCACTTTATTTAACTATATATAGTTTCCATATGCCCTGTTTTTTATTCATCTCAGGTTATTTTGCTAAAAAAGCAGGCAAAGCTGGTTATCTAGAGAAAGTTTCAAAAAAATTGTTAGTACCTTATTTTATTTTCTTTGGATTTTTCACCTTTTACTATTATTTCACAGGAAAAGAGGACAGTGTTAAATTCGATCCATTTGATCCTGTTTTTGCATTATGGTTTTTACTGACATTATTCTTTTTCCATGTCATATTAGTAATAGTAAAAGACTATAAACCTTATTTTGTATTACCAATATCTATTATTATTTCTTTATTTGCAGGTTACTCAGATAATATTGACAATTATTTAAGTTTTTCAAGAACAATCATGTTCTTCCCTATTTTTTATTTAGGTTATTTATTTACGAGTGAACATACACGTGTGTTAAGAAATAAGAAATTCATACCGGTCGCTGTTAGCATTTTACTCCTTTTTTATATCATTTATACCTTGCATCCTATAAATGCTGATTGGTTATTAGGTGATTCACCTTATATGTCACTGGAAGGTAAACAAGATTTATATAGTCCAATTAAACGTTTGCTATTATACTTTATTATTTTAATTACAATGTTTTCTTTCCTTAATTTAATACCTGAAAAAGAAAGATTTTTCACATACATTGGGCGTCGCACTATGTATGTCTATTTACTACATGGCATTGTAATTGGTATTATACGTGGTTTTAATATTTATCCGTTTAAAGACCACATCTCTATACTGACTTATATATATCTACTCTTATTTACTAGTATAATTGTATATGTATTATCAACTAGATTTATCTCTAAGTGGACCAATCCAATTATTAACTTGCAATCCCCTTCGAATTTTAAAGATTAAAATAATTTCCAGCCGATTTGTAGTTGATTCAAATATGTTACGATGGTAGTAATTTGATATTTTAAGCTAGTCATACTTATTTAACTACAAATCGGTATTTTTATTTTGAGGTGAAAAACAATGAAGCTATCATTAAACGACAATTCTAAATTTTTAACAGCACCAAGTATTAGGCAATTTTCAAATAAAATTAAAGATATTGATAATTGTATCAATTTGACAATCGGTCAACCAGATTTTCCTATGCCTGATGTCGTAAAAAATGCATATATTACTGCAATAAAAGAAAATCAAACAAAGTATTCTCATAACAAAGGGTTAGTTGAAACACGAAATGCAGTCAGTCATTATTTTAAACAGCGCTATGGTTTCCATTATAGCTCTGATGAAATTATTATTACAAATGGCGCTAGTGAAGCGTTAGACACAGCTTTGAGAAGCATTATTAACCCAGGTGATGAAATATTAATCCCCAGCCCTATTTATGCAGGTTATATCCCTTTAATTAAAACACTTGGTGGCGTTCCTGTATATATCGACACTACAAAAACAGATTTCAAAATAACACCTGAAGCAATCAAGCAAAATATATCGTCAAAAACAAAAGCAATTCTTTTAAATTATCCAACAAATCCCACTGGTGTTATTTTGACTTATGATGAAATTCATGCACTTACAGAAATGTTAAAAAATGAAGAGATTTTTATCATTAGTGATGAAATTTATGCAGAAAATACCTTTAATCATCAACACACTTCTTTTGCTGAATTTAAATCCATCCGTGATCAGTTATTGCTCGTCAATGGATTAAGTAAATCTCACTCTGCTACTGGGATTCGCATTGGTTTTCTAATAGGTCCTGAATATTTAATTGAAAAGTTAACATTTATGCATGCCTATAATTGTATATGTGCTAATGTACCTGCTCAAATAACTTGTATAGCAGCATTAAACGAAGGATTAGATGCACCTCACTATATGAACAAAGCATATATTGAAAGACGAGATTTTTTAATCACAAAACTACAATCTTTAGGATTTAAACTCGACGCTAAACCAGAAGGTGCTTTTTATATCTTCCCAAGTATTGAAAATTTCACAGAAAATGATTTTGATTTTTGCGTTGATGTACTCGAAAAAGCACACGTTGCAATGGTACCAGGTTCTTCATTTACAGACATTGGTAAAGGCCATGTGCGTATTTCTTATGCCTATGAACTCGATGCCTTAAAAGAGGCAATGAGAAGATTAGAACTTTATATAAAAGAACATTATGAATAACGCCTTGTTATTCTGTATTTAAAATTTATTTACCAATGATTACTACGCTAACTTCCATATTCTATGTAGGCAGCCAAAAAACTCAATTGAATATAATCAAAAAATTTTAGTGTGATTAATATCCGACATTCGATTAGTCGGTATAATGATTTAATAAATCGAGAAACTATATCAAATTGTTAATAATAGTAGGATTAATAAAGTGAATTTTTTAATGTGATTATTATGCTGAGGATTATATGGAAAACTTACTTAGAGATAACTACGCACTTAAGCAGAGGTAATTTTCTTAAAAATATATCTGTTAAGAAGTATGACATAAAAGAGGCTCGTAAATGAATTTCTAAAAATTCATTTACGGGCTTCTTTTATATTACGCTTTATATTTCAAATATGTGCATTTTATTGATAAATATTTTTTTCAGCAAATTTTTTCATTAATTTATAATATATATCTATATCTTCTGAACTCATATTGAACTGAGTTAACACTTCATCTGAAATTTGCTCAAATTTCTCTTTTAACACACTTCCCTTTTGTGTCAATTGTACTTTAACTCTTCGTTCATCCTCTTCTGTTCTCATACGTTCAATTAGTCCTTTTTTTTCAAGTCTCTTAATAATTGGGCTTATTGTACCAGAATCTAAATATAATTGATCGCATAATGTCTTGATAAATACAGGATTTGAGTTTTCAATATATAACATCACTACATAATTTGGAAAGCTAATATCATACTGCTTTAGGTGTTTGTTAAATTTATTTACTATCTCTTTACTAGAAACATAAAACAGAAAACACATATCTTTCATAAGTTCTTTATTTTTATATTGTGTCATTCATTACTCTCCTCTGCCCTTTTTTATTATATTAATAGAAATTTTATTTTTGGTCAAATATAATAACAAAATGTTTAAAAGTTTTAACATTACTAGTATTAGTCAATAGAATATTCTGAAAACTAATTTTATCCAACTTACATGTTTTTCATTTAATTTTTAATAATAAATTTAAAACCTGGATTTTCATTTTATATTCTCATTTTTATCATTGATGAAAATGAATTTTTTAACTTTAGATTCATTCATATAACCAGTCATTATGTATCATTTTGGTAATAAGGTGTATTCGTTCGAACCATGCATTGGTCAATTTGTCACTCAGCATCAAATAATCACTAGACAACTTTAAAACAATAAAAAAACCGTTAATTTCTAAATATTCACTAGAAATTAACGGTTGTCGTTTTAGTTT
Source organism: Staphylococcus sp. HMSC034G07 (assembly GCF_001835975.1). NCBI lineage: Bacteria > Bacillati > Bacillota > Bacilli > Caryophanales > Staphylococcaceae > Staphylococcus > Staphylococcus sp. HMSC034G07. The sequence continues at coordinate 7,561 of NZ_KV826608.1, forward strand.
TAATACCATGACTTTCATTCAAAAGCCTCTATATTTATTGACGCGTTGTTACTAAATATCTTTACTTATGGAAATTTAGGGAATTGATCAAAATCAGGATTACGTTTTTCTTTAAACGCATCTCTGCCTTCTTTAGCTTCGTCTGTTGTGTAATACAACAGCGTAGCATCGCCCGCCATTTGTTGTAATCCTGCTAATCCATCAGTGTCAGCGTTCATCGCTGCTTTTAAGAATCTTAATGCTGTCGGAGAATGTTGCATCATTTCTTCACACCATTTCACCGTTTCATCCTCTATATCAGCTAAAGGTACAACAGTATTTACTAAGCCCATGTCTAAAGCTTCTTGTGCATTGTATTGACGGCATAAATACCATATTTCACGTGCTTTTTTATGTCCTACAATGCGCGCTAAATATCCTGAACCATAACCTGCATCAAATGATCCTACTTTTGGACCTGTTTGACCAAATATTGCATTATCTGCAGCGATTGTTAAGTCACAAACAACATTTAATACATTTCCGCCACCAATTGCATATCCTCTAACCATAGCGATGACAGGTTTTGGAATAATACGTATCAATCTTTGTAAATCCAACACATTAAGACGCGGAATTTGATCTTCACCTACATAGCCACCATGGCCACGTACTTTTTGGTCTCCACCTGAACAGAATGCTTTATCACCTTCACCTGTAAGGACAATAACCGAAATACGTTGATCATCTCTAGCTCTTGTAAATGCATCTATCATTTCTTGTACCGTATTCGGCGTAAACGCATTACGAACTTCAGGTCTATTAATAGTTACTTTGGCTATGCCGTTATAAAATTCGTACTTAATCTCTTTATATTCTTTAATTGTTTCCCATTGTCTAGTCATTTTGCTCCTCCTTAAAAATAAAACCTAACACTATTTTATCAAATTCTGTCATTTCTTCCACATGTACAGTATGACCACTACCTTTAACTTCAAATAGACTCGTCTCTGGTATTAAGTCGCACATGTGATAACCAATTTTTATAAATTTTTCGTCGAAACTTCCTACAATTATGCAAGTCGGAATTGCAATATCTGATATTTTTGGCCATAAGTTAGGCATTTGTCCAGTACCATAATCTCGTAAAGCTTTTGCTAATCTCACAGGATTTTGTTGTAATCGCATTTGACGAATCTTTCGTTTTGTTTCTGTATTTAAATTATACTGACTTTGAAATAAAGGTAATTTTTCCCAATCATTTACAAAAATTTCTAATCCAGCAATTTCTAAAACTTTTGCACGTGCTTGATCAATTTGAATTCTTTCGATGCGGTCGTCTTCATCTGCAATTCCTGGTGAACTGCTTTCTAATATCAATCCATTTAAGTGGCACGTTCCATAAAGCGCATAATATAAAGCGATTCTACCACCCATAGAATAACCGTGTAAAAAAATACGATATGCCTTAAACAAAGCTAATGTATCGTCTAATAATTGGCAGATAAATTCGAAATTCCAAGTACTCGTTTCACTTGATTGATCAAAACCATGACCTGGCAAGTCAATGGTTAATACATTGATTTCATCTGTGAACGTTTTGATATGTTCATCGAATGTCGATTGATCACTTATAAATCCATGTAATAATACGATCAAATCATTTGAGTTCTTTGTAGATTGATGAAATTTATAATGTAACATCTATAATATCACTCAATTTCAAATAAAGATTTTGGTGTTGGCTTAAGTTTTCATCACGATTTGTAATGATTTCATATATATGTGCACCAAGTTTTGACAGTTCTGCATACTTAAAAGTTTCAATTGTTTCAAAACGTCTGTAAGAAAAATCATAAAGTAATGCAGCATGTTCAAAGTTTAATCCTGTCGGTGTACCAAATAGTCTTTCAAAATAAATATCAGCAGACGACTTTTGTGGTAAAAAGGAGAAAATTCCGCCGCCATCATTATTTAAAAGTATGATATTTAAGTTAATATCATTTAATTTTGACATAAGTAAACCATTCATATCATGGTAAAATGCTAAATCACCTATTAATAATGTGACACGTTTATGTGCTGCCATTCCTATCGCTGTAGAAATAACACCATCTATGCCATTTGCACCTCTATTAGCATAAATCTCTGCTTCACAATCTATAAATAAGTTATCGACATCACGGATTGGCATACTATTGCTAACAAATAATGCATCCTCTTTCGTCAATTTATCTAATAGATTTGCTACAAAAGCTGACTCATCCGTAGCAGTTCTCAAATAATCTTTGATTTTAATATGTGCTTGCTTTTCTAGTGATTGCCATTTTTCTAACCAATTTTTTCGTTCTACAGTTGGAATTTCAGAAAGCTGCCTAAAGAAATCATTGGCCGACATTTCGTAAGATACATGCGGTACCTTTGGAAATGCATCTGGTTGATCATTATTTTGCACTAATATTTGAAAAGCTTCTGTAGCTTTTAACCATTGATTTACTTTTTTAGAAATCACTGGTTTACCTACGCGAATAATAAAATCAGCATTTATAGATAACCCCGATCTATACAGTAAATCATAAGTTGTCACTACATTAGGATGATGTTCTTTACGTAATTGACTCAAAGGATCTGCCAAAATAGGCATGTCATGTATGGTTGCATAAGTAAGTATTTGATCTACATCTTGATGTTGCATATCACCCACAACAATGAGGCCTTTACGTTTTTGCATAATCGTTTTGATTTCATTCAAACTTGCTGTTTTTTGATAATGAGGCAAAATCTTATTATCTGAATTTAACCATTCTACTTTTTCTAGGTTCGGTGTTAATGGCTCTCTAAATGGCAAATTCAAATGTATGGGTCCACGATGCGGACCGTAGAAATATTGGCTTGCTTTTTGTATTTGAAATTTGATAGTGTTTAACAAATAATCTTGTGATTCATCGGCATCTGCTATTGGAAAATCAAATTGGTATTGAACATAATTCTCGAACATATTTGTTTGATTTATCGCTTGCGGTGCACCTATTCCTCTTAATTCATGCGGTCTATCACTCGTCAATACGACTAATGGTAAATGACTTAAATCACTTTCTGCAATTGCAGGCGTATAATTGGCAGCTGCAGTACCAGATGTACATAAAATTGCAACTGGTCTTTCACTACCTTTCATTAACCCCATCGCAAAAAAAGCAGCGCTACGTTCATCTGGATGAATCCAAGATTTCAGTTTTGGGTGTGCCTCTATAGCAATAGCTAGTGGCGTTGAACGAGAACCAGGGCTTATTACCACTTCTCTTATGCCATATGCATATAGTTCTGAGACTAATGTAAAAACTTGTTTTGTTAAAGCGTCTGTGTGATTACTCATATTTCTCTACTCCTAAAGCTTTCATCATCGGATTGAATTTAACCGCAGTTTCTTCTACTTCACTATCAGCATCAGAATTTTGTACAATACCGCAACCAGCAAATAAAGTAGCTTGATTCTTTTTAATTAACATCGATCTAATAGCTACGATGAACTCACAGTTATCATACATATCAATATATCCTACTGGTGCGCCATATAGACCTCGTGTACCAAATTCATTATTTTCAATATAAGAAATTGCTTCTTCCTTAGGATAACCACCTAATGCTGGTGTAGGATGAAGATTATCTAATAATCCAATATATGAATTTTGTAACAACCGTCCTTCAATTTTGGTATATAAATGATATAAATGATCATTTGTTAAAATTTGAGGTTTTTTATTAAATGTAATTTCTTCTACATAAGGTTTGATATCATTCAATATACTTTTAACAACAAAATGATGCTCATTTAAATTCTTGTCATCGTTTAAAAATGCATCAATATTTGCCTTATCTATGTCATCTCGATGTGTTCTTTTAATTGTACCAGCAACAGCTTTCGTCGATAACACGTCATCTTTGACTTCCATTAATTGCTCAGGGGTTTGGGAGAAAAACACACTATCTTGTGATTCAAGCACAAATAAGTAGCTATTATGTTCACCCTGCATTGCCCTATTGAGTATATATGGAATGTTAATGTTTTTATCAAACATAATAAGCCTTTTTCTTGCAAGGACAATTTTTTTATTTTCATCTAAAATATCAATTGTATCTTTAACTAACTCACGCCATTCGTCTTTATAAATATCGTCAATTCTTTTAATATCCCCTATTTCATCACTAGGTTGAACGTCCTTTTGTGTAAGTCTATCAATGATTGCTAAGAAAGTATCTATCTCAAACTTATCGGCTTCTACTGTATACGTTATAAATGATTGTCCCTGCTCCATCGTAACGAGTACTTCAGGTAAGACAAAATGATTAATACCAAACTCACGCCATTCATCACCTGATTTATGCGTTGAAAATTGGAAACCACCACAAATTTTCAAATGATGTCTTTCTGAATTTGGATGTATTAACTCAATATCATTTTTATACTTTTCCCACTCACGAAAAATAGATTGTTTATTTTCAAAATCGTTTTTAAATCTCGTGATAGCATGATAGCCAAAGAATGAAGTTTCGTTGTCATTTTTCTTGAAATAAAAACGGTCTCCCGCACAATCTTCGGTTAAATGAAATAATAATGTAGGCTCTAATTCATAATCTAATTTTGCTTCTACAGAAACCCAAGTATGGTTACTTTCGTATACCGCTTCGACAATTTCACTTTCCTTGACATCTAAAGTCATCTATTTCACTTCTTTCATTTCAATATCAGTTTACACTCATTATAATATTGTACCACTTTTCACAATCTGTGTACGTTTTTCAGCTTATTTCATGTAGACAATTTTTACGTAAGTTGACCTTTACAACTTCTTCTATTAAAATTAATTTGATAAAAATTAATTATATTAAAAGAATTCGAGGTAAATCATTATGGCATCTCAATACCAACAATATTCAACAGTCAGAAAATACTGGCACTTAATGCGGCCACACACATTGACTGCTGCAGTAGTTCCAGTTTTAGTAGGTACTGCAACTGCAAAAATATTCCTTCTAGGTAGTGAAGATCATCTAAAGCTTAGCTTATTCATTGCTATGCTAGTGGCATGTTTACTTATCCAAGCAGCTACAAACATGTTTAATGAATACTATGATTTTAAAAAAGGCTTAGATGACCATACTTCAGTAGGTATCGGTGGCGCAATTGTACGAAATGGCATGAGTCCAAAATTAGTCATGAACTTAGCCATAACATTTTATATTATCGCAGCGATTTTAGGTATATTTATCGCTTCCCAAAGTTCATTCTGGTTACTTCCTATTGGGTTAGTATGCATGGCAGTAGGTTACCTATATACAGGTGGACCATTCCCGATTTCATGGACACCTTTTGGAGAACTATTTTCAGGAATATTTATGGGTATGATAATTATTTTAATTGCCTTCTTTATCCAAACTGGTAACATACAAAGTTTAGCGGTATGGATTAGCATTCCAATCGTAATCACAATTGGTCTTATCAACATGGGCAATAATATCAGGGATTGGGTTAAAGATAAGGCAAGTGGTCGAAAAACATTACCCATTTTATTAGGGAAAAATAATGCTGTTCGCTTTTTAGCATTGATGTATATCGTTGCTTATTTGCTCGTTATCTATATCACTTTCTTTAAACCTGGTGGTTCGATTTTCTTCTTGCTAGCTTTATTATCTTTCCCAATGCCAATCAAAGCAGTTAGAAGATTTAAAAAGAACGACACACCTGAAACAATGATGCCTGCAATGGCTGCTACTGGAAAAACAAATACATTCTTTGGTTTCCTTTATGCATTAGGTATCTATATCAGTGCTTTATTAGGTGGGATTTAATAACACCCTGTATTTAATTTATTATATATACAAAATCGTTCTTCATTCATTTGATGAACGATTTTGTATTTTTACTAGTATATGCTAAACATGTACTAAGTGATAATGCATATGTCCATATAAATCAAATTCACTTTTAATTTCAAAACCTAATTTTTCATAGACACGTAATGCTGCAGTATTATCAACATCACAATTTAAACTCCATTTTTCATCTGGGTAGTTTGAAATGACATGTTTAATCAATTTCGTTGCTACACCATTTCCACGAAAATGAGGAAATGTTGCTACAGTTTCAATGTACCATTCATCATTAGCAGCCTCTTTCATCGGCATTGGTGTGCCATAAGATTTTATATCTTCCTCTAAATCCATGTCTAGCCATGCTTGTTCAAGTTCTAATTCTTTACTGCCAGGATATGCGATCAAACAGCCTGCAACGTTACCATCAATTTCATACACCCATACATTACTAATGTGCCCTCTATATTTTACATCTACCATGCTTTGTTCCATTATATTTAGCAAACGAAATTTTTCGACTTCCTTTACCATATCGATATCTAATTGACTCCAAATGATATAACATAATTCCGCAATATCTTTTTTGTCACTAGGCTTAGCTTTTCTAATCATTTTATTTCTCCTTTATTTATTACGATTATTAATTCCATTATATCTGAATCAATTTAAAATTTCGATGTAATAACAACCATATAATTCAAATTTTGTCACATTGTTTTATTTGTTCAATTTCACTATTTAAGAGATAATTAATACAATAATCTAGAAAATGAAAGGACATTATACACATGAAAGTAAACAAAGTTATATACGTCGTACTTGCATTTCTTTTGGGTTGGTGTGGCATACATAAATTTTACTCAAACCAATTACTACAAGGTATTATACATTTAATATTTTTTTGGACTGGCATCCCTTATATTATTGCTATCATTAGCGGGATATTAACAATTTTCTTTAACAAAGCAGATGAAAATGGTCTCATTACCCTCGAAAAATAGTTTTATACTAACTTGCTAAAAAATCCCTTACATTTTCATTACACTTATAAAAAATGGGTAAAGGTATGTAAGTAGCATGTATGAGTTTCGTTTAGGAGGTAAAATTTTATGAATATTATAAAACGTGTTTTTAGAACACTGATTGTCGGTTATATTGTAAGAGGAATTAGAAACTTAATAAGTAAAAAAACAAAATAAATTAAAGCCCCACTTCTCAATTTATTGAGTTAGTGGGGCTTATGCATGAGCTAGATCAGGCAATCCCTAATACCACTTCTCTATTTATTGAATTAGCGAGCTTATGTATGAGCAATGATGCTCTAGTCACATTGCAATAACGGAAAACAAATCCATATAATAATAAATCTCTCTCTTTTCTGCACCCATCCACATCTAAATTATTCATTTAAACTTACTTTTATGTTTTACTGAAAAGCAATTACTATTTGCTAATGTTGTCGCATAATTTTTATTACGTATTTATCGAAAATTAACCGGACGTAACAAAAAAAGTTAAATCAACGTATTATTTACATCAATTTAACGGGAATTCGGCATTACCTTTACCGTCTTTTAAATCTTCCATTTTGTTACGTTATAATGCTGCACCGACTTCGCCAGCTTCTTCATAGAATTTTAATGTTCGTCTATCTGAATTACCATTATGTAATTTTATATCTATACTCCGTTGTTCTACTTGTATTAATAATTGATCTAGTGTGTTCGTAATTTAAATATTCTTCCTTATCTAACAATATTGTTAGATTTTATATATTGCTTCAAATTTATTTTGTTAAGTGGTTTAATTGCTTTGGAGGTGATTATATTGAATCAATCTAATAAAAATCAAAATATTTTATCATCACTAAGTTATTTCAGTGTGTTTTTCGCACCAATTATATTTCCAATATTCGTTTGGATATTTGCTGAAAAACCAACTTCTACTCATGGTAGAAAAGCATTATTTAATCACATTTGGGTATATATTTTCTTATTCTTTGCAAATCTAGGTTTCATCTTTTCTCGAGAAGTTTTCGATAAACCTTTTGACAATCAAGAAGTAATATCTAATGTTTCATTCGGTATAGGCATTTTTTTATTACTCATTGCTGGCATTATATTTCTTTTCAACATCATTCGTGGTATCAAATTGCTTACGGATAAATAATATTGTCCCATCCTTAACTGGATGGCTTTTTCCATCTTTATATTCTCTCCCTTTCATCGTCTACATACTACAATCTATCAATACTGCCGTGACATTAATTACAAATAAAGCAGCTATAAAGACTTTAAAAAAGTTCTTGTTAGAAACAATGTTGATAATTTTACATCACTTTTGATAAGACATACCCATGCATCAATATATTAAAGTAAAGAATTTTCAATGCCATATATTAGTAAAAGATTAGGTCATGCAAATATTGAAATTACTTGGTGAGTATATAATCATTTGCTTGAATAATTGAAATCACAGGAAGATGATAAGCTACTTAAAGCCTTTAATTTCTAGCTGGACAACTCAACGGACAAAAAATTTTAAAAGTGTTCAAGTCGTCCCATGTTGACCAAAATTTATAGAATTCACTTTTGTATATTTTTCATAAAATAAAAAGAACGCTGATTTAACAACGTTCTTTTGTTATCCAAAGTATTTACTTGAAATGATTTTTCTGTTTTTACGGAAACAGTTAAAGCCGAAAACGATAAGGCTATTCAAGCGTTAGAAAGTATGGAAACTCACACCAATGCGTTGGCGTATCTTGTAAAATCTATATAACTATTAGCGTTTCATCGTCTTAAAAGTTCATTTAAGACACTTAACCAAACTTATCCAAATATAATAAAAACCCGTCAAATCAACGTTTTACTCACGTCAATTTAACGGGCTTATCTAATTTACGGAAACGGAGGGATTCGAACCCTCGCGCCGCTCTCGCGACCTACACCCTTAGCAGGGGCGCCTCTTCAGCCAACTTGAGTACGTTTCCAATGGCTCCACAGGTAGGACTCGAACCTACGACCGATCGGTTAACAGCCGATAGCTCTACCACTGAGCTACTGTGGATAAATATTATCTCTAATCAAGCACAAATATTATTATATCAATTAATAGCAAATTTTCAAGAGATATCGTAAAAAAATATGCAGAACATTTACACTAAATTAATATAATATTCCGCATATTCTACTTTTACATTAATATTTTTAATAAACTTTACTATTTACTTTCAAACAAAGAATACTTAGCAAGTGCTTCATATATATTTAATTGTGGTTTTGTATAATCTATAGGAGATTCTGGATCAAAAGTTGCAACTCTTGCCGCTCTATCCATCATATAATAATAATAAATACCATTTAAATATTGATGTTGCATGCTATGAGCTGAAATGTTTACAACGATAGATTGATTATCAACAAAGTTCACTTTGCATTTTTTATCTTTTAGTGATTTAATATTTTGAACATAATGGATATTAATCCATGTATTTTGTGTTTTTCTATCAGAATGTGTTGGAAAAAAATAAGTGGGAAATAAAGGAGTGAATAAAATCGGGGGCTTGCTGCTAATACCTGTAATTCGAATGGTATCCTCTTTTTTAAAAACATAACTACTACCATAAAATCTACAAGAGCGGTCAATAATTTTGTGGGTACGTTCTTTTATTGTACTTTCATCTTCTTTATACCTTAGCACTCTTGTACCTTCATATTGGCCAACGGGTAAATGGCACGGTTGCAATGACATATCACCTTTTTTAATAATATACGGTTGAATCATAGTTGTAACCTCCTTACAATTTTGGTGATACTCAAATAATATACTATCATCATTTTAAAATCAACTTATATTATAAAATATTTTCTATATATTCTACAATTAAATTTTAGTTACGAATCTTTTTCTATTTTTTAATTATTGAAAGTTTCGTTTTACACTTATTTTTTCGGAAAAGTCAGAATATTCGTTGATTTAAAAATCAAAACCTTGTATAATGTATTTTAAATATAGATAGAGGGGTTGTGTTGATAATGAAACATAATACACATGTAAAATACAATACTTTAGAGTCTTTTGTATCAACAATTAATGACTTAGGTATCGAATTAATCATTGATGAATCGTTAAGGAATGTCCGTAAGCAACAATTAGAAAATCTCATCGATCATGCACTTAAAAATAAAAACGAGAATGATTTCAAACGCTATACAAAAGAATATAAACTTTTGGAGGCATATCTCGTTGGTTAATTTAATTGTCATATATTTAAAATAAGGTCTATTCACTAATTAATTAAAGTTAGCGAATAGACCTTTTATATTGTTTATTTAAGACATTAATCTGATTAACTCATATCTATCAATATCTCCAAAATAGTGATAGATATCATAATCTGCTAATGCTTCTTCTATACTATCAAAGTCATGCAATGTGCCTTCCAATGCATGTTCTAATTCAGTAACGTCTCCCACACCAAAGAAGTCACCGAAAATTTTAGCATGTTCAATTCTTCCTTTTTTAACATCTAATTTAATTTGAACAAATCCTTTTTCAAATTTTTCTTCTCGTTCAAAATTATATTTAGGATTTCTACCGTAATTCCATTCCCAAGTACGATATTTTTCATTACTTAATTGCTCTATATTTGCCCAATCTTCGTCTGAAAGCTTATATTCTTCAACTTGTGTAGCCTCACCAAATATTGTTTTTAAAATAATTTCTTTAAAAGTATCAATATCTAATGGTTCAGTTAAGAATTCTGAGATATTAGCAACTCTACTTCTCACAGATTTAATACCTTTCGATTTAATTTTTGCTGGATTCACACGCAAGGCATTTTGAACTTCATTTAATTCACTGTTTAACATTAAAGTACCATGGCTAAACATTCTATCTTTTACTTTGACCATGGCATTACCGGAAATTTTAGCTTTACCGATTTGAATATCGTTTCGGCCACTCATTTCTGCATCTAATCCAAGTGATTTCAATGCTTCCACTATAGGTTCAGTGAACTTTTTAAAATTATGAAAACTATTGCCATCATCATCCGTTATAAAACTAAAGTTTAGGTTGCCTGTATCATGGTACACGGCACCGCCACCTGAAATACGTCTGACTACATCTATACCATGTTCATCAATATAAGGTTGGTTCACTTCTTCAATCGTATTCTGATTTTTGCCAATAATAATTGAAGGACGATTGACATAAAACAGAAAATAACTATCGTCATTCGGCATGTGCTTTAATACATATTCTTCCATTGCCAAATTTAATGTTGGATCTGTAATATCATTATTACTAATAAATTTCATATACTGCACTCCTTTTCCTCTTAATACCCTTACCTTATTTATGCAATATTTTCATTAAAAATGCCAATCATTTAACTGATTTATACTAATTTTTCTAAAAAAAGAATGATAACTGTATATTTAAAGGTTATTTGTTTATTTGTCTGTCGTTTTTTTGTATAATACTATCTAGTTAGCATTTCTAGGGAGGATTCAATATGACTGTCGCAGAAGTCGGAAATATAGTAGAATTTTATGACGGTTTAAAAGGCCGCGTAGAAAAAATTAATGATAACTCTGTAATTGTAGATTTAACAATTATGGAAAACTTCAATGATCTAGACCTGCCTGAAAAAACTGTCATCAATCACAAGCGATATACAATCGTCGAACAAGAAGGATAGTTTATATGAATAGAATTTCAAACGCTTTAATCTGGTTTATTGTAAGCTTCATCGTATTTCACATTATTTTATATATCATGTGGGGTGAAAAGCAAGAATACTGGTACCTTTATACTGGTATCATGCTTATCGCAGGTATCAGTTATATATTTTACCAAAGAGATATTGAATCAAAAAGATTATTAACATCTCTAGGGATAGGTATTATTACGGGTATCGTACTCATTATTATACAGCTAGTTTTAGCAGCTATCTCATCAGATATTCAGTACGCATCACTGATTAAAGAGTTAACGCGAACAGGTGTATACTTTAAATGGCAAATGTTAGTTACTTTATTATTTGTGATACCGTGTCATGAACTTTATATGAGAACTGTATTACAAAAAGAACTACTCAAATTAAACATTCCAATGTGGTTAAGCGTATTAATAACAGCAATTTGTTCTGCTTCTTTATTTTTCTATCTAGATAAAATGTGGATTGTTTTCTTTGTATTCATCGTTCAAATTGTGCTTTCATTAAGTTATTATTATACGCGTAGAATTGCTACGACTGTCATAGCACAAATTGTTGCAGTAGTTATTCTATTAATTTTCCACGGATAAATTGAAATAGAAACACAAGCTTATGAATGATGTAAAAAAGATTAAGATTTTACAGCTTATACCCCACAGTTTGAAAGAGATGAGGGCATAAAAGGTCTCTGAATGAAAATAAACGCCAATTTCTATTGAAATAATATAGAAATTGGCGTTTTCTATGGTTTTAAGAGATTTTTATAGCACATAAATTTTATCAAATAATAACATTAAATGTTTGTTTTTGTTCGATGTGATAGTCATTATCTTTTAAATTTCTAGCAATTAATTCAACCATCGTAATTTCACCCGTTTCGTGAATGACAGCATCTTCTAAATATTGCTTATAGTTTCTATAGCAGTAATCAGTCATACTTACACGATACATGTGGTCTAATTTAATATTTTCCAATGTCACACGATGGTATGGCTCTGCATTCATATCTATTGTATAGTTAACACCTTGCCAAAACGTACATAAGGTTTCATCTACGATTGTTAAGCTCAATGCGCCGTCACTAAAAGCTATATGTGAATAGCAATACTCTAAAATATCATGAATCTGTTGACCTTTCATTGTTAAATCAACTGGGACATCTGGATGAGGATAGGCATTAAATAAATCTTCATTTGTAATGATGCCATTGAGCCCCTCTTCACCACTCGTTGGTAAGTGTACACAAGATATATCATAATCATAGGCTAATCGAATACTATCATGTAATAACTGTGTGAATGGATGAGGTTTTGTTATAACATCACTCAAACCATTTACCTCTGCTGACAAAGCATTTTCGTTTATGCTTTCTTCACTCCAATTACAAACTGTTTTTCTATCATAAAAAGTCAAATCTAATAATGCTTGGTCTTCTGGATAATGATTTAAATCCACAATTTTAGAATTGACATCTTCTAATTCATACGAATTTGTGCGTTTTTTAAAGTTAATCTTCACATGTATAAGTTGTTCAGCATTTTGTCCTGCTTGTACATAAAGCGTCTGATCATCTCTACCGATAAACGTTTGATGTTGATGACCAGTAATTAATAAATCAATAACGCCTAGGGTCTGCATGATTTTTTCCGCTTCATTTACATTTTGCTCACGCTCATTAGAGGTTTTATTTAGTTGATTTAGTCCACCATGGTATATAACAATTAAAAAGTCTGGCATTTCGCTTTCATGAATAAATCGAATCCAACGTTTAGAAGAGCGTAATGTTTTTTCAATTCGTACATCATTTTCCATTTCAAAATGTTCACGCTCCATTAGCCCATCTGAAGTCAAACCCACTATTGCGATTTTGACACCTTCTATTTCTTTAATTGTATATGGTGTAGAAAAATATGGTTCTTTTGTACGTTTATATTCAATATTTGCCGATAACCATGGAAACCTAGACAATGATACTGCCCTTGAAAAGAATGACAGACCAAACTTAAATTCATTAGGACTAATACCACTTGCATCGTATTGCATAGCATTCATCAATTTTATCATTGGATGACGTTTATAAGGTGCTACAACTGCATAATAAAATGCTGCTAACGAACCTGCTAAACTACCACCACTGTCTAATAAAATAACGTAATCATTTGTTTCTCTAATACTTTTAACATAAGATCCTGCTCTATAAATATTGGAATTATTCTCACCACTTTGAAAATAACTATGCATATCGGAAGTAGTGATAATGTCTATTGCGATTTTTTCACTTTTTTTCATACGCCTCTCCCCTCATTAATATTAGTCTAACACGTTTCTAAAATAGCTTGAAATAATAATAAACATATATCATCAACAGTGAATATTTGCCAACTATACGCTTTTATCCTGAAACTAAAAGCACCAGTACATCATTTGTTAGATGTACTGGCACCATTGTTTCATAAACTATTCAGTTCAGATTTACATTTAACAATCAACCAATTTGTACGCGTTCTTTAGGATAATGAAATTTATCAGGTTCTCTACGTCCACCAATCATAATAATAAAACTGATTAAACCAACACGGCCAATTAGCATCAACACCATCAAGACACCTTTACTCATATCATTCACATCACCAGTAATACCTAATGATAATCCACAAGTTCCAAATGCCGACATAACTTCAAAAAACGCTTGTAAAAATGAAACCTTTCCATTTTCAACAACCAGTATAAAAATCATACTCGTAAAAGTTAATATGCTAGCCATGATAAAGACAGCAAATGAACGTTGAACATCAGTTATGTGAATTTCACGATTAAATGCTTTGATAGACGTTTTTTCAGGTTGGTTGCTAAAGTTTAAAAGGAATAATATTAAAATCGCAAACGTCGTAGTTCTAATCCCCCCACCGACAGAACTTGGGGATGAACCTATAAACATCAGTATACCCATAACGATATTCGTACCTTCTCCAAAACCACTTACATCAATAGTTTGAAGCCCTGCGCTCCTTGTTGTAGCTGATTGGAATAATGCATAAAATAGCGATTTGTGCCAACTCATATTCTGAAAAGCTTGGTTATGTTCGAATAAAAGGATAATTAATACGCCGAAAATAAACAAACCAAAATAAGTGACCGTGGTGATTTTTGCAAATAATGAAAATCTAAAATTAGGAATTCGATTTTTGATATATGCTTTCACTTCTATCAATACAGGAAAGCCAATTGAACCTAACATGATTAAAAACATAACAATAGTTTGCACAAAATAGTCATTTGCATATGGTATAAGTGATTGTCCAGTTATATCAAGCCCACCATTTGTTGTTGCTGATACCGATACAAATAATCCTTGCATAATTGCATATTGAATGTCGGGGTTATCTCTATAGAAATAAAATGCTAATAATGATGCACCAACAAGTTCTATGATAATGATTGTTCGAACAATATCTAAAATCAATTTCACAGTACCACTCATCGTATGTTTATTATTATCAAGCATGATTAATTGGCGTTCACGCATACCAATATGTTTACCTAAGACAACCCACAGCATAGTTCCAATGGCCATAACACCAATACCACCTAAATTTAGTATCAGCATGATAACCACTTGGCCAAATGTTGTGTAAGTATCAATAATGTTAACTGGCGTTAGACCTGTTACACTGACACCTGACACAGCAACAAACAAGGAATCAATTGGATCTACAGAAACATTGGACTTATGGACAAACGGCAAGTTCAGCATTAAAAATGCCACGATAATTGCCACGATATAATACATTACAATCCCTTGTTGAGGACTTGATTTTTTTAACAATTGGTTGAAAATGGACAACGTTTCTTCACCTCAACGTTACTTCAGTTTAATCTTAATATCCTTTTCTTTACCATCCCTATATATTTTAGCTGGTAGCGTTTTTAAATCATCTTTATGATTAAAAATAATTTGTCTGTATCTAAGATTATCTTCTAATGCTTTACCATCTAATTCTACTATGACATCATTTTTTTGCAACCCGGATTTTTCACCTAATGAATCTTTTTTAACATCACCTACTAGCACGCCTTTTTTAACATCTTCTGGTAAATTAATAGATTGTTTGGTAGCTTCATCAACCTCACTAATATTAGCAATCTTCACACCTGTATTAGGATATTTAACTTCACCTTTATCTTCTAATTGCTTGGCAATGTCTTCAGCGTCATTGACCGGTATGGCAAAGGCAATACCTTCAACATTATCCATATCTATTTTCAAGGATGCTATACCTACTAACTTACTATTTCTATCAATCACGGCTCCACCTGAGTTGCCCGGATTTACAGGTGCATCTATTTGGAAAGCACTCATTAACACATCATATTGATCGTCTTTATTGATATCCACTGGTATGTGTCTGTTCAAACCTGAAATAATACCATCAGAAATACTTCCTTTAAAATCTACACCTAGAGGGTTTCCTACGACTATAATTGGTTCACCTAGTACTAAAGTACTGGAATCGCCTATTTTAATTGGTTTCACTTTACTATCCGATTTTACTTTAGCTTTAACAACGGCGATATCTGAATACTTATCCGTGCCAACAACTTTTCCAATCGCATAGTCATCATTACCATATGTAATCTTCTGTTCTTTTTTATCTCCAACCACATGTGCGTTGGTCATAATAAAAATAGAGTCGCCCACTTTTTTGTAGACGACACCTGAACCTAATTCATTTTCTTTACCTGCTTCTTGTGTCTCTTTTTCGGCAGAAGTTCTATCATCACTTGTATCATTTTCAACAGTTACTACTGAATGAATTGCACTGTTTGCACTTTTCATTGTTGTTGTATAAGCTTTATCTTTATTTTGATTATCGTTAAACACGCTATCATTTGAAGTACCATTTTCATCAACATTTTTGAATATAGCTTGTATGAGTGTAAGTAAAACAATAACTGCAACAACAATTAAAATTTTAGCCCAATGTTCAATAAAGAAAGCCTTAACTTTAACAGAAGTATTAGCTGTGCTTTCATGCTTAGTTTCATTGTTACGATTCGAATGTTCACTGGCACTTTTTTGGTGCTTCATTTGGAAAGATGTTTGTTCATCATTACTCAAATAATCATCAACTCTAGATTGTTGTGCATTCTCTGAGTAAAAGTTTTCTTCCTGCTGTTTTTCAGCTGGGACATGTTGTTCATTTGATTGTGCACTGTTATTTTGATCCACATTCTCAACATGTGATGATTTTGAATTTATATTATTTTTTTCATCCGCTATGTTCTCGTTTTCATTGTATGGATGATTGATATTGTCCGCTGAGGTTGACTCATCGTTTTCTGTTCTCTCTGGTGTATGTTTTGAGTTCCGTGCAGCAGCAATGGCTTGTTGTTGCTGAATTTCTTCTTGTGTAAGCTTTTCAATACGTGCTTTTCTTAAATTTTCTTTCACACGCTCTTCATTATTTTTAGCAAGTATTTCAGCCTTTTCTTCACGCTGTTTTCTAGCTTGACGTTCTTGTTGCACACGTTGTTCCCGTTCCTCGTTATGAAAGTACTCACGTCGTTTGCGTCCATACTTTACTTTTGGGATGATATGTTTTTTATTTTGCGTCACAATAAGCCCCCCTATTACTTTTGATTGCAATTCTATTATGACATATCAAATATAATTTTTCTGCTTTATTTTGTCATATAAAGTTAGCATACTACAGATTATAGTCTCTTTTATTAAAAAATTCTAACTTTATCTCATGAAAAATAAAACAAAGCCTGAGACATAGTTTTTTATGACTCAGACTTATTTATATTATTTATGTTCTTTTTTATTATTTTTAACAGAAGTTAACCAACCAATAATCACAAGTGCAATCATAACCGTCCAGAAAATAGATTGCCATAATACACTGTGTGGGAAGTGTTCCGGTAATATTTTAATATCTGGGTGCGCTAACACCATAATAACTAATTTAATACCTACCCAGCCTACAATTGCAAATGCAGCACCTTCTAAACCAGGATATTTATTCAATAGATTTACAAACCAAGTGGCAGCAAAACGCATGATGATTACACCTAGCATACCACCTAAGAACATGACTGCAAACTGTCCAAGGTCCATACCACCAAAGTGTATACCAACAGTAGGTAAAGTTACTGCAATAGCAAGTGCAGCTAACATAGAGTCAATCGCAAAGGCAATATCTGCAAATTCTACTTTTAATACTGTACCCCAAAATGCTTTTGGACTTGCATGTATTTCCTCACCTGACTCATCATAATGGTGGTCATCCGTACCATCTTCTTTTTGGTGATCTTTTTCATTAAAGAATGATATGAGATTCTTAATGGACATGTATAATAGGTAAATTGCACCCAATGCTTGAATCCACCAAAAATGTGCGATAATGCTTATTAAAAATAAAGAAATAAAACGGAAAATAAATGCACCTAACAGTCCATAAAACAATGCTTTTTTACGTTGTTCTGGAGGCAAGTGTTTAACCATGACTGCCATTACGACAGCATTATCTGCTGCTAATAATCCTTCTAAAAATACCAGTACTACTAGAACCCATAAATAAGGTAAAATTAAACTCGGATCCATTTAGGACAACTCCTTTAGTTTTTTACATAAAAATAGAGACCTAAGCTAAGTAAATGCTACACACATTTTCGATCATATACACGCCTATAGTAAATTAAACTGTTAGCTTTATATATTTTGTATGTTTGTAACATTTATAAGCAAAGGTCTCACTCGACAGTATTTTTCTGCCCATTTTACCGGAAACGTTTAACGTTTCGTAATGACGACAAAATGACTATGTTAAAAAGATATATAAAACAGACATTTCACAAAAATATTACTATCTCATATATCTCCTTAAAAACAGTTGAGTTACTCCCCTCCGACTACAAAGTCATAGGTATTCTATTAATAATATAGTATTATACACAATTAATCATATTATAACAAACTGTATAATTTAATTTCTGGAAATTTTTCTTCAAACCATCTCGTTGCAAACTCATTTTCAAATAAGAAAACGTAATTATCATAAACATCTTTAACAAGAATAGAACGAGAAGAGCTCATTTTATCTTTAATATCTTCTTCATTTTCAATCCATCTTGCAATTTTTGGACCAACTGGTTCCATGATGACATCGACATTATATTCATTTTTAAGTCTATGTTCAAATACTTCAAATTGTAACTGACCTACCGCACCAATAATAATTTGATTGGTATGCAATGCTTTATAGTATTGAATTGCGCCTTCTTGAACTAATTGTTCAATTCCTTTATGGAAATGCTTCTGCTTCATGACATTTTTGGCAGAAACTTTCATAAATAATTCTGGTGTAAACTGCGGTAATTCTTGGAAACTGAATTTTTGGTTGCCACCTACTAATGTATCTCCAATTTGGTAATTACCTGTGTCATACAAACCTATGATATCTCCAGCAACTGCGTGATTAACTGTTTCTTTATCATCAGCCATAAACGAAGTCGAACGTGTTATTTTCTGTTTCTTTTTCGTTCTTTGTAAGGTAACATCCATACCTCGTTCAAAAGCGCCACTAACTACCCTCATAAAAGCAATTCTATCTCTGTGTTTGGGATCCATATTGGCTTGAATTTTGAAAATAAAGCCTGAAAAATCCGTATCGTAAGGTGTAACTTCAATATCTTCTTTCGTTTGTCGTGCACTTGGCATAGGTGCATGATCAACATAAGCATTTAAGAAATTTTCTACACCAAAGTTCGCTAATGCTGATCCAAAGAACACTGGTGTTAAATCACCATTTCTCAAAGCTTCATTATCAAATGTTTCTCCTGCTTCTTCTACCAACATTAATTCTTCGATTGCTTGTGTAAAGGCGCTATCATTTTTAATATTATGATCTTCTTCCAGTTCATAATCATCATTTAAATGTAGTACATTTTGTTCATCTCTAAATGGCTCAATCGTATGTGTATCTCGATCAATGATACCAAAGAAATTTTGTCCCATACCCACTGGCCAATTCATAGGATACGTTTCGATTTCCAGTGTAGACTCGATTTCATCTAACAATTCAAATGGCTCTTTTCCTACTCTATCTAACTTATTGATAAACGTAAAAATAGGAATACCTCTCATTTTACAAACTTTGAATAGTTTTAAAGTCTGAGGTTCAATACCTTTTGCACAGTCTATAACCATTACAGCACTATCCACTGCCATTAATGTTCGATATGTGTCTTCGGAAAAGTCTTCATGCCCTGGCGTATCTAAAATGTTGATTTTATAATGATCATAATCAAATTGCATCACTGAACTCGTTACTGAGATACCACGTTCTTGTTCAACTTTCATCCAGTCACTTGTCGCAAACTTACCACTCTTTTTACCTTTTACGGTCCCTGCTTCTCTTATTGCCCCACCAAATAACAGTAACTTTTCTGTTAATGTGGTTTTCCCAGCATCAGGATGTGAAATAATCGCAAAAGTTTTTCTGGATTCTACTTCTTCCTTTATACTCATTTGTTCTCTCCTTTAATTCTCAAATATCGATTGACCAATATCATCAGCAATTTGTACTGCTGTTGACTCATCAAGTAACGTAAACAAGTGTACCACAAGTTCCTCCTTGATATCATCATCATTTAACGAAGTATCAATTTCTAATGACCAATTGAGGTCTGGTATTGCCATAAGTAAGACATCAGCGTCATCATTTTTATAAATATAACTACGAACTGTTACACCATTCAGACTTATAGGCTTAATTTTCAACAGGACCACCGCCAAACTTTTTATAAGCCGCTTCTAAACCGATTAAGTCATCTCGATGCGGTACTTTTACATGACCAGGCATAATTTGATAAGGCTCACGCCCTTTTGACGCCAAGACAACTGTATCACCAGGATTAGCAATTTCAATAGCATGACGAATCCCTTCCGCACGATCTTTGAATTCAACATAATTACTATGCGTTGCGCCTTTAGCAAGTTCACTTGTTAATTTTTTTGGATCATCATTTGCTGGATTGTCAGGCGTAAAAATAACATAATCCGCTCTACAAGCGACACGACCCATTTCAGGTGTTTTCCCCATATCTCTTTCTCCAGCCATTCCACACAAGAAAATCAATTTCTGTTTTGCAAAAGGTTTCACTGCATCTATAAGTTTATCCATACCATCTGCTGTGTGTGCATAATCTATAATTAAATCAATTGGTAATTTTGGGTCTAAAACTTCAAGTCGACCTTCAACTGGTTCTAAGTTTTCTACCGCTTGAATAATTTCTTCTAAAGTAGCACCTTTTGCCCAAACAGCTATCATTGCTGCCATAATATTAGAGACATTGAAAATGCCTACATATGGTGACTTCACAGGAAATGTACCTTCAGGTGTATTAAAATCAAATGTTACACCTTGTAAAGACTCATGAATATTTTCAGCCTTAAATTGTGCATGTTCTTTGATGCCATACGTAAACACCTCGTAAGGTGTAACTGAAGCTAAATATTCTGAGAATTCATCATCTTGATTTAAAACAACATATTTTTCTTTTGATAAATCTTCACCTAACTGGCTGAATAATAATGATTTGGCATGACCATAAGCTTCCATTGTACCGTGAAAGTCTAAATGATCTTGCGTTAAATTTGAAAACACAGCAACATCAAAATTAACACCACTTAAGCGTCCTAATGATAATCCGTGGCTTGATACTTCTAAAGTCATAGCTTGTGCTTGTTGTTCTACAGCTTCATGAATTTTTTTCGTCAACGCAACTGTTTCAGGAGTTGTATTTGTACCTTTAGATTTTTCTTCGTTAATTTGAAAACCATTTGTACCTAAATAAGCACTACCTTTACCTAATTTTCTATATATGTGGTGTATCATTGTTGCTATAGATGTTTTGCCATTTGTCCCGGTAACACCATATGTAGTAAGTTGTTTACTTGGATAATTAAATAATACATTTACGAGTAAACTAGCAACACGCAACGTGTCAGGAACGATAACTTGCGTTACATCACCTTTCAACAGTTGTTCATGATTTACCACAATAACTTTACAGCCTTGATTCACCACATCTTGACAAAATTTATGACTATCGACAGTATAACCTTTAGAAGCAACAAATATGCTGCCTTCTTTAGCTGTACGTGAGTCCGTTGTTATATCATTCACATTCATATCTAATGTTCCAATCACTTGTTTAACTCTAATTTTTTTAAACAACTCGTTTGCATTCAACATTAACCGCTCCTTTATTTCCAATACTTCTATTATACACATTTTCAAGTGATTTTATAGAAACTAATATTGCATTTTGCCTTTTCTCTACCATTATATATTTTTTTCGTTTTTATTTAAAAACATTATAATTACCGTAAGTATAAACTAGATTTAAAATGTTAATCATATGTAATTAATTATGTAGATTTTCTTTTTTATTTGTTTAATTTCTTTTAAGATGACTTATTTTAAAAGCATGCGTGGTATGGTATAAATATAGAACAATCTAAATTTATCATGATATAATTTTTAAAAATAAGTATGAATTATTTTCTATGCGTTTGTAAAATGATATAATCTCTATTAATTATGTTTTTTCTTTCGCATGACAACAAAATGCGTTAAACTTAGCATGAGCTAAATTTATACTATTGGAGGGTGACTCAAAATGGTTACTCGTAACAAAAAAATATTGATTATTACTGGTTCTTTTGGTAACGGACATTTACAGGTTACTCAAAGCGTAGTAAACCAATTCAACGAAATGAATCTAGACAATTTAACTGTCATTGAACATGATTTATTTTTAGAAGCTCACCCAATTTTGACTTCTATATGTAAAAAGTGGTATATCAATAGCTTTAAGTACTTCAGAAATATGTACAAGTCTTTTTACTATAGTAAACCTGACCAAATAGACAAATGTTTCTACAAATATTATGGTTTGAATAAATTAATTAATTTATTACTAAAAGAAAAGCCAGATTTAATTCTACTTACCTTCCCTACGCCAGTGATGTCTGTATTAACTGAGCAATTTGATATGAATATTCCCATTGCCACAGTTATGACAGATTATAGATTACAAAAGAATTGGGTTACACCACATTCTCAACGATATTATTTGGCAACTGAGGAATTAAAAGATGAATTTGCTGAATTAGGCATTCCAAGAAATCAATTAAAGGTTACAGGCATTCCAATTTCTGATAAATTCGAACAAGATATCGACCAATCTGCATGGTTACGTCAAAATAATTTGAATCCTGACAAACCAACAATCCTTATGTCAGCAGGTGCTTTTGGTGTTTCTAAAGGATTCGATCAAATGATTAGCGATATTTTGACTAAAAGTCCACACTCGCAAGTCGTCATGGTTTGTGGTAAAAACAAAGATTTGAAGCGCACATTATCTAGCCAATTTAAAAATTATGATAACGTACTGATTTTAGGTTATACAAAACAAATGAATGAATGGATGGCTTCAAGTCAATTGATGATAACAAAACCAGGTGGCATCACTATTTCTGAAGCACTAACGCGACAAATACCAATGATTTTCTTAGATCCTGCGCCAGGACAAGAGTTAGAAAACGCGCTCTATTTTGAAGAAAAAGGTTATGGTACAATCGCTTATTCACCCGATGAAGCTATACAACAAGTAGCCTCATTAACAAATCATCCAACTTCACTAGTGGAAATGTCTGAAGCAATGAGTGAATCGCGCATTCCATATTCAACATATAAATTATGCAAAGATTTGTTAGAACTTCTAGACCATTCGACACGTTATGAAGAAGTTTATGGAAAGGTTCCTTTATATGCAAAGCTCTTCGTTAAATAATACTAACTACAATTCAAGCACAAATTTTATTATTATGTTGATTATTTTATTTTTAATGGAGTTTGCTAGAGGTATGTATGTATTGAGTTACTTAGCCTTACTTCCAACGGCAACTTCTATTGCGGTAGGTGTTACATCTATCGCTATTTCTATTCACTTTATTGCTGATGCAACAACAAACTTTGTCATTGGTTTTTTACTTAAACGCTTAGGTACTAAACTTGTTTTAACACTTGGATTTTTATTAGCTTTTGGTAGTTTGTTTTTAGTCATTTGGTTTCCTACATCACCAATCGTATTAATCACAAGTGCGATATTACTAGGTATCGCAGTGAGTCCGATTTGGGTCATTATGCTTGCAAGTGTTGATGAAAATAACCGTGGTAAACAAATGGGATATGTCTATTTCTCTTGGCTACTAGGCTTATTAGTCGGGATGGTTGGAATGAACTTAATCTTTAAATTCCACCCAACACGCTTTGCGTTTATGATGTCATTAGTCGTATTGATTGCATGGATTTTATACTATTTCGTTAAAATCAGGCTTACTAACTACAATACAAGACCTGTAAAGCAACAATTAGGACAAATTGTAAACGTGACCAAACGTCATCTCATTCTATTTCCAGGTATTTTATTACAAGGTGCTTCAATCACCGCCTTAGTCCCGATATTACCTACATATGCGACAAAAGTTGTCGGCGTTTCAACCGTAGAATATACAATAGCAATTATCATTGGTGGTATAGGTTGTGCCATTTCTATGCTATTTTTATCTAAAATTATAGATAACAATGGAACATTATTTATGTACAGTATCATTTTTGGTGGTTTCGTCTTATACACTATAATGATATTTGCTTTATCTATTATTACAGATATTAAACTAGTCTGGGGCTTAGCATTATTTATTGGCCTAATGTATGGTATCTTATTACCTGCATGGAATACTTTTATGGCTAGTCATATCCATATGGATGAACAAGAAGAGACTTGGGGCGTGTTCAATAGTGTTCAAGGTTTCGGGTCTATGATTGGTCCACTCGTAGGTGGTTTAATTACAGAATTCTCTAAATCTGTTAATAATACATTTTATTTTTCAGCATTAGTGTTCTTATTTTTAGCAATATTTTATGGCTTGTATTTTATTAAAAATAAAAAACAACACAATCACACTTAAGTATATGAGTACGTTTCAACATACAAAAGCGTCGCTATCATTTTAGAAATTATCTAAAAATATGATAGCGACGCTTTTAAAATTTCAATATTATCATCGATTAAAATGATAATTTTATATAAAAAAATTATGCAAAATTAAAATTCTCTAATACTTTCCATTTTTCTGCACTTTCATCATAGTAAACTAAAGAAAGTTGCTCAATTGCTTCTTTATAGTCAATACCCGCTAAGTTCAATTGACCAAAAATGTCTTCGAACTCTTGACTAGTCAAGCCTTGTGCAATTGTAAAATGTGGTACAAATGGATGTTCTGGACGACCATAAAAATCACCACTATTGAATTGATTAAATAATTTTTCTAAATTGTCCGTTTTGGCAACTTTAAAATAAATTACATTTGTAATTGGCGCAAAGTTTGATGCCTTTGTCGCGTGTACTTCAATCGGTGGTATCCCCTCGATTCTTGATTTGATTGTCTCTTTGACAGCGTCAAGATCACCTTCGTTTATTTTAAAATGCTCTTTAATCGTAATGTGTGGCATAATCGTTGCATAGTGAGCATCATAACGTTTACGGTATGCATTTACTTCATCTTGAAACGCTTTTGACGGAATTAATGCTAATCCTAAAATCATTTAAATTCCTCCTTTGTTTAACATAACTACATTATATCAAATTTCACAAAAATTCGTTACTTTTAACTAAATTTCCTACAGATAATTAAAAAGAAATATTATCTGATAAAAAATATTTTAATAAATCATCTAGTAAATGTTTCCAAGATTTCCATCTATGTCCCCCATCAAACTCTGCATAGTGATAAGTAATATCACTATTTTCGATAATCGATTTCAACTGGCGATTAGGTGTTAAAAAATCCGCTTGCTTTCCGGTCGTTGGTAAAGCAAAGTCTTTTTCTTCTAATCCAACTGTATGCCAAATCGTCAATTGTTCTTGAAATTGACATCGTTCAATTAATGTTTGTATTACCTCATCATGTTGAGGACTCAATAGACCTACTTGGCTAAAAATTCTTGGATAGGATAAGGCTGTGATCAAAGCTGCACTCCCTGCTAAACTATCACCTAAAATAACTCTGCCATTTCCTACTTTATATGTTGGGAATTGAGCGTCTATAAACGGTAAAATTTCATTCGCCATACACTTTACAGTTAGTGCTGTTTTTGCTCCTTGAGGATGAAATTCTGCTCTTCTTTTTTCAACATCTTCATAATGAAAACCCACAAAGATTGCTCTTTCTACTTCATTTGCTTCCCATAATTTTTCATACGTTCTGTGTATTCTACCAAAGCTAAAAAAATCCAAACCATCAAAACAAAAGACGACCTTGTATTTAAATAATTCTGTGAAATCTTTAGGTAAATAAATAGAAAGTGTGATGTCTCTATCTAATATGTCGCTTGAAAAATTAATTTTATTAATTCGTCCTGCTTGAAAATTGTCCATAAAATAATGCGCCCCCTCATAGTCTTAATGACATTGTATCAAGAGACGCAATATTTTAAAATAACTCCTTTTTATTTAGCAAAGTAAGATACTATTTTTTAATCGTTAATATTCTCTTTTTTAAGGCGTTCAGGATAATCTTTTAGCCAAAAAACAGCATTGGGTACTTTTTCTGGGTCTGGTTTATAAATCGCTTTTCTACCAGATCCTAAACGCTTTTTCTGCAATTCATAATCTTTCAATGCGTTTATAGCTGGTTTGTGTAATAGCCAAATCGCTATGATATTAAGCCATGCCATCATGCCTACACCTAAATCTCCCATTAACCATGCTATATCTGCCGTTTTCACTGCGCCATAAACTGTTGCTAATATCAATACAATACGAGTTATATTGATAAATATAAAGGAAGTTCTATAATTTGCAGATCTCGTTAAGTATGCAATATTGGTTTCTGCAATATAGTAATAAGCCAATATAGTAGTAAAAGCAAAGAAAAATAATGCAATTGCTATAAAGTAAGATCCGAATCCAGAGAATGATGGATCAAAATGATAACTTCCGCCTTGTAAAGCCTTATCTATACCTGCTTGCGCATACATTGCTGTACCAGAATAATCTTTATCTCCATTTGACATTTCAACAAAGATACCATTATCTTTAATCAAACTCGCTTTATCACTAGGTGTATTGCCACCATCCGTTACATTATATGTACCAGAAAGCAAGATGATTAGTGCGGTTGCAGTACAGACAAATAAAGTATCAACGTAAACTGAAAACGCTTGCACCAAACCTTGTTTTGCTGGATGTGACACCTCTGCTGCCGCGGCTGCATGTGGCCCAGTACCTTGACCAGCCTCATTTGAATAAAGACCTCTTTTGACTCCTATTTCAATCATTGCACCTACAATCCCACCAAATGCTGCTTGCATGCCAAATGCAGATTTGAAAATTAATGCAAACAATGCAGGAACCGCTTCAATATTAAGTATAATGATAATAACCGCCATTAATATATAAAACACTGCCATAAATGGTACAACTGCTGTCGCTGCATTAGCAATCCATTTGATTCCCCCAAAAATAATTAATCCGATAATGATTGCTAAAAATATGGCTACAACCCATGGATTTAATTGAAACGCATTTTTCATAGAACTGGATATAGCATTGGATTGAACACCTGGCAATAATAATCCGACTGAAATTACAGTGACAATTGCAAAGATCAATCCATATACTTTGCCCAGTTTCCCCTTTATACCATATTCAATATAAAATGCTGGTCCACCTCTATATTGTCCCTTCTCTTCTCGTTTATATATTTGTCCTAGTGTCGATTCTATAAAGGCGCTACTTGCTCCTAAAAATGCTGTAGCCCACATCCAAAATACGGCGCCTGGTCCACCAATAAATATTGCTGTCGATACACCTACAATATTACCAGTACCTACACGACCTGCTAACGATAAGGCGATTGCTTGAAAACTTGAAATACCAGTTGGTGACTTTTCCCCTTGAAACATAAGTCGAATCATTTCTTTAAAGTGTCTGACTTGGAAAAATTTCATAAATAGTGAGAACAATATACCAGTGATTAACAAACCATAAACTAATGGTTTGCTCCATACTATGTCATAAAGCCAAGTTAAAAAACCTTCTATCATAACGTATCCCCCTTGTTATACCATTAAAGAAAATGATATTTTTTAATATTATACACATATGTTATGTTCCGCGCAATGCATTATATAAGTTATTATTTTAACAATTTATATAATGTGTTATGAATTTTTTATATAAATAACATTAATATATTTAATACTTATATTATCTTATAACGTACTACTTATTATTAAGTAACAATTGTTACTTACCTGAAATTGCAGTCAACCACACGGTGCGACTAAGTACATACTTTCACAAATTTACCTTTTGTTCTATCTTTTTTTAAGATATACTGAATTATAAATTCAAATAAAGTTTTATAGGAGGAACCATTCTATGCTTAACAAAGTATGGTTTAGAACAGGTATCGCTTTATTAATCCTGTTTTTACTAATCAAATTGATTATGGAAGTACATAGTATTTTCACACCATTCATTATTATCCTTCAATCTGTGTTACTGCCATTATTATTGAGTGGCTTTTTGTTTTACATTTGTTTGCCTTTTCAAAAAATACTTGAAAAGAATCATGTGCCACGCTGGGGTAGCATTACTCTAATCTTTATAGGCTTAATCATAATTATTAGTATTGTTATTGGGGTATTAGCTCCGTTAATTGCAGAACAAATTGAAAACCTAGTAACTCAAATACCTGCATTACAACATGAAGTTCAAAACATCATTAATTTCGCTCTAGATCAAATGGAAAGATTGCCTAATGATGTAACAGATCGCATTAATAAAATGGTACAATCTATCAGCGACAGTACTGCTGATATTTTATCTAACTCTTTAGGTTACTTAACATCATTTATTTCAACACTTTTCTTACTGATAATGGTTCCGTTCTTTTTAATTTATATGTTAAAAGATCATGAACGTTTTATCCCTTTCATCGCAAGACTATTTAAAGGAGACAGAAAAGTTTTCACTGTAGAATTATTGAAAGATTTAAATGAAACTGTTAAATCCTATATTCAAGGCCAAGTTACAGTAAGTATCATTCTTGGGATTATCTTATACATTGGTTATTCAATTGTAGGACTTAACTACACATTATTACTCGTTATGTTTGCATGTGTAGCAAATATGATACCGTTCTTAGGTCCTTGGATGGCATTTGCACCCGCTGCAGTCATTGCAATTATTCAAAGCCCTACAACATTTATATGGGTATGTATTATCACGCTGATTGCACAACAATTAGAAGGTAATGTGATTACACCTAACGTAATGGGTAAATCACTTAGTATTCATCCTTTAACAATTATTGTAGTGATATTAGCTGCAGGTAATCTTGGCGGTTTCGGTCTAATCTTAATAGCTGTTCCATTATATGCTGTCATTAAAACCGTTGTCAGAAACGTATTCCGTTATAGACAAGAAATTATTGCAAAAGCCAATAGTGACGTCAAAGAATGAAATAATGATATAAAACAAAAAGACTATTCGTTTCAGTTGTTGAAACGAATAGTCTTTTTATATGTTAATAATTAAAGATATTTAATTATTTAACGATATGATAACCACTGTCTACATGGATATTTTCGCCTGTAACTCCACTTGAAAAATCACTCAATAAGTAAGCTGCAGTTTTACCTACTTCTTCTTGGTCTACATTACGTTTTAATGGCGCACGTTCTTCAATTTCTTTCATGATTGTGTTAAAACCACCAACACCTTTAGCGCTAAGTGTACGAATTGGACCAGCTGAAATCGCATTGACACGGATATTATCTTCGCCCAAATCTAATGCTAAATAACGTACATTTGCTTCTAAACTCGCTTTAGCTACACCCATCACATTGTAATTTTGCACAGCATACTCGCCACCTAAATAAGTAGTAGCAACAATACTACCACCCTCAGGCATGATTTTTTTTGCTTCTCTAGCAACAATTGTTAATGAATATGAACTAATGTCTTGTGCCAATAAGAAGCCATCACGAGATGTATCTGAAAAACGACCTCTTAAATCTTCCATGTTAGCAAAAGCAATCGAATGATAAACACCGTCAATGTTACCTACTTCTTCTCCAATTTTTGCAAAACCATTGATAACATCTTCGTCTTTTTGTACGTCTATTTGATACATTCTAATTGTTTGTTGATCTAACTGTTCAACAAGTTTTTCCATTTCTTTTTTACTACGTTCTTTACGATATGTAAAAACTAAATTCGCACCTAATTTGTCTAATACTTTAGCTACACCAAAACCGATACTACGTTTATTAGCAATACCCATAATGACGAATGTTTTATTTTCTAAATTTAACATGAAAATAACTCCTTTTTTAAATTTTCATTGTAAATTGGTTCGAGATGTTATAATCATACTTCCTATCACTTCGCTCGATGCCAATTCTAACAAACTTTATTTTAACATTGGTTTCATTGTTTAAACAATTCATTTTACATTCTATAAACGAATTCATCGTTTTTTGCTTTCTTTCGAGTTGAAATTTTGACCAACGCTTCATTCAATTAATCAGTACTAACAGCTTAAAGTAACTTGCATATTGTTCTTTCACTACCTATTAATACATATTTTAGGATTTCAATACTATCCCAGATATAGATGTTAATAATAAAATTCTAATTCACGTTTTAACTCATCAACATACTCTTTAGATCCCGTTACAATGACACGGTCTTTATAGCGTAATTGAGTATCACCATGTGGTACAATCGATTCATTATTTCTAATGATTCTCACAAATATAATATCCCCATCAAACGGGAAATTACGTAATTGAATTTGATCATATTTATGATTTAGCATTGCAATTTCATATAAAGATGTTTCCACATTACTTAAAAGATTAAGCATATTTGGTGTTTCTATTAAACCTTTCAAGAGTATCTTATTACTCATAAAGCCACTAAATACTTCTATACCTTCACTTTGTAAACCTTCATCACCAGTACTCGCTTCTAACCTACATATAACTCGATTTACACCATGGCTTTTGGCCATTAAAGCCACTTTTCTATTAATATCGTCATCATTTGTAGAACAAACAACAATATCTCTTTCAAATAAACCTAAACGCTCTAATAATGGTTCTTCATAATCTGCAATTTCAATCATCGAAATTGCATCTGATAATTTACGTTTATCACTTAAATCATTTCTATAATATAACGAAACTTGATAAAGTTGTGATGTTAAATTCTGAGCAATTGGTATGGTTAATTGGTTTTTACCTATTAAACTCACTTCAATCTGTCTTGTTGCTTCATCTGGCATCGGGAACATTTTCTTAAATATAATTGGTACAAAAACACATGTAATAACTGCACTTAATATTAAAATACCTGATATTTCAGATGATATTGTTCCAAGTTTTTCAGCAATTTTTGCAGAAGCAATAACCAACGATAAAGTTGACGTTAGCAAGAAAGCTGAAGAAATTGTTGTTTTCATATCAAACCATCGACGTATATAAAATACTGGTATTAATTTAGATATTAAAAAGGCCAATATTAAAAATGGAATGATAAGTAATAATGAAGGCTCTTTTATTAACATTGGTATATTTAAATCTACACCAACCATGATAAAGAATATTGGAATAAAGAATCCGTAACCAAAGGAATCTAATTTCTCTACCATATCCTCATCAGGACCCAGTAAAGAAACAATCACGCCGGCTAAGAAAGCGCCTAGAATATTTTCTGCACCAACGCCTTCCGCCAAAGCAACTAGCATGATAATTAACGCAAATACCGCACGTATACCAATTTGTGTTGTACCATCCATCAGTTTTTGCAAGAATTGTGCTTTCTTAAATAATCCACCTAGGAAATAAAAAACAAGCGCAAATACTACTAAACTCCCTATTAACCAAAGTGATGTGCCACCTGAAGCGTGTAGTGTTCCGTACGCAGTTAATAATATCATTGTCACTAAGTCAGCTAATACTGCTACTAATAATATGAATTGTCCGATAGTTGTACGCATAATATTCATTTCTTTTAGTGTAGGTACCACAACACCTAATGAAATAGTAGAAATAATAATAATCATTAATAAAACATCATCAATTAAACCAAACCATTTAAATGCATATGCAAATACAATTGAAATAACCATAATAAATAAAAATACAGTAAGTGCTAATTGTAAATGACCGGGTTCTTTACTTTTTTTATTATCTTCCAATGCGCCTTTGTCTTTTTTAAATGCTTTAAAATCAATTTCTAAACCACTCAAAAACATTAAGAATATAAAGCCTAATGTAGATAAAATATTTAACATAGCATC
Organism: Staphylococcus sp. HMSC034G07; assembly: GCF_001835975.1. NCBI lineage: Bacteria > Bacillati > Bacillota > Bacilli > Caryophanales > Staphylococcaceae > Staphylococcus > Staphylococcus sp. HMSC034G07. The sequence continues at coordinate 39,588 of NZ_KV826608.1, forward strand.
ACGTTCTACTATGTTTAAAAAAGAGTGCCCAATAAGAATACCCATTAGTATTTCTGCTACAACAACAGGCAAGAATGTAATTCGCAATCTATTGATTAGTATCGGTGTAAGGAATGCTGCCATTACAACGACAACAAGTGATAAAAATTCCATGTAACCCCCTATAATAAGTAAGACATGAATGAAGTTGCTAATCCGAAGTAAATCAACATACTCACAATATCATTGATCGTAGTAATAAATGGACCACTAGCAACTGCAGGGTCAATTTTCAGTTTATTCATAACTAATGGAATCATTGATCCCACTAATGTACCTACTGTCATAGCAATTGTTAAACTGCTTGCCACGATCGTAGCTAAAATTGGCTGTCCATAAAGCACCATTATAATAATAAACAGCAATATAGCACAAATCAAACCACTTAAAAAACCGCTACCTGCTTCTCTCAATGCGACTTTAAAATTACTTTGTTCGTCAATTTCACCAGTTGAAATATTACGTACTGATACGGCAAGTGATTGTGTCCCAGAATTACCAGACATACCACTGATAATTGGAATAAACGCTGCCAATAATGACACTTGTGCTAAAGTATCCTCAAATGATCCAAGTATCGTGGCTGTGATCATTCCTAAAAACGTTAAAATAATTAGCCATGGCAAACGTTTCTTAGCAGTTTTAATGACTGAATCATTGGTTGCATCAACATCAGATACCCCGGCTAAACGAGAGTAGTCTTCACTCGCTTCTTCATCCATAACATCTAAGATATCATCGATTGTAATAATACCTAATAAGTGATCTTGATAATCGACAACTGGCATAGCGATAAAATCATAATCACGCATTTTCTGAGCAACATCTTCTTGGTCATCAGCAGCATTAGCACTGATCACACGTTCGCTCATTATGTCTTCTATATAAGCATCATTTTCTGCTACGATTAAATCTCTTAGTGATAAAACCCCAGCTAATTGTTTATGCTCATTCACTGCAAATATGACATAAATTGTCTCAGCATCTGGCGCTTGTTCTTTAACATGCATTAAAGCTTCTTTCACTGGCATTGTTGATTTTAAAGAAATATATTCCGTCGTCATGATACCGCCAGCAGTATCCTCTTCGTAATGTAATAATGCTTTAATTTCTTTTGCATCTTCACGGTTCATCAGTGTCAACAAGCTAACAATTTTCTGCTTAGATAATTGATTCATAATGTCTACTGCGTTATCGTATGACATATTTTCTAACACTTTGCTAGCATATGTAGCATCCATAGTATCGAACAGCGCTTCATACGCTTCTTCATCAATTTCTAATTGTTCAAAGAAATCTGCTACTTCTTCAGGGGACAATACTTCAAACATTTTTTGTCTAATATCTTCATCGCTGTCTTCAAAGTATTCACTTTGTTCATATGTGTGCATCGCTAAGAATTCTTCTCTAAATTCACCAATATGATTTTCATGCAGTAATTTATCTAGCATTTCTTGATCATATACTTGCTCATCTTCTAAAACGATTTGGTCTTTTTCATTTGCCAAAAGTCCCACCTCCATAGTTACTCAAATTATATCATATTAAATATGTTTTCTATTGCATCATATTTATCTTGTATTTCAATCTTTTGATCATAGATTGGATGTATAAAAGATATTTTAAAACATCGTAACAACTGATGTTTAAAATACGAATGTTCTCCTCCATATAAATCATCACCCACAATAGGATGTCCTATATGCTGAAGATGGACGCGAATTTGATGTGTCCGGCCTGTTAATAAAGTAACTTCACATAAACTGTAATTATTTTTATGGTCTAAGCATCTATATTTTGTTTTTGCTTGTTTACCATTTGAATTGACTTGTCTTGTAATAATACTAGCAGGATCTCTAGCAATAGGTGCATCTATGATTCCTTGTGATTGCAATTCACCATAGCATACGCATAAATAGGTTTTATCAATGTGTATGTTTGACATCAGATGATGTAAAAAACCATGTTTAGCAATCACAACAATACCTGAAGTATTTCGGTCAATCCTAGTGACAATATGCGGTACGATGTTTTGTCCTGATTGTTTAAAATAACCTAGAACTTGTTCAGCTAAACTAAAATGTTTATGTTCTCTTGATGGTGCGCAGTTTTGAAAAGCTTTTTTAGAAACGATTAATAAGTATGCATCTTCATATAAAATATTTAAAGGCTTATTGAATGGGATTAAATTATTACTAGCTGTCTCGTAACCTAAATGTACCTCCACTATATCGCCGTTCTGTAATTGCTTACGCACAGTTTCTGCTTGTCCATTAACAATTAAAGCGCCATTATGCTTAATGGCGCTAATTGTATTCTTAGAATACCCTTGCTCCTGTAAAAAAGTTCTTAGCATTTGAGGGTCTCTAATCATATACGTAAATTGCATTATTCATCGTCTCCACTTGAAATAAAGGAATCATGTACTCTTTTCCAAAATGGAAATGGTCTAAACCTAGCAAATCTAATTTTTTCATTTGCCACTCTAAATTGAATTGCATTAACATTTTTATGTTTTATGCTGACGTGATCTATGGTTGTTAAAATCTTATCATGATTCACTGGTGTAATCAGACATGTATGATGTTTGGGCAATACTAATGGTGACCCAACCGTTCTGAATACTCTATTATTAATAGAAGCGATTTCGGCGATTTGCATCGCTTCCAAAGAAGGATGTATTAACGCACCACCCAACGCCTTATTATATGCAGTAGAACCTGATGGTGTTGACACACACAGTCCATCTCCTCTAAAGCGTTCAAATTGGTTTCCTCTAATATTCACATCCACAACAAGTGTAGAACCATTTTCAGTTTTCATCGTCGCCTCATTTAATGCTAAGTATCTCGTCTCATATCCATTATCGTTATAACGCACTATAATTTCTAATAGTGGATATTCTATAACTTGGAATTCTGAATTATTAATTTCAATAATCAATTTCTCTACTTCATGTGGCAACCAATCTGCATAGAACCCTAAATGTCCAGTATGTATCCCTACAAATGCGCACCTCGATAACATGTGACTATACTGATGGAAAGCCTGTAATAAAGTACCATCTCCACCAACTGATATGACTATTTCAGGATTTTCCGTATCTTCAACCATTTCAAAATCTTTCATGTGATTAATCATCTTATGCTTTAAAGCGTTCGACTTAGAATCACCTTTAGATAAAATTGTATAGCGCATGATTGCACCTCCTAGTCATTATCATGCTTTTTAGCACGTTTTTTGGAATAGTATTTTTGAGCTTCTTGAATTTCCTCTTTAATTTCTGACATTTCTTCATCAAGTAAAAACGCTGCTTCAGCCGCACGTTCTAGTCGGTGCTGAATTTCTGGCGGATAATCTCCATCATATTTATACCGCAAAGTATGCTCGATTGTTGCCCAAAAATTCATGGCTAATGTTCTGATTTGAATTTCTGCTAAAATTGACTTTTCACCTTTAAGTGTTTCGATTGGATATTCAATAATTACATGATATGAACGATATCCACTTTGTTTTGTATTACTGATATAATCGCGTTCTTCTACTACTTTGAAATCTTGACGTTGTCTCAAGAGATTGACCACAATATCGATATCATCGACGAATTGACACATTAATCTCAAACCTGCTATATCATACATTTCTTCATGTAATCGATCAAATGAGATTTGTCTTTTATTTGCTTTATCAATAATGCTAGTCATAGGTTTAACACGACCCGTCACAAATTCAATCGGTGAAGCATTATCTTCTACATCATATTGTTTTCTAAGCCCTTTTAATTTTACTTTTAATTCATCAACTGCTTGTCTATATGGAGATAAAAACTGATCCCATTGATTCATTGTGCTTCACTCCGCTTCACTCTAATTCGAAAGTATCTTCCACAACAGAAACAAACTCCTTACCATAGTTTGAATTACCTTGAATATTTTCTAATATATAATTAAATTCTCTATCGAATTGTTTTAGTTCTAAATGATCATTAACGATAATCTTTTTATTTTTATTTTCATGTAGCATCGACCAAGTTTCTTGAACAAAAATCAAATATGAATACGACTGGCCGTCATCTAAGATATATGCAAAGCTATAATTATCACTATCAACAAGCATTTGTCCTGCTTCTTGTAAGCCTTCTGTAGATTGTTCTGTATAACACTTTAAACTATCTTCTGTTACTTTAATTTCATTCACATAAATACGCATGCTTGTTCCTCCTTATTCTTCATTATTTTAACATAATTAAGACGTACATAACACGTTACATGACTATTATTATGTCATCAATTGACTTAACGTAAATATAATAATTTTCAGCGTATAATGCAATCTAATTTAAATTAACTTATAAGTCCTTTAAAATGAATTATCATATATATTTAAGGAGTGTAACGCGTGGCAACTAATAATGAAATTGAATTTAAACAGTTATTGTCTGAAGACGATTATCAAGCTATATACAACACCTATTTTTTAAATATCAAACCATTTAGTCAAACTAATTATTACATCGACACATTAAATTTCGATTTAAAATCTCATCAATCAGCTTTGAGAATTCGCGTTAAAGATGATGCATACGAAATGACGTTAAAAGTACCAGCTGAAATTGGTTTGATGGAGTATAATTTCGATACAATCGTTGAACCAAAACTAAACAAGCACATCAAAAGTCAGGATCTGCCCCAAGATATTTTAAACCAACTCCTAAAAATGGACGTAGATATTGATGCATTAATCGTATTAGGAGACCTAACTACCGAACGTATAGAAAAAGAAATTAACGGAAATCTACTTGTTTTAGATAAAAATTATTACTTGGATTTCCAGGACTTTGAACTTGAATATGAAGTAAATGATTATAATGAAGGATTAGTTCAATTTAAATCGATTCTTAATCAATTTAATATCAATCATGAAATTCCAAACAATAAAGTCCAAAGATTTTTCAATCGCAAACGTAAATTAAACAACAGTTAATTGCGCACAATATTAAGAAGTCGAATTACTTCCAAATGTAAAAATTCATGTTATATTAGTATTATATTAATAGGATATGGTGATACTATGACTCAAACAGCTTACGAGGTTATCGGACAAGACGCCTTATTTAAAATGATTGACCATTTTTATGATATGGTTAAACGTGATGATAGAATCAATCATTTGTTTCCTGGAGATTTTGAAGAAACAAGCAGAAAACAAAAACAATTCTTAACACAATTTTTAGGCGGACCTCAACTGTATACAGAAGAACATGGTCATCCTATGTTAAAAAAAAGACACTTGGAATTTGTAATAACAACATACGAACGTGACGCATGGCTTGAAAATATGTATAAAGCTATTCAACAAGCAGATTTTTCTGCAGGCGTCGGGGATTATTTATATGAACGATTACGTTTAACAGCGAATCACATGGTTAATTCCGAAAATTAATTGTAGGTGAAAAAACATGGCTGAAGAATTAAAATTGATAAATGCTAATAGTCGTGAAGATGCAAATCTTTCACCTTTGAGTAAGATTGAAATTTATTCCTTTTTCGATCCATTCAGTAAAGAGTGCTTTAAATTGTCTGCGATACTTTCAAAATTACGACTTGAGTATAAACAATATATAAGTATTAGACATATTTTAAACCCTTCTTTACGTGTATTAACAAAATGCCAAGCACAAAGTACATCAAATTTAGATAATATTGCACTTGCCTATAAGGCCGCCGAACTCCAAGGTCGATTACGGGCGGAGCGTTTTATCCATCTTGTTCAAAATGAGATAATACCAAAACGAGATATTATCACTGAAGAGATGGTCAATAATTGTATAAGTAATGCTGGCCTTGATTATGAAGTCTTTAAAGAAGACTTACATAAAAGTGCTTTAAGGGAAAGCTTACAAGTTGACTTGCATATCGCTCGAGAAATGGAAATTGAAGAAGCACCCTCTCTTGTATTCTTTAATGAAGATATTCATGAAGAAGGTTTAAAAGTCGAAGGCTTGTACCCTTATCACATATATACGTACATCATAAACGAACTGATTGGTTCACCGATTGAAAAAGAACTCCCACCAAGTTTGGAAACTTACATCTATCAACAACAATTAGTAACCAAAGAAGAATTACTGACTATTTATGAATGGCCTGAAAAATTATTGAATAAAGAGCTGAAAAAATTAGCATTACAGCAAAAAATAGAAAAACTTAGCTCACCAGAAGGTAAATTTTGGAAGTCAAAAGTTTGAAATATTAATTTTGTTCATATCATATCAATATACTGCACCATAAAACGTAGTATATTTTATGGTTAAAAACTTGTGACATACAACATGCTTACTTTCCGAATCAAAAGCTAAAAGCATAAGTCAAAATAAAATGACTTTAAAAGATTTTATATAGGTTAATGATTTATCTAGAAAATGTTTCATAAACTTATAAAAGTTAAATAAACATTTTGAATATACGCTAATATCATAGTAGATAGAATTACAAAATTTCATAAAAGTAAAGAAATGCCAACTTCTATATGAGTATTAAAGAAGTTGGCATTTTTATTTATCATTCCTAGTTATGATCACTCAATCACTTTTTTGTATAATATATACTTGCAATTACTTGCTCTATACTAAACAGGACTGTTATAAAAATCATCCCTGTTTTTTTGATACAAAAAAAGCGCAAAAATCTCTATAATTTAAATATCTGACCAAATAATTTAAGGAAAGATTATGCGCCTATGAACAATTTTATATCCAAAACATTTGGAATTGAAGACTCTAATGTTATTTTCGACAATAAACTGGGAGAAATTGAATATAAAGAAAAAAGATGTAAGTACTATTATGCAAAAGTTACATATACAACTGATTTTTTTGTAAACTGTGGTGTAATAAATACAAACTATACTATTGTAAAAATGGTTTTAAAAGTTCTAGGATAACAATCCCGAAAATATCTGAAATGAATGCATTTTTATTACTTAAAAAGCAAAGATTCTATCGTAAGCATTGTTGTTCTTACTTTACAGCTCAAACTAACATCGTTGATGTTGGTTGCTATATCTCTAATAATTCACGTTTAACAATTATAGATAAGGCAACCTCTATACGTTCTCAGAAATCAATAGCGAAGTCTTGTGGTGTATCTAACTCAACAGTTTCACGTCTTATTAATCATACTGCACAAGCTATCAAACACTTGCCGTTTAACTTATTGCCGAAACATATATTAATGGATGAATTTAAAAGTGTTAAATAAGTAGACAGTGCTATGAGTTTTATTTTTTGTGATGCGACATCGTATAAAATAATTGATATTGTAAGAGATAGAAAGTTATACTCACTAAAAAATTATTTTTCCGTTTCCGTCTAAAAGAAAGGAATAAAGTATTAACGGTTACGAGTGATATGTATGAACAATATATGACTCTTATTAAAGAAGTTTTTCCAAATGCTCAAATCATTATTGATAGATTTCAAATTGTTCAAGCGCTCAATCGTGCGCTTAATATATCTAGAGTTAGTCTTATGAATATGTTTAAAAATAATAATAGACCTTTATATAATAAATACAAACGCTATTGGAAATTACTTCTAACCCCATTTGAAGATCTTAATGCGACTTCTTATCGTAAATTAAAGTTATTCAAATCCTGGCAAACATCCAAAGGCGTTGTTGAGTATTTACAAGGTTTCGATGAAAATTTCCAATATAGCTATGAAGTAGTTAATAAATTAAGATATAGTTTAAAAGATAATAATTCAATAGATTTTATGACTACCCTAAATGAAATAAATGTCAATAAAGTATGTTTCAAATTGAGAATCGTCTTGAAAACTTAAAAAAAAACCAATCATTCATTAATAACACACTAAAATACCTTAATATAACTAATGATCCGATAAAAGGTATCAATAATAAAGTCAAACTTATTAAACGAATATCATTTGGATATAGAAATTATGATAATTTGCGTAACCGTCATCTTACTACTTCTCGGCTTTATACTTCTTCAACCAAAAAAAGAGATTAAGCAAGCTAAGGTTGCCTAATCTCAAAATGGTATCAGTTTGCTTTGACAAAGAATCTTTTTTTATATAAAAACCTACAATTTGAATTATACAAAACTTGATTTCAATTTTTAAGTTCTATATCTTTATATACATATTAATTCATTGTTGGATAGTCATTATATATTTATCTTTCCTCAACACCAAGAAAATTATAAAATATTAAAAACAATATACTATTTTATTGGAAATATTTAAAATTTGTTAATAAATTATTTAATATCATTAGTTGTTCTGGAACTGTATTTTGTGAAACCTCAGGATGTGTGGTGATTTTATTATCCCTTACATTAATTAATTTAAAATATTTATCCTTAAGTCTTATTATTTCATTGTAATACATTCTAGAATTTTCACTACAAATAACAATTTTTTTATACTGATTTAACTTTTCTGAATTCTCATTTATAACTGGAACAAGATCATCTTTTCTTAATCCTTTTAATAATCTGCGATCATTTGCATACATTTCTCCCCCAATATTAACTATTGGATCAACTGCAAGCGTTTTAATATCCATAAAAGAACCATGTAATAAGGCCCCAGCACCACCTCTAGATACACCATAAAACACAACATTTTTTTTACTAATAGTTAGATTTTTTATTACATTTTTCAAGGTTTCTTGAATCCGTTTTTCATAATCAGGAAAATTTATCGTATTAACATAATGTGAGCCGTGAGACACATTTAAATCCATAATCCTCATTATATATACATTTTTAACTAAATTTCTTTCTATCCCTTCAAAAAATGAAGGTAACATTCTATGTGGTAATTTCGCACTATCATAAAAATTACTTCCAGGCATTTTTGAGAATATAACTAATAACTTTTTTTCTACTTTTTCATTAATTTTTCGACCAAAAGGTTCTTGAAGAGTATAAAAAATTTCATTATCACTTATATATTTATTTTCATCTAGTACTTCATATGACAAGATTCTTTTGATAAATCTGGAAATGCCATCTTTGTGAAAATATAATACATAATCGTTTAGTAACAGTTGTTTATACTTTTCTTTTAAAATCGGATTTTTTCTAGCTAATTCTAATAGGTTATTCTCTTCGCCTGTTTTTATAAAAATACGATCATCAGTGTATGAAGTAATATCTTGCTCTAAATGATATACATAATATTTATCATATATACTCATAAATTAAATTCCCTTGCTATTTTCTAAATTTTGTAAAATAAATTCATTAATTTTTTTATTTGATTTAGAAATAGAATTATTTCTATAACATTTAGGTATTTCAAGTTTGGAAAATATATCATTTTTTATTTTATTCGCAAGTTCATTATCATTTTTGGCAGAAACTAATTTTAAATCTTTGTATATTTTATTGTAAAAACCACGGGAAAGATTAAATTTATTTAAATCTTTAGTGATAAGATAAAAAGGCTTTGCAATATGGATAGCATCAAAGAAAATAGATGAATAATCTGTAACTACTATATCACTTATAAGTAACAATTCCTGTGAATCCATAATATTACTAACTGTTAAAATTTGATGTGATCCAGTATTCCAAGAAGGTTGTGAATCCATAGAATGCGCCTTATTAATTAAAACGTAATCTTCTCCTAATGTCTGTAAAAGCGCACTTAAATTAACCATATAATTTTTATCTTTTTGACTCTCATGCTTTTTATAATTATAATCTCTCCAGGTAGGAGCATATAAAATAACTTTTTTATTTAATGGAATATTATTCATTGTCTTAATATCATTTATAAGGGTATTATTATTACTATTATTTATAAGCCACTCATTTCTTGGATAACCATAATTCAGGATTTTATTATAATTAAAATCAAATGAAGTATTAAAAATAGATTTTGCTAACTCAGAGTCAGATAACAAATAGTCCCAACGCGCAATGTCTTTTTTCATTCTAATTCTATGATTTGGATTTAGTCGTAGCATATGACTTTCATTACTATCAAACAACATTTTTTTGAATGGAGTACCATGCCATAATTGCAGCCACACCTGACCTTCTTTCTTTTTAAAGGCTAAAGGAATCCATGATTCAGCAATTATCACTTTCGAAGTGTAAAAAGCATTAAAAAATTCTTTACTTCTTGGTTCAATTCTATAATCTTCAGGAATTCTTTTATCACTTGTTACAAATTTAAGCTTTGTAGGATTATATTTATCCTTTAAATAATTAAATAAATATTTTGAGTTACCCTGATATTTGTAATCAAAACCAAGCATCAATATTGTGTCCCCATTTATTTTTTTGCTATATAATCTATTTTGTTCTTTTTGGCTTTTATTGTGTCGCATTTTATGAACTTTTTTTCTTAATGTGTAGATAATAGGCTCAAAATAATAATTGTTTTCCAATTTTCTTTTTATTTTCTTTTTTCGTTCAATTTTTCTATTTAATCTATGGGAATAAAAATTTATATTAGACTCTTTGTGTAATTTAAATACTTTTTTAGCTTTTTTCACCTCATAATTTTTTATTAAATTATTATTAAATAAATGATGGTACAAAGGGATTATGCCATTAGGAATATGAATATTCGGATTATATTCATTAATTATTTTCATTGTATTATAAATAAAATCATCTTTTATTTTCTTCGAATTTGGCAATCGCTTTTCTGAATAAAGTAACGCTCTATAGATAAAATATTTATTTACTTGGTAGACACTATTTACATTTCTCGCTCCATTTTGTAAAATTTCAGAGCTTTTTTCAATAGCAGTTAAAAATGAATCACGATGTTTCAAACTATCATAGTCGGTTTTTGTTGTGCTTTCTTCGTGTACCCTAACTTTATATAAAATATTAGGAATGACTGGCGCACGTAGGGCTCTTAATGCACATTTAATATAAAATTCAAAATCTTCGTAAATATATCCCTCACCAAAACGTATATTGTGATCTATCAAAAACTGTCTTCTATATAATTTGTTAACTGTAAAATAAGTATTACAAGCGAGTAGTAATTCACAAGTTTCTCTATATAAAGCTAGTTTTTGACTATATTTTTCCTTATTAACATATATTGTCTCATTAGTTTCAGGATAAAAATAAGCCCATTCAAAAATAACAATATCATTTTCAGAATTACCTTTAAATCTTGTATAGGCAATTTCAATAGCATTTTCTACTAAAAAATCATCGGAATCTAAAAATATTATTGTTTCTCCTTGAGCTCTTTCTATACCAAAGTTACGTCTGGCACCCTGTCCTAAATTTAAACCATCATCAAACAATGTATAGTGAATATTATCCCTATAACTATTGATCATAAATTTTTCAATTTCTTCAATAGAGTTATCATCTGAACCATCGTTAATTACTAATACCTCAATTTCTTTTTGAAAACTTTGGTTTTCAATTGAATGTAAGGTATCTTTTATGTGTTTTTCGGCATTATAAACAGGTATTATAATGCTTACATTAAATTTATCTCCCACTTTTAATTTTCCTTTCAATATATAAATTAATATTTTTCAAAATTCTTTTAAAGATAGATGAACTAATTACTTCTATCTTAATTTGATTTCTTCTATCCTTAATAATAAATGTATTTTCATGAAATAATTCCCAAAAATGTAATTTCACTTCAAATATATTTCTGCTAAAATCATTAGATAAATAATGCAGAATATCCTTTTCATATTTACGTAAAAAAACAGCAGTTCTTTTATTTTTTTATTTTGGATATATACATCAGAATTATTATTTACATTATAGGACTCTTCTGAAAAAGAAAAAGTTAATATTTTTTTACACAAATTAAATTTGTGAATATAAATAGTTATATTATTGAATTCATCTTTTACATTTGCATTCTTAAGTTGATATAAAAAATACTTATACCTTTTATCAACTTTTAATGTATCAATAATATTCTTGTCGACGTAAGAAATCATTTCTTTTGACAATCTTAAAAAGTTTGGATTATTTCTAATATATTTAATATTAATGTATTTATAGTTATGAGTTTGCAAAAATTGCAAATAGTGAATAGTTACAATATATTGTACATAGTCGATTACTTTCCCAAAAATTTTTATTGATTCATGAATAAGAAACATAAGATTCTTTTCAATGTGATCATTATACCTTGCCTCATTATCCCATGAAGATTTTGCTAGCGAATTATCGTCATCCCTATTGTAATAGTATAATCCATTTTTTATTAATCCATATTCTTGTACATAGAGTAAAATGTTATTGATTAACTTTGCATCTTCCCAAAAATTTATATTTTCGTCAAAAGGATTATTAATATTGCATATCAAATTAGTTTTGAAAATAGCACCACCTATGTGAAAATGAACATAACTATAATCTTCTAAAATATTAACAATTATTTTTTCTGAGTTAAATCTATAATTTAAAAAGTGATCCCTTTCACTTTGATTTTCTTTCACTATTATAGGGGTTACTGCTACTTGGATATTTTTGTTTTCTTTAAAAAATTGGATACTTTCACTAAAAAAATTATTACTTATCCAATCTGAATCATCTATAAAAGTAATGAATTGTGAATTTTTTGATATATATTTCAATGCTTTATTTCTAGCAGAACTTACGCCATGATTATTTTGATATATTAATTTTATCTCATCATACTTTTTTAATAACCCAAAAGTATTATCGCTACTGCCATCATCTACAACAATTATTTCCCTTTTTATATTTTTCGCTGCTTCAAGTACACTGTTTAAAGTATTTTCGATATGCTTTTCACTATTATGAGCAGTAATTATAATAGAAAACACTTTATTCACTCCCCAACATCACTAAAAGCCAAAATAATAGCTTTATTGCATATTATAATATATTGTAAAAATTTAATCTATACAAATAATAATATTTATGAGTAAATTCAAAAAACAAATAAAAACAACATGGGTTTTTTTGGTATTATATATTACAATCATTAAATATACTTTCACTATGAAAACAATTCTTATAACGTTACTATACATAATCGAAAAGTATTAATTAATTAATTGAAAGTATTTCAATTGTATATTTCATATATTAGAAATCAAAAATATCTGAATAGTTATTCAATTTCTTATACATATAAAAGTCTTTAAATTTGAACATAAAAAAAACGCCGTGTCTGATTACACGGCGCTAAACAAAGGGGATGGGAGAAATTTTTCACTTCAAACAAAGGGGTATGTTTGTTATGTGATTAATTTCATGTATATAATATAACATGGTGTTATATACCTTTCAACCTTTAAAATTAAATAAATCTCCTTTGTCACAAACTTGTCATATTGTAAACGAATACATTCATGCTAAGCTTTCATTAACTTTTCAAAAGCGTCTAATTTTTGTTCGAACACTTGGCAAGCTTGTTCAATTGGTTCTGGAGTTGTCATATCTACACCTGCATTTTTTAAGATTTCAATAGGATAATTTGAACTACCTTTTTTCAAGAATTCATTGATATATCGCTCAACAGCGGGTTTACCTTCTGTTAAAATTTGATGACTTAAACTTTGAGCTGCACTGTATCCGGTTGCATATTGATACACATAATAATTCATATAAAAGTGTGGTATTCTAGACCATTCTTTACTAATATTTTCATCTGTTTCAACAGAATCTCCAAAATATTTTCTGTTGAGCGCTGCGTATTCTTCATTCATACGGTTAGCTGTTAATGGTTCTCCTGCTTCTTCTATTTGATGGATTTTATGTTCAAACTCTGCGAACATTGTTTGTCTAAATAGTGTTGCACGGAAACGTTCAAGTTCTTGGTTTAATAGTAATAATCTGCGCTTGTCATCTAAATGTTTATCCATATAATCACTTAATAGTGCTTCATTACAAGTCGATGCAACTTCTGCAACGAAAATAGTGTAATCACTTAAATTAGATGGTTGATTTTGACGACTAAAGTAGCTATGTGCTGAATGGCCAAATTCATGTACTAAAGTATACAAATCAGAAACAGTATTTGACCAATTTAGTAAAATAAACGGATTTGTTAAGTGTGCACCTGATGAATAACCTCCAGAACGTTTACCTTTATTTTCAAAGACATCTACCCATCGATGATTCAATCCTTCTTCTACAACTTTCATATATTCTTCACCCATAGGTTGTAATGCTTTCAACATCCAATCTTTAGCCTCTTCGTACGGCATTTCAAATTTAATATCTTTAACAAGTGGTGTGTAAACATCATACATTTTCATGTCATCTAAGCCCAATAGTTCTTTGCGCAATTTAGTATAGCGATGAAGTAAAGGTAAGTATTTATGAACTGTTTTAACTAAATTATCATATACAGCTTCTGGAATGTGATTATTACTTAACGCTGCTTCTCTTGCTGTTTTATAGTTATGTGTTCTAGCGTTAAAAACATTTTTCTTAACTTCTCCAGCGAGCGTCGCACTTAGTGTATTATTATAAGCACCGTATGCTTTATATAAATTTTCATAAGCAGATTGACGTAATACGCGATCATCTGATTCCAGACATTTAATGAATGTTCCTTGTGTTAATGAATGTCGTTGGCCTTCACTATCTATCGCATCTTCAAATTCTAAATCCGCATTACTAAACATGCCATACACATTGTCAGGTGTAGACAATGCATCTTGTGCTTCAGTTAGTAATCTTTCTTTATCTGCACTCAATACATGCGGTCTTTTTTCATTAATTAATTTTAAATCAAATTTGTAACGTTCCAAATCATCATTTTCATCAATAAATTTTTGTATCGTTGCTTCATCTATTTGTAGAATTTCTGGCACTAAGAAACTCCATGCTGAGCTGAATTTTATAATTAATTGATGTGCTCTAGATTCATAACCTGTGTATTTATCATTCGCTGTATCTTGATCTTGTTTTAAATGTGCATATACATATACTTTTTCCAACTTAGAACCTAATTCATCTTCTAGTGCTAATGCATTATATAGTGTAGATGAGCTATCAGCTAAGTGACCGACATATTGTTGTTCTTTGCCGATATTATTTTCTACTTCTTTAAATGCATCTTCAAAAGCATTATCAGATTCAAAAATGGTAGATAAATCCCAAGTATATTCTGGATATTTACGTTCTTGCTCTTCTCTTGTTAATTGTTGTGTCATAATATCTAGTAAACCTCCTATAAAGTCTATTAGTATAATTTTCTCATGTCATGATTATTTTTGCACGCTATAACACCCATGATTATGATAGAATTGTTTGAACTTTTGAACAACGCTATGGCTTATTTGCGTTTTATCTATTTCAACATTATAAAAATGATTTAATTCTATCAGTTGTTTAAATCGTGTTATGTTAAAAGTGTGTGTACGCCACAAATATATAAGTTGTAATTGCCAATACACAGGATGTGACTTAATATAAATTTGTTCTGGGTAAATTATACCTATATATTTATTTACCCATGCATCCGTTAATTTTAAATTATACATCACACTTAAACTTGGTTCTAAAACTGAGTGTGTTTTACGGCAGTTTCTCAAATAAGTGCTTATAGCAATTTTGGATAATTTTAAGGGCTGTGTTGGCGCATGATAAACACGCTCTATTTGAATTTGATTAATTAATTGTGCAAATGTCATACAATGCCTTTTGGCAATAAATTGTTGCCCTCCTAAAAAATTAATCACTTTATAACCAAAAAGAATTTTATGTGTTGTATCCCACGATAATAATAATCTATTATGAATGTTAATAAAATTTCTTTCGTATTTTGATAAATACAAAACACTATTACTTTTATTATATTTAACTTTTTTTGTTATCCAATACACTTTATACCCAGCATTTTGTAAAGTTTTACTGCGTTTTGAAATACATGCTGTCGTTACTTTTGAAAATTGTATTTCTAATACAATTTCATCATCAATGATTAAATCAGGATATTGGTAACTTTGTGGTACATAAGGTTCGATGTTAACTTTGTGATTTAAGCCTTTTAACTCACGAGCAATATGGTATTTTAAATTAAAATGTTCTTGTGATTCATTTTTATGACAGTATGAACGATTATTACGGATATGCGCAAAATGAGGTGTATTGTATGTTCCTTTTTTTAATATCACTTTGCATTTACAAAATGGGCAACGATAATGCTTATTTTTTATCGCATCTTTTGCCCAAACGGCCTGATTTCGATTATTGTTCGCGTATAACATTTCTTCACCTCATTTAATTACACGTGAGAAGCCAACAAATTACTATACTCTATTTAGAAATCACCTTGTTATTACATAAAGAATCTGAGACATAAATCCTAGAAAAATAGCACGCAGATGATTTA
>NZ_KV826608.1:56077-172681 GCF_001835975.1 Staphylococcus sp. HMSC034G07
AAATCCTAGAAAAATAGCACGCAGATGATTTAATTCAATTTATCTGCGCGCTTCTTTATTATTCAATACTTCGTATAGTTGACTTGCTTTCTTAGAAAACAGCTTCATACTGCAGTCTTCGCTTATCCTGTACATTCAGCACCTAACCAAAATACAACGTATTCATATGTCATTTCACATTAAAATACTTTAAAAACAACGTCTTATATCAACCAAAATGATGTTAATAATTATTCTACATGTAGACACCCAATCTGTATGCTCTAGTCGTACAATAGAAAAAGGTCAATAATGGTATCTGAATGATGTAGCTCTCACAGAATCAAATGCCTTACTTTAAAACAATACAGAAAAAGGCAATTTCTATATGATTTCAATAGAAATTGCCTTTTTCATTTGTCCAAGAACTTTATGTCCCAGACTGTCAGTCTCAAATTAATCTACTAATCAAATCATAATCATTGTTGATAATAATTTATATTAGTTTCTTTATCGTAGTTATTCTGTTGTATCAGGAAAATAACGACGTACTTGTGAAGCGACATTATGACTCATAATAATTTTTGCGTAATCGTTTAAATATACTTCTGATTTATCAGTAGGATATGCGAACTCAAGTAATTGACTGTAACTATCGTTAATTGTTTCTTGTCCAACTGTTTCATCAAAGTGAACAGCGTAGTAATATACATTATTAAAACTATATAATAAATCTTCAAACTCATCTGTTCTTTGATTATTATGGTAAGCATAATCAATTACTTCTTCCAAGTCATTAAATCTAACTATAACAGTACGTGTATTTTGCGGCTTACGTTTGTTGCGTTCTTGATCTTGTTGTGTCTCTTTTTGTTGTTGTCGTTGTTCAAATAAATCCTCTAAACTATCATCTTGATCAAATGTTTGTGATAATAAATCATTAACTTGATGATCTAATTGGTCATTGTCTTCATCAGACATATTGATAAGATCTTCGTTTTTAGATTTAGAAATTGTTACTTCAACGCCCTTTTCAAAAGCATGTACTTGAATCCATAAAGGACCTTCAACAACAAAATCTTCTTCTTCATTGATTTCTTCCATCATGTTCCAAAAGAATTCTTCTCCACGTTTGCGATTAGTCCATAAATCTTCTCGTTTAAAACCTCTTGCTTCTATATCACTATATGTTATAAATAGTTTAACGGTAGTATCGTCAACTCGCTCTATTCTCATATCATCTCACTCCTTACAGTCGATGAATAGTAATCATTATTTTATTAGAACGTAGTAAGAATTACAATTAATTTGTTTGATTAATTTTTACTATTTTCTATTTGGTCTCTTATAATAACATATACCCTTATAAAAGGCCAAAAAACAGCACTTTTTATAGAGTGCTGTTTGAATTTAGTCAATAATTATTCACAATCGAATAATCGATTTGTTTGACGTAAGTATACATTTATCTGTTATGGTAAACACAACAAAACCACAAAGCAACATCACAATAACATTACTTTATGGCTTAATCGCTCTATTTATAAATTAATCAACCATACGTTGCGCTTCTTGCAATTGGAACGTACGTACTTTTCTAGGTAAAAAACGTCTGATTTCATCTTCATTATAACCAACTTGTAAACGTTTATCATCTAAGATAATCGGACGTCTTAATAAACCTGGATTATCTTGGATAATTGAATATAAGTCTTGAAGTGGTAAAGCATCAATATCTACATTTAATTTTTGATAAGTTTTAGAACGAGTAGATATGATTTCGTCTGTTCCATCTTCAGTCATTTTTAAAATTTGTTTAATTTCATCAATTGTTAAGTGTTCTGAAAAAATGTTACGCTCCGTATACGGAATGTCATGTTCTTGTAACCATGCTTTCGCTTTACGGCAAGATGTGCAACTTGGTGAAGTAAATAATGTTACCATACATCTCACTCTCCTATTTTTCATGAATATAAATTCATTAGATTTCAATTTTTATATGATTAAGAAATTACTAAGTCATTTTTACCTCTCTTAACCTTACAATTAAAGTATACCCTATCAACATTAAAATTAAATGAGAATTCTCTAATTTTTTTAAAAATTTTCAAATAAGCTTAATTCCCAATCAATTTAGTTAGAAATATTGATATGTATACAGTTTAACATAACTTACAAATGATTGAAATACTGTTATACTATTACTAAAGTAGATAAATTAAATTATTAAAAAGGTAGGCATCAAAAAATGGAAACTTTATTTTCTGGTATCCAACCTAGCGGCATCCCAACGCTTGGTAATTATATTGGTGCGTTGAAGCAATTTGGTGAAGTCCAAGAAGACTATGATTGTTTCTTCTGCATCGTGGATCAACACGCAATTACAATTCCACAAGATCGATTAAAACTACGTAAACAAACAAGACAACTAGCAGCAATTTATTTAGCTTCAGGCATTGATCCAGAAAAATCAACATTATTTATACAATCTGAAGTGCCAGCGCATGTGCAAGCTAGCTGGATGTTAACAACTATTTCATCTATTGGTGAATTAGAACGCATGACACAATTTAAAGATAAAGCAGTAAAACAAACGGAAGGTATACCAGCTGGCTTACTTACATATCCTCCATTAATGGCAGCAGATATCGTTATTTATAACACAAACATCGTTCCTGTTGGAGACGACCAAAAACAACATATTGAATTAACTAGAAATTTAGTAGACCGATTCAATTCACGTTACAACGATGTTCTTGTAAAACCAGAAATACGCATGCCAAAAGTTGGTGGTCGTGTTATGAGTTTACAAGACCCAACGAAAAAAATGAGTAAAAGTGATGATAACCAAAAGAATTATATCTCATTGTTAGATGAACCCAATGTTGGCGCTAAAAAAATAAAAAGCGCAGTAACAGATTCAGATGGTATTATTAAATTTGATCGTAACAATAAGCCTGGCATTTCAAATTTATTATCTATCTATTCAAGTTTAACTGATAAAACAATTGATGAACTCCAAACACAGTATAAAGATTCTAACTATGGTGAATTTAAATCAGATTTAGCTGAAATTGTAAAAGACTTTTTAGTTCAGTTCCAAGAAAAATATGAGTATTATTTCAACTCAGATGAATTAGATACGATTTTAGATAATGGTAGAGAGAAAGCTCAAAAAGCTTCATTTAAAACATTAAAAAAAATGGAAAAAGCAATGGGCTTAGGTCGAAAAAGATAATCTAAAAATCAAAAAAATTGGCATACATCTCATTCTAAAACAGACCAATCCAAATTAAAGGATTAGTCTGTTTTTTCAACTTTCGATACATATATTAACCTGGTTGTACTCAAATTTCATCATTCCTTCTACAACTATCCACGTGATTTTAGCAAATTACAATTTTGTTTAGTTGATGTATGCTACATTAACACCGTAATTTTTGAAATATATCAATTAGGTCTTACAATATCAATAATCATTTATTGTCAGTTCTTCTGTTGGAAAGTAATTATTTAACAAGGATTAAAAATGTATGATATCAAAGAATACGCCACTCTCTATATAATGACATAGAAAGTGACGTATTTTCATTATTTCAATAAGTTGTACTCAAATTTCATTTTTCACTTATTTTATTTCTTTTTACCAGTTTCACGGTCAATTGATTTATCAATGCTTACTTCTTTTAGCGAAGTATCACCACCAATTTGGTGATAGAATAAACCTTTGACTTGTGGATTGGTTAAATGTGCTTCCCCTTTTTGATATATAGGTGCTACAGGTGCATCATTGAGTAATAATTCTTCCGCTTCTTTCATCGCTGCATTACGTTCTTCCGGTTTTTTCAATAATTTACCATTCGCATCTTTAACGAGTTGGTCGTATTTTTTACTACCCCAAGCGGTATTATTTGAAGGATTACCTGTTGTCATAATTTCCAAGAATGTTAGAGGATCTGGATAATCTGGCCCCCAACCTGATAACGATGCTTCAAATGTTTCAGAATGTTCTTGGTTTACTCTCTGTTTAAACGGTAATTGTTTAATCTTCAAAGTGACACCTGGTAAATTCTTCTCTACTTGTGCTTTAATATATTCTGCTGAAATCTTTGCATCTGGTGTATCTTCAGTATTCATGGTAAACGTCAATTCTTTCACACCTAAATCTTTTTTCGCTTTTTCTAAGTGTTTCTTAGCTGCTGTCGGATTATATGCAAGTGGTGAATCTATAGATTCGGCAAAGTCTTTGCCGTCAGGTGTTTCTGCCGTTAATTTAGCTGTGAACCCATCTGTCGCTTTTGATCCATTATTTTTTACAGAATTCACATACCCCTCTTTATCAATCGCTTGCGAAATAGCTAATCGCATATCTTTATTTTTAAATTCAGGTACATTATCTTGATTTAACTTCATATAGAACGTACTAGCCAACAAACGTTTCTTCAAACCAGGATTTCCTTGATATTTATCCACTTGGTCGGCGGTGATAGTAGTATCATCTACAGAACCAGTGTCATAAAGTGATGCTCCTGCTTGCTGGTCTTTTAACACTTTATAATTTACACGGTCTAAATGAACTTTTTTCTTGTCCCAATAATCTTCATTTTTAACTAATTGAATTTTATCTTCAACTTTCCAATCTTGAACTTTGAACGGACCATTAAACACTGTTTTATCTGCAGTTGTAGCATATTGTTCACCATGCTTTTTCACAACTTTTTCTTTTTGTGGCAAGTATGTGCCAAATGCAAGCATTTCATTAATATATGGTATTGGCTTATTTAGTTCAATTTTTAATGTGTGGTCATCTAACGCTTTTACACCTAATTTATCAACATCTTTTTTACCCATATTAATGTCTTCAGCATTTTTTAAGTCATACATTATGTAAGCATATTCTGAAGCTGTATCTGGATTGACAACACGTTTCCATGCAAAAACAAAATCTTGTGCAGTAACTGGATCCCCATTAGACCATTTTGCATCCTTACGCAATTTAATTGTCAATGTCTTACCGCCATTACTTTTCTTTGGCATTTCTTTAGCGACACCTGGTTGTGCTTTATCATTCTTATCCAAAGTGTAAAGACCTTCATAGACTTGATTGAATAAATCAAAAGATACCGTGTCGGTCACTAGTGCAGAGTCTAATGAAGAAATATCTTGTGGTATCACTTTTCTAAATACTTGTCCTTTGTCCGAGTAGATACCTTCAGCACTGCTACATCCCGCTGTAATCACCGTTAAAGCTAATAAAACTATAAATAGTTTAATCCTTTTCATATTAATCCCCCTTCCCCTTATACTGATGGTGCTTGCATTTGAGATTTTAATGTTTCTGCTTCTTCATCCGTAGTAAATACAAAATGGCCAGGTTGTATTTCATTTAATGACCGTTGATTATTTTTGGATGTGTCTTCTTTATACACTGTTCTTTTTCGAGAACGTTCACTTTCAGGATCCGGTTGTGGTACTGCTGAAAGCAATGATTTCGTGTAAGGATGTAACGGATAATTGTATATTTCATCTGCAGAACCTAATTCGACAATTTTACCAAAATGCATTACTGCTATTCTGTCTGA
The DNA here is from genome assembly GCF_001835975.1 of Staphylococcus sp. HMSC034G07. Lineage (NCBI taxonomy): Bacteria > Bacillati > Bacillota > Bacilli > Caryophanales > Staphylococcaceae > Staphylococcus > Staphylococcus sp. HMSC034G07. The sequence goes on from NZ_KV826608.1 coordinate 61,639, forward strand.
AATATATTTCACCATTGAAAGGTCATGGGCAATAAATAAAAACGTAATATTGTGTTCTCTTTGCAACTTTAATAACAAATTAACGACCTGGGCTTGTATTGACACATCTAACGCTGATATTGGCTCATCTGCAATAATAAATTCTGGTTCTACTGCTAATGCACGTGCAATACCGATACGTTGTCTTTGACCGCCTGAGAATTCATGTGGATAACGATTGGCATGTTCTTTGCTAAGACCTACTGTTTCTAATAAATTGTACACTCTTCTTTTTCGGTCTTTTGTCCCACTAGCTAGCTTATGAATATCTATCCCCTCTGCTACTATATCCATGACTTTTAACCTTGGGTTTAATGAAGCATACGGATCTTGGAAAATCATTTGCATCTTTTTATTAAACTTCAACGAATCTTTACGGTTTTTTATTTTTTGAATATCGATACCTTCATAAAGTATTTCTCCATCAGTTATATCATTGAGTTTAATAATAGCTTTACCAGTTGTAGATTTTCCACAACCAGATTCACCAACTAATCCAAATGTTTCCCCTTTATAAATATCAAATGAAATATTTTCAACTGCACGCACTTCGTTACGCTTTCCTTCATTAAAATATTGTTTAACATTTTTCACTTGTAAAAGTATGTCTTTATTTTGCATCATCAAACGCCACCCTTTCTACTTGTTGCGGTTTATCGTAATTATTTGGCATCTTACGTAAACGTTTTTGTACCATTTCTGGTGGTTCAACATGAGGTGCACGCTCGTCAAGTAACCAAGATTTCACAAAATGTGTATCAGATATTTTGAACCATGGTGGCGGTGTTTTAAAATCCACATCTAATGCATATTGGCTACGTTCAGCAAACGCATCTCCTTTAGGCGGGTGTAATAAATCTGGTGGTGTACCTGGAATAGCTAATAATTCTATTTCTGAACCAGTCGTTAAATCAGGCATCGATGATAATAGTCCCCAAGTATACGGGTGTTTAGGGTCATAAAATATTTCATCTACATCCCCTGTTTCAACCATTTGACCACCATACATAACAGCTACTCTGTCTGCTATATTAGCAACAACACCTAAATCATGAGTGATGAAAACGATTGAAGTACTTATTTTACTTTGTAACTCTCTCATCAATTCTAATATTTGAGCTTGCATCGTTACATCAAGTGCAGTAGTTGGCTCATCAGCAATTAATACTTTAGGCTCACATGCAAGTGCTGTCGCAATGACTATTCTCTGTCTTTGTCCCCCTGAAAATTGATGTGGATAGGCATTAAAACGTTTTTCAGCGTTTGGTAAACCGACAAGGTTTAATATTTCCAATGCTCTTTTTTTCGCATTTACTTTATTGTAATTTCTATGTTTCATTAGTGGTTCCATAACCTGCTTGCCTATTTTCATTGTAGGATTAAGCGAAGTCATCGGATCTTGAAAAATCATAGAAATATCTTTTCCTCGTAATTTAATTAACTCTTCTTCTGATTTTTGAGCTAAGTCTTCACCCAAGAAATTAATAACACCTTTTTTAATTCTCCCTGTATCACCTTGGAATAATTTCGTAATAGCTTTTGTTGTCACTGATTTCCCAGAACCTGATTCACCAACAATCGCTAGTGTTTCTCCTTTATCTAGAAAGAAATCCACGCCACGTACTGCTTGCACTTCCCCTGCGTCAATATCAAAGGAAACATGCAAATTGTTAACTTCTAATATTCTTTCTGACATAAAATGTTGCCCCCTTTTTATTTACGCATTTTCGGATCAAATGCATCACGTAATCCATCACTAAATAGATAGAAGAATAATATTAATAAACTTAAAATAATAGCCGGAATAAATAATTCATGTGGATGAATCAATAACATTGCACGACCATCATTTACAAGTGAACCAAGTGATGTTCTTGGTGCTGGCACTCCAATACCAATAAAGCTTAGGAATGCTTCGAAGAAGATTGCATTCGGCACTGTAAACATAGATGTAACAACTATAACTCCTAGTGTGTTAGGTAATATGTGCTTAAATATTAATTTAAGTTTAGATGCACCTAATGTTTTTGAAGCTAATACAAATTCTTGGCCTTTTAATTTTAAGAATTCCCCTCTGACAACACGACTCATTCCAATCCAGCCTGTGATTGCCATCGCTAATATAATCGTCCATATAGATGGTTCAAAGATTAACACGAATAAAATAACAACAATCAATGTTGGTATAGACGCAACAATTTCAATAATACGTTGCATCACATTATCAAGTCGTCCTCCAAAAAATCCTGAAATCGCGCCATAAATGACCCCTATAAAAATATCGAGCAATGCTGCAACAACACCAATAAATAATGATACTTGTGCACCTTGCCAAGTACGTGACCATAAATCTCTACCTAATTGGTCTGTACCAAACCAGAAATTTTCTTTCACTCCAGCTTCTTCATAGGCATCTTTACCTTGAGCACCTTCACCATCAAATGGTAAAAATGAAATTTGATCTAGTACAGGTATTTTAGCTGGTAAGTTACGTCTTTCAACATCTTGTTCAGCATAGTCATGCGCACTAAATAATGGCCCAATTAACGCTAAAATAATGATAATAATTAACCCTATCATACCAACTACCGCTAATTTATTACGCTTTAATTGTGTCCATGCATCCTGCCAAAAGTTTTTACTTTCTCGCTGTATTTCAGGTTCTTTTTCAATATCATTGTTACTTCTAATAAAATCTGATGCTGGTATTGCTTCTGAGGTATGTGACATAACTGCATTTGAATAATCTTGATTTAAATTTTCATTTTTATTATCAGCCATTATTTTTTACCTCCTTGTACACGTATACGTGGATCAATAACACCATATAATATATCTACAAGGAAAATAGAAACTATAAATAGTGTACTGAATAAAATAGTTGTCGCCATAATTACTGGGAAATCGTTCGTGGTAATCGATCTTACGAATTGATCCCCTAACCCTGGCACACCAAAAATATTTTCAATTGTCAAAGTACCTGTTAATATACTTGCCAACATTGGCACAATAATTGTAATTACTGGAATCAAGGCATTTCTTAATGCGTGTCCAAATAATACTCTCATTGTTGAATTACCTTTGGCACGTGCAAGTAAAATATAATCTGAACTTAACACTTCTATCATTTCTGCTCTTATGTATCTTGCTACCGTCGCTAAAACTGCTGCTGATAGTGCTAAAGATGGTAACACTGCTGTTGAAATACCTTCCCAACCTGCTACTGGGAACCATTGTAACCTTACTGAAAATACATATTGTAATAAAACAGCTAAGACAAATGATGGTACCGATACTGCTATAACTGAAATTACTGTAGCTGTATAGTCAGCCCAGGTGTTTTGCCGGACTGCCGCAATGACCCCTAAAATCAGACCGAGTATGACACCAATCACCATCGCTGTTAAACCCATCTCTAAAGATGGTAATAACCTTGGTTTGATTAAATCCCAAACTGGCTGGTTATCATATTGGAATGAGTTACCAAAGTCCCCCGTAACAACATTCTTCAAATAACTCGCATACTGAACTGGTACTGGGTCATTCAAACCATATTTTTCATTTAGAATTTGCTTTTGTTCATCATTTAATTTTTCATCATTAAATGGTGAACCTGGCATAAGTTTCATCAAGAAAAAAGTAATGGTAATGATAATGAATAATGACAAAAACATATAACCCAATCGCTTTAAAACATATTTAAGCATATTGTATCCCCCTTTGAATCGAATTAAACATTCCCTTCACAATATTCAGAATATTTAATAACATTATACGTTTAGTTAAGATTTTAATCAATATTCTATTGCTTTACTTTATTAAAGAAATTAAAAATTAATTAATTTTAAACTTCTAATTAAATACTGTTGTTAACGAATTTATAGTAATTTTTATTCATTTTTTAGTTAACTTAAGTTACAATTAATTTAATTCTTTTTTGGGGGGCAACGACATGAAATATTTAAAACATCTCGTATTATTTTTACTTATTACACCTATAATTTCATTTATTTTATGGTTATTTTCAAACCATAATTGGATAAACTTTATTAATATTATATTCTATGTCTCTATCTTCTTAGCAATATTCTCTTTTATCATTTTGGTTGTGCAGGAAGGCGTTTTAGATCCTACAAGCTTTGGTTTTAGAAGATTAAAATATCAATTGATGAGAAAGAAACATAGAAGCTCGCTTGAAGATGATACGTTTTTTAAGCCTACTAAACCTAAAAAAGATATTTATATTGTTTCATCTTGGGTGAAAATTGCTTTTCTTTGTAATCTCATTTATGTCATTATCTCTATTTTAATATCATTTGCTATATAAAAAGACTGGATTAGTAATTGTATTTAATAACAATAACTAATCCAGCCTTTTTTTCTGTTGATTATCAATATTGGGATTACAAAAAAGTGCATAATAAAGTAGGATAAAGCCCAACAAAACAATGACTGCCACGTAGATAGACATCATCCATGGTAATATAAATGCGCCAATAATAAGTCCTAGACGTGCTAAAATATTTCCGCCGTAAAATGAAACCATTGCAAATGTACTATACGTACTTCGTTTATCTTCAGGAATCATCAAGAATCGTTGTGCATTTTGTATAGGTGAATATATTAATTCCCCTAAAGTAGCCAAAATTGAAAATAAGCATAAAATCCAAAACGATGTTGCAGACGTCAATACACTGTATCCTAATGTATACAAGACAATCCCAATCATAAATGCAATTCTAGTCGAAGTCGCTGCGACAATTCTGTTTACAGTAAATGTTAAAGTGGCGACAACTACTGTATTAATAATCATAATGACCGTAAACATTCTGACACCATCTATATAAAAACCTAAAATCGATAATGGTTCAAAAGCATCTTTCAACCTTACCACGACATAAGAATTTAAACTCAATTCAGCCATGATGACCATCATATAGCCCAAATTTAGCATCATATAATATTTATCTTTAACTACATCTCGATAGCTTTCAAAAAAATGTTTAAATTTAGTCGTAACGTCGCCCTTTTTACTAATAACTTGTTTAACATCATAATACTTCTCAAATAAGTACCAACTTACTAACATAGCGACAAAGAAAAGAATAAATAATAAATGTTTATGCCCCAAATATAATAATGCACCTAACGCCATACCGATGGCTGTACCGATATTAAACATCCAATAATTGAGTTGATATACATATGCCCTAACATCTTCATATATAGCATCCATAATAGCCGCTTCAAATATAGGTTCACTTGCAGCAAATAATAATTGAAAAACAAAAATAGCAATACAAAATATAACTAAACCAGTACCGTCCATAGTAACCGTAATACTTAGAATAATTAGGCAAATTGCATATAAAAAGTGAATATAATTCACCGTTTTCTTCCTATTATAATTATCACCTAAATATCCACCTAAAAAAGACACTATAAAACTCACTATAATATTTATAATTAAAAATGTCCCTGCAAAAACTGCGTTCACCTTGCTCGTTAAATAAAGTGCTATAAAAGGCATGATGGCTTGACTTGCTATAATCAAGATAAAATCTGCAATCATTCGTGTTTTCAAAGTTGTTGACAAAGTTGAAAAGCGTTTCATCTTGACTGCCTCCTTTTGAAGTAAATATAAAGCACATTATACACTAGGTGCACACTATAAATATACAATATATCAAATTTAATTATGTATTTTACTATTAAAATATATATTATTTAAAAATTAAAACTATCTTCAATAGATATCATCGCTTATTCATATCACTCCGTATCTGTTAAATAATTTCAGCCAAAATAAATAAGGCTGGACAAATGAATTGCCTCAGCCTTTTATCATTACATATGATTTAGTCGTTAAATTTTTTCAAAACAAGGACGGCATTATGGCCACCAAATCCTAAACTATTACTCATAGCGTAAGTAATATCTAAATCTTCAGCTTTATTTGGAACAATGTCTAAATCACACTCTGGGTCTGGAGATTCAGCATGGATGGTTGGCGCGATGCGGCCATCTCTAATAGATAAAGCAGAGAAAATGGCCTCTAAACCACCTGTTGCACCTAATAAGTGACCAGTCATTGATTTTGTAGAGCTAATTTTTAAGTTTTTAGCTGCTTCACCAAATGTATTTTTAATCGCTTGAATTTCAGTCAAATCGCCAACTGGCGTACTCGTACCATGAGCATTTAAATATTGAATATCTTGGGGCTCAATGCCTGCATCATCAATCGCTGCTTGCATCGCACGTGAGCCGCCTTCGCCTTCAGGTGCTGGAGCTGTAATATGATAAGCATCACCTGTTGAACCATAACCAACTACTTCAGCATAAATTTCTGCACCACGTGCTTTGGCTGACTCTAAAGATTCAAGTACAACAATACCTGCGCCTTCTCCCATTACAAAGCCATCGCGGCCTTCTTGGAATGGTCGACAAGCTGTTTCTTTATCTTCATTCGTTGTTAAAGCACGGCTTGCACTAAAGCCTGCGATTGCCATATGTGTAATTGGCGCTTCAGTACCACCTGTAACCATAGCATCGGCATCACCGCGTTGAATAATCTTGAAAGCTTCTCCAATTGAGTTTGTACCTGTAGCACATGCTGTAACCGTAGCACCATTCGGCCCTTTTGCACCTAAATCAATAGATACTTGGCCTGTAGCCATATCAGGAATTAACATCGGAACAAAGAAAGGACTGACACGTCTAGGGCCACGCTCTAGCAATTGGCTATGTGATAATTCAAATGTTTCCATGCCACCGATACCTGAGCCAATCCAAACACCAATTCTATTAGCTGTATCTTCATTAATATTTAGTTTTGCATCCTTAACCGCTTCTCTTGCAGCGACTACTGCATACTGTGTGAATCGATCCATACGACGCGCTTCTTTTTTATCTATATGATCTTCAATATCAAAGTCTTTTAATTCACCAGCTAAATGAACTTTATATGCTGATGTATCTATACGTGTTATTTCATCTATACCACTAACACCATTTAGTGCATTTTTCCATGAAGTTTTTGCATCATTACCGATTGGTGATAAAACACCCATACCAGTAATGACGACACGATGTTCCTTGCTCATATATTATCCTCCTATTTTCCCCATCTTATTGTTACAGCACCCCAAGTAAGACCGCCACCGAATCCTACTAGTACTAAAACATCATCATCTTTAATTTTACCATTTTCTAATTCTTGTGCGATACTTAATGGAATTGAAGCTGCAGAAGTATTACCAAATTTATCCACTGAGACGCTCATTTTTTCTTTAGGTATACCTAATCGTTCTCTTGCAGATTCCATAATTCTAATATTCGCTTGATGTGGCACAAACATATCGATATCGTTTGGTTCTAAATTTGCTTTTGCAACTGCATTATTAGAGGCTTCACCCATGATTCTAACAGCAAATTTAAACACTTCTCGTCCATTCATAAATATCTTACCATTTTCTGGATTTAAATATAAATATTCGCCTCCAGAACCGTCTGATCCAAGTTCATAACTTAAAATACCTCGGCCTTCAGACACTTCGCCGATAACGACTGCACCAGCACCATCACCAAATAAAATAGCGGTTGAACGGTCTGTGTAATCTGTGATTTTAGATAATTTATCTGCACCTACAACTAAAATATTTTTATAATCGCCTGATTGTACGAATTGTTTAGCGTTAATCATTGCATACATGAAACCACTACATGCAGCTAACTGATCCATAGAAGCAACCTTTCCGATGCCAAGTCTGTCTTGTAATATGTTAGCCACAGTTGGAAATGGAAAATCTCCTGTAGATGTTGCAACAATAATCATATCTATGTCCGTTGGTTCAATACCAGCATCATTAATAGCTTTAACACTTGCTTGATAAGCTAAATCAGACGTCTCTTCATCTTCATCAGCCCATCTTCTTTCTTTAATACCTGTCATTTTCGAAATCCATTCATCTGAAGTTTCTAAAAACGATTCAAAATAGGCATTCTCTACTACTTTTTCAGGCGCATATGCGCCGAAACCTTTAATACCCACGTTCATGGTTGTACACCTTCTTAATAATTTTTTAATACCAGGTATTAATTTAACATAATACATAATTCCAATACAAGAACTTCACCTAGTATACTCATTAAAATCACATTTATTATTATAATTTATAGTGAAAATTAGTACAATTAAAATCTACACTTTATAACTTACTACTATACAAATATCACATTCTTATTTATAATAAATGTATATATATTAAATTGGAGGCATTACATAATGAAATACCTCGCAGTGTTATTTTGGTCTATTGTCTTATTACAAATGGTAAATTTCGTGCTTAACAGTCTTTCAGGTGGGGGCGCACTTAATTTGATTACCCCTATTATTGGTGCTATTGTATTTACAATCATTGTCGTATTATTTGACTTGATTATTAAACCTTCAAAGCATGAAACGAAAGAACAACACTAATTATTTATCGCATACACATTTTTAAGAAGCGTTCGAAACGAAAATATCTCGAACGAATTTAAAAAGGCAATCTCTAAGTTTTCAATTTAGAGATTGCCTTTTTGCTATAGAAAATTTCTAAGATTTTAAATGTACTAACTTTTTAATTAATCCAACATTAATATAATAGTAGCCCATAAATAAATTTCTCCAAATCATTTATGGGCATATTTTAATAGCGATGATGTGCAAACACTATTTTCTATTTATTTCTTCTTATATCATTTCTGGTTTAATTTCTTCAAATGTTAAACCATCATCAGATAAATCTATTTTTATTAACGTACCTTCCGGTAGATTTTCTCTAATCATTTTGCGTGCAAGTGGCGTTTCAATTTGTCTTTGAACAAATCTTTTAAGTGGTCTTGCACCAAATTGTGGTTCATATGCTTCTTCACCTAACCAAGTCTTAGCTTTGTCAGAAACTTCAATTGAAATACGTTGTTCCATCAGTCTAATGTTTAATTGTGTTAAAATTTTATCAACAATTAAACTCATATCATTTACAGATAATGGTTTAAATAATACGATATCATCCATACGATTAATGATTTCAGGTTTGAAGTATTGATTTAAACTATTCATAACTGCTTTTTCTGTTGATTCAGTTATTACACCTGTATCTTTTACATTTTCTAATAAAATTTGTGAACCTATATTACTCGTCATGATAATAATTGTATTTTTAAAGTCTACTTCTCGACCTTGTGAATCAGTTAAACGACCTTCTTCTAATATTTGAAGCAACACATTGAACACATCTGAATGTGCTTTTTCTATTTCGTCTAACAGAATGACTGAATAAGGATTACGTCGTACTGATTCAGTCAGTTGACCGCCTTCTTCATGTCCAACATAACCTGGAGGCGCACCTATTAAACGTGAGACAGAATGTTTTTCCATATATTCACTCATATCAATACGAATCATATGTTTTTCTGAATCAAATAAAGTTGATGCTAAAGATTTCGCTAATTCTGTTTTACCCACACCAGTTGGGCCTAGGAATAAGAAGCTGCCAATGGGTCTGTTAGGATCTTTAATTCCAGCACGTGCTCTGACAACTGCGTCTGCAACCAAATCTACAGCCTTATCTTGTCCCACAACACGTTCATGAAGTATATCAGATAAGTTCAAGAGTTTTTCTCTTTCAGTTTCAACTAATTTTGATACTGGAATGCCTGTCCAAGAACTAACAATATCACCAATTTCTTCATCGGTAACAATTTCACGAATGATGCGGTCATTGTCTTCATTTTGTTCATTTTGGAAAGCATCTTCTAGTTCACGTAATTCTTTTTCTAATTGTGGAATTTTACCGTGCTGTAATTCCGCTGCTTTTTCTAAATTGTAGTTGTTTTCAGCATCTTCTAAAGCTTTTCGATTTTCATCTAATTCTGAACGTTTCTCTTGCAACTTAGCTATTTTTTCTTTTTCTTCTTCAACACGTGATTGAATAGAACTTTGTTTTTCTTTTTCGTTCGCTAATTCTTCTTGTAGCTCTTGTAAACGCTGCTTACTAGCATTATCAGATTCATTTTTCAATGCCGACTCTTCAATTTCCAGCTGCATAACACGACGATTCACTTGATCTAATTCTGTTGGATTTGAGCCCATTTCAGTACGTATCGTCGCACATGCTTGGTCTACTAAATCTATTGCCTTATCCGGTAAGAATCGATCTGTAATATACCGATCTGATAATTCAGCTGCTGCTACTAATGCTTTATCTTGTATACGAACACCGTGATATACTTCGTAACGTTCTTTCAAACCACGTAAGATAGAAATTGTATCTTCTACATTAGGCTCAGATACATTTACTTTTTGGAAACGACGCTCTAAAGCTGAGTCTTTTTCAATATATTCTCTATATTCATTTAATGTAGTCGCACCAATACAATGTAGTTCACCACGAGCTAACATCGGTTTAAGCATATTACCTGCATCCATAGCCCCTTCAGTTTTACCAGCACCTACAAGCATATGAATTTCATCAATAAACAAAATAATTCTGCCGTCAGAGTCTTTGACTTCTTTAAGTACTGCTTTCAATCTTTCTTCGAATTCTCCTCGATATTTAGCTCCAGCCACAAGTGCACTTAAATCAAGTTCAAAAATTGTTTTATCTAACAATGATTCTGGCACATCTTTACGAACGATACGTTGCGCTAACCCTTCGACGATTGCTGTTTTACCTACACCTGGTTCACCAATCAAAACAGGATTATTTTTAGTTTTTCTACTTAATATACGGATTGAATTACGAATTTCTTCGTCACGACCAATGACAGGGTCCATATTTCCTTGACGTACTTCTTCAACTAAGTCACGACCGTATTTTTCTAAAGCTTCATAATTTGCTTCTGGATTTTGTGATGTCACGTGACTGCCCCCTCTAACTTTTTTAATAATTTCTTCAATAACTTCTTTTTTATTTGCTACAAATTGTTTAGTCGTATCATCTATATCAATAGCAGCTAATACGATGTGTTCCATAGATATATATTCATCTTCATATTTTTTCATATAAGATTCAGCTTTATTTAATAAATTGTTAGCATTTTGGCTTATATATTGGCCATATTGGACATTATCTCCTTGAACGGATGGATATTTTTTAAGCTTTTCTTTATATGATTGATCTAATTTATCAGTGTCTATATGCGCTCTATCAAAAATACTTTTAAATAAACTTTCACTTTCTGTTAATGCCGCTGATAATACAGCTTCAATTTCAATATTTTGATTTTCATTTATTTTAGCCAGTTCAATAGCATTTTGTAATGTACTTTGGACTGCATAGGTCATTTGATTGATATCCAAATTGATTCACCTCACCATTTAATGATTGATCAATAAAGTAAGTTTGACTTTGACTTTCTTTGACCTTATTTATATTATATTACGCTTCTCGGCAATAATCAACAATAAAGGGTTGGTTTTTCAATTATTTTTTATAAGTTTTGAACGCTTACTATATCATAACTTTTACCAGATACATATATGTTAAAACATCTAGATAAATAATATAAAGCTATTAAATTCTATAGCAATATTTATATTTTCAACAATAGGACATTCCTCATTACTTTAAAGCTATGTTAGCATTATTGTAAATATACAAGATTGGAGGTTATCTATATGAAAGATGTAATCAAAAAGCCAACGCCGCCGTTTAATAAACAGACAGCTTTAGAAAAAGTTAAATTGGCGGAAGATGCATGGAATACTAGAGATCCTGAAAAAGTATGTCTCGCTTATACACTTGATTCACAATGGAGAAATCGTAATGAGTTTTTTGAAGGTCGAGAAGCAATCAAATCTTTTTTATATAGAAAATGGAATAAAGAACTTCATTACAAATTGATGAAAGAATTATGGTGTTACACCGATAACCGTATTTCAGTTAGATTTGAGTATGAATGGTATGATGCTTCAACAACTCAATGGATGCGTACCCATGGTAATGAACATTGGGAATTTAATAGCCATGGACTCATGACTAGAAGGGATATGAGCGCAAACGATTACCCAATCAAGAAACAAGATAGAAAATATTAATATCATCTATGCTAATTCATCAATGGTAAATATATGCCATTTAAAGTACATCTTCAAATGACAGTTTTCTTTATAGATGTTCAAAAGCAAAGTAAACGCCAATTTTAACAAAAATTGGCGTTTGCTTGTTAGTTAAGCTTCATTGATTTCATATTTCTCTAAGTTTTTAATTTATTTTGCATTGCTAGCTATATGTTTTAAAATTTCATCCGTCAATGCCTCTACACCTTTTGGTTCTAAATGAATACCGTCTGGTGCAAAGTATTCTGTATGATTTTCAGAGCGTTTGTACCAATCAACAAGCGTTACATTCTTGTGTGTGTGTGCAGCATCTGTCATCAATTTATTCACATGGCCTTCATAACTTCTCGGAACTCTCGTATTCACTAAATAAATTTGAGCATTCCCGAATTTATTGATTAACGTATCTAATTGTTCTTTACTAAAATCTCCATTTGTACCAAGCTCTAGTACAATTTTATCTGATTTTTTATTAAACGAACGATAATGTTTTTCTACAAGTGGAGCGACATCGTAAAGATTACGACCAACCTCACCATCAATTTGTGCATTGGGCACCCTTTTTTTAAAATTCTCACCAATATCAACCATCACTGAGTCACCAATGAGCAGTGGTTTAATATTTGTAAAAACTTCTGATTTGGAGGTTTTTTTAGCATTTGATTTACCAAAAAAGTTTACATCATCAATTGGTATAGGCCTCACTATTTGTTTATCAAATTCATTAGTCTTAAACGTAGTTTTTTTATCTGAAACCATATCTTTCCCTAATTTATCAAAGCTACCAGCTAAAACAAATAAACTTGGAATCATAAAAATTAATAAAATAGCTGTTCTCACTAATGGTATTTTTTGGTTTAATTTTATAGAAAGTGCTTTGAAACCTTTTTTTCTAAAAGGCGTTTCAATATAACGATACGATAATTCTGCTAAAATAATTGTCAATATGATATCTAATAAGTACACATAACTCGGTAATTGTCCATCAACATAATATGAATGTACAAAACTAATCACTGGAAAATGCCATAAATATAAGCTATAGGACCTTTTACCTATCATAACAAAAATAGAATTTCCTATGACTTTAGCAAAGTAACCTGATGGATGAACAACACTCATTATGACAAATAATGTCATTACAGATATTAAATAAAAACCACCATTATAAATCCAATCGCTATTATCATTAACTTTATAAAAAAGTAAAAGCAAGATAAAAATACCAAAAACACCAATACCATCTATGATATGCGTTAATGTCTTTTTCGGATGTTTTTTCAACTTGAACGGAGGCCATAAAAACGCTAATATGACGCCTAATAACATAGTTTGAAGTCTTGTATCTGTACCAAAATAAACTCGAGAATGAGACATATGTGGTTGTGAAATGCTTATCATCACTAGTAAAGAAATTAACGAAATAATCCAAAATATCAAAACAACATTACGATATTTTTTAAAAGCTAATAAAAGGAATATAAAAAGAATTGGAAAAACTATGTAAAATTGCTCTTCAATTGCTAAAGACCACAAATGTTTTAATGGCATGAAAGCAAATTGTTCAAAATAATTGACATCTGTAGCGATGTACCACCAATTTGAAAAGTAAAAAATTGCTGCTATTGCATCTTTTTTAATATTAATAATTTCGTCTGGTTTTAATACCAGTGTTACCACAATGACAACAAATACTAAAGTTAATACTGCAGGTATCAATCTTTTAAAACGTCTTATCCAAAAGTTTTTTAAATTAATTATCCCTGTTTCTTCATATTCATTTAACAGTAAACTAGTAATTAAATATCCCGAAATAACAAAAAATGTATCAACACCTAAAAATCCACCGGTTAACCATTGCTTATTTAGATGGTAAATAATAATACCAATCACTGCAATTGCCCTTAAACCATCTAAACCTGGCATGTATCGCGTGCTACGTTTCACACGACAATTTTCAAGATTATTGTTCATTTTCCCACAAACTTTCCTAAAATTACATAAACATCTATTTTATTTACCTAGCCATTGTAATACTAATGTAATACAACTGCAATTATTTTAATGAATTGAGCGATAGAAATAAATAATTTTAAAATAGCCTGACACAAAGTGGGTATATGTTGTTTAAATAAAAAAACTAGCTTAAGTTAGCAATACGTATCTCATCGCATTGTTACTTAAACTAGTTCTCTAATCTGTATATTAACCTATGCCTAGCGCTATTTTTGCATAGCGTGACATCATTTCTTTACTCCATGGTGGACTCCAAACAATATTTACTTCTGTATCTGAAATCTCTGGAATTTCTGCTAAGACCATTTTTACTTGGTTCATAATTTGCGGTCCAAGCGGACAACCCATAGAAGTTAACGTCATTTCCACTGTACATAAACCTTCATCATCAACATCTACGTTATATACTAAACCTAAGTTTACAATATCGATTCCTAACTCAGGGTCTATGACCATCTCTAAAGCATTTAGTATGCTATCTTTTAATCCTTCGTCCATACTTTTCACCTCTTCGTATTTAATCATACTAACAATATATCAAATATCTTACAAAACGCCAATAAAATGCTATGATGTTCATACATCATTTATTAAATTCAAAGGAGATTTACATGAGTTCTTATTTAATTTGTTTAGACTTAGACGGAACACTATTAAACGATGACAAGAAAATTACACCTTATACAAAAAAGGTTTTAACTACATTGCAAAAGCAAGGACACAAACTAATGATTGCAACAGGCAGACCATACAGAGCCAGTCAAATTTATTACCATGAACTAAATATGGATACTCCTGTAGTTAACTTTAATGGTGCATTCGTTCACCATCCAAAAGATGATCATTTCCAAAATAAACATGAAGTACTGGATTTAGACTTATCACATGAGATCATTCAGTCACTGAACAACTTTGGTGTCTCCAACATTATTGCTGAAGTAAAAGATTATGTTTTTTTAAATAATTTTGACCAAAAATTATTCGATGGTTTTTCAATGGGAAATCCTAAAATTGAAACTGGTGACTTACTTTACTCCTTAAATGAATCGCCTACTTCCATTTTAGTTGAAGCTGAAGAATTTATGATTCCTAGAATCAAACAAATGCTAACCCGTTTCTATGCAGAAAATATTGAACACCGAAGATGGGGCTCACCTTTCCCAGTAATCGAAATCGTAAAACAAGGAATTAGTAAAGCTAGAGGCATAGATTATGTGAAAACTTATTTAGATGTAGACAGAAACCATATTATTGCATTCGGCGATGAAGATAATGACTTAGAAATGATAAAATATGCCAAACATGGTATTGCTATGGGAAATGGTTTAGATGAACTAAAACATGTAGCCAATCATGTGACTTATTCAAATAATGAAGATGGCATTGGTCGCTATTTAAACGATTTCTTTCATTTAAATATATCGTATGAAACAGTAGTAGAATCACATATTTAAACACTAAATTTATAGGGGGCAATATACTATGAATAAAATTGTAGTGGTGGGTGCTGTTGCTGGAGGTGCAACCGTTGCTAGCCAAATCAGAAGACTAGACCATGAGAGTGAAATAACTGTTTTTGAAAAAGATAGAGATATGAGTTTTGCTAACTGTGCACTTCCTTATTATTTAGGAAATGTCGTAGATTCAAGAGACAAAGTATTAGAAGCTACACCCGAGTCTTTCTATGATTCTAAAAAAATTGTTGTTAAACCTTATCACGAGGTAACTGCAATTAATGACAAAGCGCAAACAATTACTGTTTATAACAAGCGTGACAATACAACGTTTGAAGAAGATTATGACACTTTAATTTTAAGTCCAGGGTGCAGTGCAAATACTTTAAACTTAAACAGTGATATCAGCTTTACATTAAGAAATATGGAAGATACTGATGCCATTGAAAAATTTATAGAACACCAAAACGTTAAAACTGCCCTTGTCGTTGGTGCAGGATATATAGGTTTAGAAATATTAGACAATTTACACCATAGAGGTATCGAAAGCACATTGATACACCGTTCAACTCATGTGAACAAGTTAATGGATAGCGATATGAATCAACCCATTTTTGATGAAATGGAAGCGAGAGATATCAATTATCGTTTAAATGAAGAAATTCAATCAGTGGATGGTAATACAGTTCATTTCAAATCTGGTAAAGTTGAAAACTATGATTTGATTATTGAAGGGGTTGGAGTAAAACCTAATTCCGAATTTATTCAATCATCAAATGTAAGTTTAGACAGTAAGGGTTATATTCCAGTAAACGATCAGTTCCAAACTAACATTGATAACATTTATGCTTTAGGTGATATTATTACTTCACATTATCGTCATGTGGACTTAAATGCACACGTACCATTAGCATGGGGTGCTCATAGAGCAGCGAGTATTATAGCAGAACAACTAGCTGGTAATGCATCTATACACTTTAAAGGTTACTTGGGTGCAAATATTGTAAAATTCTTTGATTATACGTTTGCCAGCGTTGGCGTAACACCACAAGAATTAGATAACTTTGATTACGAAATGGTAGAAGCTAACCAAGGAGAACACGCGGGCTATTACCCAGGAAATACTAAGTTACATTTACGTGTTTATTTCGATAAATCAAGCAGACGCATTATTCGAGCTGCCGCAGTAGGAAAAAATGGTGCAGATAAACGTATAGATGTTTTATCTATGGCAATGTTGCATAAGTTGACAATAGATGAACTTACTGAGTTCGAAGTTTCCTATGCCCCACCTTATAGTCGACCAAAAGATATCATCAATATGATTGGTTATAAAGCGCGCAACAAATAATTTCAGCTAATTTAATACGTGAAAATAAAAAGCGGAGACAGCTTAATGTCTCCGCTTTTTATATTACATACCAAACATTTGTGTGATTGGGCCTTGCGGTAAAATAACCCCAATAATGATAGTGATTATAATAACTGCAATTGTGCTCCACATCATACCATGACTTGCTTGTCCTTTTTTTCGTTTTGTAACTGTAACTTCCATTAATGCTACGACAGCCACACCACAAATCATTTTCAATGTTAATAACATGTGCCCGCCTGAATTTCCATCACCAAATGCTTGAATCCAAATCCAGAATCCTGAAATTAAGACTAAAACCATGAATAACCTTAATAACATATGAATTGGTTTAAAATAAGGTGTCGCACCTTGTTTTTCTGAGAAATTAAAATAAGCAGCGAAAAACAAGATAATTAGCAATACCCAACTTGCAATATGCATATGTAACATATTTAATACCCCCACACTATTTTTACTTTATAAAAAATATCAATACATTGTTACTTTTAATTATAAAATTAAAAGCGTACTTTTTTAATCATACTGAAAAAGTAAATATTTTTCAAAAAAAGTTCTGCACTTCACATTTTATCTTCATTTTCAATTTATAGCAACATCATTACTTTGTATCAAAAAAATTAGGCTAACTTATTATAATTAGCCTAATTCGTTTATAATTATTTTTCTGCTATGACATTTGTTAAAGTACCAATATTATCAATCGTTACTTTTACTTCATCACCTGGTTGTAAAAATTTAGGCGGTGTCATACCTGCCCCCACACCAGCTGGTGTACCAGTAGCAATAATATCACCAGGATGTAATGCTACATATTTCGAAATCTCTTCAATCAATTCATCGATTTTAAGAATCATTTCTCCTGTATTACCATCTTGACGAATTTCATTGTTTACTTTAGTTACAATATTTACATCTTCAGGTGTAGGTAATTCATCTTTAGTTACTATATATGGACCAACTGGGCAACCACCAGTTAAACTTTTAGATAAGAATGCTTGATCCTGTTCATTTTGGGCTTTGCGGTCAGTAATATCATTAATGATTGTATAGCCATATACATAGTCAAGTGCTAAAGCTTTAGGAATTTTCTCACCTGATTTACCTATCACAATACCTAGCTCACCTTCATAATCTAACTGATCTGTAATATCTTTATGATTTGGTATTACACTATTATCACCAGTTAACGATGAAGCTGCTTTTGTGAAGACGTATAAACGCTGTACCTCATGATTTAATTCACTAGCATGGTCTTGATAATTACGTCCAAAAGCAATCACATTATTTGTTGGCGTGACCGGTGGCAAAAATTCAATATCTGCAAATGCGACTTTATATTCTTCACCTCTACCACTATCTTCTGCCGCTACGACTGCTTTACGAACCTGTTCTTGGAAATCTAATATTTGATTTTGTTGAAGACCATTCAATAATGTCTTAGGATGAAAGTCCCCTTCCGCAAAATCTGCAAAGACTTTTTTCAAGTCCCAAGCAGCTTCTTCTCTTTTAACTTTCACACCATAAGATGTCTGTTCATTATGTCTGAATGATAGAAATTTCATTCAATATCAGCTCCTCATCTTTATCTTATTACATATTATAACTATATTTAGTAACAAATCACAAATAAATACCCATTATTTTCAAAAAATTCAATAAACATAGACATAATTTTGTATCGCTATTTTAAATAAGTCACTTTACGCCACAACCATTCAATAGGGCCGTATCTATAAAATTTCAGATACACATAACAGAAAATTAGTTGTAAGCTATATACAACCAATACGATTAAATAAGATTCATACAGTGGTAACTTATTATATAAACCTAAACCTACATAAATAAATGTAAAAATAAAACTTTGCATTAAGTATACTGTTAGACTCAATTTTCCTGGGTATTTAAAGATATTTACGGTTTTGGAAAATTGCTTAAATCGACAACAATAGATAAATAATAATATGTAGCCAAACGCTACAAGTGGCCCACCAATCATAGCACTAATGATTGCAAAAGCTTGGTTTCCAATGTCCACTACATATGGCATTTTAAAAGCGTATCCAACAATTAACATAAGGCATGCATATAAAACGTGACGATGACGATTTTGTGCGAATTGTACCTTTTCAACCAAGTTGTATTTTTGTGCTGCCATTCCTAAAAACACATACGGTAAAAATTCAAAATATGCAGAAAAAGTTATTGTATCTATAATATTATAGGTGTTTTCTACAACATTTACTTTTAAATAGTTAAAATATTCGCCACTTTGCTTTAGATTGACGATTTCAGAAACATTAAATCCGCTTATATTAATAGTACTATATGGATCATCTAAGTATGTTACTAAAAAAGTAGGTAAAATTAAGATAAATACTTTTATTGCATATAAAATAACACCTATTTTAAAGAGTTTCTTGCTACTTTTTTTAATACATAATACTGCAATCATCCCTGTAAATGCATAACTGAACAAAATATCTCCTGAAAATAGTAAAAAACCGTGTAATGCACCTAATATTAATAAAAAAGTTAATCTTCTATAAATAAAGGGATAATATTTCATCGCTCTTCTCTGACTATGTTTGTACATAATGGCTAAACCATAACCAAATAAAAAGGTGAAAATAGGATAAAAAGAACTGATTACAAACAGTGTAATAACTCTTAATATACTTTGATCTATCCCTTTCACTAAATCCGGTAAAAATGATTCCTCATATGGCATACTAAATGTCAATATATTCATCAATACAATACCTAACAAACTGAATCCACGTAAAGCATCCAGTTCGAATATTCTCTGCTGTGTCGACACTGTTTAGCACTCCTTTATCAAAGCATTATTTAATCGATTTATCATCTATTGAAAGCTGACCAAATTTAAAGAAGTATAAATAACCTTTAACAGGTTCGCCAAGTATGGTCTGTAAGGTATTTCTATAGTATTCCATTTGTATTTTATAACGCGCACGCAATTGATTTCCAACTTCTTCATCTGACATATGCAAGCGTCTATTAAATGCATCTGTTTTATAATCAACAAAGTAATATTGCTGATCTTTAATAAAAATCAAATCAATCATCCCTTGAATGATTGATGCGTCTGTTTCTACATCTTTCAACTGGTCTACTTTTGCTTGATTCACAACGAAAGGTAATTCACGATAAATATAATCACTTTGAGCAATCGTAAGATACAAGTCACTCTCAACAAATTTATAAATATCATCAAATTGAATATCAGCTTTTGCATCTTTAGGTATGATCGCTTTAACTATTAATTGGTCAACAAATATTCCAATTTCTTCTGCTGTCAGCCTTTCTTCTTTAAATGGTAAATGCTGCATTACCGTATGCATTAATGTCCCTATTTCATTTGCTTTTCTCTTTGTTTGTTGACTTAAGAAAGCTGGTCTTTCATATGAAGTTGTGCCAATACGATACTGACGAACTCTATCATAATTTGTATCCGCTTGTTCTGTTTCTAATTGTCGTTTTAATTCAGAAACGGACTGTTTTGAAGGTTTCATCATAGCTTCTTGATATGGATAGACGTAACTTAATTGCTGATGTATTTGCGTTTTTAATGTGTCATTGCCACTATTTATATACTCAATATCACTAACTGTACGCTGTTCACTATCTGAAATAACTTGTTCTGAAGCAATGTCTTCATAAAATTCTGTAGTCAAATTCACATAAGGTTTCATCGTTGAATCAATATCTTCTATTGATTGCTCAAAACGCATCTCTCTTGGTAAAGATGATGATTGATATTTTGCTAATATTGGGTATATCATATCAATCGGTCTTTGGGCTGTAATCCGATAACTGACTGGTAAATGTTTTTCCGAAACAGAAACCTGCTCTAATTGTGTTAATTCTTTCTCATCTTTAACACGGCCAATCAAAAATAATTGTTCCTTAGCACGTGTCAACGCCACATAAATTAATCTCATCTCTTCTGAGACCATTTCTTTTTCCGCGATTGCTTTCAAAGTGACTGATGATAATGAAGGATAAGCTAAATTTGATTCTACATCATAATACGTCATTCCAAGTCCATAATTTTGATTTAAAATCACAGGTTTATGTAAGTCATCTCTTCTAAACTTACGCGATAAGCCAGAGTAAATAACAAATGGAAATTCCAGCCCCTTACTGCTATGGATTGTCATCATTCTCACAACATCATCATTAGGACCTATGATGTTTTCTTCACCGAAATCTTTTCCTCGCTCCATAAGTTCATCAATAAATCGAATAAATTGATATAGACCACGAAAACTAGAATTTTCAAATTCTACTGCTTTATTAAACAAACCATATAAATTCGCACGTCGACCTTTGCCACCAATAAGACCACTAAAATATTGTATAACATAGTGATCATTGTAAAATTTATCAATCAGTTGATATACAGGATGATTTTGACTGTACGATTGATACATAGCTATATCTTTTAAAAATACTTCTAATTTTTTGACCAATTTCTTATTTGCCACGTCATTTTCCATATAATGTTGGATAGATTGATAAAAATAATCATCATGAGGACTAAATACTCTAATGTTTGATAATTCATCTTCTGTAAATTGGTAAATAACTGAACGCATTAAACCGACTAAATAAATATCTTGTAGTGGGTTGTCGATCGTTCTTAAAAAAGACAATATCAGTTGCACTTCTGTTTGTTCAAAATAACCTTCTTTACTATTAACATGGAACGGAATATTATGATCCTTAAATGCTTGTTGTATTTTTCGTGCTTGCCCATATGATCTCTCTAAAATAACAATGTCCTTGTAGTTCGGCTTTCGATATTGTTGGGCTTTAATATCAAAGATTTCACGTGTATTCATTATTTTTTCAACTTGTTGTACAATATATTCTGCTTCTTGTTCAGAACCATTTAACTCAGAAGATGCATCTTCTACTAGCATATTTAAATTCACATCATATGGCTTGTTGTCAAAGGGAGCTCCATAATATAACTGTGCTGCATCATCATAGTTAATCTCTCCTACAGATTCATCCATCATATGTTTAAATAAATAATTAGTTGTCGTTAACACTTCTAATCTTGAACGGAAATTTTGTGATAAATCTATACGTAAGCCATATGATGAGCCATCTACAGTAAAACGATTATACTTTTCGATAAACAAACTAGGATCTGCTTGTCTAAAT
The DNA here is from genome assembly GCF_001835975.1 of Staphylococcus sp. HMSC034G07. Classification (NCBI taxonomy): domain Bacteria; kingdom Bacillati; phylum Bacillota; class Bacilli; order Caryophanales; family Staphylococcaceae; genus Staphylococcus; species Staphylococcus sp. HMSC034G07. Next base: position 83,822 of record NZ_KV826608.1, read on the forward strand.
TTATAAATCGACTGTTTGACGTCCCCTACCATGAATAAGTTGCCATCATGTTCCTCACCACGTTTAATACATGACAAAATCTTTTCTTGTACTCTGTTTGTGTCTTGATATTCATCTACTAATATTTCTTCAAACTGATCACGATAAGATTGTGCAATCATTGAAGGTGAACCATCATCATTTGTTAAAATTTTCAAAGCAAAATGTTCATAATCCGAGAAATCTAAAATATTTCGACTGCGCTTTTTTTGATTAAAAAGTTCTATGACATCTTTTGTAATAAGGCTAAGATAAGATACTCTAGGCGCTAAACGTTGCATATCTTCTTTTAGATTTTCTGAAGACCTTGAAAAATAATCATTCTTAACTTTTGACACTAATTTTTTATAATTATCATAATATGCTTTACCATCATCATAAGCATCTATCATCATTTCGTTTGCTTCTTTAATTTTTTTATCTTTTCGAGGAAATGTTTTTTCAAATTCGTGTTGTACGATTGCTTCATGATTGATATGGCCATTTTCCATAGCTTTGTTTAAGAATTGTTGTTCTTTTTCAATAACTGCAATTTGTTTATCGACTTGTTCCAGCATCATAAATAAATCATAACTTTTATTTAATGACTCTAAGGCAGACCTCATAAATATCATGGCCAACTCATTAAGTAATTTTAATAACGCTTCCTGTTGCACTACATCTTTATATGGTGTTGCAAGACCGCTTAACCAATTCAAAGGATTGGGGTTAGCAACACTAAAGAAATACATTTTTTTTACAATATCTCTGAGTTGTTCATCATTCCTATCTGAGGACAACTGTTCAGTTAAATCAACAAAATGCGGGTCTAAGATGTCATAATGTTGTTCTAAAACCTCATCTATGGTTTGTTCCAGTAATAAAATATTTTCCGCTTCACCACTTGTTTTAAAGTTTGGATCAATATCCAATACATCGTAATGTTGCTGAATTAACTTTAAACAAAAACTGTGTAGTGTAGAAATTTGAGCTTGGTGAATTTTGATGCGCTGATTCTTTAAATGCGTATTATCAGGTGATTCAATAAATGCTTCTTGTATTCGTTGATCTACACGTTGCTTCATCTCTCTTGCACTTGCATTAGTAAACGTTACGACTAATAAACGATCTACATCGACCTTATCTCTAAGAATGCGTTGAATGATGCGTTCTACTAAAACCGCTGTTTTACCAGAACCTGCAGCTGCTGCTACAAGTATGTCTTGATCCTTTGCAAAGATACTTTTCCACTGATTATCGGTCCATCTTGTGCCAGCTGGTTTTACAGGAATCTCACTGATCATTCTTCTTCCTCACTTTCTAACTCCATATTTTGTACTGCTTCAATTGGGTTGATTGTTTCGTCTACGGTTCTATAGCGTTTACTGTCAATCATGCCATCAACATGACAGACTGGTTTATAGTTACAGAAATCACATGGCAGTGTTTGATTATATTTCATTGGCGCTACTTCTGTGTGACCATCCATAATATTAGATGCTGTTTCTATAAAATTTTGCTTATTATGTTGAATTAATTTATAAATCGTCTTTTCGTCCGCGACCTTACTATTAGATTTAATGCCTCCATCTTTTTTTAAACCTAAAGGTACAATATCTGAATTATAGCTAGGTTCTATTCGAGTATCAAAAGCATCCAATACTGCTTCGTCACTATTTAATAAGCCACTTAATTTAAAGGATTGGATAAATTCTAAATCCCTTTTCGTTTCATTTAATTCATTCCACGCAAGTTTAATACGTGGTTCATGGACATGAAAGTACAATAACCCACCCGGCTTAGTCATATTGGTTAGGCCGAGCCTTGCTTTATTTTGTAATACAATATCCATATAAGTCATCATTTGCATTTGCATGCCATAATATACTTTTGTTAAATCTAAGGTCCCACTATATTTTGATGATTTATAATCAATAATATTCACAAAACTTTCATTTCCGTGGTTATACGTATCTATCCTGTCAATTTGTCCTCGAATGTTGATAGGAACCCCTTGTTTAGTTTTTAAAGGCTGCGCATACAGTTCTTGATTGTCCCTAGGTTTTTTTCTAAAACTGGCTTCAAAGCGTTGCGGTGTGAATTTACTATAACTACCTTGATATTTTAACGCCGTTAAAGTTGTTTCTACTATTGAACCAATACGCTGTGACAAATAGCGATAATAAGCTGTTGAATTTAATAGATTAAATTGTATCTCTGGTAGGATTTCAGATAACGCGTCACTCGTCAATTTGTGAATTTGTTTGATGTTTAAATTCTTAAAGTCGCCATTAATTTTTTCAGAGATAAATTTTAATACTTGATGGAATATATCACCTAAATCAAAGTTTTCTAGTTTATATTTTGTTCGTTCATTAAGTCGTAAACCATGTGAAGCAAAATGCTTAAATGGACATGATTGATACCCTTCAAAACGTGATACACTAGCATTTATAGTCGTACCATATAAATCTTTTGATAAAGATTCACTTAATTGTACAGTTTTATTATCGTAAGTGAGTGCTGATAACAAATAAGTAAGCCCTTCATTTAACTGCTCATCATCCCTCATAACTTGGTATGTATCTAACCACGTATCTGCGACGATTTCTTCATCAAGCCAAGCTTTAAGTGATTCAAATAATGCAATTTTTGTTTGATGTGGATGTTCCATTAACGTTAGCGGATTTGCTTGATGTTGACGATGGATATTTTGTACTTCAAGATCTGTAAACAATTGCTGAATTTGACCTAAAAATGGGCTCGCTTCTTTTTCATCCCCATTTGATCCCATTAAGGAATATGAAAATGTCACCTCTGAACGCCCTCGTGTCATAGCAATATAGCAAACAAATGCTTCATCCATTTGTAATATATCTGATGTTGGACTTAATTCGATATCAGCTTGTTCTTCAAAATATTTTTTCTCCTCATCTGTTATTAAGCCTGAAGCATTCACAGTCTGTGGTAAAACGCCATCATTGACCCCAACTAAATACACATGTTCTTTATTATCAACTTTTGCTAGGTCCATTGTACCAATGCTAACTTGATCAAGCGTTTGGGGAATCATTACAAATTCCAATTGATCCAAACCAATATCTAATAACTCTAAAAATCTACTTTTTGTTAAATTTTGAGTTCCAAAAACCGTAACTAAATCATCTAATGTTTGAATAAATCCATGCCATATTTGATCAATTTCTTCTGATTTACGGTGTTCGCCTTCAGCGTCTAACGTATCACGTTCTGTCATTAACTGACTGGTCAAATCGAACGATTCAATAGCTTCGTAAAACGCTGTTGCAAAATCAACAGCTGTGGTTGCATCAGCCATTTGATTTTCAAATCGCATAATTTTATCTATCACATCTGTTTTTAACTGAATAACCCTTTCAAATGTTTCACGTTCTTCTTCTGTTAATGGTTGTCGTTTTAAACCCATTTTCCTAAATTGTTCAACTTGGAAATATTTATCATCTATCCAACGTTTTCCATAAATACCACGTTCTAATACAAAATTTTCTAAAATATCAATTAAGTACTGGCTGTCTTTAAATTTTTTAGTTAAAATATTCGTTTTAAACAAACGCATTAGAGGCTCAAAATTCCAATTTGTCTGAAGCACTTCAATTAACGAGCGAAACATTTCCATTATAGGATGATGAGTCATAGAAGCCTTGACGTCAATGTTATAAGGTATATCGTATTGTGATAATATCGATTCCATTAAGTAGGCATATGATTCATCTCTATATAAAATAGCAATATCTTGAAAACGTCTACCTAATTCACGGTTTTCTTTTAAAATCCGTCTAGCAACTTCATTTATTTCTTCTCGCATCACTGATGATTCTAGGATAGAGATATGACCTGTTGATGCAATAGGTTCAAATTGCAATGCATTAAAGTTTTTCTCTAAATGCGATAAGTCATTATGAATAAATCTTTGTTGTTGATAAAATGGTTTAACATTTAAATGGATATTCAAATCATTTGCGATGGCTTGCATTTGTGTTAATGATTCTGACGGCTTTCTAAATAAACTAAAAACATCTTTATCTCCATCTGTAGTTAAAGCAACCGTAACTTGCTTGGTATGCTGAACTAATGAACGAATGATTTGATATTCAATTGTAGAAAAGTTATGAAATCCATCAATGTAAATCTCAGCACGTTGCAACCAATCGGATTGGTTCATCACCTCAATAAATCGCTGCAAACTATCCTCAGTAGAAACATACTCGCCACGAATCCTATCTTCTAAATGTTTATATATTAACGCGATGTCTTCTAATTTGTGTTTAGTCCTCGTTTGTAAGTGGTTGTTTGCTATATAATCTTCAATATGTTGTGGAGAAACTGCATATTTTTTAAAATCTTGAATTTGCTCATATAATTTTTCACTAAAGCCATAGTATTTTACTTGAGATTGATATAATTTCAATTCTGACTGATGTTGTTGAATAATGTCATAAATCATCATTTCAGTACCAACTTTGGATAACTGTTGTTCTGTTAATCCACCAACTTCTTGAAAAACACGGTGACTTAAACGTTCAAAATGGAGCACTTCAGTTCTCAAACTGCCATATAATGATGGATCTTTTACAAAAGCTTGCTCTAACTGAAACGTGTTTTGGGTAGGTGCGATTAAGATAATAGGATCACCTAATGGATTTTGTTTCATTTTAGTTTTTATTTCTTCTATTACACTGTGCGATTTACCAGTGCCAGCTCTCCCAATATAAGCATTAAATTCCATTGCGTGCAACAACTCCTTTGATTCATATTTTAACATATTAGGCATTACACTTTGTTTAATAGTCTATGTGATTTACCTACATTTAAGTTCATAAATGAATGATATACTGTGTAAGTTTAATATTTGAAAGGTGTTATTCAAAAGGTTCACGAAGCACAAATTGAACAACATTAATATATAGAAAAACCTGAGACATTTTTATGTCTCAGGAAGTATACACATATGCTATCTATTCATAACTGACATCTGGGTTAAATCCAAATGTCATTTTATTTAACGGCCAATATCTAAATGAAACTTTACCTACTACCTTATCTTCATCAATCAAACCAAATGAGCGGCTATCCTTACTCACTTCTCGATTATCGCCTAATACTAACAATTTACCTTTTGGAATTTTGTTTTTTCCATCAGCCTGATTAAAATCTTCTGTTTTATAAGTACCTGTAATGTATTCACCTAGTTTGTGTTTTTCATTGTAATCTAAATAAGGTTCATCAACTTTTTTACCATTAACATATAATTGATCCTTTTTATATTCGATGTTATCTCCAGATGTACCAATAATACGTTTTACATAATCTTGTTCCTTATTAGCGTGGAATACAATGACATTTCCCTTTTCTAAATGTCCTAGTTTTTGACCAATCATATTTACAACTACGCGTTCACCATCTTTTAAGGTTGGGTCCATAGAATCCCCTTTGACTGTGTATGATTTTGCAACAAAATTTGTAATCAATAGTACTAACGCTACTGCGACAGCAATTGACACAATCCATTCTAGTATTTCTTTTTTCACTTTTTACACCTCGTCTATTTATTTAAAGTTTACTGTGAAGTTGCTTAAAGGGTAATACCTTAAACTTACATCACCAATAATGTCTTCTTGTCGAACAAAACCCTCTGTTCTTGAATCGTTTTTTAGTTCTCGATTATCATTCAGTACAAAGTATTCGCCTGGTGGAATTATATCTCCTTCAGAGCCTTTAATATTTCTGAGGGATAGATCTTTCATACTTGACTCAGTATACATTTCATCTACTTGTCTGTCATCTCTATACAACTGATTATTTTTAAAGGTTATAGATTGGCCAGGCTTCCCGATAATTCTACCAATATGTACATCGTCACCTTTATGGTACATGATGATATCGTTAAGCTTTAGCATATTAAAAGTCGTTTTGATTTTATTAACAATCACACGATCATTTTGTTTCAACGTTGGCGTCATACTTTTATCTTGTATGACTGCTCCTGTAATAATAAAAGTCTGAATCAATATTACAATAATAATCGCAAATATTATAGAAATCAAATGTTTTACTACCTTACTCAAATTGTCACTCCTCTGGAGAATGCATAAAATATCGTTCAAGTTTTCTACCTATAAACCAAACGACAATAATAACAATAATGATGATGACCAACCTTAAAGGCTGTGTAAATAACGTCGTAATATCATTGCCTAACCATCCAATCAAACCAATCATTATCAATTTCGAACTGAACAATACTACCAGATAAACGTGTGCTCTGATATGCGACAAGCTTACGACCAAGTTTACTAATGCACTTGGGGTAAAGGGGAAACATAATAGAATGAAAATAGGAATAACGCCTTTTCTATCTATAAAATGTATTAACCTTTGAACCGAGGTGCGTTGTTGTAATTTTTTCATATAACGTGTATGGTTCAATTTGCGAAAACCTAAAAATACAAGATAACTTCCTAAAACAGTACCCAACCATGCTAATAATGTACCCATCAAAAATCCAAATGCATTCACATTCACAATCACAAATACAATAATAGGTAGTACTGGGATAAATGCTTCAATAAAAGGCAATAAAAATCCTACGATATAACCTAAACTACCAAATAAATCAAACCAATACTGCACTTGTTCTTGAGTCATTTCATCAATCCCTACCAATGTTAGTCAACGATTATTATAAGTGTATTATAGCGATTTTAAAACAATTATGTATACTTTTGTGTAAATATCAGTCTCAAGTACCAAAACAGTAAATGACATTACACACAAATGATAAGTTTTTTTTATAAAATAGCACATAAAAAAATTTCCGCATTTTCAATGCGGAAATCATTTTCTCAGTCACTTATTAATCTAATGCACAGATAAAATTATAGACGTTTTTCTAATGCTTCTTTTTTATCTTCAAAACCTGGTTTACCTAATAATGCGAACATATTTTGTTTATATGCTTCTACACCAGGCTGGTTAAACGGATTTACACCAAGTTGATAGCCACTCATTGCGCAAGCCATTTCAAAGAAATAAACGAGATAACCAAATGTTTCTTCATCTAATTGTGGAACGTTGATCACTACATTTGGCACGCCACCATCAGTATGTGCTAATAAAGTACCTTCAAAGGCTTTAGTGTTCACTTCATCAATTGTTTTACCTGCTAAATAGTTTAAACCATCTAAATTGTCATTATCTTCTTCAATTGTAATATTATGCTTTGGTGTATTTACTTTGACAACAGTTTCAAATAAGAAACGACGACCTTCTTGTACATATTGTCCAAGTGAATGTAAATCAGTTGTATAATTTGCACTGGATGGATAGATGCCTTTGTAATCTTTACCTTCTGATTCACCAAATAATTGTTTCCACCACTCGTTAAAATATTGCATTGAAGGTTCATAATTGATTAACATTTCAGTGTCATAACCTTTAGCATATAAAATGTTACGGATACTAGCATATTGATATGCAATATTATCTTCTAAGTTTTCAGAAGAGAGCTCTTGTCGCGCTTTTGCAGCCCCGCCCATCATTGCTTCAATATCAATACCTGCGATAGCGATTGGTAATAAACCTACTGCAGTTAAAACTGAGTAACGTCCACCAATATCATCCGGCACTACAAATGTTTCATAGCCTTCATTTGTTGCTAATTGTTTTAATGCACCTTTTTCTTTATCAGTAGTAGCAAAAATACGTTGTTTTGCTTCCTCTTTACCATATTTATTTTCTAAGATTTGTTTAAATAGTCTAAATGAAACTGCTGGTTCTGTTGTAGTACCAGATTTAGAAATAACATTTACTGAAAAATCTTTACCATCTAAATAACTAATTAACTCTTGTGTATATGTCGAAGATAAATGATTACCTACAAAGACAATTTCAGGATATTCATTACTATTTCTAAATGCCGGTGTCAGCATTTCAATTGCAGCACGTGCACCTAAATATGAACCACCAATACCAATTACAACAAATACATCTGAATTATTTTTGACACGTTTAGAAGCTTCTAATATACGTGAAAATTCTTCTTTATCATAATTAACAGGTAAATCAATCCAACCTAAGAAATCACTACCAGCACCTGTTCCTTCATGAATTGTATGATGAATTGATTTAACAATATCTTTTTGTTGTTTTAATTCATGTTCGCCGAAAAATTCTAAAGTTTTACCGTAATCTAATTGAATATGAGTCATCTAAATTGCCTCCAGTGTTTTTGATTTCATACATATTTTACTAAGTTTATTTTGACTATTCAAACAACTAGCCTACAAAACAAAATTTTTTATAATTATTTTAGCTTATTCATTTCTTATACAACAGACAGAACATCCAATCATATATTCACTTATATATACATCTTCATAAAACGCATATAACTCCAAAACACCTAAATTTCAATATACAAACAGACGGTTGAATTGTAAGAAATTTCTACAAATTGCATATTTATGTATAAAAATGGTTTTATTTTCACCATCCTTCTGCTATACTTACTAATATCAAATTTATAAACAACATATTAAAAAATTCAATTGAGGTGTAACGGTATGAAGGAAAAAATAGTTTTAGCATATTCGGGCGGTTTAGATACAAGTGTTGCAGTGAAATGGTTGATAGATAAAGGCTATGATATCGTAGCTTGTTGTCTGGACGTCGGGGAAGGTAAAGATTTAGATTTAGTGCATCAAAAAGCTTTAGATATGGGTGCAGTTGAATGTCATATTATTGATGCCACAGAAGAATTTAGTGAAGATTTTGTTTCATATGCAATCAAAGGCAATTTAATGTATGAAGGCACATATCCCCTTGTATCTGCATTATCAAGACCTTTAATTTCAAAAAAATTAGTTGAAATTGCTAACAAAACAAATGCAGTAGGTATTGCACATGGTTGTACCGGCAAAGGTAATGACCAAGTTCGTTTTGAAGTGGCCATAAAAGCATTGGATCCAGAGTTAAAAGTATTTGCTCCAGTAAGGGAGTGGGCTTGGAGCCGTGAAGAAGAAATTGACTATGCAATCAAACATAATATTCCAGTACCTATCCAACATGATTCACCATATTCTATTGACCAAAATTTATGGGGAAGAAGTAATGAATGTGGCATTTTAGAAGATCCATATGCAGCACCACCAAAAGATGCATTTGACTTAACGAATGAAATTGAAGATACACCTGACGAAGCAGATGAAGTCGTACTTACATTCGAACAAGGCTTACCTACCGCTTTAAACGGTAAATCCTATAAATTAAGCCAATTAATTTTGGATTTAAACAAATTAGCGGGTAAACATGGTATTGGAAGAATTGATCATGTAGAAAATAGACTTGTCGGTATTAAGTCTAGAGAAGTTTACGAAACACCTGCAGCAGAGGTTATAATCAAAGCGCATAAAGCACTCGAAATGATCACTTTAACTAAAGATGTCGCTCATTTTAAACCTATTATTGAAAAACAATTTTCGGAACAAACGTACAATGGACTTTGGTTTTCTCCACTAACTGATAGCCTAAAAGCGTTTGTAGATAGTACACAAAAATTCGTTTCTGGTGACGTACGTCTTAAATTATTTAAAGGTAATGCCGTTGTAAATGGTAGAAAATCACCGCATACACTATATAATGAAAAATTAGCGACTTATACAAAAGAAGATGCATTTAATCAAGAATCTGCAGTCGGTTTTATTGATATCTTTGGTTTACCTACAAAAGTTAATTCTATGTTACACGGCGGATATTCAGATGAGTAATAAAGCTTGGGGTGGAAGATTTAGTGAGCAACCCGAAGACTGGGTCGATGAATTTAATGCCTCCATTCACTTTGATAAAACGCTCATCCAATATGATGTGCAAGGAAGTATTGCTCACGCTAAAATGCTAGCTAAACAAGATATCATAACCGATGAAGACTGTCAGCAAATAATCAATGGTTTAACAACAATATTAAATGATTATGAACAAGGTAATTTATCATTCGATGTTTCTTTAGAAGATATTCATCTTAACATTGAGCATGAATTGATTAAACGTATCGGTGATGCAGGTGGTAGGTTGCATACAGGACGTAGCAGAAATGACCAAGTTGCTACTGATATGCACTTATATACTAAAGAAGAAGTTACTCAAATTATTGAGCTCATCAATGAGTTGCAACAAACAATTGTCAATATCGCAGAACAACATGTCAATACAATTATGCCTGGTTATACACATTTGCAAAGAGCTCAACCTATTTCATTTGCACACCATATACTGACTTATTTCTGGATGTTAGATAGAGATAAATCGCGTTTTCAAGATAGTTTGAAGCGAATCGATATTTCACCACTTGGTGCTGCTGCTCTAAGTGGGACGACTTATCCAATCAATCGTCATGAAACGCAATCTTTATTGAATTTCGGCTCTGTTTATGAAAATAGTATAGATGCTGTAAGTGATAGAGACTATATAGTAGAAACATTGCACAATATATCATTAACAATGATACATTTATCACGTTTTGCTGAAGAGATTATCTTTTGGTCATCAGCAGAAGCCAATTTTGTAACTTTATCGGATGCATTCTCAACAGGTTCCTCAATTATGCCTCAAAAGAAAAATCCTGACATGGCAGAGTTAATAAGAGGCAAAGTAGGACGTACAACAGGAAACCTAATGAGCATTTTGATGACGCTCAAAGGTTTACCGCTTGCCTATAACAAAGATATGCAAGAAGATAAAGAAGGGCTATTTGATGCGGTGCATACGATAAAGGGCTCCTTACGAATTTTTGCTGGCATGATAGATACAATGACTGTGAATGTCGATCATCTACAACAAACTGTTTACAATGATTTTTCAAACGCTACTGAATTGGCTGATTACCTTGTCAATAAAGGTGTTCCATTTAGATCAGCACATGAAATTGTAGGAAAAATCGTACTGTGGTCAATTCAACATAATGTCTATTTATTAGATGTGCCGTTGGAAGAATATCAGAAAGCGCATAAACGTATTGATTCAGATATTTATGATTATTTAAAGCCAGAAAATTGCGTTAGTCGTAGAATTAGTTATGGCTCAACTGGACAATCAGCGGTAGAACATCAATTATCAGTTATCAAGCAACATCTAAATACAAATTAATAAACCTTTAAAAACTGGAAGTTAAACCATTACTTAACTTCCGGTTTTTTCTTCCATTCATAGTCCAACGTTTTAATCCATTTCACATTTTACTTAGCTCCCTCAACATATGTTTGTATAAATGTATTAACAGTACTCAACTCACCATGTCTTGAATCCTATAGATAAAGCTATTTATTTATATGTCTCAAATCTATATAGACACTTTTCTATATAGATGTTAGTCTATTTAATGCTTAGGAGGTATCATTATGTCTTATAAAAAACTTTCAGCATTGCTTAAAGTTTTATCAGATTCAAACAGATTAGAAATATTAGATTTACTTTCTTGTGGTGAACGATGTGCATGCGATTTGTTGGAGCACTTTCAATTCTCGCAACCCACGCTAAGCCATCACATGAAAACATTAGTGGATTATGAGTTAGTGCATACACGTAAAAATGGAAATAAGCGTTTGTACCAGCTTAATCATGTTATTTTAGATGAAATCAATCAAAGTCTCAATATAATTCACACATCGAACCAACATTGCGCATGTCATAATATGAAATCAGGTGAATGTTAATCAATGACCATTTTAGCTATATTAATTTTTCTTTTAACATTAATTTTTGTCATATGGCAACCTAAGGGATTAGATATTGGTATTACTGCTTTAGCTGGGGCTATCGTAGCTATAATTACAGGTGTAGTTAGCTTTTCCGATGTATTAGAAGTAACAGGCATCGTTTGGAATGCCACGTTAACTTTTGTTGCTGTTATTCTTATTTCATTAATATTAGATGAAATTGGTTTCTTTGAATGGTCTGCACTACATATGGTTAAAGCATCGAATGGTAACGGGTTAAAAATGTTTGTTTTCATCATGCTATTAGGGGCAGTTGTAGCAGCATTTTTCGCAAATGATGGTGCTGCTTTAATCTTAACGCCTATCGTATTAGCCATGGTGAGAAATTTAGGATTTAATAAAAAAGTCATCTTCCCTTTTATTATTGCCAGTGGATTTATCGCTGATGCGACATCATTGCCCCTCATTGTAAGTAACTTAGTAAATATCGTTTCTGCAGATTATTTCGATATAGGATTCATTGCGTATTTTAGTCGTATGATAATCCCTAATGTATTTTCTTTACTAGCTAGTATTCTCGTATTGTGGCTTTATTTTAGAAAATCTATACCACATACATTTGATACTGAAAACATTTCAGTACCTAAAGATGCTATTAAAGATCCTAAATTATTTAAGATTTCATGGATTGTATTAGCCGTACTGCTCGTAGGCTATCTTGTAAGTGAATTTATCCAAATACCTGTATCAATCATTGCAGGTATGATTGCTTTTGTCTTTGTATGCTTAGCTCGTAAATCTAATGCAGTTCATACTAAGCAAGTAATTAAAGGTGCTCCATGGAATATAGTGTTATTTTCCATTGGTATGTACCTCGTCGTATTTGGGTTAAAAAACGTGGGTATTACCACAATTTTAGCCGACGTATTATCCAGTATTTCAAGTTATGGACTATTCAGTAGTGTTATCGGAATGGGATTTATATCGGCCTTTTTATCATCAATCATGAATAATATGCCTACCGTTTTAATAGATGCAATTGCTATTGGCCAATCCAATGTCGTTGGCACTTTGAAAGAAGGTATGGTTTATGCGAATGTCATTGGCTCTGACTTGGGCCCTAAAATCACGCCTATTGGTTCTTTAGCTACATTATTGTGGCTTCATGTTTTAACACAAAAAGGTGTAAAAATTGCTTGGGGTACCTATTTCAAAACAGGCATCGTCATTACCATTCCAGTACTATTTGTTACCTTGTTAGGTTTATATTTCACGCTCGTTATTTTTTAAGAAAAGAGGTCTTAATTATGAAGAAGAAAATAATTTATTTTATATGTACTGGTAACTCTTGTCGTAGCCAAATGGCTGAGGGTTGGGGAAAGCATATATTAGGTGAAACATGGCATGTCTATTCTGCTGGTATTGAGACACATGGTGTTAACCCTAAAGCGATAGATGCTATGAATGAAGTAGGTATTGATATATCAAATCATACGTCAGACTTGATTGATAATGATATTTTAAAGAAAGCAAATTTAATCGTAACACTATGTAGCGATGCAGATAAAAATTGTCCAATTTTACCACCGAATGTAAAAAAAGAACATTGGGGTTTTGATGATCCAGCTGGAAAAACTTGGACAGAATTTCAACGTGTTAGAGACGAAATTAAATTAGCAATTGAAAATTTTAAAACCAAATAAATGTATTAAGTCACCGGCACAGCAGCTTTGACTACGCCAAAGCGTCCGTTTCAAATGAAATTGACGCTTTTTGTTGGTTTGAACTTATATATAGGCATATGAAGTTAACGTGATTAAACTAATACATTCTATATATGCCAGAAAAAATTTTAATTAGTTTAATATATTGTTATAACAATATTAACTTTTTAAATCTTAAATTTTAATCGTGTAAATGTCATTCTCAAACAAACGTTTATTTTGTAGGGTTGATATGTAAATACATATCGAGGAGTGACCCATTCTTGCAAAATTTAAAAAAAGCATTATCAACGAGTCTAGCAATGTTATCTCTAGCTTTGATTGGAACGACATCTATAGCAACTGCAAGTGAAAATAACCACAATATTAATACACAATCATCTGCCACACCCTCAAAGCAACAAGGTAACAACTCACACAACCCAAACAGAGCTCAAAATCTAACAGGTGAAAAATATGCAACGATTGCTCATAGAGGTGCCAGTGGTTATGCACCAGAACATACTTTTTATTCATATGATAAAAGTCACAATGCAATGGGAGCATCATATATCGAAATCGATCTTCAGATGACTAAAGATGGTCATCTAGTTGCCATGCATGATGAAACAGTTGATAGAACTACAAACGGTACAGGTAGAGTTGATTCATATACACTAAAAGAATTAAAGCAATTAGATGCTGGTAGTAAATTTAATGCCACAAACCCTCAGTATGCTAATTCAAATTATGTAGGTGCTGAAATTCCTACATTAGATGAAATTTTAGAACGATATGGTCCGAATGCAAATTATTATATTGAAACTAAATCACCAGATGTGTATCCAGGGATGGAAGAAGCAGTATTAAAATCACTAAACAATCACAAAATGCTTAATGAGCAATCATTAAATCAAGGGCATGTCTTATTACAATCATTTTCACCTGAAAGCTTAAGTAAATTACATCGTTTAAATAGCAATGTCCCATTGATAAGGTTATTAGATAAAGGTGAATTACCCGCGTTAACCCAACAAGATTTTAATCAAATTCGTCAATACGCAATCGGTGTCGGCCCTGAATATACAGACTTAACTAAACAAAATGTTAAAAACCTTAAAAGAGCTGGTCTGCTCGTACATCCTTTCACCGTTAATAATGAAACCGATATGCACCGCTTAAATCGATATGGCGTTGACGGCGTTTTTACAAATTATCCTGATTTATATAAACAAGTCGTTCTAGATAATGAACAAAAAAATAAATAACAAAAAAGAAGAAGTTCTTGGGTTCAAGAACTTCTTCTTTTTCTAAAAGTTAAATATTTAATTAAGCCCAACCACGATAACGTGCAGCTTCAGCAGTACGTTTAATACCTACAATATAAGCTGCTAAGCGCATATCAATTTTTCTATTTTGGGATAACTCATAAATTGTATCGAAAGCTGTGATAAGTTTTTCACGTAATTTTGTATTTACTTCTTCTTCTGTCCAATAATAACCTTGATTATTTTGTACCCATTCGAAGTAAGAAACTGTTACGCCACCTGCACTTGCTAATACATCAGGTACGAGCAATTTACCACGTTCAGTTAAAATACGTGTACCAGCTGGTGTTGTTGGGCCATTAGCCGCTTCAACCACAATATCAGCTTTAATTTCATTTGCATTGTCTTCTGTGATTTGATTAGCAATCGCTGCAGGTACAAGAATATCACAATCAAGTTCAAACAATTCTTTATTAGAAATTGTTTCTTCAAATAAATTTGTTACAGTACCAAAGCTATCTCTTCTATCTAAAAGATAATCAATGTCAAGACCGTCTGGGTCATGTAAAGCACCGTAAGCATCTGAAATACCCACAATTTTTGCTCCCATATCATAAAGGAATTTAGATAAGAAACTACCTGCGTTACCAAATCCTTGAATAACGATACGTGCACCTTTCAAATCTAGACCTCTTCTTTTAGCAGCTTGTTCTATGGCAATAACTACTCCCAGTGCAGTAGAACGGTCTCTACCTTGTGATCCACCTAATACAATCGGTTTACCAGTAATAAACCCTGGTGAATTAAATTTATCTAATGAACTATACTCGTCCATCATCCAAGCCATGATTTGTGAGTTAGTAAATACGTCTGGTGCTGGGATATCTTTTGTAGGTCCAACAAATTGAGATATCGCACGTACATAACCACGAGATAAACGTTCAACTTCATGTATACTCATTTGTCTAGGATCACAGATGATACCACCTTTACCGCCGCCATATGGCAAGTCGACGATACCACATTTTAATGTCATCCACATAGATAATGCTTTAACTTCTTCGACATCAACGTCTGGATGGAAACGCACCCCACCTTTTGTTGGTCCAACTGCATCATTATGTTGAGCACGATAACCTTTAAATGTTTGAACCGTACCATCATCCATACGTACAGGAATGCGGACTTCAAGGAATCTTAATGGTTCCTTTACTAAATCATACATCCCATCATCAAATCCCAATTTATGCAATGCTTCTTTAATAATTTGTTGCGTAGAAGTAACTAAATTATTATTCTCAGTCATGATTCATTTCGCCTCTTTTTCGTTACTAATGATTTCGCTTTCACGATAATTGTAACATAAGATTTTGCTTTTTAAAGGGTTTTCAAAACTTAAGTTACAGAACATTTTTATTTAAAAACATTTCTTACTTTATCCAATGCAAAGTCCAGTTCTTCTTTGGAAATAATAAGAGGTGGTGCAAATCTAATTACTGTATCATGTGTTTCTTTACATAATAATCCTTCTTCTTTTAACTTTTCACAATAAGGTCTAGCATTTTCATTTAGTTCTATACCAATAAATAATCCACGACCACGCACTTCTTTAATTGCTGGGTGATTTATTTTTTCTAATTCTGATTTAAAGTACTCACCTAGCTCTAATGAACGCCCTGCTAAATCTTCATCAACTAATACATCCAACGCTGCAATCGATACAGCACACGCTAATGGATTACCACCAAACGTTGACCCGTGAGAACCAGGTGTAAATACGCCCAACACTTCTTCGTCAGCTAATACAACAGAAATTGGGAATACACCTCCACCTAATGCTTTACCTAAAATATAGACATCTGGTTTTACATTATCCCAATCTGTGGCAAATAATTTTCCTGAACGCCCTAGTCCAGCTTGAATTTCATCAGCAATAAATAATACATTATGCTCATCACATAATTCTCTAATTTCTTTTAAATAACCTTCTGGTGGAACATTGATACCTGCTTCTCCTTGAATAGGTTCGATTAAAATAGCAGCAGTATTTTCATTAATTGCTTCTTTAACAGCTTCTATGTTACCAAAATCAACTTTACGGAAACCATCTAATAATGGGCCGTATCCTCGTTGGTATTCTGGTTCAGATGACAATGATACTGGCGCCATTGTTCGGCCATGGAAGTTACCATTGAACGCAATAATTTCAGCTTTATCAGGTGCAATATCTTTCACATCATAAGCCCAACGACGTGCTGCTTTTAGTGCTGTTTCAACCGCTTCAGCACCTGTATTCATAGGTAAGGCTTTATCTTTACCGGCTAACTTGCATATTTTTTCATACCATGCCCCTAAGTTATCACTATGAAACGCACGTGATACTAAAGTCACTTTGTCAGCTTGATCTTTTAAAGCCTGAATGATTTTAGGATGTCTGTGACCTTGGTTTACTGCAGAATAAGCAGATAGCATATCCATATATTTATTTCCTTCAGGATCTTTAACCCATACACCTTCAGCCTCTGAAATTACAATTGGAAGTGGCACATAGTTGTGGGCACCGTAATGATTTGTTAATTCAATGATTTCTTCAGATCTTGACATAATATCTCCCCTTTGCATGAATTATATAATAATTTATTGGCATTACTCATTCATAGCATAACGTATTTATTCACTTACGAAAACTATTTTCCGAAAATACTATAAAATCATCGATTCAGAACTTACATTACAACTTTTAAACGTTAAATTTAGAATATAACCGTCAAAATGTAAGCCTTTACATTAATATAATGACACATTCTCGACCGTTTACACAAGCCAATTTTTATAAATTTAAAAATTCTTCTTGATTTAAATCCAGATTACAAGATTTATGCTAATTCTAGTGTTTATAATTTAAAATTTTATACAAACAAAAAACGTCAATTTCTATAATTTTTTCAATAGAAATTGACGTTTTTTTTGCTAGTAAAATATTTATAACTTGTGCTCACTTTGGCAGTTAGATAGGATTAATAAAGTTAGTATTTACGCATTCAAAACTTTTATTTATTATCAGTTCTAGGTAATGGATAAAAACCTTTATTAAATTGTTCCCATAATTTTGGTGGCAAGTGATGTTTATCTGCTCTTTGCGGATCAAATTGAGATAGAATTTCATCTTCTTTGCCATCTTTAATTTTACTTACAAAATTATGATCTAACAAGATTTCACGTCCTAGTGCGACCAGTTCTACACCAGTTGACTCAATTGCTTCAATAGCTTGTTCAGCTGTGAAAATAGATCCTATACCTATGAGTGGCATACGTCCATTCATCCACTCTAAAATAAGTTTAATACGCTCTTTGCCTTTGTATTGACCTTCACGCGTTTGTGAGTGAATATCCATTAACGATACATGTAAATAATCTAAAGGTTTTTCTACTAATAATTCAATCAACTCTTTAGTAATTTCCATGCTTATACCTGGAGATTCAGCTTCTTCAGGAGAAAATCTATAGCCAACGATAAAATCTTTACTTCCGTATTGCTTAACAGTATTAGTCACTTCATCTACCACGCTTGTAGCAAATTTATAACGGTCTTGTCCCCACTCATCATTACGACGATTATAATATGGAGATACAAATTGATGGATTAAGTAATGGTTTGCACCGTGAATTTCAACACCATCGAATCCAGCTTCAATGACTCTTCTAGTTGCTTCACCGAAAGCTTTTATTGTTGATTCAATTTCCTCTTTTGTAATTTCACGTGCATCATGTGCTTCTTGTTCACCAAAACTCTTTAATGATATCGGGCTTGGCGCCGCAACATCACCATTAGGTGTTAAATTAGGTAAAGATTGCGCGCCACCATGATGTATTTGGACAACCGCTTTTGCACCATTTTTTTTCATAGCTTTTGCCAAACGTTTTAGACCTTCTATATTAGAGTCATGTGCTACTGAAGGTTGTCCAGGAAAAGCTTTACCTAAATCTGTTACATTGCTTGCAGCTGAAATTGCTAAACCAACATCTTTTGAACGCTGTTCCATATACACAACCTCTTCATTAGAAATTGTGCCATCGTCATTAGATGAAACATGTGTTAAAGGTGCTAGTACAAATCGATTGTCTAAAACAACTTGATTTGGTAATTTTAATTTTTCAAATAACGGTTGAAATTTTTTATCCATTAAATTAAATCCTCCTAAAATACAAAATACTTAAATGTCATTACATAATCACTTTAAGTGTTTTTAATTCTAACTTCCTTAGTTTTAAATATAAAATTATATGCTCACGCATATAATTTTATATTGCTACTCTTCCAATAAATTTTAGCTTATAAATAAAAAAACACTAACATCTTAAAATAAGATGTTAGTGTTTTTTAAAAGATGACTGTTCATCTTTTATCGCGTTTTTGGACTGTTTAATCCAAACCGGTAAGCGTTCTTTAATTGTTTGAAACCCATATTTTTCGGTTTCTTTAATTTCATCTAATACTGATTGCTTTTCTTTTTTACGTTCATAATTTTTAAAATAGTCGTTATCTTTTAAAGAAAGATTTAACTTTCCTTCTTTATCAATTGAAATGACTTTCGCTTTTACAATTTGTCCTTCTGATAAAAACTTTTTTAAATTATGGACGTAATCATCCATAATTTCAGAAATATGGATTAATCCTTCAGTATTGTCAGGGGTTTCTACAAAAGCGCCATACGGTTGAATTCCAGTCACACGAACTTTGATATGTTGACCTACTTTATAGTGATTATTCAACGTGATAACCCCTTAATTCGTTTTACTTAACATGTTCATAATAGCATAAATCATTCAATGGTACTAATATTACCTAGAAAAATTTCACGATTTATCAAAAATCAAGCTACACAACCACGGATTGAATTTCTCTTATATCTCATTATACAAAGGCTTTTAAACCATTTCCAAGAACTGATACTTGCATCAATGCTTTCAAAATAAAAATTCTTAGGTTTTTACTTATAATGGTATTTAATTGAATATATTACACCATCACGCTCCAATGGAGATAACTAAAATTGTCAAAATAAAATAAGAGGCTGAAACAATGAATTTGTCTCAACCTCTTAAACATTTTTTATTTTTAATATAACAGGTATTTAAAAACAATTTAAAAATGGTTAAATGCTTACTAGAGTTTACCATCTTTCAAACTTTATTTTACCTTATTTTTCAATAATATCTATTGAATCAATCGTGATATCATGTAAAGGTTTATCCTGTGGTCCTACCTTAGTAGCCGCAATATCTTCTAATGTAGATTCACCTTCTAATAATTGACCAAAAACAGTATGCTTTTGATCTAACCAAGGTGTACCACCCTTTTCACCATAAGCTTTCACAATCGGTTCTGGCCAACCACCATCTGCGAGTTGGCTAAGCATAGATTCTGGTACTTCTTTCATTTGAACAATAAAGAATTGTGAACCGTTCGTATTCGGTCCAGAATTTGCCATCGATAAAGCACCATATAAGTTGAATGCTTCTAGTGAAAACTCATCTTCAAACGGACCTCCATAAATACTTTCACCGCCCATACCAGTTGCTGTTGGGTCGCCTCCTTGTACCATGAAGTCATTGATTACTCGATGAAAAGAAATGCCATCATAGTAGCCATTTTTTGCATGTGTAACAAAGTTTTCTACAGTTTTAGGCGCAATATCAGGCAATAATTTGAAAGTCATATCACCCTTATTTGTATGCATAACCATTTTTATTTCATTTTCGTTTACTTCTGAATTTAACTGAGGATAGTTCGACATTTTTATTCTCCATTTCATGTTAAGATGATATATGTATTCTAACATAAAATGAGGAGTGTATTGAATTATGTTATATCGTTTTGCACATAAAACTGGAAGTTATGGTGTATCTATTATAGAAGAAGATGACAATCAAGTACTTGTTCAAATTGAACAGGTCATTAAACATCCAAAACAAGGAGACTTACATCACCCAAACGAAACGAACAATGTCTTTTTTCACGAACGCAAAGCTTTAAGTCAATTTGAAAAGCGCTATACTTCAAAATCCAAACTTAGACCTTTTAATGTAGAAGAACTGGATTATATACAATCTTTACAATTTGCCATTACGAATTTAGAAAACAAATTAAAAGAAGAAAATACCGAATTTGCACAATACTCACTTGCTAATTTAGCACAATTAAAAAAAGATTATTCAATTCAATACAAACAAAATTTTGAATAAAAATACCGTGTTTCTTCTTATTTAAAACAAACTTAAAATTAAAGCTCCACAAGGGTTAGCGTGGTTTTTCAGAATAGTCTTATTCATGTATAATGACCTTATACTATTTTTAAAAGGAGGATAAAATAATGAGTTTGATACATATAGCGGTGTTATTACCGTTAATATTTGCACTCATTATTCCAATTGTATATCGCATACATAAGCGGATACATTTAGGATGGTTTGTGTTACCTATCCCCGTCGTCTTATTTATATATTTTATATCAATCATTTCGACAACAATGTCAGGTGAAAACGTAGTACATAAAGCAAATTGGATGCCTCATTTTGGCATGAATTTCGATTTATACGTTGATGGCTTAGGCTTATTATTCAGTTTATTAATAACTGGTATCGGAAGCTTGGTTGTATTATATTCCATTAGTTATTTAAGTCGACAAGAGCAATTGGGTCATTTTTATTGTTACCTTTTGCTTTTTATGGGTGCCATGTTAGGGGTCGTATTATCAGATAATATCATTATCTTATATCTGTTTTGGGAGCTAACTTCATTTTCAAGTTTTCTACTCATTTCATTTTGGAGAACAAAACAAGCATCTATTTATGGTGCACAAAAATCAATGCTCATAACTGTTTTGGGCGGTCTTTCTCTGCTAGGTGGCCTTATTTTACTATCACTTGCAGGTAATTCTACCAGTATTCAAACGCTCATCAATCATGCGTCTGAAATTCAGACAAGCCCTTACTTTATATTGTCTATGATTTTTGTAATCATTGGAGCAATGACTAAATCAGCTCAGTTTCCATTTTACGTTTGGTTACCGGATGCTATGGAAGCACCGACACCCGTTAGTGCTTACTTGCATTCTGCAACGATGGTTAAAGCTGGCCTTTACTTAGTTGCTCGTATGACACCAATATTCGCACTTTCTCAAGGTTGGATTTGGACGATTACTGCAGTCGGCTTAATCACGCTGTTCTGGGCATCTTTGAATGCCACAAAACAACAAGATTTAAAAGGCATTTTAGCTTTTTCAACTGTCTCACAATTAGGCATGATTATGTCAATGTTAGGTATCGGGGCAGTAAGTTATCATTTCGAAGGTGCAGATAGTCAAATTTATGTTGCTGCGTTTACAGCGGCTGTGTTTCACCTTATAAATCACGCTACATTTAAAGGTGCATTGTTTATGGTAACTGGTGCTGTTGATCACAGTACAGGAACACGTGATGTCAATAAATTGGGTGGCTTAGTAACAATCATGCCAATTTCTTTTACGATTACATTAATTACATCATTGAGTATGGCGGGTATTCCACCGTTTAATGGTTTCTTATCTAAAGAGAAATTTCTTGAAAGTATGATTGAAGTTACACATGCTAATATCTTCAGTTTAAATAGTATTGGCATACTCATACCTATCGTAGCAATTTTGGGCAGCGTATTCACTTTTGTTTATGCAGTTAGATTTATTGGTCAAATATTCTTAGGTAGTTATAAACCAGATAATTTACCAAAATCAGCTCATGAAGTTTCAAAATTAATGCTAATCTCTCCAGGTATTTTAGCACTACTCGTCATTGTTTTTGGGTTCTTCCCTTCAATATTGACAGGTACGATTATTGAACCAGCTGTCAACGCAATCAGTAATAATACAAATGCAACAGCTGAGTTTCATATGTTCCATGGATTTACACCAGCCTTTTTCTCCACATTGGGCATTTATGTAGCTGGTATATTGTTAATATTTAGCTTTGGTTATTGGATTAGTTTATTAAAAGCACAACCTACAAAACTAACAATCAATTATTGGTATGATAAAGTTGGAACGGTATTCCCAGGCTATTCTAGTCAATTTACCAACACTTATGTTACTGGATTTACACGTAATAACTTATTAATCATTTTTGCGTCTTTAATCGTAATTACACTTGTGACGTTATTAGTAACACCATTCAGTGTTAACTTTAAAGATGTTAGTGAAATCAGACCATTCGAATTGATCATCGTAGTCATTATTATTACGGCAGCTTCAATGATTATTTTTGCTCGCTCTCGACTATTCAGTATTATCATGGCAAGTGCAGTAGGTTATGCAGTAGCAATCTTCTTTATTTTCTTTGGTGCGCCAGACTTAGCGCTGACGCAATTTGTTGTAGAATCTATTTCTACTGCATTGTTCTTATTATGTTTCTATCACTTACCAAATCTAAATCGACATAACGAGTCCACTTCATTTAAGTGGCTGAATGTTTTGATTGCCATCGGTGCTGGTACTGTTGTAACAGTATTGGGTTTAATCACATACGGAAATAGACACTTTGGCTCAATTGGAGAATTTTATAAAGCGCATGTATATGATTTAGCTCATGGTACAAACATGGTCAACGTTATCCTAGTTGACTTCCGTGGTACGGATACTTTATTCGAATCTTCAGTATTAGGTATTGCTGGATTAGGTGTTTACACAATGATTAAACTTCGTTATAAAAATAAACCAAATGATGAAGGAGGAACTCACATTGAAAAGACAGAAAAATAATTTAATATTCCAATACTCTGCCATTGTGATTTTCTTCTTAATCGTTATGTTTGGTTTACACCTATTTCTAACAGGACATTATACACCTGGTGGCGGTTTCGTCGGTGGCTTACTATTATCAAGTTCACTTGTGATTGTAGCTGTGGCTTACGATATTAAAACGATGCGTAAAATATACCCATGGGACTTCAAGAAACTCATTGGTATCGGGTTGTTCTTTTGTTTAGCTACACCGATGGCGAGTTGGCTATACAATAAAAACTTCTTTACGCATACACCTTTTGAAATTCCATTAGGTATTTTAAAACCTATAGAAATGCACACTGCCACATTTTTTGATTTAGGTGTTTTATGTGCGGTTGTTGGCACAATAATGACTATAATATTAGCGATTGGAGAGAATGAGTAATGGAAATAGTGATGATTTTTGTTTGTGGTATTCTCACTGCAATGAGCGTCTATCTCATTCTTTCTAAAAGTTTGATACGCATCATTATTGGGACTACATTACAAACACATACAGCTAATTTATTTTTAATAACGATGGGTGGTCTTAAAAAAGGTGAAGTCCCTATTTATGAAAAAGGGTTCACTTCATATGTGGATCCAATTCCACAAGCACTCATATTAACAGCAATTGTAATTTCATTTTCAGTAACAGCCTTTTTCTTAGTATTGGCTTTTAGAAGCTATAAAGAACTAGGTACAGACAACGTAGAAAGCATGAAAGGGGTGCTAGATAATGATAGAGAGTAATCTTATTATTTCATTACTTGTCATACCAATGTTAACAATTATTGCATTAATTTTTATTGGTAAACGCCCTAAAATTAAACGCTACGTTGCATTAACAGGTACTGCAGTTACATTAATTTTTGCTTTTATAAATCTAAAGAATGTTCTCAGAGATGGACCTATTAAACTCGAGCTTGGTTCATGGGATGCACCTTATAGTATTGTTTTTGTTACAGATATTTTTAGTATCTTACTTGTGATTACAAGTTTAATTGTAACAATGTTGATTATCTTATATTCATATCAATCAGTAGGTATCGAACGTGAAACTTATTATTATTATTTTGCCATAATGTTTATGCTCACAGGTGTTATAGGCTCATTTATAACTGGTGATATTTTCAACCTTTTCGTATTCTTTGAAGTATTTTTAATGGCATCTTATATTTTATTAGTTATTGGTGGCACACAAGTTCAATTGAGTGAAACGATAAAATATGTGCTTGTGAATGTGACATCTTCTGCTTTCTTTGTTATAGCCGTTGCAATGCTTTATTCTGTCGTCGGCACATTGAATTTAGCAGATATCAGTGAAAAATTAAGCCAACTGTCAACACAAGACAAAGGAATTATCAGTATTATATTTATTATGTTCATCTTTGTTTTTGCTACAAAAGCTGGTGTGTTTCCAATGTATATCTGGCTACCAGGTGCTTATTATGCGCCACCTATAGCAATTATCGCTTTCTTTGGTGCATTGTTAACAAAAGTTGGGGTTTACGCAATAGCTAGAACAGCAAGCCTTTTCTTTGGCGATTCCTCTAATTTTTCGCTGTACACCATTCTATTCTTAGCCTTACTTACAATTATTTTTGGTTGTGTGGGTGCAGTAAGCTACTTTGATACTAAAAAAATTATCATTTATAATATTATGATTGCTGTTGGTGTCATTTTAGTAGGCGTAGCAATGATGAATCAGGCTGGCATGATGGGCGCAATTTATTATACTTTACACGATATGTTGATTAAAGCAGCACTATTTTTCTTAATTGGTGTGATGTATAAAATTACCAAAACACACGATTTACGCAAATATGGTGGCTTAATCAAACATTATCCTGTATTAGGTTGGTCTTTCTTTATCGCTGCTTTAAGTTTAGCCGGTATTCCGCCGTTAAGTGGTTTTTATGGTAAATACTATATCGTTCAAGCTACTTTCGAAAAAGGATTTTATCTAAGCGGTATAATCGTATTACTATCTAGTTTAGTCGTACTTTACTCTGTTATTCGTATTTTCTTAAAAGGATTCTTCGGTGAATCTGAAGGTTATGAAGTCAATCCTAAACTGCAGTACAAAGGTATCTTAACAGTAGCTATTATCGCAGTTGCCATATCAGTAATATTTGGCCTATCCGCTGACTTTTTACAGCCAATCATAAAAGATGCTGCTGAAACATTCTATAATCCTAGTGTATATATAGACAGCGTATTGGGGGGTAAATAGTATGGCAATTCAAATATTAGTAAATTTAATTTTATCTGTGTTTTGGCTATTCGTTACCGGCAGTTATACATTTAATAATTTCCTTTTAGGTTATATCTTTGGACTTTTATTAGTATTCCTAATGCGCGGTGTCTTACCCGGTAGATTTTATATTATTACTATTTATAAAATCATTAAATTATTTATCGTCTTTTTAGTAGAATTGATTAAAGCAAATATTGATGTTATTAGAATTGTAACTAAGCCTAAAATCAACAACGAACCCGCCTTTTTTACTTATCCGACCGATTTAAAAAAAGATTGGCAAATTGTGTTGTTATCAAATTTGATTACCCTGACACCAGGCACAATTGTTCTAGGCATTAGTGATGATCGCACAAAAATATACATTCACAGTATTGATTTTAGTACTAAGGAAGAAGAAATAGAAAGTATTAAATCATCACTTGAAAAAGTGGTAAGAGAGGTAGGCGAATATTAATGAACTACAACGTAATATTAATCGTGGCATTAGTTATCGTAACATTGTCAATGTTTGGTATGCTTGTTCGTGTCATTATCGGCCCTTCTCTTGCGGATAGGGTTGTGGCACTCGACGCAATGGGTATCCAATTAATGGCGATTGTAGCACTATTTAGTATTTTCTTAGGTACTAAATATATGATGGTTGCTATTTTGTTAATTGGTATTTTAGCATTTTTAGGAACCGCAGTGTTTGCAAAATATATGGATAAAGGTAAGGTGATTGAACATGATAACAACGATTATCATTAGCATAGCGCTTATCTTAGTTATCCTTGGCTCACTCATAAGTGCACTAGCTGCGATTGGCCTCTTGCGTTTAGATGACGTATATGCGCGCGCACATGCTGCTGGTAAAGCTGCTACATTGGGAGCAATGTTACTTATAAGTGGTGTTTTCTTATATTTCATCGGGCGTGAAGGTTACGTAAATATGCAATTACTTATTGGAATATTATTTATTCTGATAACAGGTCCACTAGCAAGTCACCTTATTATTAAATCCGCATATAATTTGAGAACACCCGCTTCCAAAAGAACAAAACGTGATGATATACAAAAAGACCTAAAAGATACAAAATTGTAAAGTCATTAACTTACGCATTCCAATTAACTGGGATGCGTTTTTTATTTTATAAAATTAATGATTGCTAAATTCGGTGTGTGATGATATATTAAATCGTAATTATTACGTTTTAAAAGGAGCTGAAAATATGTCTACTTGGACCATAATCGGTGGCGGTATCCAAGCAGTTACAATTGCAATAAAATTAAAATCCATAGGTATCAAAGACCACGAACTAACAATTATTGATCCACATCAAAGTTTATGCGAGCAATTCGAGGATTATACTCAACGCATTCAAATGCCTTATTTACGTTCGCCGTGTGTCCACCATATACATCCTAATCCCTTTCATTTAAATCAATTTGCTAAATGTCATCAATATATTAATGCCAGTTATGGACCGTATAAAAGACCAAATCGAGCGTTATTTATAGACCATATTCACCATCTATTACATAAATTCAATTTGAACAAGAACCATATTGTCGATTTTGCTAATAAAATCAGCTTCAACCAAAAACAATGGCATGTACAATTATCACAACACAATTGGATTACATCAGATTACTTGGTGATTGCAACAGGTTGTAATCACGTACCCTATATTCCACATAACTTTAAACATACACCAGATGTATATCATATTTTTGATTCACAATTAAATTTACATAAACAAACTTCTCATGTCGTTGGAAGTGGGATTTCTGCAGCACATGTCACTTTAAAATTACTACAACATCAACCGCAATCAGTCATTCATCTTTGGACAAATAAAATAATTGATGTACATGACTTCGACGCAGATCCAGGTTGGTTAGGTCCCAAAAAAATGTCAAACTTTAGTGCATTAACTGACTCAAAAACCAAACTGAAAATCATTCAAAAAGAGCGCCATAAAGGTTCTATGCCTAAAGAATTAGCATTGAGGCTCAAAAAACACATGAAGCAAGGTAAATTAATAATGCATATCAATGAATTAAAAGATATACATCATCATCATATTTGTACAGAACAATATTGTATGTTCTATGATAGCGTAGTATTAGCCACAGGTTTCGAAGATACACTTATGCAACAACCAATTATCAAGCAGCTCGTTAAAAATTTTAATGCACCTGTGTCAGATGCGGGATTGCCTTCTATTTCATCTCATTTAGAATGGTTACCGAATTTATTCGTCACAGGTGGTCTAGCAGATTTAGAACTCGGTCCCTTTGCTCGCAACATCATGGGTGGCCGTGAAGCAGCAGCAAAAATTGCAACTGCTGTATTATCAAAAAAACCGTATTGAACATAAGATATATTTAACAACAAATAAACATATTCAAAAGAATCTGGGACATAAAGTTCTTGGACATGTGAAAAAGCCAATTTCAATTGAAATAATAATTAACTCATTGAGTTGCTACTTTGCTCATATTAAATACCATTAATACCAAGAAATAAAGATACTAATAAGACATCTACTTTAAGATTTACTTTAAAACGATTCATTGTTTTATAAAAGGTGTTTGATTTTGTGAGAGCTACATCATTCAGATACGATTATTAAGCATTTTTCTATTTTACGACCAGTGTATACAGATTGGTGTATGCATGTAGAATAATTATTAACATCATTTTGGTTAATATAAGACTTTGTTTTTAAAGTATTTTAATGTGAAATGACATATGAATACATTGTATTTTGGCGTGTCGATTGAGGAAACAAGACAATCTGAAGCTGTTTCCTAAGAAAGCGAGACAACCATACGAAATATTGAATAACAAAGAAGCACGCAGATGCATTAATTAAATCATCTGCGTGCTATTTTTCTAGGTTTTTATCCCAAGCTTATATATAGTTTACATGTAATAATAATTATCTTGAATACATGTTAATCATTAAAATAAAAATCACTAATCTAATACTTTAATTGCTCATTGCCGTTTACGTGGTTTAATAGCAACGGTTCCTCTCATTACACAAATCAATCTATCATTTTGGTCTCTGATATCTATGTTCCAAACTTGAGTCGTACTACCTTCATGTATGATTGTAGCAGTCGCAAATATTGTCCCTTCGGTTGTCGAACCTATATGATTCGCATTCATTTCTAAACCTAGGGGAATGTAATGCTCTGTGTCAATGATTTCAGCAGCCCCCATAGAGCATGCTGTTTCTCCGAGCGCTAAACTCGCCCCACCATGTAAAAAGCCAAATGGTTGTTTCACTTCATCTGTTACTGGCATGGACATAACCATAAGTCCATGTTCTTGTCGCTCTACCTTTATCTTTAAAGCATCAAGCATATTTGCCATTTAAGACACCTCTTTTTTTATTCTTAGATTTATAATATCATAGCCGCTATTGTTCCAAAAATAATTAGAGGAATGTTATAGAAAACAAAGTTTGGAATACATGTATCACGAATGTGATCATGTTGACCATCAACATCTAAACCTGCCGTAGGTCCTAATGTTGAATCACTTGCAGGTGATCCTGAATCACCTAATGCACTTGCTGTTCCTATCAACGCAATCAATGCCATAGTACTTAATCCTAAAGATTCACCTAATGGCACAAATAACGTTGCAATAATAGGTATTGTAGCAAATGATGAACCGATACCTAATGTTACGACCAAACCAATAATGTACATGACAATAATACTAAATAATTTATTCTCACCAATAACATCGCTAAGCCCACTTACTAAATTACCGATATCTCCTGTTTCATTCATTACACCTGCAAATCCATTTGCTGATAAGATTACGACACCTATAAATGACATAATTTTAATACCATCTACAAATTTTTGGTCTAACTCAGTCCACTTGTATGCACGTGAGATGAAGAATACAAGCACACCAGCTAAAGCCCCAAATATCATAGAATCAGTGAACATTTGTACTAAAAACGTAGCAATAATAGAAATAATGGTTACTATGAGGACATATGGTCTAATTTCAATTTCACTCATATCTTTAATATCTTTATGTTCAGAATATTTTCTAGGTTTTCTATAATAATAAATACCTGCAATTAAGCCAACAATATAGCCTAATGAAGGAATCAGCATCGCTTTCCATATCATGCCCATTTCAATTGGATGATCTGCTTTAGAAAATCCGCTTTGAATAATTTGATGGAAAATCTGACCGAAACCATATGGCAATAATACGTATGGCCAACATAAACCAAAGCCAATGATAATAGCAATTTGTCTTCTATCTATATTAAGTTCATTGAACAAACTTATTAATGGTGGTATCACAATTGGGATAAATGCAATATGTACAGGTATTAAGTTTTGGCTCATTACACTCATAATTAAGAGTGCACCGATAATAATCACTTTAACTTTAATACGTGACATTTTACTGTTTTCCGCGTGAATAGCATTGATAATTTTATTTACTAAATAGTCAGTAATACCACTATAAGAAATCAACGCAGCAAACCCGCCTAGTAAAGCATAGCTCAATGCCACTTCTGCGCCATCAACAATATTTTTACCAAATACAGATACAATGTCTGTGACGCTCATACCTGCGATTAAGCCACCAACTAGTGCACTGATAAATAAGCTTATAACAACATTTAATCTACATAAACAGAGTACAATCATCAGTACCACTGCTATAACAACTGCATTTATCACAAAAGCACAACTCCTTTATTACGTTATCGAACTAAAGTATCACGAGATTTATAATAACAATTGCTTATCAAATTGTCAATCCTATCTTGATATTTAGATAAAATATGAATCATTAACCTGCCAACCTTGTGATATAAGGTTAAAAAAACTTCAAGTTAATCTACTAAAATTAACTTGAAGTTTTTGTTTTTAATGATAATATTGTTACACCTATAGTACGCTTAACCATTGTACGATTGTTGATATTAGATAACCTGTAGGTCCCACAGGCCCTTTATAACTTGATTCATTCGTAGTAGCAGGCCCTGCGATATCAAAATGTAAGTGTGGTGTATTACCTGCAAAATGATTGATAAATGTTGCCGCAAACAATGCTTTACCTTGACCATTGGTATGGTTAACTAAATCAGCCACTTCACTTTTTCTTATCAGTGCTTGTTCTGTGTCAGTAATCGGTAATTCAAAGACTTTTTCATCCATCATTTGTGCTTGTTGTAGAATAGATTTTAACGTAGTGTCAGCATTTTGATTAAAAACAGCAGCTTTATCTTCACCTAACGCA
The DNA here is from genome assembly GCF_001835975.1 of Staphylococcus sp. HMSC034G07. Taxonomy (NCBI): domain Bacteria; kingdom Bacillati; phylum Bacillota; class Bacilli; order Caryophanales; family Staphylococcaceae; genus Staphylococcus; species Staphylococcus sp. HMSC034G07. The sequence continues at coordinate 114,888 of NZ_KV826608.1, forward strand.
GCTACAGCAGCGCCAGTTAACGTTGCAAAATCTAATATTATACTTGGCTGAAATTGATTTGCATAAAATACAGCGTCACCTAAAACAAGGCGCCCCTCTGCATCAGTATTTAATACCTCTACTGATTCTCCGCTAAGTGCTGTGTAAACATCATCTGGTTTCATTGCTTCGTCATTCACCATATTTTCGGCAGCGGCAATAATTCCAACAATATTTAGTGGCAGTGCTAATTGACGAGCAGCTTCGATCATTCCTATTACATTTGCTGAGCCACACATATCAAATTTCATGGTCTGCATACCTGTTTTTGATTTGATTGAATAACCACCTGAATCATACGTAATGCCTTTACCTACGAGTGCGATAGGATTTTCTCCTGGTTTACCACCATTATAAGTCAACGTTATTACGCGTGGACCATTTTTAGAACCTTTACCAACTGCATGAATTAACCCAAAACCTTCTTTTTGTAAAGTTTTATTATCTTTGATATCAACTGATACGCTAGTGTCATTAAATTGATTTTGTATCAATTCTGCATAATAAGCTGGTGTCAATATGTTAGGTGGTATATTACTATAATCACGTGCTAAATTAACAGCAGTTGCAATAGCCTCTCCTCGTTCAATAAACTCGACAATGTGATCTTCTTCTGTGTGAATCTCTATTGTTAATTGATAAGGCGCTGATTTATTAGTTTTATAACCATCAAAATGATAGATAGATTGTTTACTTTGTTTACCAAGAATTTCTGCTATTAATTCCGTTTCTACTTTTTGAGATTTAAACGTGTTAAACAACAATGATGCTTTAGTTATCCTTTTGCTATTTAAAGTTTGAAATAAATTTCCGAAGATTTTTAAATAATCATTATATCCTAATGTTTTAATATTTCCTAAGCCCACAGTAATCAGTTTATGTGCCTTCTCATCTACTTTAAAAAATGTACTCGAAATCGCTCCAACATTGGTGCTGAAAATATGATGTTCTTTTAAAGGGGATAATAAGTCTTTTATGTCATTTCCAGCAATTCGTATCGACTCTAATTGATTTAAATGTTCAGGCACACCAACAATAATTGTTTCTTGTTCAATCTTAGAAGTGTTATTTATAACTGTTTTCATCAAACATCCCTCATTTCAATTTATTCTGTCACATTGTATCATTTTAATGTCGGATTATTATAAAAAATGATAGATTATATCATACTATATATAAAATTTGAGGCTGAGACAATTTATGTCTCAGCCTCAATATTTATGGTCAATAGATGCTTATCTATTGGTTATCAGTTATTAAAATTTACCTTTTTTAAATGCTAAACCAATACCACCAAGTTTGAATACTGCACGTGTATCGATTACTTTTTTCATAAATGCAGCTTTTTTACCTTGGATATCTTTACCATAAACAACACCAACGCCATCGTTAGCACCTAAAGAACATACTGTACCACGATCAACATATTCAAACTCTTGAGTAGGTTGACCTTCTAAAATATTTTTAATGTTCTTAGCAGTGTGCTCGCCTTCTTGCATAGCAATTTGTGCTGTTGTAGGTAATGGGCGTTCTTCACCAGCTGGAATAAATGCAGAACAATCACCTATTACAAAAATATCATTATAACCATCGATTGTTAAATCTTGATTTGTAACGATACGGCCACGTTTAACGCCTTCGAATGATTCTTCCATTAACTTACTACCACGAACACCTGCTGCCCATACAACTGTATTTGCTTCTAATTGTTGTTCTTCATCATTAACTTTAACTACGAAACCTTTTTCATTTGCAGCAACAATCGGTGTAGCAATTTTAAATTCAACACCTTTACTTTCTAAATAACTAACTGCATGGTTTACTAATTCATCAGAGAATTGAGGTAACATTTTTGGAGCAGCTTCTACACAAGTAATTTTAACTTTTGTTTGATCTACACCATATTTGTTACATAACTCAGGGATACGGTCAGTTAATTCACCTAAGAATTCAACACCTGTAAAACCTGCACCACCAACGATAATAGCTAAATCTTTATCATCTTTATTTTTAGAAGCAGCGTAGTTAGCAAATTTATCTTCAATATGGCGCGCTAATTTACGTGCAGTTAAAATATTTTCGATTTGGAAAGCATGATCTTTCATACCTTTAATACCAAATGTTTCACTTTCGAAACCTAAAGCAACAACTAAAATATCAAAATCAAAGATTCCTGCATCAGTTTCTACTTTTTTAGCATTGCGATCAATTTTTGTAACTTCTGCTTTAATGAAGTTTACTTTATTCTTATTGATTACGCTTTCAACTGGATATAAAACATCTTCATAACTAATTGTTCCAGCTGAAGCTTCATGTAACCAAGTTGCTTCATAGTGATAATCATTCTTATTGATTAATGTAATTTCAGCTTCATCAGCTGAAAGTTGCTTTTGTAATTTGGTAATAGTTTGTAACCCAGCGTAACCAGCGCCTAAAACTAAAACTTTTTTACGTTCTTGAGCCATTTCATTCACCTAAGCTTTCATAATTTTTTTGTTGCGATCGTCTTTTTATAATTTACTGATTTACATAGAAATTCACAAAAAAGACATTTTTCATCCAACACTAATTTTATAGTTTTTATAGTTTATTTTCAAGCCGAAACGCATATATTGTTTATTTTTTCACATAAACAGATAAAAGACTATAGTTCTAACCACATTTAGTCGAACTATAGTCCATAAACACTCGGTTTAAAATTTTTAACAATCTTCTGGTGAACCAGAAACTTTTGCAGTTCTGAATGAACTTCCACAACCACAAGATGCAATTGCGTTTGGATTGTCTATTTGGAAGCCACCGCCCATTAACGATTGTTTGAAATCAATTTTTGTACCTTCCAATACTGGTATATCATATTTATCAACTAGCACTTTGACACCGTGAAATTCAAATATTTCATCATTTTCACTAGGTTCAGCTTCTGCAGACATACCATACGTTAATCCTGTGCAACCGCCACCATTAACTTTGATTTTCAAAAAGCCATCTGGCATATCATTCTGTTCCATCATATCTTTAACTTCGTATGCTGCCGCTTCTGTTAGTTCAACTACTGCCATTGAAATTACCTCCCTAAAAAATCCATGTTTCTTCTATATGTGAATAAATATTTTGTAATAAGTCGTCTGGTGATTCTCCTTCAACAATATCACCGTTTACTAATGCATACAAGCCACTTGAGCAAATGCCACAATTTTGCAAACATCCATATTCTAAAACGTCTACACCTGGATCATTTTCAAGTTGATTATATACATAATCTCCACCTTTCGCTAAATTCGAAATGCAGAACTCAACTATTGGATTCATATTACACCCTCTCAATTAATTATCAGTTTAGTAATTATAACAAAATCACATCACTTTTGACCACTTACTAGCTTATATGAATTAATCATTCATTTTGTTGTTTTTGTAACAATTCAATTAAAACAAAACACGTTTTCGTATAAAATGCCATTCACATTAATTTTTTATATTGTTATAATCATATTGTATTTTTAAAGATTTATGTTTACAAATTACAATTCATTACGTTTATTTGTAGAAGTATATAAAAAAGCATATAATATATCTAAGTAAGCTTATTATGAAATTGGTATTTCGTTCAATGAAGACGAATATGATTTAACCAAATTGTATTTATTGACTTACATTGACGACAAGAGATAAAAATATTATTTATTAACAAAAATAAACTGTATTTTTATCAAATTGCTCAATATATTTTTACTAAAGGGGTATCATAAATGAAAAATTTAGTACTATTGGGTGGCGGATATGGAAATATGCGCATTATGTCTCATATTTTACCATCGGCACTTCCTGAAAATTATTCTATTACATTAATTGATCGTATGCCTTATCATGGTTTAAAACCAGAATTCTATGAATTAGCTGCTGGTACTAAATCAGACAAAGATATTCGTATGAATTTTCCCGATTCAGAACGTATTAATATTGTGTACGGAGAAATCAATGATATTAATTTAGAAGATCAAATTATTTCAGTTGGCAACACAAAAGTAGATTATGACGAATTAGTCATTGGACTTGGTTGCGAGGACAAATATCATAATGTCCCAGGAGCAGCAGAATACACACACAGTATCCAAACGTTATCAAGTTCACGGGAAACATTTCATCATATCAGTGAATTACCAAATGGAGCAAAAGTGGGTATTGTAGGTGCGGGTTTAAGTGGCATCGAATTAGCGAGCGAACTTCGCGAAAGCCGTAAAGATTTGCAAATATACTTATATGATCGAGGAGAACGTATTTTACGTCGTTTTCCAGAAAAGCTAAGTCGTTATATAGAAAATTGGTTTAAAAAGAACGATGTAACGGTAGTTCCAAATTCTGATATTAATCGTGTGGAACCTGGTAAAATTTTCAATAACGATGTACCTGAACCATTGGATTTAATCGTATGGACTGCTGGCATTCAACCTGTAGAAATTGTTAGAAATTTACCAATTGATATTAGCAGAGATGGCCGTGTCATCCTAAACCAATACCATCAAGTCCCAACCTATAAAAATGTATACGTAGTTGGCGATTGTGCAGATTTACCTCATGCACCTAGTGCACAACTTGCTGAAGTTCAGGGAGACCAGATTGCTGATGTTATGAAATTACAATGGCAAGGTAAACCTCTACCAGAAAAAATGCCAGAACTCAAAGTTCAAGGCTTCTTAGGTTCCCTTGGTGATAAAAAAGGGTTTGCTTACATCATGGATAGAACCGTTACGGGTCGTTTAGCTTCAATCTTAAAATCTGGTGTGCTATGGTTATACAAATATCACAATGGATAAATTTTAATCAGTAATTATAAAGACACGTCTTCCTATACTTTATTAACATGCGTAAAAAGTATAGGTACGTGTCTTTTTTAAAAATAATTAAATTAATGCGCATCCATAAATTGAGTGATATCTCTCAATTGTACATACCCATCTGAAACGTATTCATCATTCATCGTTACAAGCGGATAGAACAATTCATCATCTTGAATACGCTCAATATATTGTTGATCATGATCAGTTAAATTTTCAGTATCCTTTTCTATATCAATATACGTAAACTCAAATTGGATATCTGGATACTTTCTTTTGAGCAATGGTTGCAACCAATCAAAAGTATTACGCGCTGTTGGCGCATTAACACAGCTTGCACAAACAACATCTGCACCATAAACGACTACACTTACTTTATTCATTTTACTTATCCCCTTTTGTCTCGATTGATAGATTTTTCTTTATATATCTATTATAATAAAAAGATAGACAGAAAATGAAATAATATACTTGAAAGGAGGCATTTCCATGCCAACTGAAAACGTAACAATGTTTGATCAAGTAGCAGAAGTAATTGAAAAACTACGTCCATTCTTACTACGTGATGGCGGCGACTGTTCGCTAGTAGATGTAGAAGATGGCATTGTTAAACTTCAATTGCACGGTGCATGTGGTACATGCCCAAGTTCAACAATCACATTAAAAGCAGGCATCGAACGTGCTTTACATGAAGAAGTACCTGGAGTAGTAGAAGTAGAGCAAGTATTCTAGTTGATCAACTTATAAATAAATTAAACAACAAAAACGTCAAATTTTATAGAATTCTTCGTTTATGAATCTTTCATCAAATAGCTGATTTATAACAAAATGCACTTTCATTTAAACATGAAAGTGCATTTTTATATTAAAACCAGAAATAAAATTGTAAATTGTATGATAGCGAAGTGATTTGACTTTATTGCTTAAATTTATACAAGTCATTCCTGACGTAATCAGCACGCTGTTCATTTTTAATCAAAGGCAGAACCGATAAATAAAATCAGTAAACACGATAGAAAATCCATAGTTGCGATTTCCTATCCTAGTCAACATTTTAATCATCATTCAAATCATTCATCCTTAATTTGAAAGTAGTTATTTGCGCATGTGCTGAGCAATGTGCTCACTAATATAAACCCAACCTTTCCATCCTATATGGACGGCATCACTGATAACATAAGGTTCATAATCTTTATCTGTCATGTCGTAAATTTTCCCGCCACGACTAATAACTGTGTTCTTAATTTTATTATATACTTTCTGACGTTTTTCTTTATTTACACCTATGTGATCGTACCATTTTCCATTTGATGGAAGACTAATATATTCAATATCAGCACCAGCCTCTCGCATAGTATCTACCAATAACTCCAAATCTTTAAATTCTGGAGAATTACTATTAAATTCATAATCTCTGTTCACTTTACGCTTATGCTTTTTTATTAATTGCCAATACTCATCTCTAATTTTAAATATATTTGATTGTGAATGTTTAGCACCATAGTATTCAGCTTTATTGCGAAGCATCCCCCAACTGTCATCTTGTGCAGTTACCGGTGTAATATCTGCTAACTCAGTATTTGCAAGAGGTAAATTCGACTTTATTGCTTCAATTTTTTCAAATTGATTCATTTTAAATGATGATACATATTGGTCATTGTCACTAATTTTACCTTTAGCTACTTTTTCTAAATAGTTTCGATTTTCTACATTTTTAAATCTTAATAAACGTTTGGCATAGCGCTGTTTAAGTTCTGGGCTTAAATGCTTTTGCTTAAATAAGCGGTTCAACTGTGCTTTAGACATACGAGCATCAAAATTTTTATTAGTTAATCCATGGTTTGTAAACCATTGCGGCGATATAATAAGTGACATTTTCTTTCCTTTTAAATGATCATATTGTGAGGCTAATTCCACAGCATTAATTAAATCTGTAGAACCACCTGTGCCAATTAGAAATGGTTGCTTAGCATGCATATTTTTATCGCGCAACAATATAGATGGATTAAACGGGTCATCTTTCCCAAGTTCACTAGAACCGTAAATTGGATAAAAATGATTCGACTTAAACATCTGCTCTTGGATTAACGTACCTTTTAACACTTGATCTGAGAGTGAAGTACGTTGATTATCTAACGTTTTCTGAGTGATTAATCCACTAAACCAACTAGAGGGTAATATTAAGAAAATCCCAAATAAACATAAACTGATGATAATTGGTATAAAATGTTTTAATTTCATCTTAATTCTTCTAATACCGCTGCAATCTTATTTGGTGTTGCCCATTCATCTCTGTCAAAATCCATAATTGAAACCTCAATATCTAATTTGTTTTGAATTTCTAATAATAAACCGACCGTTTGAAATGAATCTATAATACCTTCTTCAAATAATTCAATGTCAGGATTTTCTTTCACGATATTATTTTCAGTTACTTCAACTAATAAATCTAATACTTGTTCTTTAAATTCCATTATTATTCCTCCTAATTTTAAAACAGTTTTCCTGAAAAAATCAGAAAACCAAATGTTACAAAATGAAATGTTACAACAATACTCAAAGCAGTTGTAAACTGGTTCTGCCAACGTGGACGATGTTTTTTTCTCCATTTTTCATAATAGCCATATCCAATAAATAATGCTGCATGATACAACCCATACAAAATGTAATAAAGTTCTATACCATGCCATATGCCCATTATTAAAAAGTTTAAGAAAAAGGCTATATTCGACATTGCAAATTGACTTTTTAGTAATTTTTTCTTTGACATAAAAAATAATGACCGCATATAAATACAATCTCTAAACCAAAATGATAGTGACATATGCCATCTATTCCAAAAATCTTTAATATTTTTAGCTTTAAATGGCTGGTTAAAGTTTTGTGGCGTTTGAATACCATAAATATAGCTAAACGCAATAGCAAAAAGTGAATATCCTGCAAAGTCAAAAAATAAATATAAACTGTATGCGTACATATATAACCATTTTGTGATAACACCAGAAAAATCGAGCATTAATGGATTAATTGCAAATGTTTGTATCAAATAAGCAATAATATATTTGTATAAAAATCCAAGCATAATGTAATGTATTGCTTTGACAAATAAACCATTATAGTCACTTCCACTCAGAATTTTATTGTCATCTTTCACAAAACGTTTGTAACGATCAATTGGTCCTGAGGAAATGGTTGGAAAAAACGATATAAACTGTACGACTTTCCAAAATTTAATCTCTTTGATTGAGCCATCTCTAATTTCCATTAATAGTTGAACACTTTTAAAAGTAACATACGAAATGCCTAAAAATCCGATGAATTCTATGACTTTACTCTCATGTAGTTTTAACTGTGCCATTCCAAACCACGAACTTTGCATAACTTTCACAACAATAAGTGGCAAAACAGAGAGAAAAATAACCGATATAAATTTTGCTGTTGTATTATTTTTAGCACGAGAATTCCAGTAATATATGATAATCAACACTTGCCAAATTAAATAAAGGATAAAATTTATCAGTTCTAAACTCAAAAAAGCTTGTCCAAATAGATGATGCTTATTCGATGAAAATATTAATATAATCATGACTGCTGTACTCAAACCATTATAAATTTTGCTCTGCTTACCCATAAATCCTAATATAATAATTGGTAACAAAATAACAAATGCTATAAGAAAGAATGTAAAATCGCCGTATGGAATCATTTCTCTATAGCCTCAGCAATCTTTTTACGATCTAATTTTCCATTCATCGTAAGCGGTAATTTCTTCATATATATTAACTTTTTAGGAATCATATATTCGGGCAATACATGTTTTAATTCCGTTTTTATTTCATGAGTCAAAGTTTGAACGTCTTCGTGGGTTTCGCAATCACTTAAAATAACTGCAGCATTTAAATGAATGACTTTGTTATTTTTATAAGTTGGTACAACAACTGCATCTCTGATTTTTGCTAACTTTCGCAATTGAAACTCTATTTCTTCTAATTCCATACGATAGCCGTTTAATTTAATTTGATAATCTATTCTTCCATTAATAAACCATTGGTTATCAATCAATTGTGCTTTGTCACCAGTATAATAAGATTTCTCACCATCCAATTTGGTAAATACTTTTTTTGAACGTATGTCATCTTTGACATACCCTTCACTTACGCATTTACCTGAAATGATAAGTTCACCTTCGTCGGTTAACGATAACTTCGTTCCCGGTTGAGGTATACCTACTGGTAATGGATTATATTGATTTAAAACTTCATCTGTAACTAATATACTTGTGACTGCTACCGTAGCTTCTGTAGGGCCATATGTATTGTAAATGTATGCAGATGGGAACCGTTGAAGCAATAGTTCTGCTGTTTTATGTGCCAAAATCTCACCACAAAAGAAAAATTCTTTCAAATTACTATAATATGTTTCCGTTAAGCGTGGTAGCATAAGACACATTTCCATAAATGAAGGCGTAGATACCCATACATTTATTTTTGCTTCTTCTAACATTTGATTTAATAATTTTGGTTTATTTATCATTACTTTATCTACTAAGTTTAAGGTTCCAGCAGTCATTAAACACGGGTATATGGACATGACAGATAAATCAAATGAAAAAGGCGCTTGATTGAGCCATTGTTGATTTGAACCAACTTGATTGAGTTCTAACATCCAATTTGTAAAAAGATTGAGGCTTTCATAACTGATTTGTACACCTTTTGGTGCTCCAGTAGAACCTGATGTAAAAATAGTATAAGCAATATCAGAATCTTTTATATTACTTACTGTGGTGTCATCTTGTTTTACACTTGATAATGAATCTTTTGAAATAAAAGAAACATGCTCTATTTCTATTTGTTCATCAGTAGTATTAAATATATATTGTGGCTCTATTTTATTTATAATTGATAGCATACGATCTTGAGGGATAGAAGTATCTAGGGGAACATAACCACAACCTGCCTTCATACTACCTACCATTCCTACAATCATATACGGGGACATATGCCCGTATAAAATCAATGGTGTTTTAGCATCTTTTAATATCATTGCAAGTTGGTTGGCTAACCGATTTAGTGCTTCATAGGTCAAAATTTCGTCATTATGTTTAACTGCAACTTGATTTGGACAGTTTTCTCCATGTCCTATTAAAGTTTGAATGATGTCTTTCATGATAGTCTCCTTAATTAAAATTCATTGTAAATAAAGTTATTGTGTGTATCACCTGTACCATAAATTAAATATAATGCAATTAATATAGCTAGGTACATTACTGTCAATAACCATGGCTTGAATTTTTGTAAAGCAGTATGTTCTTTATCGTTTTTGTGCATATTTCACCTCTAAAATTTATATAAATTCAACATTAATCATCTTCATTAAATTATTTTTTATATTTTACACCTTATTGTATATAAGTTATTCAACTTTTTCACCAATTAATTATACAATTTTTCCTACATCATTACAATTAAATATTTGTGCATATATATAACAAAATTGTTAGATAGTATATAAATAAATAGAGTATTATTTTAAAATTCAAAAAAACACACAATAAACTCATTTAAAAGAATTTATTGTGTATTAATTTTAACTATTCTAACCCAAGATATAGTAATATACATGAATTTAATGACCCTTTTTATCAAATGAGGTGAGCATCCTCGATTTATTAAGTAAGTTCAAATTACGCTATTTAATGTAATGTTCCTAAAAAATAAGCTGCCAATCACCCGAGCTAAACAGGTAATAAGCAGCTTAAATTCGTTTCAATCATTTATACAACGGGCGTTTTAGGATCTTTTTCGTCTAATACTAGCTTTATATTATCTACGCACAGTTGTATCATTCGGTCTCTTGTTATAACCGATGCACTACCAATATGTGGAAGTATCGTTGCATTGTTCATTGAGAGTAATGGATGTTGCATATCTATGGGTTCCTCTCTTAAAACATCTAAACCACATGCTTTAATTTCTTCATTTTGCAACGCCTTCACTAATGCTTCTTCATCGACAACAGCACCTCTACCGATATTGATAAAAATCGCATCTTTTTTCATCATTTTAAATGCTTTATCGTCAAATTTATCACGTGTTTCTGCAGTTAATGGTGCCGTACAAATGACAAAATCACTCTCTTTTAATAATGTTTCAAATGAAACGTATAATGCACCAAGTGCTTCTTCATCATCTTTATGTCTGGTTCTATTATGATACATTATATTCGTATTGAAACCTTTTAGGCGTCTCGCGAATGCTTTTCCAATATCCCCCATACCATAAATACCAACGTTAGCTTGATATAAATCTTTACCAGCAAATAAATACGGCCCCCAACTCTGCCATTCACCGTTTTGAACATATGTTTCCGCTTCGACTACACGTCTTGCTACTGCAAGCATTAAGGTAAATCCTAATTCTGCTGTCGTTTCAGTTAAAACACCTGGTGTATTCGTCACAACAATACCCTTACTTTGCATCAAATCAATATCTATATTATCATAGCCTACTGCCATGTTTGCTATGACTTTCAGATTTGGTGCAGCTTCAATCACTTCTTCATCCATTATTTCACTTAATGTCACAAAACAAGCAGTTGCGTCTTTTAAAGCAGTTAAAAACTTTTCTCGTGGCATAGGGGTCAATGACGCATCCCAAACTTCTACTTCACCGATGTCCTCTAATTGCTTAATAAATTTCTGTGGAATTTTTCTACTAACTACGATTTTTTGCATTCAATCACTCCTAAATTTCGAGTTCTTTGATTACTTCATTTAAATCTTTAAAACTATATGTTGGCGGTATTGCTTTTTGATTAACATCATCTAAAGTTGATACACCTGTTTGAACATGTATTGTATCAATATCAACATTGATTCCAGAAAGTATATCTGTATCATATAAATCACCTATCATTGCAACTTCAGAGCGATCTAACCCTAAAATTTCCAAGGCTTTATTCATAATAATAGGTTCTGGTTTACCAATAAATACTGGTTCAACACCAGTAGAGACTGACACAACGCTTGTAATCGCGCCATTACCTGGTAAGAATCCACGTTCTTTGGGTATGGATACATCTTTATTAGTTGAAATAAATTTTGCACCGTTTCGAACACCTAGCGTAGCAGTTGCTAATTTTTCATAAGTTACAGCTTCATCCAAACCAATAACTACGTAATCTACATACTCATCATCTTTTATTTTCAAATGATGTTGCGTTAACGCTTTTTCTAAACCTGAGCCACCTAACATATAGATTGAAGCGCCTGGTTGTTCATCAGCAATATATTCTGCAGTTGCTAGAGCAGACGTCACGACTTCATCTGCTGTAGCATCAACTCCCATCGCTTTTAATTTTTCTGCTACTTCTGTAGGTTCTTTGGTAGAGTTATTCGTAACAAATAAATGAGGTATTTGATGCTTGTTTAAGTATTCAATAAACTGCGCTGCACCATCAATTTTTTCATTTCCTTTGTACATCGTACCATCCAAATCAATGAGATATGCTTTGTACTGTTTCATCAAAACTTACTTCTCTCCTTTTTGTCCAAATGCTGTTATAGGCACATTTTCATTATTCAAAAATTGTATTACCTCATCGATAAATTGTTGATAATAATCAAGTGTTTTATCAAAAAGTGGTTTTAACTTTGTAGTATCGAGCTCGTCATAATAATGAACGAATTGTTTTCTAACATCTACAGTTTGGTTAATATTACTTTGAGTATCTTTAGTGATTACATTTTCTAACTCTAAAATATCGATGACATCTTTATAATTGCCTGGATCTCTTAAAATAAAGCCATCAATAATCATATTACCAATATCTACCGATGATTCGATCAACATTTGTGAAATTCTTTCAAATGCATAGTGATTATCTCTATATTTCGGATAATCATTTACCAATTGTTGTAAGTAATTTATTTTTTTATCTAACTTTTCTTTATTAACAAAATACATCTATGTCACCCCTATCATTCTCATCATACCACACCTTTGCAGTCGAATTCATTTATGGTTATACTGTAAATTAAGACTTTTTATTTCATTAAATGATTCGAATGATAAAAAACTTTAATAACTCAATGATGAAAGGGTGTTTATTATGATAGATATGTACCTCTATGACGACGATGAATCATCACAGGTACAATTTGTAGGTTTCGTCGGAGAATATAGTCGTTATGATTTAATGCTCATACAAACTGATCGCCATTTTGGAAAAACAATGGTTTTAAACATGCAAACAAATAAATTTGGCATTATTGGTACAGATGATTTAGAAGAAGAAGGCTATATTGCTTATATTTTAGGTGTAACTGAAAATGAAGGCAATGAAATCACTGAATACCTCAATCAAGTTATACAATAATTACCACGATAAACGCACATGTTTAAGATAATATTGCTTGCATAAAATCACTTCAATTTGTTAGCAATTAGTTTATCCAATATTGCTAATGAAATTAATGCACATGATATGTCACAATGTCATGAATCATTCAATAATAACTGCTTGATATAAGGCTGAATCACCTACGATAATCAGCCTTTTTCATTAGGCACCATATTTCAATCATAGAAAAAGGCTACGATACTAAACCTTAAATCTCGGTTCAATATCGTAGCCTAACTTATTAATAATATGAAACTAACTCTAAATCTACATCAACTTAATGCTCAGTATCTTGAATTGTTGGTTGGATTTTGACATCTTGTAATTTATTTTCTTCAAAAGGTATTTCTGCATTTTCATCCTCTGTTTCAATTCGGGATTTAATCTCACTTTCAGGAACTTTTCTTAAAATAAAATACGGACATCCAAAATTGCAGTATTCTAATAAATAATCTTGAATTGTCGAAAAGCGCTTACTTAATTCAGCCTTTTTATTCGAGTCTTTATAGAATCCTTTTAACCTTAATTGATCATATCCAAAATCTCCTACAATATAATCATATTTATCTAAAATGTCTGCGTAACGATTTGCAAATAATGTTTCATCAAAACATTCTCTATATTCTTCTATAATTTCAAAATAAAAACTATTAACTTTTATCATTATACTCACCTAATCTAATTTTCATTACTCAATTTAACCATACAGTGTCTGACTTAAAAAGGTTAGTAATCTATTTTTATAATTGCTAATAAAAGACTTAGCCCAAAGTGAGTTAACGTGCGTCGTTAATTGCTCTAATTGAACTAAGTCTTTAAATACAATTTCTATATTTTAACTATTAGAATCCATGTTAAGTTGTTCTTCACCTAAGCGATGTCTTTCTTTTGCAGCTTCATTTACTTGCTCATCTGCATGATAAGAACTTCTCACAAGTGGTCCAGCTTGGCAATGTTTGAAACCTTTATCCATTGCTACTTTTCTTAATTTACCAAATTCTAATGGTGTATAGTATTTTTCAACTTTTAAGTGTTTACGTGAAGGTTGCAAATATTGGCCGATAGTCAAGATGTCTACATCATTTGCACGTAAATCATCCATTGTTTCATAAATTTCTTCGTGAGTTTCCCCTAGTCCTACCATTAAACTAGATTTTGTTGGTATATCAGGTTGTAATTCTTTAGAACGTCTTAAGAATTCTAAAGTACGGTCATAAGTCGCTCTAGCACGAACTCTTGGTGTTAAACGACGAACTGTTTCAATATTATGGTTTAAAATATCTGGTTTTGAAGCCATTAATGTTTCTAAAGCTTCGAAGTCACCACCCATATCAGATGGTAATATTTCTATTGAAGTATAAGGGTTACGCTCACGTACTTTACGGACTGTTTCAGCATAAACATTTGATCCAGCATCTCTTAAATCATCACGTGCAACCGCTGTTATAACAACATGTTTTAAATTCATTAATTCAACAGATTCTGCCACACGCTCTGGCTCATCTAAATCTAACTCATTTGGCAATCCGGTTTTAACCGCGCAGAAACGACATGCACGCGTACAAACTGCACCTAAAATCATAAATGTCGCAGTACGACGCTCGCCCCAACATTCATGTATGTTTGGACATTTTGCTTCTTCACACACTGTATGTAAGTTCTTTTCTCGCATCATTTTCTTAAGACCAGTGTAGTTTTCGTTAGTATTCAGTTTTATTTTCAACCAATCTGGTTTACGTAAAATTTCTTCATTTTTAGTAGCCATAACCGTACAATTCCTCCTGATTTCAAATCTGTAATCATTATAACGAAAATCGGATTAAATTAAAACGTAAAATGTAATATTTTAATATTCGAGCAATTTATCTTTATAAATATCTCTTAAAAATTCTGGCATTAAGTAATCTATAGATTGTTCTTTAAGCGTTGGGAAATAACGACCAAATGTATACATATCAACAGTACCTAGCACATAACTTTTATCGTCTTCAATTTCTTCTCCGTTGATAAAATATCTTGCTTCAGATTCGATTAATCCTAAATTATAAAGTATATAACCACCAAATATATCTCCTCTAAAACCTAAACCTTGTGCATGTTCATTTAGATATTCTTGCTTTTGACTTTTAATGATTATATTTTTTAATTCTAGACCGTTTAAGCGGATGCGAACAGCATTAATAGGATGAGGTAACATTTGATGTATATCAAATTCCGTCACTTGATCCGCTGAAATACCTTTTACAATCAATCCTGCATTAATAATTGTGCAGTCAGCATTCGTAAATTCAAATATACTTTCAGCTAACATATAAGACGTCTTTGTTATTACATCTGTCCTTCTCTGCAAATCAACTGGTCTATTAATAACTGGATCGCTTAACAGTGCTTTACCTTCTTTTTCGAAATGTGTTTCTACTTCCGGCAAAGTGTCTACTGGATAAATCACTGCTTGTTTATCTACAACTTTTTTTTGGTCTATCTCTAATGTTACTTCACCTAAAAAGTGACCATATTTACCAGCAGCTGCCATTAGCACACCATTATTCATTTCACCATTTTCAAAATAATGGTGTGTATGACTACCCAATATTAAATCAATTTCAGGAATTTCTTGGCATAATTTTTCATCAAAAAACACACCCACATGACTCATAATAATCAATAAGTCATACGCATCTTGATGTGCGCTAATTTCATCTTTAATCGCTTCTAATGGATTCGTAACAACCCAATCCAAAGCCCTATAAAATGGTGTGAATGGCGCAGTGGCTGCAACAAATAAGATTCTCACACCTTCAATCTCTTTGATGATTGATGATGTAATATTTCGAGGTAAGTCACCCTGTTCGTCAAAAACATTTGCACAAGTTACATCAAATTCTGCATTGTCATAAAGTGTATTTAATGCATCATGTGATATTGTCATACCTTCGTTATTACCAATAGTTGCTATATCACAATGTGCTTGATTTAAAAGCTCAACATTTTTGATTCCCATAGTAGCTTCTGTAACAGGAGCAGATAAATCTACATGGTCTCCAATATCTAAATAGAGCGAGGGATGATTTAATTTTGGTCTCTCTTGAGCTAAATATTCGGAAATACGAGCATACTCATGCAAATGACTGTGAATATCATTTGTATGGTAAATAGTTAATTTCACCTTGGTACCCTCCTCTTAGTTTATAAAAATGACTTAATAATTAAATATAGTCCCATTATAAGCATAACTGTTCTTAATAACATAACCACAGTATTTGATTGTATGGATTGATTGACTTTTACACCAATTTTCGCACCCAAATAGCTAGAGATGATTAATACAATAGAATATACCCAAGCTACATGTCCTTGTGCAATATGTCCAATAGAACTCATCACGCTGGAAAAGAATATCATCATCATACTTGTACCAACTGCGACATGTGGTGGAAATCTAAAAACAATTAACATTAGCGGTGTCATAAGTGCACCACCACCAATACCAAACAATCCCGTCAAAACACCTATAAATAACGTTGATATAAATGCCACAATTGGCGGAACACTATAATGATGTATTTTTCCATAACCGTCTACATATGTACGCTCATACTTAGGCTTATTAAACATTTTCATTGGTTTTATATTATTTCTTATCATAAGCAGAATTGCTACGAATATTAAGAAAATACCAAAATATAAATTAAAAGAATCTAAAGTTAAAAAACGACTTAAAATTGATCCAACCAAAGAGCCTGGTAACAAACCAAATAAAAAGATGGAACCATTTTTGACGTCAACTTGTTTCGTTTTTAAATAACCTAATGTTGACGATAGTCCTGTCACGATTAATATTAATGAAGATGTTCCTATGGCAATCTGAGGTGTGATGCCATGTAGTAAATCATTTTCTACGCCCAAATAAACTAAAGTTGGGACGATGATAATACCGCCACCAATGCCCACAAGTGAACCCAATATGGCTGATAAACCACCAATTAAAATCAAAATGATTATTGTTAACATATCTGACCGCTCCTAAAATAATTTTAATTGTTGTGGTGCTAAGCCTTCATAATCAATGCCTAATAATGTTTGGTATGTTTTAGCATTTTGTGCAGCATGACCACCGGAGTTATTATTAAACACGACATAAATATTTTTAGCTTTTTGTTCTAATAATTTCACTTTTTGCGCTAAATCATTAAGTTCTTGCTTATTATAATCATACAAATATCTAACGTCTCTCCAAGCTTCATCCGTCATGTCTTTTTTTGTCCATCCATGTTCGTTTCTACCATGATAACGCACAAATGCTGTTTCGTTTGTAATACGATTGACTAATGGTATAGAACCTTGGCCTACTTGTGGTTCATCACATACCGCATGTATCATGTCATGTTCAGTTAAAAAAGCTAATGTTTCTTCTTTATACTTATCATTAAACCAGGATTGATGTCTAAATTCTATACAGACAGGAAAATCCTTCAACTGTTCTCGTACATATCGAATATATTTAATGTTTTGAACTGTGCAGTCAAACCAAGGTGGAAACTGTACTAATACCATCGCTAACTTTTTTTCAGATTTTAATGGCGCTAACATCGCTTTAAACTGATCAAAAAGTATTTGTCTTGATTCAGCAAAATCATGATAATCTGCATGAAGTGTTAATGCCTGATGAATTTTAACAATAAATTGAAACCTCTCAGGCGTCTCTCTTATCCATTTCCTAATATTTCTTTCAGGTTGTATCGCATAATACGATGCATCTAATTCTACAATGGGAAAATGACTTGCATATGTAATTAGCTTATCTGATTTACGCTGTAAATCTTCGTACAAAGTATCATGGTCTCCCCAACCTGTTAATCCAATATTTATCATAGTATCACCAGTTACATGATACCATAGATGATTTATGAGATTCACTAGATTAAATTATATTCTTCAATTGTATCAACGGTTAAGGTTAAGAAAATCAACGGTCTTTTAAAAGATTCAATAGATACAAAAATCAAAAAAGTTGCTATCATTTATTAAATAGCAACTTTTATTAAAACATCTAAAGATTAATCATCATTGAGTATGCGTTCTGTTTCTTGTACGATTTCAGCTATCAATTGAGCAGCTGAATTCGGTTGGGATAACCTTGGACTTTGTCCGCTCCATAAATGCGTCCATTGTTCCTTACCTAAATCAGCTGCAGTTTTACGAATACTATTCGTCAATTGATTTTGAATAGGATAATCTGGAATATCATCAGCATAACTTTCCATCTTGTGTATAAATTCATTATCGATACCTCTAGCTGGTTTTCCCGTAAAGGCTTTTGTGATAACAGTATCTGTTTCTTTGCTTTGCTGTATTGCATTTTTATATAATGTTGAAGCTCCACTTTCTTCTGAAGTTAAAAATGCTGTTCCCATTTGTACAGCCTCAGCACCTAGCACCATACTTGCAACCACACCACGTCCATCCATAATACCTCCTGCTGCTATAACTGGAATAGATATATTATCCACGATTTGTGGTATCAATGACATGGTACCAACCAATGGCGTGTGTTCACCAGAAGTCACAGTGAAAGAACCTCTATGGCCACCCGCTTCACTACCTTGAGCAATAATCGCATCCATTCCTGCGCTTTCATTGGCTTTCGCTTCTTCAACAGAGGTTGCTGTGCCTACCACAGTAATCTGACGCGCTTTCAATTTTTTGATAATATTTTGATTTGGGATCCCAAAAGTAAATGATACTACAGGAACCCCTTTTTCAATCACCATATCTATGGCATCGTTAAATTGCTGTTCTTCACTAATATCAATCACAGGTTCCTCTAAGTTTAAAGCTTTTCTATAAGGTTTTAACCATGCATTCATGTGTTCTACATTTTCTGGAATATATAATTGTTCACTTGGAACAAATAAATTAACGGCAAAGGGTAAGTCAGTTAATTCTTGCACATAAGTTATCTCAGAATCTAATTTTTCTGGAGTAAAATAACCTGCTCCAATCGTACCAAGTCCTCCACTATTACTGACAGAAGCTACTAATTCCGGTGTCGTACTACCGGCCATACCTGCCTGTATGATTGGAAACTTGATATTCAACATTTTGGTCACCTTTGATGAAAAGTGCATACAAAACACTCCTTTTATTGAAATACAATAACCTAAATATCACTGAAAATTTATTACTAAAGTTTTTATTTTTTATTATAAGCTTGCATTTGTGCGTCTAATTTTTCTCGTTCTTGTTCATCCATTTCATCTTCAATTTCCATACCTAGCATCTCTTCAATCAAGTCTTCATGAGACACAATGGCATCTGTGCCACCAAATTCATCTAATACAATCGCTAAATGTTTGCGCGACACAGTCATTTTTCTGAGCACCCATTCTGCTCTATTATGTTCATTCACAAATAAAGGTTCTGAAGTATATTGTAAAATATCATTTGACTTTTCTTTACTCCATGCTAACAAATATTTTGAATGGAAAATGCCAATAATATGATCGATATCACCATCATATACTGGATAACGTGTATATGGATTCGTCACGACAGTATCATATGCATCTTCATAAGATATATCAGCCGGAAACGCGGTTACATTAATCCTCGGTGTTGTATCAATATTGGTTATTTTTAATTGTTCAAAATCCATAACACCTTGGATTCGATTTCGTTCCATTTCATTAAATGCACCTTCGCTACCTGCAATTGTAACCATCTGTCTAATTTCTTCTTTTGATAACCGTTGTTGATCTTCTTGTCCTTTGGAAAGTAAATTATTAATCATATCCGTTAACCAGTTTAACAATTTCGTAATTGGTTTAAATATTATGACAAAAAATGCAATTGGCGTGTAAACCAATCTAGACATACGATCTGGATAAGTTGCAGCAACAGATTTTGGAATTACTTCAGAAATAATGATGATAGCAACCGTTGTCACTGCAGTAGCTATACCAACGTTCACGCCAATATCCACTGCTAAGACTGTCACCAATGTAGGTAAAATAATATTCGCAATATTATTTCCAATTAAAATTGTAGTAATAAACTCACTGGGTTTTGTAAGTAGTTTTGATAATTTAGCGGATTTTTTATCTCCATTTTCAGCTTCAGTTTGTATTTTCATCCTATTTGCAGCAGTTAAAGCTGTTTCACTACCAGAAAAGAAGAATGAAGCAAATAAAAGTATGATTATAGCAATAATCATATCAGCATAACTCCTTTTTGTATTCTATAAAATTTTAAACGATATGTATCAATTCCCTCATATTACAATGCATAAACGCATTTCTAACTATTAGAACTACGTTTTCAAAACAATACGAATAAAAAAACACGAGGTGATACAAATTTGAATCCCAAAAGTATACGGGTATCAAAATAGTATCACTCGTGTTTTATATTTAATCATTTACTGTAAAACCAAATTTTTGATTACCAATTTTTAGCCGATTGAACCTTCCATTTCAAATTTGATAAGACGATTCATTTCAACAGCATATTCCATTGGAAGCTCTTTAGTAAATGGTTCAATGAAGCCCATAACAATCATTTCTGTTGCTTCTTCTTCAGAAATACCACGGCTCATTAAATAGAATAATTGTTCTTCAGAAACTTTTGATACTTTAGCTTCATGTTCTAATGAAATATTATCATTAAATACTTCATTGTATGGAATTGTATCTGAAGTTGATTCATTATCTAAAATTAAAGTATCACATTCAATGTTTGAACGTGCACCTTTAGCTTTACGACCAAAGTGTACGATACCGCGATAAATTACTTTACCACCGTCTTTAGAAATTGATTTAGATACAATCGTAGATGAAGTGTTAGGTGCTTTATGAATCATTTTTGCACCAGCATCTTGAACTTGACCTTTACCAGCGAAGGCAATAGATAACGTACTACCTTTAGCACCTTCACCCATAAGTACACAGTTTGGATATTTCATCGTTAATTTAGAACCTAAGTTACCATCAACCCATTCCATATTACCATTCTCATGTACTAATGTACGTTTTGTAACTAAGTTATAAACGTTATTAGCCCAGTTTTGAATTGTAGTATAACGCACATGGGCATCTTTGTGGACGATAATTTCAACTACAGCTGAGTGTAGTGAACTTGTTGTATAAACCGGAGCCGTACAACCTTCTACATAGTTAACTGAAGCACCTTCATCTGCAATGATGAGTGTACGTTCAAATTGTCCCATGTTTTCAGAATTAATACGGAAGTACGCTTGTAATGGCGTATCTAGCTTAATATTTTTCGGTATATAAATGAATGAACCACCAGACCAAACAGCTGAATTAAGTGCTGAGAACTTATTATCTCCAGCTGGCACAACTGTTGAGAAATATTGTTTAAATAGGTCTTCATTTTCTTTTAATGCAGTATCAGTATCTTTAAAGACGATACCTTTTTCTTCAAGTTCTTTTTCCATATTGTGATAAACAACTTCGGATTCATATTGGGCTGAAACACCGGCAAGGTATTTTTGTTCAGCTTCAGGGATACCTAATTTATCAAATGTACGTTTGATTTCTTCAGGCACTTCATCCCATGAACGTTCAGTTTGTTCAGATGGCTTAACATAATAAGTGATATCATCAAAATTCAATTCTGATAAATCGCCACCCCATTGAGGCATAGGCATTTTGTAGAATTGTTTTAATGCTTTCAATCTATAATTAAGCATCCATTCTGGCTCTTCTTTCATATTTGAAATTTCACGGACGATATTTTCTGTTAAACCGCGTTCTGATCTAAAAATGGAAACATCTTCATCATGGAAACCATATTGGTAATTACCCACATCAGGTGCTTTTTTAGCCATTTAAATCACTCCTTTTATATATTAAAACGACTCGCGTCAAGACAACTTCGTTTGTAGTTACATCGTATTACAACTAATCTTGGTGTTATGTCTAGTGTGAATGGAAATTTACACAATGTCAACGTATCAACATGGATTAGTCTTCTGTATTTCCTTCTTTTTCAACTGTACCTTTTTCTAAAGCTTTCCAAGCCAAAGTAGCACATTTAATTCTAGCTGGGAATTGAGAAACGCCTTGCAGCGCTTCAATATCTCCCATTGCTTCACTGATTTCATAATCTTCACCAAGCATCATTTTTGTGAATTCTTGACTCATTTGCATTGCTTCAGCTAAAGAGTGACCCTTTACTGCTTCAGTCATCATTGAAGCACTAGACATTGAAATTGAACAACCTTCTCCATCAAATTTTGCATCTTTGATAAAACCATCTTCAATATCAAACGTAAGATGAATGCGATCCCCACAAGTTGGATTATTCATATCAACTGTCATTGCACCAGTATCTAAACGCCCTTTATTTCTAGGGTTTTTATAATGATCCATAATGACTGAACGATACAACTGGTTTAAATTATTAAAATTCATATGAGAAAAACTCCTTCGTTTGCTTCAAGGATTCTACTAATTGATCAATATCTTCTTTAGTATTATAAATATAGAAACTTGCACGTGCAGTCGACGATTGATTCAACCATTTCATCAATGGTTGCGCACAGTGATGGCCTGCTCTAACTGCAACACCTTCAGTATCCACTGCAGTCGCTACATCATGAGCATGAACATCAGCCATATTGAACGTTATAACACCCGCACGTCTGTCTTTTGGTGGCCCATATATTTCTATACCTTCAATTTCAGACATCTTATCATAAGCATACGTCGTCAATTCATGTTCATGTGCTTGTATCGCATCAAAACCTAGGTTTTCAATATAACGGATTGCTTCAGCCAAACCAATCGCTTGCGCAATTAATGGTGTACCCGCTTCAAATTTCGTAGGTAAATCAGCCCATGAAGCATCATATTTTTCAACAAAGTCAATCATATCTCCGCCAAACTCGACTGGCTCCATTTTATCTAGCAAGGCACGTTTACCATATAATACTCCGATACCCGTAGGTCCTAGCATTTTATGGCCACTAAAACTATAAAAATCAACATCTAGTGATTGCATATCTAAATCCATATGTGGCGCTGCTTGTGCACCGTCTACGCTTACGATAGCACCATGTTCATGAGCAATATCAGTAATAGTCTTAATGTCATTAATTGTACCTAATACATTTGAAACGTGTGTAATAGCGACAATTTTTGTATTATCATTAATTGTTGCTTTTATATTTTCAATTGTAAGTTCACCATCATCTGTCATTGGAATGAACTTTAAAGATGCATGCTTACGCTTAGCCAATTGTTGCCAAGGCACGATATTGGCATGATGTTCCATTTCAGTGACTACAATCTCATCACCTTCTGAAATATTCGCATCTCCATAACTATGTGCAACAATATTAATTGATGCTGTAGTACCACGAGTGAAGATAATTTCTTCAAAATATTTTGCATTAATAAAACGTCTGACTGTTTCACGTGCGCTTTCATAACCATCAGTTGCTAATGATCCAAGTGTGTGTACACCACGATGTACGTTAGAGTTATAACGCTTATAATAATCCGCTATAACATCAATAACTTGTATTGGTGTTTGACTAGTAGCAGTTGTATCTAAATAAGCAAGGCGATTATTGTTAACTTTTTGGTTGAGAATTGGAAAGTCTTTTAATATTTCGTTAACATTTAATGATTGGGTCAAATTATCCACAGACCTTTCTTAATTTAAAAAATCAATAAAGAAACCGTAGCAATTTAAGAAATACAACAAACTAACGTATATTATTTCATTTAATCTGAGCATTTTATAGTCATGTTCAATAACATTCTCTTAATCTTATTTTGCTGCGGATTCAATTGTATTCAGTGTTTATTATTTATTAACTTTTAATTCGATGACTTCACGTAACTTACGTTGAACATCTTCGATTGGCAATTCACGTACAACTGGGTCCAAGAAACCATGAATAACGAGACGTTCAGCTTCTTGACGTGAAATACCACGGCTCATTAAATAATACAATTGTTCAGGATCGACACGACCAACTGATGCAGCGTGACCAGCCTCTACATCGTCCTCATCGATAAGTAAGATAGGGTTCGCATCTCCTCGTGCTTTCTCAGATAACATCAGAACACGAGATTCTTGGTTCGCAATAGATTTCGTACCGCCATGTTTAATATAACCAATACCATTAAATACTGTTTGCGCACCTTCTAACATTACACCATGTTTTAAGATGTAACCATTTGTTTCTTTACCATATTGAACAATTTTAGAAGTTAAATTAATTTTTTGGCTACCAGTACCAACAACAACTGATTTGAGTTCACTTTCAGAACGGTCACCAATTAAATTCGTTGTATTATCAATGATTTGGCTACCTTCGTTCATTAAACCTAACGCCCAGTTGATAGTGGCATCTGCTTCAGTAACACCGCGACGAATAATATGCCCAGTGAAACCTTTATCTAAATAATCTACTGAACCGTATGTGATTTTCGAATTAGCACCAGCACTCACTTCTGAAACAATGTTAAGTTGATTGCCTTCTCCACTGGCGATTGATAAGTAGTTCTCTACATACGTCACTTCAGCACTTTCCTCAGTTGCAATAATGACATGATTGAAGAAACTGGCATTTTCATCGTCATGCAATACTACATATTGAATTGGATGCTCAACTACTACATTTTTTGGAACATATACAAATACGCCACCATTTAACAATGCAGTATGTAGTGCAGTCAATCTATGTTCATCAACTGTAACAGTTTCATTCATAAAATATTTTTTCACTAAATCTGGATGGTTTATTAATGCATCTGATAAGCCTTCAACGATAACTCCATCATTTTGAGCTGAATCAGAAACTTTTGTGAACGCTAAAGTATTATTATGTTGAATAACCAAATTTTCAGTGTTTTCAACATCAATTATCTCTCTAACTTCACTTGGCAATTCTTCTAATGACTCATATACGCTACCTGTTGTTTCATGTTGTTTAAATGAATCAAAGTCCCATCTCGTGATTTTTGTTTTATCTGGTTTTGGCATTTCTAAAGTTTCAGTTAATTTCAACGCTTCTTTACGTAATTCAGTTAACCAAGAAGGTTCATTATGGGCTTGTGAATATTCAACAAGTTGTGCTTCAGAAATGTTCAAAGTTTCAGTCGTCATACTTTTTTCCTCCCATTTGATGATTGTATGATTTAACTCATCGGTATAAATCAAAACCTAAATCTTCATCTATAATATTTTTTCATATGAATTAAGACTTATTCTGCAGCATTAAACTCTTCTTTAACCCATTCATAACCTTCTTCTTCAAGGCGTTTCGCTAATTCAGGTCCTCCTGAAGTAACAATTTTACCACCGTACATAACATGTACATGGTCAGGTGTAATATAATTTAATAGTCGTTGATAGTGCGTAATGATTAATGAACCAAACGTTTCTCCGCGCATTTGATTGATGCCTTTTGAAACTACTTTTAATGCGTCAATATCAAGTCCTGAGTCTATTTCATCTAAAATAGCAAATTTAGGTTCTAACATCATTAATTGAAGAATTTCATTACGTTTTTTCTCCCCACCTGAAAATCCTTCATTTAAATAACGTTGTGCCATATCTTGATCAATATCTAAAAAGTCCATTTCCTTATCTAACTTTTTAATGAATTGCATTAAGTTAATTTCTTCGCCTTCTTCACGTTTAGCGTTTATCGCTGAACGCATAAAGTCTGCATTCGTTACACCAGTAATTTCTGATGGATATTGCATAGCAAGGAATAATCCCGCTTTAGCACGATCATCAACATCTAACTCTAAAATGTTAACGCCGTCTAATAATACTTCACCTTGTGTTACCTCATAGCTAGGATGTCCCATGATTGCAGATGATAACGTCGATTTACCTGTACCATTAGGTCCCATTACTGCATGTACTTCTCCTGTATTAATTGTTAAATTAACACCTTTAAGAATTTCTTTATCTTCAATAGACACATGTAGGTCTTTAATTTCTAATGTTGATGGCATACATATTCCCTCCGTATTATATGATATGTTTTTCCTATCCAGTTTATAATAATTTTAATCTACAGTCAAAAGACTGAGCCCTTGTTACACCTTCTAATTATAACGCAGTTGTGTTGGAATATAAACCTTTTCAAGTGCTAAATTAAAATTGTTATCAAAATACAATGATTTTTGTTAGTGCATTAAAGAATTCTTTAACTGATAATATAAGATATGATGTTCTCAACTCATTTATCCCTATATTATTCATTATGAACAAAGCATATTCTATAATCATTTATTCATTTTAACTTTTGTTTTTAATATAGTTCTATGACAAATTGTGCTATCATTTTTAATATATTTTAGATAGAAAGGATTATGATATGTCAAAAATTAAGTGGTCAAATCTATGGAAAGGATTTGCAATGGGCACATCAGATTTAGTACCCGGTGTAAGCGGAGGAACTATCGCTTTACTTCTAGGTATTTATGATGATTTTATACGCTCTATTAGTGGAATATTTTCAAAGAAGTTTTGGGAAAGCTTAAAATTCCTGATTCCTATTGGGTTAGGAATGGTCATTGCCATAGGTTTATTAAGTAAAGTAATTAATTATCTTTTAAGTGAACATACCGTGCCAACGATGTTTTTATTTGTTGGTCTAATAGCAGGCATCATACCCTATTTATTAAACACAGCAAGAGTTAAACAAACATTTCAAACTTCTCATTATTTACTCGTTTTACTTGGTATTATAATCATTGTAGTGATTACCTTATTAAATGATGGTGATAAACATGCAGGAGAAACACTTGAATTATCAACTGGTCTTATTATTAAATATTTTATTGCAGGTGTTTGTGCTTCTAGTGCAATGTTACTACCAGGTATTTCAGGGTCCTTTATGCTATTAGTATTTGGTGTATATGGTACTGTAATGTTTTCAATTTCAGAATTTATGTCTTTAAATTTTAACGCTGTACCTATCTTAATGATTGTAGGTATTGGAATTATTTGTGGTTTCTTATTTTCTAGTAAATTGATTCAGTACCTTTTAAACCATTACACATATTTAACATATGCCATTATCATTGGTTTTGTTGTAGGATCACTGTATGCAGTATTTCCTGGGTTACCAAGCGATGTTACTACATGGATTATTTCTATTATCACAATAATTTCAGGTTACTTTATTAGCTATAAACTAGGACATATTACGAGTGATGATTTTTAATGCTTCTATGCAGAAATCATATTAATTTATCAGTAGCTTACTAAGATTTTGACTTTGAAATCACGTAATAACATTTGATTTCTCCCCATATTAAAATATTAAAAGCCCGGAATGGTAATGATTCGTTGCAATAACTAGTTAAGTAGTTTAGTTACAAATCCATACCATATCCGGGCTATTTTACATTCATGCTTATACATCAACAGCGAAATGATATATGATGAACGCTTATATATAATGACGCAACCTATATCATGATATAAGTTACGCACAATTTTAAGTTCTCCCTGTCACAGTTTGAATGATAATATAATATTGAATAACGCCTTCAATATTTTCGTGCTTTAAAGCAATTCACTCAAACATAATTTAATTTTAGTCTATAAAACTTTAATTTTCAAATATGCACTTTTTCTATATAAAATCACCTTGTAAACAAAACAAATGAATACCGCTTCAACTTAAAAGCCATTTTGTAGACCATTAAGTCCATAGAGCAATATTTCATAAGTTACTCGCATCAAATAGTTTTTGATAGGAAAATATGATCATCTTGAGCCAATAAATTTAGGTCAAAAAAACTGTTTGGACGAATTTTCCGAGTTGTATTGATAATTTCACACACTGCCCTTTTACTAAATTCAAATAAAAACAACCCTTCAACTATTGAAGTTAAAGGGTTTGTTAATTGTGTTGCTATTATTTTGCTGGTACTACGGCTCCGTCATATTTTTTATTGATGTAATCTTTAATTTCTTTAGACTGTAATACATCCATCAACGCTTTAATTTTTTTGTCGTCTTTATGGCCTTCTTTTACACCAATCAAGTTAGCATATGGATTATCTTTTTCTTTTTCTAAAACAATTGAAGCATTTTTAGGACTTAATTTTTGATCAATTGCGAAGTTTGAATTGATGATTACTGCGTCAGCATCTTCTTTTTGATAAATCTTAGGTAAGTATTCTGCCGATTGTTTATTATTAAATTTGATATCTTTTTTATTTTCTACGATGTCATCAAATTTAGCATCTTCAGTTTTAACACCTTTTTTAATTTTAATTAATCCAGCGTCAGAGAAGAATTTTAAGAAACGTCCTTCTTCTGCAGGGTTGTTTGAAACATAAACAGTAGCACCTTTTGGTAATTCTTTTAAACTTTTATATTTCTTTGAGTAAACAGCCATAGGTTCTAAATGTACATTTCCTGCTGACTCAACTTTATAGTTTTTGTCTTTCTTTTCAGTATTTAGATAAGGCGTATGTTGAAAGAAGTTTGCATCTAACTCACCTTTATCTAATAATTTGTTAGGTGTTGTATAATCGTTAATCGTTTTAATTTTTAAGTCATAACCTTTATCTTTTAGAATTGGTTTTGCTTTTTCTAATATTTCAGCATGTGGTGCCGGAGAAGCGCCAACTGTAATTGTCTTATCTTTACCTCCGCCGCCATTACCACAAGCAGCTAATACTAATGCTAAAGCGATGATTGAAGCTAAACTAAATAATTTTTTCATATAATTGTCCCCTTTAACTTAACGTTTATCTATTTTATTAGTAACTTGATCTCCAATAAATTGGATGATAAAAACAATAATTAAGATTAAAATTGTAGAAACGAATATGACATCGTTTTGGTTTCGTGTGAAGCCAGTTAGGTATGCTAAGTTACCTAGACCTCCAGCTCCAATCACACCAGCTACTGCAGTAGAGCCTACTAATGCTATTGCTGTTACAGTTATTCCAGATATTAATGCTGGCATAGCTTCAGGTAACAACACTTTCTTAACTACTGTCCATGTTGTAGCTCCCATTGACCAAGCCGCTTCTATAACACCCTTGTCTATTTCTTTAAAAGCAATTTCCACTAATCTAGCGTAGAATGGTGCTGCACTGATAATTAGTGCAGGTAAAGCACCTGTTGGACCACTAATTGTTCCAAGTACTAAACTCGTAAATGGTATAAGTAGTAAAATTAAAATAATGAATGGTATTGCTCTGAATAAATTCACAATAAACGATACGACACTGTAAAACACTCTAGCTACTGGTGATTGGCTTTTAGCAGATAAGAATAAAAGCACACCAAGTATCAAACCAAAAATAAAAGCAAATATTGTAGAAATCAATGTCATATAAATTGTTTCATATGTAGCTAACCAAACTTCATCCCAACTTACATTAGGCATTGTTAGCATTTCCTGTAGAATCTCGCCGAATGAACTACCCATGCTTTAACACCTCCACAGAAACATGTTGTGCTGCTAAATCATTTTTGAACTTTTCGAATTTTTCAGAATTCACATCTAATAAATGTAATACTAAAAATCCTAGAGCACCATCTTTAGTATGCTTAATATTTGCTTCAAGAATATTAACATCTATATTATGTGTCTTTGTTATGTATGATACCAATGGTTCAGTTGTATTATTTCCTGTAAAATTCAATCGTACGATATAAGCAGTTTCATCTAATTCGATTAATTCAGAAATAGACTCATCAAACTCATCGTTTAAGTCCTCTTTCACAAAGCGTTTTGTTACTTCATGCTGTGGATTTTCGAAAACATTTGACACTTGTCCTTGTTCAATGACGCGACCATTTTCCATCACTGCCACTTCATCACAAATACGTCTTATGACCTGCATTTCATGTGTGATAATAACTATTGTTAAATTTCTTTCTTCTTTAATTTTTAATAATAATTCTAGTATTTCATCCGTTGTTTGCGGGTCTAATGCACTTGTAGCTTCATCGCAAAGTAAAACATTAGGTTCATTTGCTAACGCACGGGCAATACCTACACGTTGTTTTTGTCCACCCGATAACTCTGATGGATAGGCGTTTTCTCTACCCTTTAGTCCTACCAATTCCACCAGTTCAATCGCTCTTTTTTTGGCTTCATTGCGTGATACACCAGCAATTTCTAATGGAAAAGTAATATTATTTAAAACATTACGTGACCACAATAGATTAAAATGTTGAAAAATCATGCTCACTTTTTGACGTTTTTTTCTCAATTCTGATTTTGATAATTTCCCAATCGTATCTCCATCAATGATGACATCTCCTGAAGTTGGTTGTTCAAGATTATTTAAAAGTCTTATCAAAGTACTTTTACCTGCACCCGAAAAACCAACCACACCAAAAATCGAGCCTGATTGAATACTTAAATCAACATGATCTACTGCTAACACATCGTGTTTTTTCGTCTTGTATCTCTTAACGATTTGATTTAATTCAATCATTGTCGTTTCCTCCTTGTATTGCTCATTCAATTAAAAAATGCTTTCTCTTTTCACTGAAGAATAGAGAAAGCAATGTCGCTTCTCTCATCTTCTAAAGTTTATCTACTTTATGTGAATTGGCACCATTTCTATTACAGACGGTTGCCGGGCTTCATAGGGCACATCCCTCCACCTCTCGTGATAAGAGTACATTATTTAATTATCCATAATCCTACCATTGTACTAAAGATTCGTCAATAATTATTTTAAATTTTCTAACAAATAAGGCACTGATTGAAATGCATAAATTCTTTTTTGTTCTTCACCTTTAGACATAAGCATAAGTATCGGTACCGATTGTATCTCATGTTGTTGACTAAAATCAGGATGAAAATTTAAATCTATTTTAGTAATTGGTAATTTTAAAATTTCATTCGCAATATCTAACATGCGTTCTGACACTTTACATGTACCACAAGTTGGCGTATAACCAAAAATTAGATATTTTTCTTTATCTACGTGTTCGAAAACATTAACACGCGTTTCATTCTTTACATTCATGTTAATAAACTGACCCTTTCAGCAATATAATCTAATTTGGCTTTTGCTACTTTTTCTTCATCTTTCACTATAAAACCATGTTTTGCTAACACTTTTGACAAATAGGCTTTAGGGCATCTCGCTACTTCACCATATTGTTTCTCTATGCGAATATGTTTACTTTCACTTAAATATTTTTTGAACCATTTACGTATCTTTTCACCTTCATCATCTGCATCCGCAAGCACATAAACTTGCTTGTCGTATAACGATTCTATCATCTCATCTAACTTATCAATTCCCATAGTACCGTTTGTACAAATGATTTCAATCGGTTGGTCAATCACCTGCTTCACCCGTTTCTTGTCTGTTTTACCTTCGACAATTATAACTTGGTTTAATATCGCCATGACAGTCACCTCTAAATGTGATAGTAAATTCAATTTTATATTTAGTTCTACACCATACATTATCAACATAAACATTTATTATAGTTTCTTATTAAAATCTTATAATTGAACCATCCATTTGTCACCATTGAACTTTTTAATGTTTTTGACACTTCAAAATCAATTAATATATTCAAGTGAAATTTAATCTTTTGTTATAGAAAAATAAAAACTCCATGATATATCGTATCGTGGAGTTTGATCTCATATTATTCACCGATCATTTCAGAATATTGGTCAGCTGACATTAACTCGTCTAATTGACTTTCATCGCTTAACTCAACTTTAACCATCCATGCTTTTTCGTATGGTGATTCATTAACGAATTCTGGACTATCTTCTAGTTCATCATTTGTTTCTACAACTTTTCCTGAAACAGGTGCATAAAGTTCTGAAACTGTTTTCACTGATTCAACACTGCCAAAAGATTCACCTTCATCAATATCGTCATCAGTTTCAGGCAATTCAACGAATACGATATCACCTAATTCACTTTGCGCATACTCAGTGATACCAATTGTTACTGTATTTCCTTCAATTTTTACCCATTCATGTTCTTTAGAATATTTTAATTCACTTGGTACTGCCACGAGAATCCCCTCCTAAATGTTTTTACATATTCATGATGCCATATGAAAGGCTTACAATCAACTATTTAATTGATTTTACAATACTTCTCATGTTTTACAATTCATCGCACAAAACTTTTCCGAAGTATATAACGGTTTTTTCAAAAGTTGTTAAAAATGAATTGTAAAAGCATGTGTGTTTACAACCAAGTTTCCTTGTATTGTTCCTCTTTAAAACCTACCGTTACTTTATCCCCTAATACTGCGAGTGGTCGTTTCACTAACATACCATTTGAGGATAATAAATCTAGTTTTTCTTCGTCAGAAAGGTCTTTCAATTTATCTTTAAGGCCTAGTTCACGATATTTTGCACCATGTGTATTAAATAGTTTATTGATATCTATACCTGTAGTATTTATGATTTCTTTAAACTCATTTTTAGTTGGTGTATGTTGCACAATATCGATGGGTTCAAAACTTACCCCGTATTCTTGTAAAAATTTAGCTGCTTTTTTACAAGTTGTACAATTAGGATATTGGTAAAATTTTATCATTTTTCAGAACCTCCTATGCTTAGTTAACACTAATATAACAAACTTATAACAAAAACGCTCTAATTATTAAGCTGATTTTTTTATTTACTGCAATTTGTCAGTTATAATGTCAATACTAATATCTTTTATAAAGGAGTCTAATTATGGAATCTATTAATACTAATGATCAATTTAAAAGCACAATACAAAGCGACGCACCAGTCATCGTTAAATTTGAAGCAGGATGGTGCCCAGATTGTAAAGCTATGGACATGTGGATTGACCCAATTGTAGAAAAATACAACAATTATAATTGGTATACTGTAAACCGCGATGAATTAGAAGATGCAGCGGCTGAAAATGACGTTATGGGTATTCCAAGTTTATTAGTTTTTAAAAATGGGGAGAAATTAGCACATTTACATTCAGCAAATGCAAAATCCCCTGAACAAGTTGAATCATTCTTAGCTGAAACATTTGAGTAATTTTTGCTTTAATTCTTTTATTTTAACTTTTAAACAATCAAAATTTTAAAATAGACATTATTAGGGAGTGGATCAGAAATCTTTTTATTAAAAGATTTCTGATCCACTCCCTTTTTTCAAAATTAGAACTTATCAATGATTTGATTGTGCTGGCGTTCTCTGTGTGGCATTCTTTCTAAATCTTCCAAATCTGTTAAATATAATAACCCTACTAAACGCTCATCATCTTTCACACCAAATATTTTACGTATTTCAGGATTAAATATATAAGCCGGAGACTTCCAACATGTACCAATACCTGCTTCAAAAAGTAATAACATGAGATTTTGCGCAAATGCACCAAATGCCATATTATTCTCTAAACTTTCTTTTTGTCTTGGATCTTCTTTAACGATTAAAGCAAGCATACCACCTAAATTAGTAGCAACTTTATAGTGATCTTCCTGTTTTTTTCTTAGATTAGGAAAAGCAATTTCAGTTAATTGCTTACTCATATCTCCCAATCTATCTTTTGCGATATGAACCACTCTCCAAGGTGCTCTCAAACCGTGATTCGGTGCATCTGTAGCACGCTGTATCGCTTCATATAAAGCATCGTCATCTATATTCATATCTCTTCTAAAGACCTTTATACTTCTTCGTTGAGCTATTGCATCTTGTAGTTCCATCTAATATCGCCCTTTCACTATTGATAACTATTTTCAATTATAAGACAGGACGATAAGATTTTCAAACTACTGATATAACTTTAATTGCGCGCTTAAAGTTTCAACTTGAATCTGTCCAGGTGCTTTAGGATTATCTAAACAACCATATGATACTGCGCCTCCAAATAAACCTTGTGCAGTTCTCGAAATGGTGCCTAATTTTGACATTGCAATGCCAATGACTTGTTGCGGAACTGTATCTACTGTTGCTGATAATGCATATAATAAATTTAAAACATCTTCTTTACTTAAAGGCATGACCGCGACTTTTAAGTAATCTGGATTCATTTGATGCATTTTAAAATATAAATGTTTTAGCTGTGTGAGTGCTGGTGTTTTTTGAAAATCATGATAAGACAATATAACTTCAATATTATTTTTGTGTGCTTGGTCAATCAAGTTCAATATATATTGAGATTGTTGGTTAATTTCAAATTCTACATCAATCATATCTATGTGATCTATTTCAATTATGCTTTCAAGTAATTTAATGTACGAATCAAACGTCAAATCACCTTTACCCCCTTGTGATTGTGTCCGATACGTAACTAAAAGTTTTTTATTTAAATTTAATTCATATAATTTATCAATGACATTAGCTATATCATTTATCTCTGGTGTTGCCCAATGATCAACTCTCAATTCTATTATATCGATAGAAGTTTGATATTTTACTAATTCATGTAAAAAAGTTTGTGAAATTTTATTTTCTGGCTCTATCGTTACCGCAATTTTTACTTCAGACATTTTAAAAACTTCCTTTTCAATCAACATTAAAATTATTGTATAACAATCTTAAGAACTTACACAATCTTTAAAGCGTACATTTAAACAAATAACAAAAATCCATTCACCTTTTATATGATTTAAATTTAATTTTAAGGGTATTGTTGTTATATAAGTAATTTAGGAGGTAATATAATGGCAGTAAATTATGAAACAAAAGCAACGAATACAGGTGGTCGTAACGGTCACGTGCAAACAGATGATAAAGCAATTGATGTAGCAGTCATTCCTCCAGCACAAGCTGATGCTGAAAAAGGTACTAATCCTGAACAATTATTTGCAGCAGGTTATGCATCATGCTTTAATGGTGCATTTGATTTAATTCTTAAACAAAACAAAGTCAGAGGCGCTGAACCTGAAGTCACTTTAACTGTACGTTTAGAAGATGACCCAGATGCAGAAAGCCCTAAATTAAGTGTTTCAATAGATGCAAAAGTTAAAAATGTTTTATCACAAGAAGATGCTGAAAAATATCTACAAGATGCACACGAATTTTGCCCATATTCAAAAGCGACACGCGGTAATATTGACGTAGATTTAAATGTACAAGTAGTAGAATAGTAACAATAAAAGCCCCCAAAATTCGATTAGAATTTTGGGGGCTTTTATTTTTAAATTAGTACTGCTTATGCTTATGTCGTGATGTCTTTTGATCATTTCCTCTTTTTTTAATTGTCTTCATCTTTATAATTAATCCATATGTAAATCATTAATATGGCAAAAGAAATCAAGATAAGCAAAATTAGCGAAACTATAATAGTCATTAAAGATTCCACTTATCGTGCCTCCGCTCATAATATATCACTCACCATATTATACCATAACTATCCTATCCATTCGCGTCATTTAAAAATTAAATAAAATACAATTAAACACTTAATAATTTTATATTTTTTTGGCTTTCGAAATAAACATGATTCCATGTTTTTGAATAAAATTAAATATAGTGTTGCTCAATTTTACTTTTTCCCTTAAAATCAAATTTAATACGGCGTTAAAATTAATTAAACTATTATATAAATGGTTTATAAAATTTAGGAGGCACTCAATGACAAATATACGTTACTTATCAATCGATGATATATCCAACTATAGAACATTATTAAAACGTGGCATTCATGAAGATCTTGACGTATTTGCATGGAAATTGCAAAATGATCGCTGCTTGGCCGAACTAAATTTACAAGATTTACTTTCTACCAATTCAAATAAATCAATTGTCATTGGAGCCTTTCAAGATAGCGTTTTGATAGGTGCTGTAACACTTATATTTAATCAGAGTTATAGCTTGGCACACAAAGCAGTTATTGAGAATATGTGTGTTATGGGCGAAAACCATGAATCTAGAGAATATCTTGCTAAACAATTAATGGAATATGTATTCCAAATCTGTCAAAAAAAACAAATTGAAATTCTAATGACTTCACTTATATCAAATAATATTAGTGGCAAAGTCTTTTTTAGCAATTTAAATTTTGAATTACTTGCAATAGAAAAATTTGCTCGGAAATATGAAGTGGGTTATGTTGACGAACACTGGTTGATTTATTATTTCAACGGAGAAGATATGGCATTATTCGAATAACATATGACATAGTTATTGAAACCACCTCATTCAATCAATATACGTTCCACTACCTATGATCATTTAGCATTTTTGTTAATAACCTTTTTAATAAATGTTATGACATATTTAAAAATGACTTGCAATTAAATTGTTAAGCAAATATTATTTTATTAAGCTATCATTTAAAACATTAGATTAATAAAAGTATTTCTTAGAGAGGACTGAACAATTTGAAATATGCAACGACATTATTATCACTGTTCTTGTCATTAATTACATTAACTACCCCATTATTAGCTGTTAATAAAATTTTAGAAGAAGATATGCAATTATTAGCTGGTCTATTATTCATTTTAGGCGTACTACTCATTAATTTATATGCATGTTTACGTGGGGATCGTATTGCTAATATATTTGCAATGTTGGTATCGTTATTTTCATTAGCATTATTAAGTTATCCATTTTGGAATTCGTATGTAATAAACTTTTTCATTTAATTTTATGAATACATATTTTTTATAATATTTAATTATCAAAACACTTCATAACTATACATTTTAGTTATGAAGTGTTTTTTCTATATACATTTTTTAAAAAAGAAAAAAATTTTATTTTAAAAATTTTCTGAAAAGTATATAATGATTAAAACAAAGGGGGAAAATTGAATATATGAACTTAGCAATTCTCGGTTTTATTATGATTATCATCTTTATGGTATTAATTATGACTCGTAAAATGTCAGCTTTGACTGCATTAATTGTTATACCAACCATTTTTGCTTTAATCGGTGGTTTCTACTCAGGTTTAGGTAAGTTTATGCTAGATGGCATAGAAACTGTTGCACCAACTGGAATTATGCTGACTTTTGCCATACTTTATTTTGGCGTTATGATAGATGCAGGATTATTTGAACCAGTCATTAATCAAATTATAAAAGTCGTTAAAGGGGATCCAGTAAAAATAGCAATAGGGACCGTAATATTAGCATCAATGGTAGCA
This sequence comes from Staphylococcus sp. HMSC034G07, assembly GCF_001835975.1. Classification (NCBI taxonomy): domain Bacteria; kingdom Bacillati; phylum Bacillota; class Bacilli; order Caryophanales; family Staphylococcaceae; genus Staphylococcus; species Staphylococcus sp. HMSC034G07. The sequence continues at coordinate 152,244 of NZ_KV826608.1, forward strand.
CTTGATGGTGATGGTACCACTACTTTTATCATAACTGTAACTGCAATGATGCCGCTTTATAAAAAAATTGGTATGAGTCTGTATACTTTATCTACATTAGCACTTTTATCTATCGGGGTTATGAACATGTTACCTTGGGGCGGACCCACTGCACGTGCGATTTCATCTTTGCAAGTAACTACTGAGGAAGTCTTTGTACCAATCATTCCTGCAATGATTGCTGGTATATTATTTGCTTTTGGAGTTGCTTACATACTTGGAAAACGTTCAAAAAGATATCTCACATCAAATACAAATATTGATTTAAACGATATAAAACCTACTGATACAAAAGAAGAATCTTTATTAAAAAGACCTAAAATGCTTATTCCAAATGCGATACTTACAATTTCATTAATCATCTGTCTGGTTATCGGCTTAATGCCAATACCAGTTATGTTTATGCTATGGTTTGGCTTTGCAATTTTACTAAACTATCCTAATTTAAGTATCCAAAATTCTGTTGTGAAAAAACATGCTGGCGACGTACTTTCTGTAATTAGTCTTGTTTTCGCTTCAGGTATATTTACAGGCGTAATGAATGGGACAAAAATGGTTAACGAAATGGCTAATACCTTAGTACAAATTATACCAGATGCTATGGGTAACCACTTTGCACTAATCACTGCAATTCTGAGCGGACCATTTACATACTTTATGGCAAATGATCCTTTCTATTATGGTGTATTACCTATTTTAGCTGAATCTGCACAACAATTTGGCATTTCTAAAGTTGATATGGCCAGAGCTTCAGTTCTTGGTCAACCCTTACATGTATTAAGTCCATTGTATGCTGCTGGTTATTTACTTGTAGGTATGCTAGATATAGAATACGGTCAAAATCAGCGTATTGTAATAAAATGGGCAGTTGGCTCTAGTCTATTCATGATTTTAATTGCTTGTATTTTAGGAATTATACCGTGGTAAAATGTAATTCACAACTTGCAACTAGAATATATGTAAAGTAAACAAAATCGTTAGCTTTTAAATATAAAAAGCACTCATCCAATTTTTTAGTTTGGATGAGTGCTTTATTTGTATACGAGATGAATAATTTGCCTCACCAAGTTAATTAGTCGATGATACGTTTTTCGTACTGTGCTTATATTTATATATTAACGATGATAAATATAAGCTTTAAAACACTGCATAATAACAAATTTCAATCATTTATTATTTTTTCATCAATAAGTAGACAAATAACATAAAATTGTCGTTTTATTTTATAGGTACTTGGGTAAAACTTAACGTCGGATTTACAATGTTAAGGAGTGTTTTTATGGATTAGATTCATGAGTGCAAATATATTAATCCTTCAAAAATTTCTCTCGATTGGGAATGTTTTGTTCTAAGTAAAAGTGACATGGAATTGGATGGTTTACCTACAGAACTTATTAATACATGGATGGCTCAAAATATTATTGAACCTTTTTCAATAAGAAATAATGAAATTAACTTTAGAACGGAAGACATTAAACATGCTTTAAAAATAAGAAATTGGTATTACGAACACTGAATCTTTATTTTAATTGACACTTAAATTATTCAGATATAAACTTAATGCCCTTTTTGCAGATGTCATTACTTCATTGTAATTATAATTCGTTTTAAAGTATGCATATAATTCCTGATAACCAGTTGCATGTTTAGGGAAATTGTTATCTTTATTTATAAAATAGGCAAGTTGACCAAGTGGCGTGTCGTCATTAACAAAGTCAATAATAAAATCATAAAATGTCATAAGCATTACCTCGATTACTTAAATTTTAATCGTTACATGTCTTACTATTTAAAGCCTTTTCATAATCATAACAAATAATATTTATTTGTCTATCACTGTTCATTTTTAAAATTAAAAATGATGAGTTTAATTGTTGTTACCATAGTATTTAACTAAAATTGTAAATATTGTAAAGTTTATGGGTTTCATTACTAAAGCAATAAAAATTTTATATCTTTTCACTTAAATTTTATTGTAGTCATTATTCTTTTACAATATAAAAACAACCTAGGCGAAATTGTTTCGCTTAGGCTGTTTTTTATACAATAATTTTAAACTAAAACATTACCATTTTGATCTGCAGGTTTGAATACCGTAATAATTGCACCAATGATAGCTAAAATTTGCGGGATACCTGTCCAACAAAATACAAGGAACAAGAGACCCATTCCGGTTTTTCTAGCATAAAACTTATGAATTCCAAAACTTCCTAAAAACACTGCTAAAACAATATAAATCACTTTATTGACTTCATTCATTATTTTCTATCTCCTTACTTATTCGATTCACTACTATTATACAATGTTATACTAAATAAAATCTAAAATTTTAATGCTATACGCTTATTCTTTTCTAATGCGCAGACACTTTTCAAACTAAACGCATTAGAATACCTTATACTATGGCATCTTATGAATAAATGATAAAATAAGACTCAAACTAGCTTACTAATCTAAAAACAATTAATTTTTAAGTTATTGAATAAAATCATCAAATTGTACAATTAAGATGAAATGCAAAGGAGGGACAAGACTTTGAGTTTACATTTCATGATTATATTTTGGCTTTCACTCATATTTTTAGTTTGTGGAATTATTTCCTTAATAATCTATAAGTTAAAAGGTACACAACAAACAAAAGAATCTTTACTCGGACTGACTGTTATTTTAATTATTTTTGGTGTTGTAGGTATACTCTTCACTATCATTTTCGGTTAGTTCATTTTAAAACTTTCAATATACGTGCAAAGTGTAGCGATCAAACATGCTTAACTTAAACCAAACGATATTATAAACTTCTTGAGGTACCACTTAAAACAAATTAAATAAGTGGTGCTTTAGTATAAGCTTTCGCTCATATAATATTTAAAGTTCATTTTTCTTCCTAAAACCTTAACTCATTTAAAAAACGAATCAGGTATGCTTATACCTATGTTTAAGTATCGAACGTATCGATTCAGTTTGTAATAAAATGAAAAACCATTAAGAGAATAATAATTAATATAAAGAAATATATAAAACGTTTAATCGCTCTGATTTTTTCATGGCGTATTTCTTCCTTAGAGTGATTGACATTTTCATGCAACCTCGTATTTATAAATAAAAATGGCATCGTTGCTAAAAAAGCAAAAATTAATGCTAATATAATAGATAATAAAACAATCATGCTATCACCTCATATCAATATATTTATTAAACTTATTCCCTTTCGAGTTCAATTAATTCAAAATTTAAGATTCTACTGTAGAAAAATCTTAAAAAAGCACAATCATAAGGAGAGAAAAATATGAAGTTAACTTATTTACCTAAATGGCAAATAATAAATCAAAGTCAAAAAAATTTTATGATTCAAGAAGATACAACATCTATTTCTCTTGTGAGTCCAATTAATGAATACGCGATGGGCATTTTAAGCCAAATTTATTTTACGATTGAGCAAGGCAATGTTGTTAATACTACGATTGAAAATAATAGTGATGAATTGAAAGTAACTGTCGATGAAGAAAATTTAACACTTTATATCTTCGACCTTTAAACAAACCAAACATGAAAGAAGCTCACTTCACCGTATTTTTATTCAATTAGTCGATGATTAGTGTATGATATATATAAATATAATTACTTTGAAACAAACATATAAATTCATACAGGTAGGTGAAAAGATGAAACTATTAAAAAATCTGTTATTACTTATATCTGGCGTTTTAGTGATTCGTGCATTACTTTTAAGTATTGATAACACAAACGATGATAAAATCGAAAATAAAGTGAGCGTTCAAGATAAAAACAAAAAATAAAATCTAAACTAACTGTTCATATAAGAAGTGGGACTAGAAATCAAATGTCATACATGATTTCTCTCCACTTTTTTTGTTTCAACTATTCTGTATCACTGACTGTGTATGTACCAAATCCAAGAACAAAAATTAATATACGAGAGGTTATTATGCAATACATAAAATCCAAAATTGAAAAACACCAAATTTATATTTATTTTATTGCACTTTTTAGTGGAATAATCGTTGGCTTAATATCCAATGCTTTTGCCAATATATTAGAAACTATTATTTCTGCTAGCTTGTGTATCCTTATGTTTAGTATGTTTTCACAAATTCCATTTTTTAACATCAAACACAACTTACTTAATATAAAATCTATTTTGGCATTATTAACATCAAATTTTATAGCTATACCATTATTTGTTTTTGGTTTAATTCAATTGTTTGATGTTTCAAATGTTCCTATCATCATAGGGGTGTACCTTGTTTTACTAACGCCTTGTATTGACTACGTAATCGTTTTTAATGCTTTAGGAAAAGGAAATGAACAACTCATGTTGTTTGCTACACCACTGCTGTTTATAGGCCAAATTTTATTATTACCTTTATATTTTACGTTGTTTCTAAACATTGATATTTTTTCACAAATAGATATTTTGCCATTCTTAAAGTCATTTTTAATGTTCATAATTTTCCCTTTATTATCAGCACTTTTATTACAATATACCAGTGAAAAATCTGAAAGCATAAATCAAATATTAAAGTTAACATCTTGGCTTCCCGAAATTTTCATGGCACTGGTTTTATTTTCAATTGTAGGTTCACAAATAAATAAAATTATTTATAACTTAAATATTGTCTTTTCAGTAATACCTATTTATATTTGCTTTTTAATCGTATCCCCTTTTATAGGTACTTTATGTGGAAAATTATTTAAAGTAACACAAGAAACTAAAAGAACGATAGCTTTTAGTTCAAGTACAAGAAATGCACTTGTTGTCTTACCTTTAGCTTTAGGTTTACCAAACCATTGGGTAACCATTGCAACTACTGTCATTATTACGCAAACATTATGTGAATTATTAGGCGAACTTATCTACATCAAAATGATACCTAAATACATTAAATAATTATATTACTATTTATCAGAGGCTAATTATTATTCATTTACTCTTAAATATATTAAACTAATATATAATTAACATTTTACACCACTCTCATTAAATAGTTCATGAATTCTGTCTCATTTTAGCCAAACGCTAATTTTTTAATTTGAAAACGGGGTGATTAAGATGCAAATTTTAAGAAGCGTATCTGAAAATAACCGTACAACTTTCCACATTAAAACGGATTTAGGCTTAATTATTAAAGTTACTGTTGATAATGAATTAACTTCAAAAGATAACAAACTTTCACTAATAAAAATAGCTAACGACATGGATCAAAAACTCCAAGGCAATGTTGAATCTTTTAAAGCTTAGTGATTTTTGAATAAATGTATGCATACAAAAAGGAGTGAAAATAGGAAACCATCATTAAAATATGGATTCCTTTTCACTCCTTTTATTATTTATTAATTAACAAGCACAATGATAAATCCAATAAATAGCACTAACATTGATAGCCTTGGCTTACTTTTTCCAAACAAACCACTCAATAATACAAATGCTAAACCTACAATTAATAATTGATTATTAAACGTTGTTAGCCCCATTAAATCACCAGCCATCATTATAACGCCATATATAACAACAATCGTTATCGCTAGGCTACATAAAAATGACAATATACTCAATAATCTCACAATATACATCCCTTTTTATAAATAGTTATACTATATGCAGTATAAAACAAAAACGCCGCTTCGAAAAGCGACGTCAATCTCGAAAATATATTCCACACTAAAGTTTGGAGGACTTTTTGTGCTTGGTTAGTTATACCCTTCTTTATAAAATAAAAACACAAAAAACTAATTTTTCCAAAAAATTATCATGAATTATAATTAACAGTTAAAAATGCATTGTTTTGAATAAGATTCAACAAGTTAATTAAATTAATTGAATCATACCAGTGGAAAAGAATTTAATAAAAAGTTATCCTATAGTTAAAGTATTAATCATTTCAATTATAAAATAATAATTTATTCGTCTTATAAAAGTAATGTTTCTATTTATGCATTATTTTATATTGTAGTGAATTGTTTTATAGAAAAAAAGGGTGATGAGATGAAAGTATTACGGAAAGTTTATAAAGACGAAGAACCAATTTACCATGTTAAAACCGATAAAGGTTCTGTTATTAGAATTAAAGGTTCTGACGAATTGACCGATGCAGAAACTGAAGAATTATTAACAATAGTTGCAGAGGATATTGATAAAATGAAAAAATAAATAATCAAATTTTGAACGATGATGTTTACGATGGACAAAGGGGTTACATCGTAAGTATCATCGTTATTTTACTGCTTGGTTAGGCATCATAACTGAGTCTTTATATATTATATAATGCTTTTTTAACAATGATTGATACTGAAATCACATTTTATAAAATACTTTGATGTAATAAATAACAAGCACCAAGTTTAATTTATATCAACATAAATTAAATTTAGTGCTTAACAAAAAATTACGGAAACTATTCGTAAATATATAATTATTGCTCAATCAATTGAATTAAGTTACCACAAGTGTCATCAATGATTGCTAATTTAATTCCTTCAACCTCTTTTGGTACTGTATGGAATTTCACATCTAGATCTGACAGTGACTGATATGTTTGTTCTAAATTAGAAACGCCAAACATTGTGACAGGAATACCTGCATTAAATAAATCGTTTTGATATGTTTTTGCTATAGGATTCTCATTAGGTTCAAGAACAATTTCTACCGGGTTGTCAGAATTGTTTTCTTTTACAGTTAACCATTTAAACCCGCCACCAATCTCCATATCATGTACAAGTTCAAAACCGAGCTTTTCTGTATAAAATTGTTTTGCCTTTTCTTGATCATCTACAAAAATACTCGTAGCAATTATTTTCAATTTATTTCCTCCTTTATTTATAAATATTTTTAATGTCTTCTTTTTATACCCAATTCTTGTCCCCTGACACTTTAAATATTCAACCAATGATTCATAGTTAAATTAAAAATATTAAAGTTGTTAGTAATGACAATGCCAATGAATACTAAATTATTAGTAATTTGAACATACCTTTTATCTGTACTAAAATAACTAATGTAAGTCTTATGTATTTAATTATGGGAGGTTTAAATTTTGGAAGCTTTAACTGAATTACGCGAAAAAAAGCATTTAAGTTTGTCTAAATTAGCGATTAATTTAAACAAAAGTTATGAGAAAAATTACAGAATATGTCAAATTTGGGATTGGGAACATGGATATAGAGAACCATCAGAGAATGACACTAAAATACTAGCTGATTATTTCAACGTATCTCAAAAAACATTTAATCAATAATTATATGAATTTAGTACGAATATTGAATTTATATAATTATTGATTAGATTGTTATCATGTATCACTATTTATAGATAAACTAGACAACTATCATTTATTAAATCGTCTAGTCGACATGCAAAGTCACAGATAGTTAATGTATGTTTATTGTTAATGAAAGTCATGCAATGACAGCCATTTTCTAACTGTTCAGAGTCTGTATGTAGTTTGAGCCTGAAACATTTTCAGGCTCTTTTTTGTAGTGTTATTCATTACTTTTTATAAACAATTGTAATAAAATAATCTACGCCTTCCACAGTGTTCGTAACAGAAGGTGTCACTGATACGAGTTCCCAGTGTTGTTTATCATCCACTTCATGTAAAAATTGGTTCACTCGTCCATCAAATTCTTCAAAGCTTTCTTCGTATTCCATATGCAAAGTTTTAATAAACATATTTGTCTCCTTCTATTATTTTGTATTAATTATTTTCTTATTATAAATCTTCCAAATTACTGAAACAAACATTTTGAAATATTTGAGGACTTAATAAACTATAAATTTGTAAATATACTTTAAAAACTTATGATTACTGCATTTCATTATCCAACCAATCAACAATTTCTTTAAAAATACTCTTATTAAAAGAAGATTCATTAAATATTTCATGTTGTAAACCATCATATATATGAATTGATTTGTGTTCTGAACCTATTTCATCAAATAATTGTAGTGAATCTTTATAACTCACCAAACCATCCTCTTTGCCATGTAATATTAATGTAGAATCAATAAATTTAGAGGCATTTTCTTTTAAATACTTTATTCCCTCAATGAGTGTTGATACTAGTCCCATTGAAATTTGTTTAGCGTTTAAATCATCTAAAGCATATTTTTCAACAACTTCTTGATCAGAGCATAGTCCTTCACTAAGCACGTTATCAAAATAACTATTCATATCTATCTGTTTGTCTACTTCACCAAATAATTTTTTATTATATCTCGTTAAAGCTCCTGATGTTATGATGCCACTTACTTCATTCGGATGTTGTGTACCGAATAAAGTTACAGTATATCCACCCATACTATGACCAATTAAATAAATTTTACCTTCATAATTTTCTTTAACTTTATCAATCACTGCAGATAAATCTTCTACGATTTCATCCTTATTACTATAAAATGTCTGCTTTCCTTCCGAACGGCCGTGTCCGCGTTGATCATATCTAATGACATTGAATTCATTTTCATTCAAATAACTAGTTATTTCATCATAACGATCAAGATGTTCAGCTAATCCGTGGACAATGATAATATTTGCTTTAGCCTTTTCAACTTCATTTATTTTTGTATAAAGTTTCGTGTTATCTTTGGACAATACATATTTTATATAATTCATTTTCACTTCACCTCATAGTATTAAAAATAAATTTATTTATACTATTAAAGTCCCCCTTTCAAATTAAAAACAAACTTAATCTGCCTATAATATTCCATAAATTCGTAAATGGTGATTGACCTCGACCATCTTTCAACCTTTAAATCTTAGTTAATGATATGATTATATTGGAGGGCGATATGAATGGCGAAATATATATTATCCTATAATTTAAATTCTATTTCTTATGGATATGAAAAGTTACCATCAAAGTTAAATCTTGTAGGTAAACCATTGTACATTTATAAAGGACTGTGGTTATTAAAAAGTGACTTGGATCAAAATAGCATTTGTGAAAATATAAAGAGTGCTTTCAATTCAAATGATGATTTTTTAATATTTGAAATTAATCAAAGTCCTTTGGGCACTTTGAGTGCACAAAAGTACGACGAAATATTAAATTTACTTAATGATTAAACATATTCTTAAATTTGAATGTGTTTTTTATTTGTATTATTTAAGTTAATTTCATAAATATGTTATACTTTTTATTACTTAAAAGATTTATGTATAGTACAATTATATAAATGGTCAGTTTTGTACTTCAACCTATTTCACAGTTTCATTTGCAATTTCATAATTTTAAAACAATGACCATTGTTAAGGGGATATTTATGAAAATTATTGATTTCAAAATTAGTAACTATGATATAATCTATACTGTTAAAACGGATAACGGACATACGTTTTCCCACGCTCTACCAAAGGATACAACATCACAAAATGTTCATCGTTATTTGAATATATTGTGTATTAATGTTGACCGAACAAAGTAATATATACCTATGATTATTAAGAGGACAGCTCTTTTAACTGTCTTTAACTATCAAATAGATACAATATTTCTAACAAAGTCTAGCAAATGATCTGCAAAGTTCATTTACTAGATTTTTTTATTCTCATTAATTCATACTACACTCTTCAACTAAAATCATATTTATTTAATTCTTTTATAAAAATTTTGTTATAATTAAGTTTAAAATAATTTTTCAGAATATTAAGATTCTATTTTATATAAAATAATGATATTAGTTCAAAATTTATGTTAACTCAAAGGGGTGTATCAATGAAATTTTTAAAAAACAAAGGGAAAACAACAAATAAAAACAGAAAAAAGTTCGAAATGCCTCATATTTATGTCATATTATTTATATTTGGTGCCATCGCTACCATTTCCACTTACCTCATTCCTTCCGGAGAGTTTAATCGAATTAAAGGACCTGAAGGCAGAGAAATGGTTGATGCAGATTCATTTCATTACATAAAAGCTACACCAGTCAATATAATAGACTTTATATCCATTATTCCTAAAGGACTCATAGCAGCAGGTGAAATCGTATTCTTCACACTTATTATTGGTGGTATGTTTATGGTATTAAGACGAACTGGCATTATTGAAATTGGTGTTGATAAACTCGCGCGTAAATTTTTAAATCATAGTATCTTTATCATTCCAGTATTGACCTCTGTATTTGCAATTATTGCTACTTTAATTGGTACAGCTGAACTTTCGCTTGTATACATACCAGTTATCATTCCGTTAATTATTGCCTTAGGCTATGATTCTATAACGGCTACTGCAATTGCGTTATGTGGTACTGTAGTCGGTTTTACAGTTGGTGTATTAAATCCAATCAACACTGGATTGGCTCAAAAATTGTCCGGTGTACCTGTTTTTTCTGGTATTGGCTTACGACTCACACTCTTTATCATTGTGCTCTTTGTAACAATATTATTTATAATGAGATACGCTCAAAAAGTAAAACAAAATCCAAATATCAGTTTAGTTTATCAAGAAGACACAGAAAAAAGACAGACATATAAAGATATTACGAAGCACAAACCATTGGTTGCCACTCAACGTCAAAAAATCGGTATTGCTATAGTATTAACCTTTTTCGTCATACTTGTTTATGGCGTGACTACACAAGGTTGGTTTATGGTTGAAATGTCCGGCTTATTTATCATTATGGGCATTGTCGTTGGATTAGTTACCGGGTTGACTACACGTGAAATTTGCGAATCATTTAACGACGGATTTAAAGATGTTTTGATGGGCGCTATCATTGTTGGGCTTGCCCGTTCTTTCGTGGTAGTTCTTGAAGATGGTAAAATTATGGATAGTATTGTCTATGGATTTGGTTCTGTTATTGAGGGGGCCACACCGACTGTCGCAGTCATTGGTATGTATATCGTTCAGGTATTAATTAACTTCATCATCTCATCGGGGAGTGGTCAAGCACTTGTCACTATGCCTATCATGGCACCTTTAGCCGATATGCTAGGTATTACTCGCCAAACAGCCGTTTTGGCTTTCCAATTAGGCGATGGTTTCACACATGTATTCTACCCCACAAGCGGTTATTTCATGGCTGCATTAGCTATTGGTGGCGTGTCTTATACCAAGTGGATCAAGTTTTTCTTTCCACTATTTATTATATGGGGACTTATTTCTATTGCTACATTGGTAATTGCGCAATTAATTGGCTGGTCCTAAATATACTAATACTGGTCATTCGTATATCAGAGCTATTGATAAAATTTTAGTCTTTTTTAACTTTTAATGAGTACATAAACGTCAATTTCTATTGAGATGAAATAGAAATTGACGTTTCTTCTGTTTTATAAAAAATGATATGCTGTTGAACGATTAACCTTTTTGGCAAACTTTGAGAATCAATTCAAGTTCACGTTTCCCCTATGGATAAAGTCAATCACCATTCTATTAAAAATCAATCAATCATTAATTCATTCTAAAATACTACGGTTTTCATTTTCTTTGATTACCAATTTTTAAATTCCAGTTGCAAGATTATTCTCTTATTTTTAAATTAATGTTTTATGTTAATCATCATTCTCTATCACTTTTTCCATTCTATAATTAGTAGTTTGAAACCCTAACTTATGATACAAGGACACTGCCCGCCTATTATGACCGAACACATGTAAACCGATACGATGTATATTATTTTTTTCACAATAATCTTCGATACAAAGCATAGTTTTCTCACCTAATCCTTTCCCTCTATAATTGTCAAAAATATGTACATCATAAATAAAACACTTATTTATCTTTTTATTTTCCGCAAAATGCAGCCAGCAATATCCAATCGTTTCATTCAAATAAACAACAGTAAATAAATATTGATTATCAGTAGCTAATCCGTGGGGCAGTAATTTTTCAAAATCTGAACGTGCCCTTTCAATAGCTCCTTCTGTTTCCCAAACACCGCTTTTTATATGTTCATGTGCATATTCATGTATGCTCTTTTCATAAACTTTATCAAAAGTTCGTTGCGTCATTGGTTCTAGTGTTAACGACATGTCATCCCCCTCTCTTTAAATTAACACTAGTTTAGCATAATTCATTTTTCGTTTACGAATTAAAAAAAAGTGGAACAAACACGTTACCTTTAAAAAGATAGTGTCGTTCCACTTTATCAAAGTCACTATATTCGCACATTTATTCAAAATTTTTATAGTGCTATTTCAATTTCAATGTCATCGCATTAATGGCAACAATAACCGTACTTAAAGACATCAAAATTGCTCCGACAGCAGGTGATAAGATTAAGCCAATAAATGCTAAAACGCCAGCTGCGAGCGGTACAGCAATAATGTTATATCCAGCGCCCCACCATAAGTTTTGAACCATTTTTCTCATAGTATTTTTAGAAAGTGTAAGGAAATGAATAATGTCTGATGGTGCACTTTTAACAAGAATCACATCTCCTGATTCAACAGCAACATCCGTACCTGCACCAATAGCCATACCTATATCCGCTCGAATTAAACTAGGTGCATCATTGATTCCATCACCAACCATCATTACTTTATGTCCCTCAGCTTGATAGTCTTGAATAATCTTTTCTTTATCTTCAGGTAATAGTTGAGCATGAACATCATTAATACCTAGTTCTTTAGCGACCGTATTTGCCACTTCATTATTATCACCTGTTAACATCACTGGTGTAATATTTCTTGATAATAAATCCGAAACCATTTTTCTCGAACTTTTTTTAATTTTATCACCTTGTGCAATCACTCCTATGACTGCTTCATTATGAATTAAAAAGCTAACTGAATTACCTTGTTTAGCAAGTTTTTCAAACTGTTCTATATCATATTTCAAATTATTTTTTTCTAAATAACTAACATTGGTAATTTTATATTTTTGATTTTCTATTATACCTTGTAAACCAACACCTGGTATATTTGTTACTTCTTGAGGATTTTTGATTGTGATACCTTTATTTTTTGCAAACGTCACGATGCCTAAAGCAAGTGGATGGTTAGAATTACTTTCCAATGAGGCAAATAAAGATAAGATTGCTTCATTATCACTTTGAGGTGTATAGCTTTCATAATGATTAACTGAAAAATCACCTTCAGTTAAAGTCCCTGTTTTGTCCATCATAATATAGTCAATATGCTGAGCTAATTCAACAGAAGATCTATTTTTTATGATTAAGCCATGATGTGCACCAATAGAAGTTGAACGTGCTGTAACAAGTGGTATTGCTAATCCCAATGCATGCGGACAAGCAATAACCAATACTGTCACTAATCGTTCCAAAGCAAAATCTAAATTATTATGGATAATCATCCACACGATAAATGATATTAAACCAATACTCACTGCAAAATAAAATAGATAGCCTGCTACTTTATCTGATAATAATTCAGCGTCTGATTTGTCATTTTGTGCTTGATTGACTAACCCCATCACTTGGGATAAATAGCCATTTTCACCTGTAGCAGTTACTTTGACATTTACCGTACCTGAACCATTTATTGAACCACCAATCACTTCATCTTGTACATTTTTAACCACTTGCTTAGATTCTCCTGTGACTAATGATTCATCTACAGAAGTACTACCTTGAATAATCACACCATCTGCCGGTATGCTTTCTCCAGCTTTCACTTCTACGATATCATCCACTTCGATTTCTGAAATAGAAACTTCTTCTTTTTGTTCTGAATCTATGACTTTTATTGCTTTGTTAGGTAGAAGTTCTGCCATTTTCTTTAAAGCATTGCCTGCATTACCAACTGCATTCATTTCTATCCAATGTCCTAATAACATAATTAATATTAATGTTGCTAATTCCCAGAAAAAGTCCATTACATGTCCTGGTACATTGCTAAAATGATTCATATAAAATGCATATAAACTATAAACATATGCTACAGAAATACCTAACGCAACAAGTGTCATCATACCAGGCTTTTTAGACGCAAGTTCATCTTTTGCACCAGTTAAAAAAGGTTTGCCACCATAGAAAAACAAAACTGTGGCAAGTACTAATACAATCCAATCAGAACCATTAAATGAGAACTGAAACGGTAATTTTATTCCCATCATTGGTGATAAAATGATGATTGGTATGGCAAATAATAATGATATAAAAAATTTACGCTTAAAATTACCATGATGATGTCCATGGTGTTCATGCATTTCATGTTCTTCATGATGATGTGTATGATGTCCTTCGTGCATCTGATGCTCATGACTATCATGTGCTTCATGATTATTGGAACTTGTCATATTATATCCTCCTTACAAAGTGTATCGTTATTCTCTTAACATAAACGATTATAACATATACCCCTATAAGGTATAATAAATATGCTTACAATTACTAAAAAAGACTGAAACCAACGAATTTCATCGCCTTGATTTCAGTCCTTTTGATCACAGCTATTTATTTTAAGAAATACTAAATGCTATTCACTTACTGCAAAATAATTACCTTGTCCATCTTGAAAATTAAATACACGCGTTCCTGACATTTCAATAATATCATGTCCAGTTAAACCCATGTCTTTTAATTTTGTATAAAGCTCATCAAAATTAGAAGCTTTAAACATCAGTGATGGTGTTCCCAGATTAACACCTGGGCTATATTTTTTTATAAATTCTTTTTCCATAATAGAGATAGATGTTTCAACTTCATTATTGGGAGCAATTTCTACTGCTTTATATCCCTCCGCTAATGCTTCTTCTGATAAAACTGCAAACCCCATGGTATTTTTCCAAAAATCAACAGCTTTTGACTGATCATCTACATATAGCATGACTTGATTTAATTTTTCCATTTCAATACACCTTTCAATTTTAGACATGCTTAAATATAGCCAAAACGATATACATATAAACGATTTATGTAAAAAAATTTTTCCCTGTATATAAGTATATAAATTTAAAGTTAAGTATTCCACATATTAAAAATGAAGATGTACCAAAAAATAAAAATTTCAAAATAAAATTCAAAGACTTAAAACTATATTTATTACCTTCTATAATTATATTCTTATTAGCATTTGGACTAGCTGCTATAGAAGAGCTTTATCCATTATACTTAGTCGATAAAGCTGCGTTTACATCTATTAATATAGCTGCCGCGATTATAGGTGGATCTTTGCTAGGCGCTTTCACTCAATATTTTCTATATCCTAAAATTTCAAAGTATTTGAGTGAACTTTCGATCATCACTATTAGTTCTATGTATTCGATCGTCATATTATTTAGCTTGTTATTCTTAAATTCTGTAATATCCCTCATATTAATAAGTTGGATTATATTTATTGGATTTGATATCATACGCCCTACTATAACAGTGTATCTATCAAAATTAGTTCAAAACAAACAAGGTTTAGCAGGTTCAATAAACTCTACTTTTACCTCTTTAGGTACTTTAATAGCACCAATTATTGCTGGTTATTTTTACTCTCAAATTATAAATGCACCAGTTTATCTTGCTATGATTTCTATTGTCTTAAGTATTTTTACTTTGTTCATTTTTCCTAAAAAGTAAATACTGGATAATTAAAAAGGATAGGCATTCATTTGCCTATCCTTCTGCATTAAATCCAAAATGACCTGCTAGCTTTTCTGATTCGTAAAAAGTAGTTCATTTTTATATTTCTTTGCTCAATATATTTTTATCTTTTCTTTAAAAAGTGGTGTATAAATATAGCGATAGCCTTTTAAAGTTGGGTGTGCATCATCAGCAAAAAGTGTATTATCATATTTTATTTGTTCATTTGCCCATTGATTGCCCCAAACATCTAAAATTTCAATATCCCATTTTTCTTTTAGTTTATATAAATTATATACCAAAAATTCATAATAAGGATCTGCTTTTCTAATACAAGTATAAAATAATATAGGCGTATCCAAGGTTAATTTAGCGTAACTAATAATATATTCCATTGCGCCAATTGTTGTTTCTACATCAAAAGCATTATGATCATATTCTTTTTTTATTTCACCTACATATTTATTTAACCTACCATCATTCGTTGATAACTGACAAATCAACAAATCAAATTTGTTTTTACTTAACTTTTCTTTTTTTATTCTTTGGACATATGAATTTTTTTCTGTTCCTGCCAAACTTGTACCCGAAAGTGCTTCTTTCGTTGTGTTCATATGAGATTCTATATTTAAAAATTCAACAAATGAAATCCCATGAGAAGCCGCACCATATGTAATTGAAGAACCTAAAAAAAGAATGTTTTTATCAGCTAAACCATCTTCTCTTTTAAAAAATTGGGAGTTCGGTTTAAACTACTTTTATTGCCTTTTCTTATATCATTAACAAAATTTGTCACTGCAGAAGCTAATTTCCCAACAATATACACGCTAATTAACATTATTACCTTTTTCAATTTTATAGCTCCTTTTGGACATTATTATATTAAATTCTCAAATATACACTTTAATTAGTTAGGTACATTGAATTACTAATTTTCATGATATTATAACTTGATTATGACAGAAAGTTTATAGTCTAACTGTATGCATAAGCCAATGAAAAACAACTCATGATATCAATATTTTTTATATTTCACATTGATAATCTTATTTAAGTATTCTATTTTATATAATTTAATCTTTTTAGTTCAAAAGTTCTACGTCTATTGAAATAATATTACTCACATTGATATATCTACCACTGTCTTTTAAGTAAAAGTATTCATGTTTCTTAATTGCTTTTTCAAACCTTTTTAAAGCCAATGCTTCACTAATTTCCCAAATATTTTCTACATACTCACGAAACATATTTCCATCGCTCGTTTTTATTTTAAAAACAAAAATTTCGTCCATCTATATTCACCCTGTGTAAGTATTATAAATTAATTATCCAACTAATTACTTAGCATTGCAAATTAGATACATTCCTAAATCGAAATACATTTTTACAATAACTTAATTGCTTTCAAAAATAATGCACAAGCACATATCATATAGATTTTTAATAAAACAAAAGCCCTCAACCGCAATGGGTGAAGGCTCGGCTATGAAGACGCTGGGAGTTCGTTAAAGCGATTAACTATACATTTTTATAACTATTGCTATATCAACGTTTACATTGTCTTGATGCTGTAGTGTAAAATATTAAAATTGCAAAAACAAAAGAAATTTGTGCACTCTTAATGTATTCGTTCCCGCATGCAAGAGTTAATTACTTAAATACTTAATAATGTTATTAATCTGTTTCTTTAAATCGTTCTTGAGTAGCTGGCTCAGCACTTTTTTCTTCGGTTGTATTTTCAGAATGTTGCTCTTTTTTTATAGACTTCCCAATTGTACGTTTTTCTTATGTATTTTCAAGAGTCGTTCCTTTATTTTTGTCCACAATTACTTATGCTTAAGATGCCTCATTTTGACCATAAAAAGGTGTTTCTATGTAATAGTGATTTTCGTCACTTTTGCCTTTGTGATGTATTAATCACTCTTATTAAAAATACTTGATTTTCCGTTTATAACTTTTCATTAGCAATTGTTTTCGCTTGATTGATAGTTAATTTTCCACCTTAATCATGTGACTTATCATCGACATTTTGTTTGTTATGTTTTGAATTACTTTTATAATTTTCATTCGACTTTTTATGGTCTTCATTGGATTCATTTGAATTCCTCACATCATCCAGACTAATAAAATCACATCCACTCAAAAAAATTATAGTTACCAATGCTGAAATAAACAAACTTTTAATTTCACAATAAACTCTTATCTATATTCCTAGTACATATAACTTAGTAGAGATGTTTTTAACATAAAATACATAATTAAATATTAATATCCAAAATATTTATATATAACATATAATATTAATCCAATGGTTGGTCCACCAATTATTACCATAACCACAATACACCCAGTATCACCCAAAGCCCAATGCAATATTTTAAAGATTACTAGCCAAAATACAACAGTAACAACGATCCCTATAAGTAATATCAATAACATAGTAAAAATTCCAATTAAATCCATTCTATCCTCATTACTACTCCTTATACTGTTTTAAAATTTAACAAAGTATATTGTAACATTCTTTCACTTTCATTCAACAATAATGTTATTCAAAAAATATAATGTCCTATCATTAATTATTTACATATTGTTTTTCACTATCTAAAATGATTACAATTTTTAAATCTGCTATTCTTCTTTAGATTAATAACTTTCGTTACATATCCCATCATACATTAAGTTACTTAATATATATTTCTGACATTTACTCTGTAATACATCGGGCAATGAATTTACGTATACTTTTCGCTTTATTAAATAACCATAAGCATATTCACAAATATTAAATTTAACTATAACCTTTTGTTATCACTATTTTTTTAGGTATAGTACAATTAAGTTAATAATTTATTTTTAAGGGAGAGCATTAAATGAAAAAGATTTTATTTTTATTATTAGCAAATTTCTTAGTATTAGCAGCATGTGGCAATAAAGAAGAAAGTAAGTCAGATGATAGTAAGGAAACAAAATCATCAAGTAATAAGAAATCAAATGATGAAAAGAATGATATTAAACAATCTGAAGATAGCAAAGACAAATCAAATGATAGTTCTAATGATGAAGTAACAAAACAAAATGAAATTAATGAACAACCTGTTCAATCACAAGAACAAGTGAATACACAAAAGCAACAGATGACACAACAACCTATTCAGTCGCAAGAGAAAGCAGAACAATCTGAATCTGAACAACAACAAAACTCACAAGTGGCTAATAAAGAGCAATCAAATGTACCTGCTGGTGACGCAATGTTTGGTGAATATAAAAAAGATGGTACTTATTGTACAGTTGGTGGTTGTTTAACACCTGAACAACAAAAAGACCAAGAAGAAGCAAATTATGAAGAGATGGAAAATCAAGGATATTCTCGTGAAGAGTACGATGAAATTCAGAATAAAGCTGCAGAATTACAACAACAAAGAGACAATGGAGAAATTTCATCAGAAGAATTTACGGATAGTTATCTTGAATTATATGATTGATAATCCTATTTAACATATTTTTATATGGGCATTAAACTATGCCCTTTTTATTTTAACTCCGCAATATCCTTCAAACTAATTCTATTTAATCCATTTCATTCATATAAATAAAACAATTGTACATAGTCATCTACTTTGCGAATATATCCTTCTATATTTTTAATATATCCACTTTCATAATAACTAATAATCACTTCTGAATCATTGAGCATTTCGAGCGTTAAAGTTTATTCTATTCATATAGTTGATCATCGCTAAATAAAGACTTAACTATTTTATTCTGATCTTCAACATACTATTCTAACATTTCATACTTTTCGTGCATAAACTTGAAAAGATGTAATTTAACTAATCCATGTTCTGGTAGTATTCGTGATTAAGATATTCACGTAGTGTTTTACGATAATCAGTTTCATTTTTATAATTATCTGGAGTCATAGTATTACTTCAATAAATATTGACGGAACACTTGTTATTATATGTAAATAAAAAATAACCACCCATTGACATGTGTGAGTGGCTTATTAGAAAGACAAAAATATTCAATTAACTATACAAAACATTCATAAACTACGATTATTTCTAATTTTCATTGCTTTAATAACTATGTATATTGAATTTACACCCATTATAAGAACGTAAGGTATTAATATAATCAAATTTTCTAATTGTGTAATAAAAATAAGACCAAATAAAAATAAAATATTTAACCAAATAGATATAAAATAACTTGTGTCTAATTCAGGATTTATCTTCACAAAATCACCCATTCTTTAAAATTTCAATATAATTGCTTTATTGACATTGAGCTACGAAACAATTTTATTTTAACACAAAAAATAAGGCCAGCACATAAGTTCTATATCCTTGATAATCAATCCAACACCCTATCAAAACTTGTCGTACTCTCTTATCTGATACTTCAAATATACGTCCCACCATGATAATTTAATAATCTGTTGTACTTTATATATCACAGTTGTTGTTCAAGTGACCTAATTAAATCACTTAAATTTCTATTTTATAAAAATGTTCAACTACAGGAAAAGGTTCATAATAACAATGCAATAAAGACTTCCAATTATTATATTCTTCAGACTCACGAAAACCTATTGTATGATCTTCTAATGTTTCCCACTCAACCAATAACAGATATTTACCTTCTTCTTCAAAACACTTATTTAACGAATGATTTATATAGCCTTTCATTGAACTAATAATACTAGAGGCTTCTATAAAAGATTCCTCAAATTCATTTTCCATATTCTTTTTAACTTGTAACATCGCTCCTTCAAGTACCAATGCAAAATCCCCTTTAAAATATATTTTGAAAGAAATTAATACGATTTCCTTTTATTTTAACCACTTTTATATCATTAATCTATTTTGCTTTATTCCAATTGCTTTATTGACGTTGAGCC
>NZ_KV826608.1:172781-303764 GCF_001835975.1 Staphylococcus sp. HMSC034G07
TTTATTCCAATTGCTTTATTGACGTTGAGCCTCGCAATAATTTATTTTAATGATAGCATAAAAAAATAGGGCAAACACATAAGTGCTTACCTTTCCACTATTTTATCCAACACCCTATCAAATACTTGTTTCACTTTCTTATCTGATACTTCAAATAAACGCCCCACAATGACAATTGAATAATCTGTTGTACTTTAATATCACAATCGTTCTAAACTGCTGTAATGCCCTTTACAATCGATTCTAGGTTCATATATTGAAGTTCATCCATATCACTAGGTAGATTCTTATAAGTATCTACCATATTATGATAATTACACACGTATCTTTCTAGAACAACTCTCAATAAATTTCAAAATTTTTATACATGAAAAAAGCCCTCAACCGTTGTGGTTGAGAGCTCGGATATGGAGACGGCGGGATTCGAACCCGCGTCCAGAGGTCCTGATACTAATCTTTCTACGTGTGTAGTCTATCAAGGTATTTCGCATAATGTTAGGTGATAGACAGCCGACATTATGCTAGTTCGATTAATCTCTTCTAGGCAGACTTCGAACGGCAGTGCCTAGCGTATCCTATTAAGGTTGAATCGCGTTAACTGCACATAGGAAATGCAGTTAGGCGATGCAGAGTGCTATTAGGCAGCTACTGCGAAATTATTGTTTGATTTGTCAGTTAATTTTTAACTGTGTGTGTTGGTGCGGAGACAACCCTCCGACACGCTTAACTAGCTCGGGGACCCCTGTCGAATCCAAAAACGTCCCCTTAATAATATAATGTACTTTCTGCAGATTTAATCATCTATCTTTTTCAGAAAGCACATATTATATTACCAAAGATCGAAGTCTTTGGCAATATTTTCGCTTAATAACGCGCTTTAAGCGCTCTATCTACGTCACGTTTCATTGCTTTTTCTTTCAATGCCTGACGTTTATCATGTTTTTTCTTACCTCTTGCAACACCAAGTAAAACTTTGCATTGACCGTGTTTTAAATAGAGTTTTAAAGGAATGATGGAATAACCAATTTCTCTAGTACGTTCTCCTAATTTTGCTATTTCACGTTTGTGTAATAGTAATTTGCGTGAACGACGTGGGTCATGGTTAAATCGATTTCCTTCTTCATATGGGGCAATGTGCATATTATTTAAAAACATTTCGCCACGATTTACTTGCGCATAGCTATCTTTAAGGTTTGCACTGCCACGACGAATGGACTTAATTTCTGTCCCTTTCAACACAATGCCCGCTTCAATCGTATCTTCTATATTAAAATCATGTCTGGCCTTACGATTTTCAGCTAATGTTCCTGGTGATTTTTTCTTTGGCATTGAGTTTCACCTCTTTGTTGAATTATTTTTTCTTCTTACGAGCTTTATTTTTCACTTTTTTATCTTTGTAAAATGGCTTGTGTTTGGTGTTACCACTTGCTTGTTTGTTTTTATTGCGTTGGTTTTTACCTTTTCGTTGTTTCTTCTTGCCTTTTTTATCATTATTTGAGTTATCTAATGATTGACCGCGTGGCTTCGCTTGAATCGTCTTACCACGTGAAGGTCTTGGACTACGCTCTTTTTTCGGTAATGGCATACCGACAATTTGGAAATCGATCATACGCTCATCAACATCTACGTTAACAACTTTGATTTTAACTGGATCACCAATGCGGAAGACTTTAGCTTGGCGTTCTCCAATCATTGCCATTTGACGTTCATCGAAGTGATAATAATCGTCGGTCATCTCTGATACATGTACCATACCTTCGATTGTATTTGGCAATTCGATAAACATACCAAAATTAGCTACAGAGCTGATGATACCTTCATATTCTTCTCCGATATGTTGAACCATATACTCTGCTTTCTTCAATTCATCGGTGTCACGTTCTGCTTCGATCGCTCTACGTTCTCTTTGAGATGTATGATCAGCAATTTCTGGTAATGCTTCTTCCCATTTATTAAGTGTTTTATCATCCATTGTTTTATCAATAAGATATTTACGAATAAGTCTATGCACGATTAAATCTGGATATCTCCGAATCGGTGATGTGAAGTGTGTATAGTGTTCTGCTGACAGGCCGAAGTGACCTAGATTCACATCATCGTAACGTGCTTGTTGCATTGAACGTAACATCATAGTAGAAATGACCATTTGCTCTGGTTGACCTTCTACTTCTTGTTGAATTTTTTGTAAAGTTGATGGATGTACTTCTTCGCCAGTACCTTTAATCATTAAACCAAAGTTAGTAATAAAGTCAAAGAATTGGCGTAAACGTTCTGATTTCGGTTGCTCGTGTACACGATATATAAATGGTACATTTAATCGATCGAAATGTTCTGCTATCGTTTCGTTGGCTGCTAACATAAACGATTCGATGAGACGTTCACCTTCACCGCGTTTTCTTAATTCTACGTCTGTTGGAATGCCTTCATCATTGACAAGTACTTTGGCTTCACTGATATCGAAGTCAATTTCACCACGGCGTTTACGCATGTTGATTAAACGTTCAGACAAGTCTTTAGCTAAATCAAGCATTGGTGTAATTTCGTTATATTGTTTGCGCGTATCTTCATTTTGATCTGTAATAATTTCATTCACTTCATCGTATGTCATACGATAATTTGAATGAATCACACTATCAAAGATTTCATGATTAACCACATGACCACGTTCATCTAATTCCATCTGGCAACTTAAAGTTAGCCTATCTACTTGTGGATTCAATGAACAAATACCGTTACTAAGTCGATGAGGTATCATTGGAATTACTCGGTCAACTAAATATACACTTGTTGCACGGTCGTATGCTTCTTCATTTAGTGCTGATCCTTCCGTTACATAATAACTGACATCAGCGATACTCACTGTCAATTGTGTATGACCATTATCTAACTTCTTGACACTAATTGCGTCATCTAAGTCTTTAGCGTCTGCACCATCAATTGTAATAGTTAGCTCATTTCTTAAATCACGACGTCCTTCGATTTCAGATGGTTTGATTTCATCTGGTACAGCTTCAGCTTCTTCTAATACCTTATCTGGAAATTCTATTTCAATACCATGTTGATAGATAATCGACAAGATGTCGACACCTGGATCATTTTTATGACCTAAAATTGCTGAAACTTGGCCTTCTGGGTTATCGGTACCGTCCGCATATTTCGTGATTTGTACTAATACTTTATGCCCATCTATCGCACCTAAATTATGACCTTTAGGTATAAACACATCTTGCATAATGCGTTTATCATCTGGTAAGACAAATCCAAAATGTCGAGCTTCACTGTACGTGCCCACCACTTGGGTAACGGAGTGTTTTTCGATTGATTTTACTTCACCTTCCAGCTTACCTTTATGTTCACCTTTAGAGTTTTGTAATTCGACAAGTACAGTATCTCCATCCATTGCACGATTAATCTTTGTAGGTGGGATAAAGACATCATCCATCTCATCGTCTTCAGGACGTAAGAATGCAAAGCCTTTTTTATTTTGACTAAGCGTACCTTGTATTAATTTCGATTGTTTTGATTTTTTAGATTCCTTACGTTGGTATCTGTCTGTCTTCGTACGTTGAATTAATCCTGTTTGTTCTAATTCAACAAGTACCTTGATTAAGTCTCTAAATGAGTCGGCACTATTTAAACCTAATGCATCTTGAAAATCTGATACAGACATGGGTTCATAATCTGGTTGCTTAATAATTTCTTCTATGGATTGCTTTAAATTCATTATGCCCCTCCTTTCTATAATTAAATACTAAAAATTTATTTGGACCAATCTAATGATTCTAAGAATTGGTATATATCTTCAAAAACTTTTTCTTTTTCTTTATCAATTGTAATGACATGTCCTGAATTCGCATACCATTTAATTTCTTTATCATCAGACTCGCTGTCATTGTATATAATATTAGCAGAGTCGGTATTAATCATTTGATCTTGCTCACCTTGGATAACAAGTAGCGGATCCATTACCTCGTCTACTTGGTTACGTATACTTTGAATCTGACCTTGTAGATCTTTTAACGTATCTGTTGGATGAAACGCATCCATTTCTTTTTCTATTGTCGCTTCATCTTTGCCTTCGTATTTTTTGAAATTACGCGCATACGTTAAGACACCATCAAACATTGCACCTTCAGTCTTAATATGCATAGGTGAACACATTGTTATAATACCCTTTACATCTCTATCTAAGCTTATTTTTAATGCATAACAACCACCCAGTGATAAGCCAGCAACCACAATTTCATCATATCCTTTATCAACAAGGAATTCGTATCCATCTATTGCATCTTTATACCATGCAAATGGACTAGATTGCAATATCTCTTCTGGTGGTGCTGCATGACCATCATATTGTGGTGCATAAGAAGTGTAACCCTTTTTTTGTAAGAATCTACCTAACTGTCTTACATCTGAAGAATTCCCTGTAAAACCATGTAAAAGTAATACAGCACGATTACCTTCTTCAAAAAAGAATGGTTCTGGTAATCTAATTTGCATCGTGACTCAATCCCTTCATCCAAGCTATTAAAATAATTATGATATCAGTTGTACTCAAAATATATTCCCTACTTCGAATCATTTAAAAGTCGAATACTTCCATTATAAATAAAAAAGCCCGACTTTTACATTGTCGGACCTTATAAACCAAAATAACTTATGCCTAACATTAACAAGAAGAAAATGACAGACAATACAATTGTTAATCTATGCAAGAATAAATCAACGCCACGTTGTTTTTGTTTACCAAATAACTGTTCAGCGCCACCGCTTATCGCACCTGATAGTCCATTACTTTTACCTTCTTGGAGTAATACAACAGTCACTAATGCAATACAATCTAAAATTAAAATGATCATGAAAAATGTATGCATAAAAATTGTCCTCCATTCATTATATACGAACCGTATTATATCACACGTTTATCTTATTTAGCAAACTTCTATCTATTAAAAGTGCTTTTACGTTTAATTGAAACAACCAACATATATATCGCTAAAATAAGTGACATGATCAATACAATTGTTAACGGTAAGATATTAATCATTGATTTTGTATCTAATATCGCTTCATAAACCGCATTGATATTAACTAAATTATATAAAATTTGTGAAGTGAATACTGCAAACATAAACCACCACAAATAAGTATGCCTATTCCAAATCGCAATAATCCCTGTTAAATTAGCAATCACATACATGATACCTGTAAATTGGAAACTGTTTTTTATCACACCAATTGCGTTTTCAGAAGGCTTTTGTCTACTATTTATTAACATTTGTTTTATTACACTATCGTCTAAAATAACGAATAAATGAATCGCATAAAGTATTGCTATAATTAGTGAAGTGTATGCAAGAAAATGACCTGTTCGAATTTCTTTTGTTTTAGGTTGTTCCTTCATAATCAGTCAATGCTCCTTCTATAATTTACACTATTAATTATATCAGTTTCACAAACAAAGATGAACAAATTAAACAATGTAAATCTTGTATTTCATTAATATGTATGTTTCTCTGACACAATTGGTCATCATAACTGAAATCGACAGGTATCGCAATAACCTAACTGCACCATACGCATAGCGTATGGTTTTTTTATCCAATCAAAAAACACGCAAACCCATAGGGTTTACGTGTTAGCGCGTGAACTCATTTTTAGATAAACATTATTTATCTAAATTGTAGAATGATTTAATACCATCGAATTTGCCTGTTTCAAATAATTCATCTTCGATGCGTAATAATTGATTGTATTTAGCAATACGGTCAGTTCTTGATAATGAACCAGTTTTAATTTGACCTGCATTTGTAGCAACTGCGATATCAGCAATAGTTGTATCTTCTGTTTCACCAGAACGGTGTGATACTACTGCTGTATAACCAGCTTTTTGAGCCATTTCAATAGCATCAAATGTTTCAGTTAATGTACCAATTTGGTTAACTTTAATTAAGATTGAATTACCGATACCTTTTTCGATACCTTCTGATAATTTAACAGTGTTTGTAACGAATAAATCGTCACCAACTAATTGAACACGATCACCGATACGGTCAGTTAATACTTTCCAACCGTCCCAGTCATTTTCGTCCATACCATCTTCAATAGAAATAATTGGATATTTATTAACCAATTCTTCTAAATAGTCAACTTGTTGTTCTGCTGTAAGTTTTGAACCATTTTCGCCTTCGAATTTAGCATAGTTATAAACACCATCTTCGAAGAATTCTGATGAAGCACAGTCAAAGCCTAAGAACACATCTTTACCAGGTTCTAAACCTACTGCTTTAATCGCTTCTAAGATTGTTTCAACAGCATCCTCTGTACCTTCAAATTTAGGAGCGAAACCACCTTCGTCACCTACTGCTGTTTCTAAACCACGGTTTTTAAGGATTGATTTTAAGTTGTGGAAAATTTCTGCTCCCCAACGTAATGATTCTTTAAATGTTTCTGCACCAACTGGTAAGATCATGAACTCTTGGAATGCGATTGGCGCATCAGAGTGAGAACCACCATTTACAATGTTCATCATTGGAACTGGTAATTGTTTACCATTGAAGCCACCTAAATATTTATAAAGTGGTTGGCCTAATAAATCAGCTGCTGCACGTGCTACTGCAATAGAAACACCAAGAATAGCATTTGCGCCTAATTTACCTTTATTTTCAGTTCCGTCTAATTGAATCATCATTTTATCAATTGAAACTTGTTCTAATACTGAAAATTCACCTTCAACTAATTCAGGTGCAATAATTTCATTTACATTTTCAACAGCTTTCGTTACACCTTTACCTAAATAACGTGATTTGTCTCCATCACGTAATTCAACTGCTTCGTGCTCACCAGTAGACGCACCTGATGGTACAAGTGTGCGACCAAATGCACCGCTTTCAGTTAATACTTCTACTTCCACTGTTGGGTTGCCGCGTGAGTCAAGGACTTCGCGAGCATAAACATCTGTAATAATTGGCATGTTTGTAATCTCCTTTATAAATAAGTAGTTTAGAAATATTAAATTTCATCTTTATTATAGCTATAAATACTATAAATACAAATAATTTAATTACTTCATTTTGATTATGCGTGCCATCAGTCATTTAAGCAAATCTTAAACAATGACACGCCCTTATATTTCTGGTCTTTAGACCATATTGTGTTTATATTATTTTAATGCTTGATAAGTGATTCGCCAGTCATGTCTTCAGGTTGTTTTACTTGTAACAAATCTAATAGTGTAGGCGCTAAATCACCTAGTCGACCTGTTTCACGTAAAGTTTCACCCTCTTTAGTAACAATCACTGGTACAGGGTTAGTCGTATGTGTTGTCATTGGTTGCTCATCATCAGTGAGTACCATATCTGAGTTACCATGGTCAGCTGTAATGATGGCGTGACCACCCATATCAATAATTTTATCTACGACTTCACCTAAACACTCATCAACTGCTTCAATCGCTTTGATTGTAGGTTCAAGCATACCGCTATGCCCCACCATATCAGGATTGGCAAAGTTTAATAAGATTAAGTCTAAGTCACCTTTATTCAACTCTTCAATCAGTGCGTCTTTGACTTCATAAGCACTCATTTCTGGTTTAAGGTCATAAGTTGCAACTTTAGGTGAGTCAATCAATCTACGACGTTCACCTTCGAATTCATCATTGCGACCACCACTCATAAAATAAGTGACATGCGGGAATTTTTCAGTTTCCGCTATACGTAACTGTTTCAAGCCATTATCTTGTGCAACTTCACCAATTGTATTTGTTAAGTCGACTTTTTCAAAAACAATTTTTGCATCTACATTATCATTATATTTTGTAAATGTAGCGTAAAATAAGTCATTAACTTGGTCTACTTTAAAGCCTTCAAATGCTTTATCTGTAAAGATTTCAGACAGTTGACCAGCTCTATCAGGACGGAAGTTATAGAAGATGACTGCATCTCCATCATTCACGCCATTATTTTGATCTTTAATGATAAATGGTTCGACAAATTCATCAGTTAAATCTTTAGCATAGTTTGCTTCAACACCAGCTTTAGCTGATTCAAATGTTTCTCCGCCAAAGTTACGAATTGCGTTATAAGCTTTTTCTTCTCTATCCCAGCGTTTATCACGATCCATTGCGTAATAACGACCTGAAACAGATGCGAATTGGCCAATGCCTAATTCTTTGAATTTAGCTTCTGTTTCTTCGATATATTTAAGTGCTGATTTTTGGTCAACATCACGTCCATCTAAGAACGCGTGTACATAAACGTTGTCAACGCCTTGCTTTTTGGCTAATTCTAATAAAGCAAATAGATGCTTGTAATGACTATGCACACCACCATCTGACAATAAACCAAAAATATGAAGTGCTGATTGATTGCCTTTTACGTGTTGAATCGCCTGGTTCAATACATCATTTTCAAAGAAATCGCCATCTTCAATAGATTTATTGATACGTGTTAAACTTTGATAAACAATGCGTCCAGCGCCAATATTCATGTGTCCAACTTCTGAATTACCCATTTGACCTTCAGGAAGTCCAACATCCAAGCCACTCGCTTCGATTTGTGTTGTTGGATATTGATTATAATAACGGTCAAAATTAGGTTTATTAGCTAGTTTCACAGCATTACCATGCTCACTTTCTCTATTTGCAAAACCATCTAAAATAATTAATGCAGTTGGTTGTTTAGCCATATTATTTTGCACCTTCTAACAATTGTACAAAATCATCCACTTTAAGTGATGCGCCACCTACTAATGCGCCATCGATGTCTGATTCTGCCATGTATTCTTTTATGTTGTTAGGTTTAACACTACCGCCATATTGAATACGTGTTGCATCAGCAACTGATTGTCCTGATAAGTCTGCAATCGTTTCTCTTACAAATGCACACATTTCATTGGCATCTTTTGCAGTTGATGATTTGCCAGTACCGATTGCCCAAATTGGTTCATATGCAATGACAACTTGTTTCAATTGTGTTTCAGATAATCCTTCAACAGCTTTTTTCACTTGGTTACCAACAACTTCATTAGCTTTGCCACTTTCGCGTTCTTCGTCTGTTTCACCAACACAAATAATTGGAGTCATACCATGATTGAATACGGCATGTGCTTTTTTGTTAATATCTTCATCTGTTTCATGGAAGATTTCACGACGCTCAGAGTGTCCAATAACAACGTATTTTACACCTAAATCAGCTAATGCTACTGGTGATGTTTCACCTGTAAATGCACCATTATCTTCATAAAAAGCATTTTGTGCACCAATTTGTAAACCTTGTGCTTTACCTTCATTAACTGCTGTTACTAAGGCATCTAATTGAATTGTTGGAGCACAAATGACAGATTCTACCTCTTTAGTATCTGGTAATGCTGGTAATTCATTAATAAAATCTTTAGCCTCTTGAACTGTTTTGTTCATCTTCCAGTTACCCGCAATAATTGGTTTTCTCATTATATACACTCCTATTAGTAAATTATGATTAATTTTTAATCAAGTTTTGCTCGTAAATTAACGATTATTTATTAGCAATCGCAACGACACCTGGCAATTCCTTACCTTCAAGATATTCTAATGAAGCACCGCCACCAGTTGAAATGTGACTAAAGTCATCAGCATATCCTAATGAAATCGCTGCTGCAGCTGAATCGCCACCACCGATAATTGTGTTTGCGTCTTTCATTTCAGCAATTGCTTCACAAACCCCAATTGTACCTTTTGCGAAATTACTGAATTCAAATACACCCATAGGTCCATTCCAAACTACTGTATGAGCGCCTTGTAGTTTTTCTTTGAATAATTCTACAGTTTTCGGACCAACATCCATCGCTTCTTGGTCGGCAGGAATGTTATCAACGGAAACTTCTGTAATCTTTGCATCATTAGAAAATTCTTTTGCAACTTTACAGTCTACAGGTAATACAATTTGATCTCCTGCTTTTTCTAACAATTCTTTTGCAAAGTCTACTTTATCTTCTTCTAATAAAGATAAGCCGATTTCTTTACCTTGCGCTTTGAAGAATGTGTATGACATACCGCCACCAATAAGCACTTTATCTGCAATTTTCAATAAGTTAGTGATTACACCAATTTTATCTGAAACTTTAGCGCCACCAAGAATTGCAACTACAGGTTTATCTGGGTTTTCTACAACACCACCGATATATCTAATTTCTTTTTCCATTAGATAACCTGCTACAGTTTCTAAGTGAGCTGCAATACCTACGTTTGACGCATGTTTACGGTGTGCCGTTCCAAATGCATCATTTACAAATACATCACCTAATGATGCCCAGTATTCACCTAATTCAGGGTCATTTTTAGACTCTTTTTTACCTTCTAAATCTTCAAAACGTGTATTTTCAACTAATAGCACATCACCTTCATTTAAATCTTTAATTGAGTGCTCTAATTGTGTTCCACGTGTTTCAGGAACAAATGCCACGTCTTTATTTAATTTTTCAGCTAATGCATTAGCTACAGGTTTTAAAGTTAATTCTGCTTTATCACTTTCTTCTTTAACTTTTCCTAAGTGAGAGAATAAAACGACTTTACCACCTTGTTCAATAATATATTTTATAGTTGGTAAAGCTTGAACGATACGGTTGTCGTCCGTAATTTCACCGTCTTTCATAGGTACGTTAAAATCTGCACGTACAAGTACAGTTTTACCTTTTAACTCGATATCAGATACAATTTTTTTTGTCATGTAATCTTCCTCCTTTAGATGGATGAATAAAGTAAAATAAGCGGAGAAGCGTTGAGCTCCCCGCTTACTCCTAAGCTTATTGATTCAATTTCACAACGCTATACTTGTTAAACTAAAGTGAGCATCAAATTATTTAGCGTGACTTGCTAAATATTCTAATGTGCGTACTAATTGTGAAGTGTATGACATTTCGTTATCATACCAAGCTGCTACTTTAACTAATTGACGATCTCCAACAGTCATAACACGTGTTTGAGTTGCATCAAATAGTGAACCGTAAGTCATTCCGATTACATCAGAAGAAACGATTTCATCTTCAGTATAACCGAATGATTCGTTAGATGCATTTTTCATTGCGTTATTTACATCTTCGATACTTACATTTTTATCTAAAACTACTGTTAATTCAGTTAATGAACCAGTTGCAACTGGTACACGTTGTGCTCCACCGTCTAATTTACCATCAATTTCAGGAATTACTAGGCCGATAGCTTTAGCAGCACCTGTTGAGTTAGGGATAATGTTTTCAGCAGCTGCACGTGCACGACGTTTGTCACCTTTTCTATGAGGCGCATCTTGTGTGCTTTGGTCACCAGTGTAAGCATGAATTGTAGTCATGAAACCTTCGATTAAACCGAATTCATCATTCAACACTTTAGCAACTGGTGCTAATGAGTTAGTAGTACATGAAGCACCTGAAACAACGTCTTCTGAACCATCTAAAGTATCATGGTTAGTGTTGTAAACGATTGTTTTCAAGTCACCTTTAGCTGGTGCTGAAATCAATACTTTTTTAGCTCCTGCATTGATATGTGCTTCTGCTTTTTCTTTATCTGTAAATAAACCAGTACATTCTAATACTACATCGATATCTAAGTCTCCCCAAGGTAATTTGCTTGGATCTGGCTCAGAAAATGATTTAACTTCTAATCCGTTAACGCGGAAACCATTCTCTTCAACTTCAACTTCTCCTGTGAAGCGACCTTGTGTAGTGTCATATTTTAATAAATGAGCTAACATTTCATCATCTGTTAAGTCGTTTACTGCTACTACATCGATTCCTTCTACATCTTGAATTCTTCTGAATGCTAAACGACCAATTCTACCAAAACCATTAATTGCTACTTTAACTGCCATTATAATGGCCTCCTTTAAAATGATATTTAAAAAGTGGAATCACTTTTTATTACTATTATTCGCGATAATACTTGCCGCTCCTTCATCTGTGATTAACACAGTGTTTTTGGGTGCAATCGAAAGATAAGCTTTAATTGCCTCTCCTTTTGATTTACCCCCAGCAACGGCAAAGATAAACTTTTTCGATACAAGGTCTTCTAATTGAAGTCCGATTGTTTTTACTTTGTGAACGATCTGCCCTTGTTCATCGAAATAATATCCAAATGCTTCTCCCGAGGCATTGTGATGTTGAAGTTTTTCAATAACTTCACTAGGTGATTGACGTCTACGCGCCATCTTCAGCGCATCACCAATGCCGTGGATTGTAATATTTGCTTCTTTAATTTTTTCTAAAGTGTGTATCACTGAAGGCTCTAACATAAGTGTATTATACGTTGTTTCACTGACATTATCTGGTACATAGAGCGTTGTATAATCTCCATCTGTTTGCTGAGCCATACTGGCTGCAATCGTATTGGCTTGATATACAACGTTTTCACCAAGCCCACCTCTTGCAGGTACAAAAAATACGTCGTAAGG
The DNA here is from genome assembly GCF_001835975.1 of Staphylococcus sp. HMSC034G07. Classification (NCBI taxonomy): domain Bacteria; kingdom Bacillati; phylum Bacillota; class Bacilli; order Caryophanales; family Staphylococcaceae; genus Staphylococcus; species Staphylococcus sp. HMSC034G07. The sequence goes on from NZ_KV826608.1 coordinate 185,201, forward strand.
TTGCCGATGCATAGCTTCACTTACGTATGCCATTGTTGAGCCACCAGTAACTGCTACAGTTGCATGATCGTATAAAACATCTTCAACTAGCTGTCCGGCTTGTTTAGATAATTCAATTTTAACCGTTTTATCAGTGTCTGAATCACCAGGAATGACATAAACATCTTTAATGCCATATTTTTCTTTGATAATTTGCGCAAGGTGATGATCATCTGAATAAACGTTAAAATAACTATTGAGTTGGCGTACTGTCGTTTCACCAGCTTCAGTGATTTCCATACCTGTAGGTTTAACTTTGATAAGTGCTTGTTTCTTTAAAACATCTGTTTCAGAACGCAACACTCTTTCAGTTAAATCCATATATTCACTTAAACTACGTCTACCGACGGGTTGATACTGAGCGATAGTAGTGAGTATTGAAAAACGACGATACATCTTTTCAACAATTTCTGGGACAAGCTTTTGTTGAATTTTTATCAAGTTCTTCACTACTAACCTCCTCCGTTTCTATATACAAGGGTCAAGTTCTAACCATAGATTGACTTTTTACGTCCCTACTGGGACAAAAAAATATAACCTCTTATATTTGCTATAATACTACTATACATTTAAAAAAGCAAGAGAAATACTTCGGTCTTAAATAAAGTGAAATTTATACTTTTATAGTTCTATTCTCTATAGAAATATTTTACCCATTTTCTTTTTTTATTAATCATTTTCCACATGACATTTTTTAATTATATGTTAAACATAACATCATCAACATGCGTTTCTTTGAAACAATCTCCAATTATGCTTAAAATAAATATAAATTTAATGAGTTATTTTTCAGGAGGAATATACATGTCTAACAATAAACACCCAGAAGTTATAGACCCAGAAGATAAAAGATACAAAGATGACGATTACTTTAAACAAACGAAAGAACATTCTCAAAAAAATCCATATCAATCATTTGATTACAACAAACACATTGGTTGTCATTTAGGTCCATTTGGTTGTTTAGGTGGCTGCTTATCAATCATACTGCTTTTGTCATTCATTTCATATTTAGTGAGCTTATTATTTTAATCATTCTTTTCTTTGTTTCATATGATTCTTACTACAAATGATAAGCTGCGTTTCATTCTAGTGCTTAATTCACATTAATATTTATAAAAAAACACGCACTGTATGTGACAGCGCGTGTTCTATAAATATAATTTTCTTTTTATATTTAATCTTCATCAGATGATTGTGAACTTTTTTCTGAATTTGAATTATTATTTTGCGTTGAACGTTGTTGAGTATTTTGTTGCGTACTGCGTTGTTGTGTAGAAGGTTCATTCGTCTTCTCTTCTGTTGAAGGCTCAGATGTGCGCTCTTCAGTAGAAGGTTCACTCGTCTTTTCTTCTGTTGTTTTTTCTTCTGTTGAAGGTTCGCTTGTTTTTTCCTCTGTTGAGCGTTCTTCAGTAGTACGTTCTTCCTTCGTTTTTTCAGGTGAATCTTTTTCTTCCGTAGTTCTTCTTTCTTGTGTTCTAGGTTGCTGTGTCTGTTGGGTTTGTTGCGTCTGTTGTGTCTGAGGAACTTGTTGTGTTTGCTGTGTCTGTTGGGTTTGTTGTGTTTGGTTTGTTTCTTCAGTTGATTTTTCTTTTTTCTTGTCTTTTTGTTCCTTAGTTTTTTCTTTCTTTTTGTCTTTTTCTTCTTGTTTTTGGTCTGCCAAACGTTCATTGGCTTTATTTGAATGATCTACGAATGCAAAAATTGCAAAAACTAACCCACCTATAAGTAATAAGACAATCAATCCACTGATCAGTTTTGCGAAACCACTCATTTTTTTATTATCTTTGTCATCAAAATTGTTATTTTGATTATGCTTAGGCATATGCTCCCCTCACTTCAATTTATATCAAATCATCATTTTCAAATGGCATTTAACTTCATGTTAGAACTATATTTTACACTATTTCATTGATTAAACAACCTTATTAACCACATTTTAATGTAGATGTTACTTTGATTTCCAAACTATAGTAAAATAATCACATACAACACTTTTATTGTTGCTTCAACTTAATACTAATCTAATTTCGAATATTGTTTCAATACTTTTACTTAAATTATTCTTTTACTATCAATAATATCATAACAGGATGTGACTAGATTTTGAAAAAGTACGACTTATTTAATGAATCAAATCAATCACAAAAAAAGCCAACCCATTTGCGTCATATGATGAGCGAAAATGATAATGATGAATCAAAAATCCCAATTAAAACACGCTATAAACTTTTTATACTTGTGCTATTTTTGCTTTTAATCGCTTTTGGCATTATCGGCTTATTTATTTTATAATATGTAGTACTTCAATTACACTATTATAATGACATCAAAATAATTTCTACCGATTCAATGATGTATATTAAGAATCACAAAAAATTAGGCCTACACGATAATCGTATAGGCCTCTACTAAAGGGAGTCAAAATTTTACCTTCGCTAGTATATTATGGGGTATACTCGAAATAATTAAGAGATGATTAATTAATATCGAAGGTACCTTTATTATAACGACATATGATTTTATTTTAAATACATCTTAGACATAGTAAATGACATATTTTTGAACAAAATTCGAATAAATTTTGTCATACTCTTTATGAGATTTACTTGCATTTAAAGCCTGAACGATTCCATACTACAATTCTATGAGGTGATACTATGAAACACTATCTAATTACAGGCGGTACTGGTCTAGTAGGTACTCAGCTAATCGAGGCAATACAACAAAGTGATTCCAAAATCACGATATTAACAAGACAAAACAATGCTACATCACATCCTAAAATCACATATGTTAACTGGTCAGAACCGAATTGGGAAAGCCAAATTCCAGATATTGATATCGTGATCAATTTAGCCGGTGCTAGCTTAAATAATCGCTGGACCTCCTCACATAAACAAAATATTATGTTAAGTCGATTACAATCTACTCAGGCACTATACGACCTTTTTAAAAACAGAAAGCAAAAGCCAGCTGTATTCTTTAACGCCAGCGCAGTAGGTTATTACAAACCTGATTTAACACGTACATATACTGAACTGTATCAAACATTACCATTTGATTTTTTATCTGAAGTGGTATATCAGTGGGAACGTTTAGCACGTCAATTTGAATCATTAGGCACACGAGTAATTATTGGCAGATTTGGAATGGTACTATCAAATCAAGGTGGTGCATTACCATTGATGAAATTACCTTATGATTTAAATGTCGGTGGTAAAATAGGTAGTGGTAGACAATGGTATTCTTGGATTCATATTGAAGATTTAACAAGAGCGATACTCTATACCATAAATAATGAAAAAGCACGCGGCGTATTTAATTTCACATCACCTATTGCAGAACATCAAAATATGTTTGGTTATACCATTGCAAGAGAAGTTCATCGCCCACACTATACATGGGTACCTTCATTTGCACTCAGACTTATCTTAGGTGAAATGTCGACAGTTGTACTTGATACTCAAAAAGTCTTACCTAATAAGTTGCAAGCACTAGATTTTGAATTCAAATACCCAAATCTGAAACTAGCACTAGAAAATTTAGTTCATTAAGAAAGGGACTATTTAAAAATGAAACAAGATAGTATTAGCCATATCTTATTATTCATTGCAGGTTTACTCCTCATCACCAATGGTATTTTGGCATTTGAAAAACCTGCTATTATGATCGTCATTTCTATGTCTTTAGTAATCATTGGATTATTGACGTTAGTCATTTCGATTATTTTAATTTATAAAAAGAAACAAAATCTCTTAAATAAACACTAATCATACTTTCAAAATATTATTAAAAAAACAAGCCACACATGTCAACCACATCGTATATGCATCATGCATTTTAGAAATGGTCGTACATTGTCGTGACTTGTTTTTTGTTACTTGTATGTCATTATTAGCTTACGCGATATATTATGATTCTGGCACCATAACATCATCGATTAAACCGTATTCTTTAGCTTCTTCTGCTGATAAGAAGTTATCACGGTCAGTATCTTTTTCAATTTGTTCAATTGATTGACCTGTGCGCTCAGCTAAAATTTTATTTAATTTAGCACGTGTTTTCAGAATATGATTAGCGGCAATTTCAATTTCAGTTGCTTGACCTTGCGCACCACCAAGTGGTTGGTGAATCATTACTTCAGCATTTGGTAAAGCAAAGCGTTTACCTTTTGCTCCTGCTGCAAGTAAGAATGAACCCATAGATGCAGCCATACCAATACAAATCGTTTGCACATCTGGTTTAATGTGTTGAATTGTATCATAAATAGCAAATCCAGCAGTTACACTACCACCTGGTGAGTTAATGTAAAGATAGATATCTTTTTCAGCATCTTGTGCTTGTAAAAATAATAATTGTGATACGATAGAGTTGGCTACGTTGTCATCAATTTGTGAACCTAACATAATAATACGGTCTTTTAATAAACGTGAGTAAATATCATAAGCACGTTCCCCACGGTTTGTAGTTTCAATTACTGTAGGTATTAAATTCATTAATATTGCCTCCTTATTTCTAACTGATAAATTTATTTTAACCTAAAAGTCAAATATGGTCAAAAAATAACGCTTAGAATTTCATTAAACATTATAAATTATTGTTGACCAACACTTATAAGATTTGTACACTAATATTATTGTTATTTACCCCTCGTAGTGTAATGGATAACACATAAGATTCCGGTTCTTAGAATAGGGGTTCGATTCCCTTCGAGGGGATATTTTGGATAATCTTCCTTAAAACCATCAAACTGAACATTGAAGTTTTCGGGCTTTCATTGACATTTACTATCCGTTGATGAAAGTCTTTTTTTATTTTCACACCATGAAAAATACCAAACCAGTAGATTTGAAACTCGCTGTTATTCAAAACGCTTAAATTTCAACATTTAAGCGTTTAAGATTTTGTGAAAATGATTTTGTATTTATTTATCAATATTTAATAACTTAAGCATAACACTATTACTTTACATTGATAAACGTGCTGCCTAAGACATCTCGCACATCATGAATAACTAAAAAGGCATTTTCATCTACTTCATTGACTAATTTTTTCACTCTTGTCACCTGAGATTGCGGCACAACAACATATAACATCGTTGTTTCCGTTTTTGCATAACCACCTTTTCCATTTAATAAAGTTGAGCCCCGACCAGTAAAGGAATTAATTTTGTCACTGATGATTTCATTCTTATTAGATATGATTGTAACGCCTTTTTTAGGATTAAAGCCTTCAATTATAAATGAAGTCGCTCTTTCAGTAATGAATAGCATAATAATCGTAAACAAGACATTCTTTAATGGTAACACCATCAAGAATGATAAGACGACAATGCCATCTAGAATAAAAATACCTTGTGATGTCTTCATTTCTGAGTATTTACTTATAATTTTAGCAATTACAGATGTGCCTCCAAGCGTACTCCCTGTAGAAATTACAAGTCCAGCACCTATTCCTATAATTGCACCACCAAATACAGAATTTATAACAAAATCATCTATCCCTAAATTAATATTTTCAGTTACTCGTAAAAAGAATGAGAGTGCCGTGTTTGAAATAACGGTATAAACAGCGATTGTTTTACTTAAATACTTCCAGCCGATAAAAACGACTATGGTATTAATAATCAAAGAAGACCAAGCTGGAGAAAATCCCAAAGTGTATTTTAAGGCTAGCGCAATACCTACCGTACCGCCATCACCCAAATTTGATCCAAGTAAAAAGCAATTTACACCTATAGCGTTGATAAACGTTCCAATTAAACATAAGATGATACTTTTATAATGATTTTTTATTAATGCTGTCATTGATTCACTCCCATTCTATTTCATTTAAATTTTAATCATGTCACAGACTATCTGCCATAACCTGTACTAAATATGATACTTAGCTGTACCTAACCTTAGACTGTAATAGCATACGCTTAATCGTCATAATCTATTTGGTATCAACAAAGTAAGTTGATGCTTCAGAAAATACAACTCCGTTTGAATCATATTAAAAAAGACACCTCATATGAGGCGCCATATATAAATCTAATTAGCATATTATAATATCAAAACGCAGTTTTTTTCAATAACATTTTAATATATTTTTAAAATTAGTTTTAACATTGGTAATAAGCACCATTTTCTTTTACAGACAAATGATTAAAGTTCAATTGTTTCACCACTCCGAATTTTATCAGCCATTTGGTTTAATTTTCTTAAACGATGATTGACACCGGATTTAGAAATTGTACCCGTAGACATCATTTCGCCTAATTCTTTCAGAGAAATTTCTTGATGCTCTATGCGTAACTTCGCTATTTCCCGTAATCGATCAGGAAGATTATCTAAACCAATTTCTTGGTCGATTAGTTGAATGCTTTCGACCTGCTTCATCGCTGCACTAACGGTTTTATTTAAATTCGCCGTTTCACAATTGACCAATCGATTTACGGAATTTCTCATATCTCTAACAATACGCACATCTTCAAATTTAAGTAATGCCTGATAGCCACCGATTAAACTCAAGAAATCAGAAATTTTTTCAGCTTCTTTTAAATAAGCAATGCTTCCTTTTTTTCGTTCTAGATGTTTAGCATTGAGTTCATATTCATTCATTAAATTCGTAATACCTTCGGAATGGTCTTCATACAATGAAAATATTTCTAAATGATAAGAAGATGTTTCTGGATTATTCACTGATCCACCCGCAAGAAAAGCACCTCGTAGATAACTTCTTTTCATTTCATCTTCACGAATCATCGCTTCATCTATTTCATGCGTAAAGACACCATTTTTCAATATACCTAATTCATCTAAAATTTCTTTAGCACGTGCTTTAATTCTACAAATATAAATATTGTTCTTTTTTAATTTCATTTTTTTTCTTACAAGTAGCTCTACTTCAACATTAAACACTTTTTTTATTAAGGAATATATCCGTCTTGCTGTCGTAGCATTTTCAGTTTGAACATTAATCACAAATTGTTGATTGGAAAGACTGAGTGCACCATTCATCCGTATAAGCGCACTGAGCTCTGCTTTTGCATTTGTTTCATCTACTTCTATTCTAGTCAGTTCATTTTTCATTTCTGATGCAAAGCTCATACATCTTCAGCCCCTTCTTATCTAAGTTTAATACTTAGTTTTTTTACGATTTTATTTATCTCGTTTAAATTCAATCGTTTCTGTCTCTCTCATAGCAATCTCGTAAATCATTTTAGACAAGACCTCTGTATTGTGTCGAACATAATTTTCTTGTGATACTTCCACCAAGTTTTCGTGCGTAAAAACTTTGATGTTTCGTGCTTCCATATCACTCATATTGCATTTAACTGGAACTGCCCCATCTTCTTTATAACGTTGTAAGACATCAGTGTTAAAAGTTTGGGTACTACATATAGCATAGTTTATACATTGACGACCCATGTGATTATGTATTGCTTCGACATGATCTAAGGCAGTGTAATGATTGGTCTCACCAGGTTGTGTCATAACATTTGATACATATAGCTTAGGCGCATCACAATTTAATAACGAATCCGCAATACCTTTAACGCATAAGTTTGAGATTACACTTGTATATAACGAACCTGGTCCTAAAACGATTAAGTCTGCATCCTCTATCGCTTCAACCGCTTCTTCCATAGGTTCTACATTTTCTGGTTCTAAAAATACACGTTCGATTTTTTTATTTTTTTTAGGAATTTTTGATTCACCATAAACAATTTCGCCATCTTCCATCACTGCATTTAAGCGTACACTAGAATTTGTAGATGGTATCACACGTCCTCTTATATTTAAAATTTTACTTAATTCTTTTACTGCATGGCCAAAATCATCATTTATATTCGTTAATGCAGCTATCAATAAGTTGCCTAAAGAATGACCTTCAACTTGATTTTCTTTAAAACGATATTGAAACAATCTTTCAATTGTTGATTCAGAATCACTGAGTGCTGAAATTACATTTCGTATGTCACCTGGTGCAGGAATATCCATTTCATTTCTGATTTTCCCCGTACTACCTCCATCATCAGCAACTGTGACAATCGTCGTAATATCTATCGGGAAGTCTTTTAAACCACGTGCTAAAACAGATAAACCTGTACCACCGCCAATAAGTACAAGTTTAATTCTTTTCATTTTTTCGTTTCACGCCACTTTCAATTTGAGCATCTCTATGATGCACATATACATTATAGTCAAAATTTTCATTAAGCTCTGCACCAATACGTTTTGCTAAAGCTACAGAACGATGCTGGCCTCCAGTACAACCAATCGCTATCACAAGTTGTGATTTACCTTCTTTTTTATAACCTGGAATCATAAATTTTAATAAATCCATTAATTTCTCATAAAAAATATTTGTTGCTTTCCATTTCATAACGTAATTATATACTGCTTCGTCTTCACCAGTTAATGGTCTGAGTTCATCTACATAATGCGGATTTGGCAAAAATCTCACATCAAACACTAAATCTGCATCCATTTGAATACCATGTTTAAACCCAAAACTTGTTACATTGATATTAAATGTTTGATAATTACTTTGATTAAAGTAATCTCCAATGCGCTTACGAAGCTCTTTAGGTTTCATAAATGATGTATCAATCGTATAATTTGCTAAACTTTGAATTTCAGCGAGTAAGCTGCGTTCTTCTTCAATTGCTTCAATTAATGAGCGCTGGCCTTGTTCGTTTAATGGATGTGCACGTCGCGTCTCTTTATAACGCGAAATCAACTTTTCGTTGGATGCTTCTAGGAACATCATATCAACAATAATGTCTGAGTTGCTTTTGATTTGATCGATTTCTTTAATCAATGATTTGAAAAGTTCTTTCCCTCTTAAATCAATGGCAATGGCAACCTTTTGCAACGAAGGATTTCCTTGACCCATTAATTCTACAAACTTCGGCAATAGTATTGGAGGTAAATTATCTACACAAAAATAACCGATATCTTCTAAACTTTGAATTACAACCGACTTACCTGCGCCAGACAAACCAGTCACAACTAATAATTCACTTTTAGTCACTTCTTTTTCTTCTCGTTGCATTGCTTTACACCATCCAAAGATTATTTTTAATATTCCATTTATAATATTGGAATTTTTTATCCATATACGCAATCGTTTTAACTTAGTCAGTTTATGACCACTATGCTATCACATTATATTTTACATGAAAAACGACTTTGGTAGTAGTTTTATCACTTAATTCACCTTAACTGCTATTGCAGACTGACTTAAAAGTAACAAAGTTGTTGCCAAAAATGTTAAAGGACCTTTATCTCTTTTTCGATTCACATCATTTATGAAAAGCAGCATCTCTTTACGACGTTTTAAAAATCATCACGCATACATCTGCATAAAAAAACTAAAACGCATAACTAGCGAATACTTCAACCTTAAAATGCGATTATGTAAAAAAGCTAGAATGCTCAACCTACATGATTCGTGTAAGGTTGGTACATTCTAGCTCTGTCTGAATCTCGTTATTATTTAATTAATTACAGTAAATAACGCTTTTATGCCTATGCTTCTATAACATCTTTTAATTCTTCAATATATGAAATTGCACTTTGTGCTGCAATACTGCCATCGCCTGTTGCAGTTACGATTTGACGTAGACCTTTTGCACGTACGTCACCAGCAGCATATACGCCTGGTATTTTCGTACTCATATCTTCATTAGTAACAATATAACCTACTTCATTTGTAATGCCTAAATTTTCAAATGGTGCTGTTAGTGGTTTCATACCAATGTATACGAAAACACCATCAGCATCTAATGTTTGTTCAGCACCATCTTTAGTAGATTCTAAAGTAACTGAACCAACTTTGCCGTCTTTTTCATTGATTGTTTTTAGAGTATGGCTCCAAATAAAATCGATTTTATCGTTTTTAAATGCACGATCTTGTAAGATTTTTTGCGCACGTAGTTCATCTCTACGGTGTACGATTGTTACACTATCAGCAAATTTTGTAAGGAATGTACCTTCCTCAACTGCTGAATCTCCACCACCGATGACAAATAATTTTTTGTTTTTGAAGAATGCACCATCACATACTGCACAATAACTTACACCGCGACCGCCTAATTCTTGTTCACCTGGCACACCAATTTTTTTATATTCAGCACCAGTAGATATAATCACAGCTCGTGCAGTAATTTCACTGTTTCCAAGATTTATAACTTTGTATTGACCTTTGTCTTCTATTGATTTGATATCACCATATTGATATTTTGCACCAAATTTTTTAGCATGTTCAAACATTTTAGTTGATAAATCTGGCCCTGTTATCATTTCAAAACCTGGGAAATTTTCAACTTCTTCTGTATTTGCCATTTGTCCACCTGGCATACCACGTTCAATCATTACAGTACTTAAGTTTGCACGCGATGCATATACGGCAGCAGTCATACCAGCTGGTCCTGCGCCTACAATTGCAACATCAAAATCCACTTGTTCAGCCATTTAAATTGCCTCCTGTTTATTAATTCATTATACGCATTATATACGATTTCTTGCATTTCATAAAATTATATGCTTACCAAATAATCTATCGTTTTATTCAAACGATAAGCTGTTATATCAAACCATTCCAATACTTGTTGCTTCGTAATCTTAGCATCCATACTACGATAATACATATAAACAAAAGCTGCCACATAATCATCTACATATGTTAAATCTGCTTGTTCTGCTATAATTGCCTCTGCTTTATCAATCCATACAATAAATAATTCTGCGTTATTTTTCAAATATTCAATATTATACAACATTAACATGCCTCTATGAATGAAATCTAACTTATTTAACTGTAAACCTTGAATAAGATAAGTTAAATATAGTTTTTCATAATCATTCATATCTTCTAAGACAGCCCATATATCTTGTGTGAGTAGTACTTCACGACCCTTTAATTGATTTAACAAGAAAATCCCGTATAACCTATGATGACTATCATCACTTAATAATAGTGGTAACACTTGCTCGTTAAAGTACGACTTGCTTTGTTCAATGACCCAAGGTGCATAACCTACATCTACCTTAGATATTTCTTGTAACTTGGACCAAAAAAATTTGCTATCTTCAATATGATTGAGATGATAATGATTATGGCTCAACGCATTATACATTTGTATAGAAAGAAATTTCCCTTTTCTATAAAGAGGTTGTAACAATTTTTGGGAAGCTTCATATTGTTTTAAATAACATAGGACAATACCTAATTTGAATGATTCATCATCATTCATAGGTACAACTTTACTTAAAATATTTAAATACCGTTGATACTTTTCTTGTTCATTAGTGTTATACAATAATAATGTGTAATGGCAAAGCGCATGTACATCAGTATTGTCCTCATTAAGCAAACGTTCAAACATTACTTTAGCAGTATCATATTCATTGAGATAAAGGTAACACATAGCTAATAAATTTCTAACCACTCGATGATCTTGAATCGCTTCATTTTGATTCAAAATAAAATTTCTTGCTTCAGGTAGTCTACCTTGTGAGAATAAATATTGAAAAATGAGTTGAACAGCAAATAATTGACATTCAATCTCAATCTTTTCTTCTGAGTTATAAGTAACTTCAAACATTTCTTCTAGCTCTTCTTGGTAATCATCATCTTCTGCTAAAATGACGTAATTCATTCCAAATAAAAAAGCTTTATTTGCTTCATTTAGTGTAATATTCAGTTGACTGAGTTGATAGTAACTATCCATGACTGATTCTTGCTTTGCAATCATTTCATAAAAAATATGTTCTGCTCTATTGTTATAACCAAGATGTGCGAGACACTCTGATAATTTTACTTTAATTTCAAAAACATCAAATTCCTGGGGTGACATTTCAAGCACTTTTTCATAGTATTCTGCTGCCTTTTTATAATCTTGTTGTTGATATTTTTGGTCCGCTAATTTCCTATAAAAAGGACTGTCAAGCTTCATTGAAATAATTTTATTGTTGTTTTGCGCCATCCATGTTCACCTCCTGTATTTAGTCATTGTTTCAGTTGCATTGGATTTCCGTACGCCAATGTGTGATTTGGGATATCTCTAGATACTACAGTACCAGCACCAACTTTCACATAATCCCCAATTTTTACACCAGGCAAAATGGTTACATTGGCTCCGATTAACGTATGATTTCCAATATCAACATGCCCTGTTCGAAATTCATCTACTAAAAATTCATGCGTCAAAATAGTTGTATTATAACCTATGACACAGTTTTCACCAATCGTGATATATTCAGGATGCAATAAATCAGGTACGACTTTAAATGCAAATGCACTATGTCTACCTATATTCATATTTAATAAATTGCGATACATCCAATGCTTTAATTTCACATTAGGTAAGTAGCGACAAACTTCAACAACTACTGTTTGTTTAAACATTTTGACGCGGCTTATATAACGATACATATGCCACAACGGATTTTCACCGTCAACTTTTAACTTTTTTAAGTCACGCATTATATTCTATCACTTCACCTTTTGCTTTGACCATGTTAAAGGGCCAACATCTTTATATCGTGGTGCATTATATTTCACTCTTCTAACTATCATAAGGACAATTCCAGCAACTATAAGCACGACAGACATCAGTTGAGCAACACGTATGTCTCCAGTGAGCATTAAACTATCTGTGCGCAAACCTTCTACAAAGAATCTACCTATAGAATACCAGATAAGATATAGCGCGAAAGTATCACCTATACGTAAGTGTTTTCTTAATGAGATTAATATAACAAATCCTAGAATATCCCATATAGATTCGTATAAAAACGTCGGTTGGTAGTATTGGCCATCAATATACATATTATTAATAATAAAGTCCGGTATATGGATATTTTCTAAAAATGATTTAGACACAGGTCCACCATGAGCTTCATGATTCATAAAGTTACCCCATCGACCAATACCTTGTCCTAAAATCAAACTTGGCGCAATCACATCACCAATTTGAAATGGATTGATATTTTTTTGTTTACACACGAAAATACCTGTGATAAAACCACCAATTAGACCACCGTGGATAGCGATACCACCATACCAAATCATTGGTATTTCTATTGGATGTTGTGCATAGTATGGCCATTGAAAAATAACAAAATAGATTCTGGCTGCGATAAAACCAAAAATCGCACTCCAAAAGATGATATCAATCAATATATCTTTATCAAAACCTATGCGTTTAACACTTTCTTGAGCGATAAAATATCCTAATAGTATACCTACGGCGATGATAATGCCATACCAATGAACCGAAATAGGACCAAGCTCAAATGCGATTGGATCAATATAATTCAATAACATCATTGATTCTCCTTATTGTTGCTACCGTTACGCATAATTTCAGCATTTAAGCGTTCATTGAATTCTTCTGCAGTGTTAATGCCCATAATATTAAGTCTGTAGTTCATCGCTGCAACTTCAATAATCACTGCTACGTTACGACCTGGTCTAACCGGTATTGTCTTTTTAGTAATCTCAGTATCTAAGATGCGCAATGTTTCCTCATTCAAGCCAACACGGTCATACAATTTATCTTTATGCCAATTTTCCAAATGAATATTTAAACGTAAACGCTTTTCAGTCAAAATGGAACCTGCACCAAACAGTGTCATGACATTAATAATACCTAAACCTCTAATTTCTAATAAATGCTCTATTAATTTAGGTGGCCTACCAATCAATTCATCTTTACTTATTTCTCTAATTTCTACGTTGTCATCCGCGACAAGCCTGTGACCACGCTTGATTAATTCAAGTGCTGTTTCACTTTTACCAATGCCTGAGTCTCCTGTTATAAGCACACCGACACCATACACATCTACCAACACACCGTGCAATGAAGTTGTTCTTGCCAGCTCATGTTCTAAGAAAGTCGTTAAACGACTCATTAATTGCGTTGTTGCAACTGTTGATGTGATAAGCGGTGTATCAAACTCTTTAGCTGATGCTACAAGCTCTTCTGGCGGTTCTAAATCTCTTGTCACAATAATTGCTGGTGTTTCTGGCCGGCATAATTTTTTCATGCGTCCTTTGCGCTCTTCATCAGGTAGTAGGTTGTAAAATGACAACTCTGTTGTCCCTAACAATTGAATGCGGTCGGATGCATAGTGAGAAAAATATCCAGCCATTTCTAATCCTGGTCTTGATATATCTGTGTTTTTTATTTGTTTATTTAAGCCTGACTCTCCAGCTATAAGCTCAAGGTTAAAGCGTTCAATTAAACTCTTTGTTGTTAACATAGGTTCACCTCTATTAATATTTCTCCTGAAATTACATATGTCATTATCATATCAAAAAGGACTGATAATCTATATAAAAAAGTACAGAAGTCCAAAATAAATCCCATCGTAAACATCATACCTTATATTATTTATGAATGAAATTACTGTTACTGATTTAAACATTTAATTTATTTTAAATCATTGCGTTGACCACCCAACATGTCTAAATAAATTAAAATATTAGATATCAAAAAATACTCCATACATTCTGACATATGATGATGTCTACTTGTATGGAGTAACTAATATTTTATATGTTATTACAAAGTTTATTCAATATAACGTTATGCTTGAACAGTATCTCTTTCTAAAACTGGTTTTAAATATTGACCAGTATAGCTGCCCTTCACTTTTGCGATATCTTCTGGTGTGCCTGTTGCAACAATTGTGCCACCACCATCACCGCCTTCTGGACCTAAATCAATAATGTGATCAGCCATTTTTATAACGTCTAAATTGTGCTCAATGATAACAACTGTGTCACCATTATCAACCAATTTATTTAATACTTTTAATAATCGACTAATATCATCAACATGTAAACCAGTGGTTGGTTCATCTAGAATATAGATAGAACGACCTGTAGAGCGTTTATGCAATTCTGAAGCAAGTTTAACACGTTGTGCTTCACCACCAGATAATGTCGTAGCCGGTTGTCCTAAAGTAACATAACCTAAACCAACATCAACTAGTGTTTTCAATTTACGATGTATTTTAGGCACATTTTCAAAAAAGTTTGTTGCTTCTTCGGCAGTCATAGCCAAGACATCTGCAATGTTTTGACCTTTGTATGTTACTTCAAGCGTTTCACGATTGTATCTAGTACCACCACAAACTTCACAAGGCACATAAACATCTGGTAAAAAGTGCATTTCTATTTTAATGATACCGTCACCTTTACACGCTTCACAACGACCACCTTTAACATTAAAACTAAAGCGACCTTTAGAATAACCTCTCACTTTTGCTTCATTCGTTTGTGCAAAAATATCTCGTATATTATCAAAAACACCAGTATAGGTTGCTGGATTAGAACGTGGGGTTCTACCAATCGGTGATTGATCAATATCAATAATACGATCAAGTTGGTCTATACCGTTAATTTCATCATAATCTCCTGGTTTGACTTTAGATTTATTAATCTTCTTAGCTAATGACTTATACAATACTTCATTGACTAATGTACTTTTACCAGAACCAGACACACCTGTAACAACATTCATCGTTGAAAGCGGAAAGTCTACACTAACATCTTTCAAATTATTACTTCGTGCACCTTTAACACTAATCTTTCTATCCGTAACTTCACGACGTGATTCTGGCACCTCAATTTTTTTCTTACCACTCAAATATTGACCTGTTAATGAATTTGTATTTGCCATAACTTGTTTAGGCGTACCACTAGCAACAATTTCACCACCGTGTTCACCAGCACCTGGTCCTACGTCTACTAAGTAATCTGCAGCACGCATCGTATCATCATCATGTTCAACAACGATTAAAGTGTTACCTAGATCGCGCATTTCTTTTAATGTGCTAAT
Source organism: Staphylococcus sp. HMSC034G07 (assembly GCF_001835975.1). Classification (NCBI taxonomy): domain Bacteria; kingdom Bacillati; phylum Bacillota; class Bacilli; order Caryophanales; family Staphylococcaceae; genus Staphylococcus; species Staphylococcus sp. HMSC034G07. The sequence continues at coordinate 201,087 of NZ_KV826608.1, forward strand.
TAACCGATCATTATCACGTTGATGCAAGCCTATAGAAGGTTCATCTAAAACATATAATACACCAGAAAGCCTAGAACCAATCTGAGTTGCCAAACGTATGCGTTGCGCCTCACCACCTGATAAAGAGCCAGATGCACGATTTAAGGTTAAGTACTCTAAACCTACGTTATATAAAAATTCTAATCTCGAATTAATCTCTTTTAGAATTTGATTGGCAATTTTTCTGTCTTGTTCTGACAATGTGATATGTTCATAGTTATATAATGCATCTTTAATTGAACGTTCTACCACTTCACCAATGTTTTTCCCATCCACATATACTGATAAGGCTTCACGGCTTAATCGTTTACCGTGGCAAGTTTCACAAGTGAGTTCTGTCATGTATTTGCTCATCATTTCTCTTACAAATTCTGAAGGAGAATCATGATAACGTCTATTGATATTATTAATCACACCTTCAAACGCCATTGTACGTTTTCTCGTTTGGCCATTTCGTTGCTTGAATGTAAATTCAATTTCTTTATCTTTGGAACCATAAAGAATAATATCCTTTTGACGTTCAGTTAATTTTTTGAATGGTTTGTCCATATTTATTTTATAGACTTCACAAACACGATTTAATAATGTTGGATAAAAGTCTGAACTTGATGATTCCCAGGCAACGATTGCACCTTCATTCAATGATTTTTCTTTATCAGGAACGACTAAGTCTAAATCGACCATCAGTTTTTGTCCTAAACCATCACAAGTTGGACAAGCACCGAATGGGCTGTTAAAACTAAACATTCGTGGTTCTAATTCTCCGATTGAGAATCCGCAAATGGGACAAGCATGATTTTCGGAAAATTTTAACTCATCGCCACCAATAATATCTACGATTAAGTTACCTTCAGCTAATTGCAACGCCGTTTCTATAGAATCTGCTAGACGGGTTTCAATACCATCCTTGATTACAAGGCGATCTATGACAACTTCTATCGTATGATTCTTATTTTTATCTAAATTCGGCACTTCATTAACATCAATAATTTCGCCATCAACACGCACACGTACATATCCCTTTTTACTAATATCATCAATTAATTTTTCGTGCGCACCTTTTCTATGAGTTACTACAGGCGCCAGTAATTGAATCTTACTACGCTCTTCAAGTTGTAATACTTGATCGACCATTTGTTGCACAGTTTGAGATTCAATTTCGATACCATGATTAGGGCAAAATGGCTTCCCAACACGCGCATATAACAGGCGAATATAATCATAAATTTCAGTAACTGTAGCAACCGTAGATCTTGGGTTTTTACTCGTTGTTTTTTGGTCTATTGAAATCGCAGGAGATAAACCTTCAATTGTATCGACATCTGGTTTATCCATTTGTCCTAAAAACTGTCTTGCATAAGCACTTAATGACTCTACATATCTACGTTGACCTTCTGCATAAATCGTATCAAAAGCCAATGAAGATTTGCCTGATCCAGATAAACCTGTCATAACTATAAGTTTATTTTTAGGTATTTCAATATCAACATCTTTTAAATTATGGGCACGTGCCCCTTTAACTACAATGGATGGTTGTTTCATTTTCGTCACCCTTCTGCTTTTAATTCAAACAACATATCTCTGAGTTCAGTTGCTTTTTCAAAGTCTAAGTCTTTAGCTGCTTGCTTCATTTCTTTTTCTATATTATCAATCGTTTTCTCACGCTCTTTTTTCGTCATTTTCTTAGGTACTTCCGTACGTTTTGCCTCGTTTGTTTCATCTGTTTCAACAGTAGCACTGATCACATCATGAATTTTTTTATTAATAGTAGTTGGTGTAATATTATACTTTTCATTATATGCTTGTTGAATCGATCTACGACGCTCTGTTTCATCAAGTGCATAGCGCATTGAATCCGTAATTTTATCACCATACATAATCACTTCACCACCACTATTACGGGCTGCACGACCTACTGTTTGGACAAGTGATCTCTGAGAGCGTAAGAAACCTTCTTTATCTGCATCTAAAATAACGACTAGTGATACTTCTGGTATATCAATACCCTCTCTTAATAAGTTAATACCAACGATCACATCGTAGGTACCCACACGTAAATCTCGAATAATTTCAATTCGCTCTAAAGTTTTAATTTCTGAATGTAAATAATTCACTTTAATGCCTGCTTCTTTCATATACGTGGTTAAGTCTTCACTCATCTTTTTAGTCAATGTCGTTACTAAAACACGTTCATTTCGTTCAATACGCGTTTGTATTTCGCCAAGCAGATCATCAATTTGATTTTCTGTAGGTCTCACTTCAATTTTAGGATCTAATAATCCTGTTGGACGAATGATTTGCTCCACCATTTCATCTGTATGTTCTAATTCATAAGGTCCTGGTGTAGCAGATACATATACGAGTTGTTTCGTTTTTTCTTCAAATTCTTCAAATTTTAACGGTCTATTGTCTAAAGCACTTGGTAGCCTAAATCCATGATCCACAAGTACTTGTTTACGCGCACGGTCACCATTATACATACCTCTAATTTGTGGTAATGTCACATGTGACTCATCAATCATCACAAGCCAGTCATCTCCAAAATAATCAAGCAATGTATAAGGCGTGGAACCCATGGGTCTAAGTGTCAAATGTACAGAATAATTTTCAATACCTGAACAAAATCCCATCTCTCTCATCATTTCCAAATCATAATTCGTTCTTTGTTCTAAGCGCTGAGCTTCAAGCAATTTATTCTCAGAACGTAATTCTGATAATCGCTCTTCAAGTTCATTTTCAATACGTTGGATGGCAGATTTCATTTTTTCTTCTCGTGTAACGAAGTGGGAAGCTGGGAAAATAGCAAAATGATCGCGCTCTCTCAACACTTCTCCAGTTAAGTAATTAACCTCACGTATTCTATCTATTTCATCTCCGAAAAATTCAACGCGAATACACATTTCTTCACGAGAGGCAGGAAATATTTCTACAACATCTCCTCTAACTCGGAACGTACCGCGTCTGAAATCTATATCATTTCTTGTGTATTGCACATCTACTAATTTTTTAAGTAACTCGCTTCTGTCCATTTCCATACCTACACGAACACTAACCACTAAGTCCCGATATTCTTCTGGATTACCTAAACCATAGATACAGCTCACACTAGCTATGATAATGACGTCATCTCTTTCAAATAGTGCACTTGTCGCAGAGTGACGCAATTGATCAATTTCATCATTAATTGACGCATCTTTTTCAATAAATGTGTCAGTTGATGGTACATACGCCTCTGGTTGATAATAATCGTAGTAACTGACAAAATACTCGACTCTATTTTCAGGAAAGAATTCTTTAAATTCACTATATAATTGTCCTGCTAACGTTTTGTTATGGGCGATGATTAAAGTCGGTTTACCAACTTGTTGAATCACATTACTCATTGTAAATGTCTTACCTGTACCCGTAGCTCCAAGTAAAGTCTGATGTCTCTTACCTGCATTCACACCATCTACAATTTGTCGAATCGCTTCTGGTTGATCACCTTTAGGATCAAAATTCGATTGTAATTTAAATGGGTAGTGTTCCATAATGACACATGCCTCCTATTATATTTCTATCCGTTCGAACATAGTTTAAATATCTCATTTAATACGCGACTTACTATAGTGGCTGTAACTATATTTTACTTAAGTATACTATTAACAGTTTACATTTTAACAGATTTATTACCTTCAATACAAACATTTGTTCGCAAAAATGATATTTCACTAAATAAAAACAAACACAGTATAATACCATGTTTGTTTGCGTTCATAAATTTTTATTCAGATAAAATGAAGTTAAATAATTATATACCTTTCATCATGCTATTACAATTAAGTTGCTTAACGCTTAATACTTAATCATCTTCTTTTTTATGGAGTTCTAGTTGGTCAATAATTAAGTAACCTGCTAATAACGAAGCAACGTCTATAAAAATAATCCATTCATCATGAAAAAATCCTTTTTCAATTGAAGTACCTATTAAAATCAAAGTTAAAATCGTACCTACCCATTTACTCCTAGTCAGTACGCTAAACAATACGACAAGTATGCATGGAAAAAAAGATGCAAGTATATACCAGATCATTCATGTCACCCGTTCCTATTATTTAAAATAGACATCGTTGTTTCTCGTAATTCCGATTTTGGTATAAATCTCTCTGTAAGCATTTCAGGAATAATATTTTCTATAAAATCTTGTACTGAATTCAAATGATCAAATTGCATGATTGTTTCTAATGACATTTCGTATATTTCAAAAAATAGCGGTTCAGGATTACGTTTTTGAATTTCACCAAATGTTTCATATAACAAATCAATTTTATCAGCAACTGATAAGATTTGACCTTCTAGCGAATCGTCTTTTCCTTCTTGCAGTCGCTCTCGGTATATGGATTGATATTGCTCTGGTATTTCTTCGTTTATAAAATGATCTACCATTTCTTCTTCTACTTGTGAGAATAATTTTTTTAATTCTCCACTCGCATATTTGACTGGCGTTTTAATATCCCCTGTAAAAATTTCGGCGAAATCATGGTTTAAGGCTTTTTCGTATAAGCTTTTCCAATCTACTTTATTGCCGTGATATTCTTCTACTGTACCTAAATACTGAGCAATTTTAGTCACTTTAAAAGAATGTGCAGCAACATTATGCTCAAAATATTTAAATTTCCCAGGCAATCGTATTAATTTTTCTAAGTCTGATAAACGTTTAAAATATTGATGTACTCCCATGATAGCGCCTCCTCATTTATTTAATGATTGATTATACTTGATTTTATAATATCATTCCATATGTAAAATGTCTTTTTAATGCCGTTAAATATCATCAAATCGTTCTAATTTTAAAATATAACTTACTTTTTTGTCTTTCAAGTTTTACTCATTTTACAAGATTCAAAAATAATAAGACTGTAATAAATTTTAGTGAAAATCATATTGAGTGTAAAAAATACTGATTCTGACACGTTTAGCCTGCACGCAGGGCCTCTAAAATAATAAGCCCGAGACATGTTTATGTCCCGGGCTATACATTAAGAATATTGTTACAATTGCAGATAAAACTGCTAGATATAAGTTTTTATTTTTTAATGAATATAATTATATTGTCCTGAATTGTAAATCGTTCTATAGGATTTTTGTCCCAAGCCTTGCATGTTCATCTCTGAAACTAAAATGGATCCATCACTGTTTTGACGTTCTACAATCCCTACATGACCATAATTTCCAGCGCTACTCTGTAAAATAGCACCTACTTCAGGTGTAGCATTAACCACATAACCATTTTGACGCGCAGCCGATGCCCAGTTATTAGCATTGCCCCATAAATTGCCTATAGATTTACCAAGTTGTTGACGTCTATCAAAAGCATAGTATGTACACTGCCCCCAAGCATAATAATTCTGCCCACCGGCTACATAGTGTTTTGATTGATAGCTATTATTGTGAAGGTTGTGATCATTTGAAGTGGTATTGCGCGCATCAACACTGTTATTTGACCAAGATTGCTGCTTTACTGGTATATAATCGTTCGCTAATCTTGTGAAAGCATTACTGTTTTCAGTTGTTACCCCTGTTGTGAATGGATCATTATTCGAGTCACTTTGTACGTATGCACTCTGTAGTTGGTTGTCTAAATGTGACGATCCTTTTTCAGAAACTGCAATGAGTTGCCCAGGATAAATTGTTTCAGTAATGAATGGATTTAATTGATAAAGTTCATTTAAACTGAGGTGATGTTTATTCGCAATACTTTGAAGTGTATCGCCTTCTTTAACTTCTACAATATCTTCGTCAGGTAATACAAGCGTTTGCCCAACCTTAACCGACTGCACAAATTCCATATGATTCAATGATTGTATCGTATGAGTCGTTGTTGCGAATGCATGCGCTATATTTGATAAATCCGTATCTTCTTTCACTGTATGTACTTGATCAGCTGACGCTAGACCATTCATTCCAAAAAACAGTGCTGCAGAAGTTACAGAAAAAGTTAAACCTTTCTTCATGATGTATTTCAATCCTTTGCTGTCTAATTTTATTCAATATTTAATCAATCATAATATAGCATATTCTCTGAATACTTTTACCCTTGTTATCGTTTTGTAATGCAAAAGATATTTTTGAATGAATCCCCTTTTAACGCTTTAATCATAGCTTTCTTATCTTTATCACAATAGTTTTAATCACCTTTGAATATCTGTTAACTTTAACTGTAATATTTAAGTTTGTATTTTACATATAAGTAGTAGTTTATCTAAAAATTACTGAAATAAATCAAGCAGTCGTTTCGTATGAACGTGTCAGTCTTGCCTACTTTATACTGCTATAAAAAATATGAGTAAGTTAGAAAACAATAAGTGATACATTGGTTTCTAGCTCACTCATAAAGTTATGAATAATAATTGTTCTATTTAAGTATTAATCTTTTTCTGAATGATTCAGATTCATTTGCTTGCGTAGATAAGCTTCGATAAACGGTCCTAAATCACCATCCATGACTGCATCGACTTTACCGGTTTCTTCGTTTGTTCTATGATCTTTAACCATTGCATATGGATGGAATACATAAGATCTAATTTGACTTCCCCAACCGATTTCTTTTTGTTCTCCACGGATTTCGGCCATTTCTTGTTCTTGTTCCTCAATTTTTAATTGATATAGTTTAGACTTCAATGTTTTCATTGCAGCCTCTCTGTTTTTGATCTGTGAACGTTCATTCTGGTTATTTACCACAATACCTGTTGGATGATGGGTAATTCTAATAGCAGATTCGGTTTTATTGATATGTTGACCACCTGCGCCCGAAGCTCTAAATGTATCAACAGTAATATCATCAGGATTGATTTCTACTTCTATTTCAGTGTTATTAAATTGTGGTATGACATCACATGAAGCAAAAGATGTATGTCGACGACCAGATGAATCAAACGGTGATATGCGTACGAGTCGATGTACACCTTTCTCAGCTTTTAAAAAACCATATGCATTATGACCTTTCACAATCATTGTTACACTTTTTACGCCCGCTTCATCTCCAGGTAAATAGTCTGCGATTTCAACTTTAAAGCCTTTTTGCTCACAGTAGCGTTGATACATTCTCAACAACATATTTGTCCAATCTTGTGATTCAGTACCACCTGCACCAGGATGCAATTCAATAATTGCATCATTCGCGTCATAAGGCCCATCTAACAATAATTGTAGTTCAAATTGGTTTAATTCGTTTTGAAAATGAGTGACGCTCGCTTCTAAATCGTCTTTCACCGACGTATCGTCTTCTTCTAACAATAATTCTCGTGTCGTTTCCATATCTTCTATATTTGCTTCTAAATCTCTGTACGCATTGACAACAGATTTTAAAGCATTATTTTTATCTATTACGTCTTGCGCTTTATCTTGATTATCCCAAAATGAAGGATCCGCCATCATTTCTTCGTATTCTTGTATGTTTGTCTCTTTTTCTTCTAAGTCAAAGAGACCCCCTAAGTTGTTCTAACTTTTCTTTATAAGCATCTAAATTACGCTTAATTTCAGATAATTCCATTATGCATCTCTCCTAAATTTTTCGAATGAAGTATAATTACTAAATTAATTACTAGACTATCATAAATATGATACAAAATATAAACTGTTAATTTCAACTTAAGCACCAAATCGCTGCTAGTTTATGTTAAAAAAAACATCTTTCACAGTTAAACGCTACAATTTAACTGTAAAAGATGCCTGACATATAAAAATAATTCAAATAGTGAAATCCTGTCTCACATGTGTATCATATTAGATAAACTTAAGCGCCATGACAGTTTTTATACTTTTTACCACTACCGCAAGGACATGGGTCATTTCTACCTATATGTTCATCTTTAACATAAGGCTCTGCTTTCGCTTTTTCTTTTCCATCTTCTGCTGATACATGCTCAGCTTTACCAAAATCAGTTGTCTTATCACGTTCTACGTCATCTTCAACGGAAATCACTGATTTTAGAATATATTTACTTACGTCTTCTTCAATGTTTTGCATCATAGTATCAAATAATTGGTGACCTTCATTTTGATAGTCACGTAGTGGATTTTGTTGTCCATACGAGCGTAAGTGAATACCTTGACGCAATTGATCCATTGTATCGATATGGTCTGTCCAATGTGTGTCAATAGAGCGAAGTAAAATCATACGTTCAAATTCATCAAACTGACTACCAATTTTTTCTTTTTGCTCTTTTAATGCTATTTCTATTTTTGACCATACAACCTCAAAAATATCATCATTATCTTTTCCATTAATATCTTCAACTTTTAATTCGCCTTCATTCAAGAAGACGTCTTCTACATAGTTGATGAATGGTTCATAGTCTGGGTCGTCATCTTCTTCATTTACATAATATTGAATACTTCTTTCTAATGTAGAGCGTAGCATTGCGTTAATTAATTCGCTACTTTCGTCGCTGTCAATAATATCATTACGTTCGCTATAGATAATTTCACGTTGTTTACGTAGTACATCATCATACTCAAGGACACGTTTACGAGCGTCAAAGTTATTACCTTCAACACGTTTTTGAGCTGATTCAACAGCACGAGAAACCATTTTAGATTCAATTGGTGTTGAATCATCCATACCCAATCGATTCATCATATTTTGTAAACGTTCCGAACCAAAGCGCACCATTAACTCATCTTGTAACGATAAATAGAAACGGCTATCACCTTTGTCACCTTGACGACCTGAACGACCACGTAATTGGTCATCTATACGACGTGATTCATGGCGCTCTGTACCAATTACTGCTAAACCGCCAATTTCTTCAACACCATCACCTAATTTGATGTCCGTACCACGGCCAGCCATGTTGGTAGCTATTGTCACCGCACCGCGTTGGCCAGCACTTGCGATAATGTCCGCTTCACGTTCGTGATTTTTCGCATTTAAGACATCGTGTCGTACGCCATGTTTTTTCAATAAGTTAGAAATATATTCACTTGTCTCAACGGCAACAGTCCCTAATAAGACTGGTTGACCTTGTTTGTGCTTTTGAATGACATCTTCTACAACTGCATCAAATTTACCTTTTTGACTGATATAAATTAAATCTGGCTTATCAATACGTTGTACTGGTCTGTTCGTAGGAATTTGTGTAACTGTCATATTGTAAATATTTCTAAATTCTTCTTCTTCCGTTTTTGCAGTACCTGTCATACCAGATAATTTATTATACATTCTGAAGTAGTTTTGGAATGTAATTGAAGCCATTGTTTTGGATTCGTTTTGAATTTTCACACCTTCTTTAGCTTCAATCGCTTGGTGCAATCCTTCTGAAAAACGACGTCCAGGCATTGTACGTCCTGTAAATTGGTCAACAATCAATACTTCGCCGTTGTTCACCATATAATCTACATCTCTTTGTAACGTAACATGCGCACGTAACGCTGTATTAATATGACTGATGATATCAACATTTTTCACGTCGTAAAGGTTATCAATTTTAAACATACGCTCTGCTTTATCAATACCTTGTTCTGTTAATTGCACAGCTTTTGTCTTTTCATCATAATTATAATCATCTTCGTTTTTAAGCATTTTAGCAAAAACATTTGCTTGCGTATAAAGTGACGTTGACTTCTCTGCCTCTCCTGAAATAATAAGCGGCGTACGTGCTTCATCAATTAAGATTGAGTCTACTTCATCAATAATCGCAAAATTAAGTGGTCTCATCACGCGTTCTTCTGCATAATTCACCATGTTATCACGTAAGTAGTCAAATCCTAATTCGTTGTTGGTACTATAAGTAATATCACATGCGTAAGCTTCTCTTTTCTCTGCAGTAGTTTTACTATTTAAGTTCAAACCAACACTTAATCCAAGAAATTCATATAATTCTGCCATTTCTTCACTCTGTACACTAGATAAATATTCATTGACTGTAATAACATGTACACCACGTCCTGTTAACGCATTTAAATAAACTGGCATTGTCGCCGTTAACGTTTTACCTTCACCAGTTCTCATTTCAGAAATGTCGCCACCATGAATGGCAATACCACCCATAACTTGTACTTTATAAGGAATCATGTTGAATACACGTTTTGATCCTTCTCTTACCAATGCAAAGGCTTCTGGTAAAATATCATCTAAAATTTTATTTTGCTTTTTAATATCGTCTTCTGCTTGAACTTGCGCTTGAAAATTTTTCGTCTTTTCTTTAATTTCTTCATCAGTTAATATCGACATATCCTCTTCTAGTGCAAGGACTTTGTCGGCTAATTTACCAAGGCGTTTTATTTCTCTTTTATTGCCATCTGCAATTTTTGATAAAAAACCCATTCTGTTCGCTCCTTTAGCTATATAACTCTTAGTTTACAACAATTTATAATATCATTTATAAGCCTAAATTTACACTTATTACGTTTATCGTGCCATCTATACTATATTTACTTACATGTTTTTGAATACAAATTATAATATTGACTCATTTAAAATATACACAACATACATGTTCACTTTCAAATTATTACATAATAACACAGCAAAAAATGAGCGTCCATGATTTCACTCAATCATGGACGCTACTACTTTTATAAATATGATACTAATTTAATTAAATTATTCAGTTGTTTCAATTAGTCCATATTTGCCATCTTTTCTTTTATAAACTATGCTCGTACCATCTGTTTCACGATCTGTAAAAATGAAGAAATCATGGCCCAATAAATCCATTTGCAATACTGCTTCTTCAGAATCCATAGGTTTTAAACTGAAATTTTTTGAACGAATAATCTCAATTTCACTATCATTGTCATCATTTTGAAGATTTTCTGCTTCTTGTTCTTCAGGTAATGATGCAAAAGCTTCTTGTTCGTCATTTTTTCTATTTTTACGATTTACACGCGTTTTATATTTTCTAACTTGTCTTTCCAATTTGCTATTAATTAAATCAATACCAGCGTATAAATCATCATGACGTTCTTCCGCTCTTAGCGTAACATTTTTCAATGGAATAGTTACTTCTATTTTAGTTGCTGAGTTTTGGTACGTTTTAACTTTAACGTGTGCAGTTGCATTTGGCACATTGTTAAAGTAACGTTCTAATTTACCAATTTTCTCCTCAATATAGTTGCGAATCGCATCAGTAATAGTGAGGTTCTCTCCGTGAATTTCAAATCTGATCATAGTAATCGACTCCTTTAAAACCTCTATATTGGTAATAGTGCTTATTTCTATAATACCACGAATAACCTAGCGTGCAAACGTAAACACATCGAATTTTCTGATTTTTCTATCAAGTAATAGCTGTGCCGCATTATGAACCGTTAAGCCTGTAGTATAAATGTCATCGATCAATAAAATACATTTTCCTTTTAAATCCACACTTTGTTCCATTACAAAAGGATTGGGTCGTTGCATACGTTTTTCTTTACTTAATTCTGATTGTTTAATATGTGAGTGTGTGGCAAGCAGACAATAATACTTAACTTTTTGTATGTCTAATACTAGTTGTACGGGGTTAAATGTTCTTTCTTTATCTCTAAATAAAGGGGACGGTATGGGGATAATGTAATCATATTTGTAATGAGGCAATTTAACTTTTTCTGCGATTATTTCTGCGATTGCAACATCTCTTTGAAATTTATATTGTTGAATCATTTCTTTTACAATACCGTCATATCGGTAATGACAATACAATTTATTCATTAATTTAAACTTCGAAGCTAACTCGGCACAATCCGAACATAATATTTCAGTTTCATTGCGTAACTTCAAACATGTTGCACATCGATTCGTCGTCTTTAATTTCATTACCTCCCAGAGATGATTGCAATCATCGCACAATTTTGAAGCCTTTTTGTAAAACGTAAATGCATTTAAAGGTTCTGAATAATAGATGTGACAATATAAACATGTCGCAGTCAATCTATCCACCCTCTTTTTTGTGCAAGTTGATTCATTTTCCTTATCTGATATTGAGCTTTAATCATAGATAGTGTGATCCCTTCATGCAAACAAAATACACTTCCTGTAGGTGCTTCTGCTTTTCTTCCAACTCTTCCTGATATTTGAATGATGGCACTCGTTTCAAACTGATGACTGTTTATGATTACAACATCGAGTTTTGCCATAGTAAAGCCTCTTTCTAAAATGGTAGTGGTGAAAACAACGGTATGTTCCCCGTTTCTCAAACGCTTCACCTTATCAAAACGAAATACATCATTGCTGTAGACATATGTTAAAGATGGAATTTCAGCTTTATATAACTGATACAGTTGTTTCATTAAAGTAATATTGTTAAAAAAGACTAGCGTATATCGTCGTTGATTGACTTGATGTTGTAAAAATCGTAATAATTTATATTGCTTCTTATTGGGATTGATTCTAAGGAATTTAAATTGAGGCACGGGTAAAGGATGTCTATGAAAACGCGCAGGTAATTGAATAATTTCTAAATTGCTAATTTGTTTCATTAAAGCTTTTGTTGGTGTGGCAGTCATTAATATATGACAGTGTTTTAACTTCGAGGCATGCTGCAATGCTTGTATTAACGTTGGTTCTGTAGGTAAAGGAAAGGCATCTACTTCATCTACAATTATCACATCAAAATGTTGTTTGAAACGATAGAGTTGATGAATTGTGGCGATAACAAAATGGCCATTATATTGTTGCTGTGATGATTGATGCAATACATCTATTTTTTCTTCGTGAAAAGCTGACTTAATCCTCATGCTGACTTCTAAAACAACATCAACTCGAGGAGATACAATTGCGACATTATAACCGTGGTTCCGCGCAAATTTAATTCCTTCAAATATCATCTCAGTTTTACCTGCACCTGTGACTGCATGGAGCAATAGTGAACGAAAGCCTGCAATCGCTGATACAATTTTGTCAGATGCAAATTGTTGTTGTTCTGATAATTTGAATGGTAATTGATAATGACAAGGTGTCATTACATTCTGACTTTCTATGATATAGATTTCAGTTATATTATCCATTCTACCCATATTGATACAATTTCTACAGTAGACAATCTCCTTATCTAACACTGTTGATAGATATTTGTAAAAATGCGTTTGTCGGCGTGAGTGACATTGAGCACATGTCCAATAGCCATTATCTAATACCACACCTTTCGTTGTTTGCTTTATACGTTCATCTGTTAATAAGGATTTATCATTAATCATTCTTCCATAATATTTAATTGTATGTTTCCTCCAAACCAAAAAGCGAGTCAAAAATTAAATTTCACTTTAATTTCAAAGACCCGCCATAAAATAAATGATTTATTTGTTATTCGTACAGTAATTTAAATGCTAAACAACTCATTTGTCATATTATGGTTGGCATCGATGACTGAACGAAGTGTTGGTTTCACTATACATCTCTTGCAAAAATACTACTTTTCTTAAAAATGATAATAAGACTTTTGAATCTATAATTTAGTCTATACGAATAGATCTACCAGTGAAACCTAAGCCCATACCGCCTGGTCCTAAATGAGCTGCGACCACAGGGCCTAAATTTGAACGGTGTACTTTATATTGTGGATAGTTTTTTTGTAATTCATTGTACAGCCAGTCTGTATCCTCTTGAACATCTCCACCTATAACTAATAACGTAACCTCTTCATAATCTTTAACGATATCAATCACTTTATTGATAATTTCTTTAAGCGCACGTTTTTTAGTGCGTATTTTTTCATCTGGCAAAATTAAACCGTCTTCAAACCTTAAGACTGGTTTCATTTTTAACATCGTACCAATCCACGCTTGGGCTCCTGTAATACGACCACTTTTTTGCAAGTTTTTTAAATCGTCTACCATCAATCTCGCACCAGTGACTTCTCGCATTGCTTCAAGCTCTTTAATGATAGCGTGCGGTGTTTCATTTTGTTCAATTAATTCAATTGCTCGTAATACGAAACTCCCCATTGCCATAGCTGAAATTTTCGAATCAAACGTATGAACATTAATACCTTCAACCATTTCACCCGCTTGTGTAGCTGTTTGATAAGTACCACTGATACCTGAAGAAAGGAAAACGCCTATGACATCCGTATAGCCTTCATCACGTAATTGTTCGTATTTAGTTACAAATTCACCGATTGCTGGCTGACTTGTCGTAGGAATTGTTTTAGATGCTTTCATTCTTTCGTAGAATTCATTTGCTGAAATAGATGCATTTTCTTCAAAATTTTCACCGTTATCAAAAGTTACACTTAGTGGCGCAATATTTATATTATATTTATCAATTAATGTTTGAGATAGATAACTCGTTGAATCTGTTAATACAGCAATTTTCATCATAATCCTCCTCAATTATACTCACAACTATGATACATTATTTTATATTAAAAGAAAATTTATTTTTACATTAAACTTGAATTCAGAACCGTGTATAATAATAGGTATTGACCGAAACTATGACTGGAGTGTTTAAATATGGATGAATCAATCATAACAATAAAGCAAGAACATATGATAGAAAATGTAATTAGCAAATCACGCTTTATTGCCCATATCAAACCTGTTGAATCTGAAGCAGACGCTAAAGACTTTATCAACTTGGTAAAATCAGAACATCGTGAAGCGACACATAATTGCTCAGCCTATACAGTTGGAGCACAGATGAATATTCAAAAAGCAAATGATGACGGAGAGCCAAGTGGAACTGCAGGCGTACCAATGCTTGAAATATTAAAAAAACTAGAAGTTCACAATGTTTGTGTCGTAGTTACGCGTTATTTCGGTGGTATAAAATTGGGCGGCGGTGGTTTAATAAGAGCATATAGTGGTGCTGTGAGAGATGTCATTTATGAAGTAGGACGTGTTGCTTTGCGTTCAGCAATACCAACTACAATCACTATCGATTATGATCTTACAGGTAAATTTGAATATGAATTAGCACAAACATCATTCTTCTTACGAAACACAACCTACACAGACAAAGTGAGTTATCAAATAGACGTGGTAGAAGCAGAGTATGACGATTTTATTGCTTTTCTAAATAAAATCACTTCTGGTAACTATGATTTAGATGAGCAAGCTATCATTAAGCTACCTTTTGACATACCAACAAACTAAACCATTTCCATTTCAGTTTATGACCTTTCAAAAATGCATAACTGTCATACAATTATCAGGTAAACATAAACTTACCGCTATACATTGATGCATGTGATGAATGTATAATTTGAAAAATTAAGTATTATCAGTCGTAACTTTGTTAATCATTGTTAATCATATAAAATTAGAACCTGAGATATTCATATCTCAGGTTCTAATTAGGTAGTTTATCTATTCATCTTCTTTATGTCGCTCTTTATTTTCAATTAATTTTAAGAGCGGTCTATAATCATCATCGATTAATCCTGTAAATTCAACAATGAGTTCAATCGTAATGAGTATGAGCACAAGCATCATGAGTACACCCCATGGTTGTGATAAATACAAAATAATACTTGAAAGACTAAATAACAACGCGATTGAATATATCAGTATTACTGTTTGACGATGTGAATAACCTAATTCTAGTAATTTATGGTGTAAATGCGATTTATCTGCTTGCATAATACGTTGCCCTTTTTTCACACGTCGTATCATAGCAAATAAAGTATCTATGAACGGTACTGCTAAAATAACAATCGGGAAGAATAAAGACACAAACGTAATATTTTTGAAACCTAAAAGCGAAAGAAAACCAACAATAAAACCAACAAGCAATGCGCCGCTATCACCTAAAAATATTTTAGCCGGATGAAAATTAAAACATAAGAAACCTAATAGCGCACCGATAAGCACACTACAGATCATTATGATAAATATATTTGCCTGTAATATTGCGATGAAACCAATAGTCATCAGAGCGATAGTTGCTACACCAGATGCCAAACCATCCAATCCATCAATTAAGTTAATCGCATTGGTAATCGCTACAATCCATATCACAGTAATCGGAACACCTAAAATACCAAAATGTATTGTCGGTCCAATCGGTAATGAGATGAAATCTATGGTTACGCCGTAGTAAACGACAACCAGTGCTGCAATCACTTGTCCTAATAATTTTAAGATTGGCGTTAAATCATAGATATCATCTATTAACCCTACTAAGTAGATTAATACTGCTCCAATGACAAGTGGCTTCACCTCTGTTTCAATTGGATGCCCTAACCAAATCCCCAATAAAAAGGAAAGTAGTATCACAGTACCTCCTAAGACAGAAGTTGGTTTTTTATGTACTTTCCTAAAATTAGGTTGGTCAACGACGCCCAATTTATGGGAAACCTTTATGACAATGGGAGTAAGTATTAAACTGACAATCATTGAAAAAATGATTAATAATAACGTATACATCAGTTCACCTTCATTAATTTAAGTCTTTATAATTTTGAATTTGAGTTTAAAGTCTCTATAAATATTCTAAATATGAAATCATATTTGGTTATGGATATACACTTGTATATTTTCAAAACATAGTTTACTTGATATATGTATCGAAAATTCTATAAACGATTCAATTAAGTCTATAATACACGATGTACTTTTAGTAATACAAATAGTAATGTAATCATTAGCAGAGTTCAACGCTGAAATTCACTTTCTTTTTTATAGAATAATCAATTTATATATTTTACAATCACTCAAATAAGTATTTTAACATGAATTTTAAACGAATGTTATTAATTTCTAAATATCAATGATGACAAAATGTAACTTTTCACTTACAATGACTAAGTGTTTATTTAAAGGAGCGTAAGAAAAATGTTTGAAGCTATTATTTATAATATTGCGGTCACTGTCGCAGGAATTTATTTATTCCACCGATTACAGTACTCTGAAAATAAGAATATGGTGTTTTCAAAAGAATACGTCACGATTTTAATGACCATTGTAGCATTATTATTATCTGTTAAACCTGTCCCTATCTTTAATGAGTATGTCCTCTATTTATCTTTTGTGCCGATTTTATTTTTAGGTAGATATACAAATATGGTTTATACAGTTTTAGCAGCGTTTATCGTATCTTTAGTTAATGTATTAATTGGTGATTATACGATTATAACTGCAATGATTTTAATTGTAATAGCCATCATTGTTGGAGCAATAGGTCCATTTTTAAAACAAAATGATATTATCTCATTACAAATACTCAACTTAATTACGCTAGTCATATTTGTCATCTTATCATTGATTAGTCCGTATTATGAATTTAAAGAAGTACTATATATGATACCATTATCGTTCGTTTTAACCATCACTTCTTCGATTACATTCGTAGATATTTGGCATTTCTTCTCATTAGTAAATCGCTATGAGAATGAAGATAGATTTGATTATTTGACTGGTTTAGGCAATGTTAAAGAATTCGATAGACATTTGAATGAAACTACACGCATTGCAGAAGAAAATGATGAAAGCTTAGGTTTACTACTCATTGATATTGATGGTTTTAAAGATGTTAACGACATGTATTCACATGATTCAGGTGATGCTGTATTACGACAAATCGCACAATTATTAAAAAACTATGTGCCTGAACAATTTAGCATTTACCGTAATGGTGGTGAAGAGTTTTCTGTAGTATTATATGACTACACACTAGACCAATGTGTTAAGTTAAGTGAAAGTATCCGTAAAGGCGTTGAACAATCTACTTTCCATTTACCAAACAAAGAAATGATTAAATTATCAGTCTCTATTGGTGTCGGATACCTAACTAAAGATGATTATAAATCTCAACGTACCGTCTTTAAAGTTGCAGATGATATGTTGCATATGGCTAAAAATGAAGGTCGTAATCAAGTGATGTTTAACCCTATAGTTAAATTATAACTAAATAAATGTATTTTCAAAGCTTGGGATAATTTAAATTATATATCTCAAGCTTTTTAATTTATATCATGGAACGGTCTATTCAAATATGGCGAATTCAACATAATCCATAACAAATCACTTTTGAAAGTAACGTGCTTAAATCGTTAGTGTACACATGCAAATATGCTTAAGCTATAACAACTCATATGCATGACTTCAATATTTTTTATAATTAAACATATCATTTATAAATTTAAGTTTGTTACAATATAGGTGGTTAATGATAATAACAATCTGTACTGAAATAAATACTATTGAAAGTTACCTTCGTACACGGTAAACTTTCTATTGATTGATTTACGAAAAATTTAGGAGGTGCCCAGCTATGTCTGATTCAATCACTATCATTGATGAAGATAAAGTGATTGACGTTGTGCTCATCGCAGGCAGAATATTGCTTGAAAGTGGCGCTGAAACTTATCGCGTTGAAGATACGATGAATAGAATTTCAGCAAGTTTTGGCTTAGATGATACATATAGTTTTGTAACATCTACAGCGATTATATTTTCACTCAATAACCGTACAAATACAAGACTTATCCGTATACGTGAGCGTACGACTGATCTAGAAAAAATTGCATTAACAAATAGTTTATCTAGAAAGATTTCTAGTAATCAATTAAGTATAGATGAAGCAAAATCTGAACTCATACATTTACATCATGCATCACTACAGTTTTCATCTATCACTAAATTTTTTGCTGCCGCCATAGCTTGTGGCTTCTTCTTATTTATGTTTGGTGGAGTTATGAATGACTTCTTTTTTGCAATTCTTGCAGGAGCTGGTGCATTTTTAACTTTTGACTTTGTTCAACGTTATATACAAATAAAGTTCTTTTCAGAATTTATTAGTGCTGCAGTTGTGATTACGATAGCAGCTTCATTTTCAAAATTAGGTATGGCAGCAAACCAAGATATTATTACCATTGCAGGTGTCATGCCATTAGTTCCTGGTATTTTAATTACAAATGCTATTCGTGACCTTATGGCAGGAGAACTCATCGCTGGTATGTCTCGCGGTGTCGAAGCGGCACTAACATCATTTGCTATAGGCGCTGGTGTTGCAATCGTATTATTAATATTTTAAAAAGGAGTGCTCAAATGGTCATTGGCTACTATGTCTTACAGTTTATTATTAGTTATTTAGCAACGATGCTATTTTCTGTTATTTTTAATGCACCTCGACGTCTCCTTTTAGCTTGTGGTTTCGTTGGTGCTATGGGATGGATTATTTATAAAGTAACCCTTGATTTAGAATTAGGCAAAGTTATGGCTTCATTTCTAGGGAGTTTTATATTAGCAATTATGAGTCATACCATGAGTAGACGTTATAAAAGACCAGTCATCATCTTTATTGTGCCTGGCATTATTCCGCTTGTCCCTGGAGGACTTGCGTATGAAGCAACACGTTACTTAGTGAGTAACCAATATACACATGCCGTCAATACATTTCTCGAAGTAACACTTATTTCGGGTGCAATTGCTTTTGGTATTCTGTGTGCAGAGATTATTTATTATATTTATACACGCATAAAACAACATATTGGTAAAATGAATGGTAAAATATATAAGAAATCATATAATATGAATAACAGAGCATAAGGGGTGTTTTTATGAAAAATGATATTATTGAACGACTTACGCGATATGTCAAAATTGATACACAATCTGATCCACTTTCAAATTCAACACCTTCCACTAAAAAGCAGTGGGATTTATTGGATTTATTGAATGATGAATTAACTGATTTGGGTTTAGAAACTGATGTTGATGAAAATGGCTATTTATTTGCAACATTAGAAAGTAATGTAGACGAAGTTATCCCGACTGTCGGTTTTTTAGCACATGTTGATACTTCACCTGATTTCAATGCCACAAATGTCAATCCACAAATCATTGAGCGTTATGATGGGAAACCAATTCAGCTTGGTGATACAAATCGAGTTTTAAGCCAAGATGTCTTTCCTGCAATGAAACAAGTAGAAGGACATACTTTAATGATCACAGATGGTACTTCGCTATTAGGAGCAGATGACAAAGCTGGCGTCGTTGAAATTATGGAAGCTTTAAAACATTTGACATCGCATCCAGAAATCAAACATGGTCGTATCAGAGTAGCTTTTACACCGGATGAAGAAATCGGTAAAGGGCCACATGCATTTGATGTCGAACGTTTTAATGCTGACTTTGCATATACAATGGATGGTAGTCAATTTGGTGAGTTACAATACGAAAGTTTTAACGCTGCAGAAGCGACTGTAACTTGTCATGGTGTGAATGTTCATCCAGGTTCCGCAAAAGATGCGATGGTCAACGCTGTACTTTTAGGCCAGCAATTCAATGCACTTTTACCACAAAATGAGGTGCCTGAACGTACAGAAGGTTATGAAGGTTTTTATCATTTAATGAAATTTGATGGTGATGTTGAGAAAGCAAAGCTTTACTATATTATTCGTGATCATGATAAACATGAGTTTGATTTACGTAAAAAACGTTTAGTAGAAATTAAAAATGATATCAATAGTCATTTTGAAGATGAACCCATTGAAGTTGAAATAAACGATCAGTATTACAATATGGGAGAAAAAATCAAGCCTATGCCACATGTTATAGATATTCCTAAACGTGTCTTTGACAAATTAGATATCCCAGCTAATACTGAACCAATCCGTGGTGGTACAGATGGTTCACAACTTTCATTTATGGGAATGCCAACCCCTAACATTTTTACTGGCTGTGATAATTTCCATGGTCCTTTCGAATATGCATCTATTGATGTCATGGAAAAAGCGGTTGACGTTATAATTGGTATCGCCCAAGAAGTAGTAACTTATCAAAATAATAAGTAATATCGGTACCATATAGAGCGCTAGCTCAGGTAATCCTTAATATTGCCGCTCAATTTATTGCGTTATTAAGGCTTATGCTTGAGCTAGCTTATGTAATCACTTTTTACTTGCCAGGGTGGAACGACGAAATCTTTTTAATATAATCAGATTTCTGTTCCATCCTCTTTTTTAAATTTATGTTTTATCATTTTGGTTATGCATACATTTCTAGTCCACGTTCCCATACCTTTTGCAATGTTATGCTTGCTTAAACCTACAATGCCATCAGGTGTCATCGTTATAATGGTGCTATTTTTCATCATCTCCAAACGCTATTAAAAAAACCGTCAATTTCTATTGTAAATCTACAGAAATTGGCGGTTTTACTTGGTACAAGTTGTTCAGGGCACTTTTGCCGATGTTTAATTAGTAATTTTATCGTTCTAGCACATCTATAGACAACGATGCATACTTGTTTTATTGATTAACATCAAATTGTGTTTTCAATAACTTAATCGCTTGAACCGTATAATGTCTAATTTGAATGCCCATTTTAAAATCTGTAAAGGATTGAGGCATTTCGATAAATGTATTAAACATTGCTGTTACACCCATCGATTCAAACAAATCAAATTTATCATCAGTAGCACAAATGGCAATCGACGGTTTATTATATTTTGTAGCTAACTCAGCTAAGCGAACGGTCGTCGTTTCTAAAATTTGATCTTGTTCGTTCACACCTTCACCAAATATTATTAAATCTGCTTGTTGAATTAATGATTCTAAATGTGTAATCTGATCCACTAGTTCATGACTTGTCATAATCTCAGCATCATATAAGCCGTTTAACACTGCAGCTATACCTCCACCAGCGCCACCTCTTTGAATAGGCCCTAGTGCAATTTTCAATTCAGCTTTAAACATCTCACTTAAATACCAAATTAAATTATCTACCTCAGCCGCTTCTTGATGCGAAATTTGGTAATTTTCATATGTTTGCATAATTTCACTATTTTTACCATATAATTTACTATCAAAATCTGACATAAGTTGAATTCTCATATCTTTCAATTTTGGATTAACTTGAGAAACATCTATACGTCTAATATATTTTAGTACACGACTGCCTTGCGTAACATCGATTTCTTGCGCTTCGTCATCATAAAATTTAGCTCCGAGTGCTTGAAGCATGCCAGCACCACCGTCAAAACTACCAATAGCACCTAACGAAATAATTAAATGTTCAGCACCATTTTCTATTGCATCAAGTATAATTTCACCTAAACCATAACTTGTTCTTTCTATAATTGGTCGTTGTCCTTTTAAAAATAGATTGCCTTCAATAATTGTCATGCCATTATCTGTAATACCATAAACTGCTTCTACTTCATTCATATCTGCATCATGGGCAACCACTCTGTATTTGGTACCTGATTGCCATAAAAAGACAGAATCCATCAATTCATGCCGACCATTAAACAACGGTACTTGTACGATATCCGCTTTCTCTATTTGGCTAGCAACCGCTTCTTCTACATACCGATTGGCTTGATAGCTAGATATAATACCATTAAATTCATCCATCGCTACTAATACTTTCATTTTGTCACCTCTAATATTCATATTACCTTACATTTTTCATAGCTTTATTTTTAAATTGACGCGAATACCACGCCTGATAAAATTATCAATATTCAATTACCCGTGGATTTATGACTAATTCAACTTTATATTATACATGCCAAAACACAATTTTTCACATTATAAGAAACGCTTGCTAAACCTTTTAATATAACTTAAAGCTTAACAAGCGTTTCTTTTTTTAAATATTTATTTTTTTACTCTTCAGCGCCTGCCAAAGATTTCACATTAATATGATCGTGACTTGCATTCCAAATCGCTTGTCCCTTCACAAAATAAAATGCTTGTGGCGATTCATGTTTTACATTCGTTTTTTCTTCTATATAATCTGATAAAGCTCTTTCTTGTTGTACGATTAAATAATAACCATCCATATCTCTTTCATATAAAAATTTGTTAAATTGATCAATAGCATTGGCTGAAATAGGACATGTTTCACTATGCTTCAGCACAAATACATATTTATTTTCTTCTAAAACTTGCTCAAACTGGTCAATCGAACTCAGCTTTATAGCCATTCTATTCACCTCTAAAAATATTTAACACACCACATTGTATCTAAAAGTGTGAAATTCCAATGATATTCACATATCATTGTTTCCAATTATACACAATTACCTTTTTATTGTTAACAGTTTATTACAAATCTCATAACTTAATTGAATAATTTATTATTGATATTTACCTTTTATTTCGGCATACTTTTTATTAAAATCCTTATCATATTGTTTTAAATCTTTACTTTCTTTCGGTAATTGATTGATGTCTATTTTAGCTATTGCTTCACCAATTTCAATTGTCTCTTCTCTTGTTTCATAGTAATTTTGTAAGCTGTAGTACATCTCAATCGTATTTTTACGCGCATCATTCACATAACCATCTGTAATTTCTGCCTTGTTTAAGTCTTTAATTTGTTTTTTTATTAATGGCATAATTTGATTTTCAATGGCTTGTTGCTCTGATTTAGCACTTCTAGCATTTGATTCTTTTTCCGCTGTATTTTTTAAATCTTTATTATTTTGTTCTAATTTCTCTTTAAAGCCTTTAACACTTTCACCTGCATTATTAGCTTTTTTCATATTTTCTTCTACTTGTGATCTATTCTTTTCAAAAAGTTTTGTATAATCTAAAATATCTTCATTTGCTTTAACTGACTGATTGTATAAATCAACAAATGTTTTAAGTTCATCAATCGCAGCTTTTTTCTTTTTGATTGATGTTAAATATTTAGATTTTAATTCCTTGGTTTCTTCGGACTGTGCTGGCAGATTTTTTGTAGCTTTCTCATATGCTTCAAATTTAGGTGTTAACCTGCTATTCAAATTGTTTTGCAATTGATTAAATTCTTTTTTGTTTTTATCAGTCATATCTGTTTTACTTAAATCATTAATGTTTTCTAAATCAATAGAATCCATTTCTTTATTGAACGCCTTTTCTTTTTGCTTTACATCATTTAAAGTGCTATCGAAATCTTTAAATTCGTTGGCACCTTCATGTCCGCAAGCAACAATTACGACAGCAAAACAAACTAATAAAACAAAGCACATTAATTTTTTCATTTCTGCACTCCTTATCATTACGTATTATACAGAAACTTATTTAACTTGAAAATAATATATGATATATTATTCCAGAATTTATAGTTTAACAATTTATTTTGATCATTTAAAGGAGTGATTTATTTCAATGTATTCGGATGTTCAACCTTTTATCAAAGAAGATGTTCAGCAAACTTTTATTAAACAATATAAGATGCTACGTCATAAATTATTGACCCTTTTAGATACACCAGTAAAAACAACACATCATATTGGAGGGACTAGCCACTTCAACTACCCTACTGAACCTATTTTAGATGTATTAGTAGGGGTAGATGATTTACATGATATCACTGCTTTAGATGAAAAAAGACTAAATTATCAAGGTTTTTATAGACTTCATCATCCATATCACAAAAAAGTAGTTATGGCTCAATTTAATAATCTCATTGATTTAAAACAAATTGCTCGATTACATATTGTTCAAATAGACTCACAACTTTATAATGATTATCTGAAGACAAATTATTATTTAACAATCAATGCATCTTCAGCAACTCACTTCGGAAAACAAAAGTACAATTTAGCAACTGATACAGCGCCAATCCGTGAATACGAAAATCAGAAACAATTACTTTTTAAACAACTACTCCGTGAAATTAATAAAGATTTATCGAACACACATCACTAACGTTTAATCATTAAAAGAATAAATAAACTGAATCGTTTTCAATAAAGCGATATACTGTTTAGCAAACAAGTTAAATCATTGGTATAATATATAAATGAATTCAACAGGAAAGGATGTTCTATAATTGCATAAAGATGACATCTTAAAAGAATTAGAAGCAATAGTTCCAAAAGATATTATAAAAGTTGACGAACCACTAAAACGCTATACATACACTGAAACGGGTGGTCAAGCAGATTATTACTTATCTCCAACGCAAAATGAGCATGTACAAGCTATCGTCCATTTTGCTTACACAAACGATATCCCCGTCACATATTTAGGGAATGGTTCAAACATTATTATCCGAGAGGGTGGAATTAGAGGCATTGTCATCAGTTTACTTCAGTTAGATTATATTGATGTTTCAGATGATGCAATCATCTCAGGAAGTGGTGCTGCAATTATTGATGTATCACGTACTGCACGAGACAATGCACTAACTGGATTAGAGTTTGCCTGTGGTATCCCAGGGTCAATTGGCGGTGCTGTATTTATGAATGCGGGGGCTTATGGTGGTGAAGTCAAAGATTGTATCGATTATGCCCTTTGCGTTAATGAAAAAGGAGACTTAATCACACTGACAAACAAAGAGCTTGAGTTAGATTATCGTAATAGTATCGTTCAAAAAGAACACTTAGTTGTATTAGAAGCTGCATTTACATTAACGCCTGGCAATCTACAAGATATCCAAGAGAAAATGGATGATTTGACTGAAAGAAGGGAAACAAAACAGCCACTAGAATATCCATCTTGTGGCAGCGTCTTTCAACGACCACCAGGCCATTTTGCTGGTAAATTAATACAAGATTCAAATCTACAAGGTTATCGTATAGGTGGCGTAGAAGTATCAAAGAAACATGCAGGTTTTATGGTAAACGTAGATAAAGGTACTGCAACTGATTACGAAGATTTAATACATCACGTACAAAAAACAGTTAAAGCTAAATTTGATGTTGAACTTCATCCAGAAGTTAGAATCATCGGTGAGCATCCTATTGAACGTTAGGAGTGTTATAAGATGCCAAAAATATATGGTGCAACTGTAGATAGCGAGACACGTTGTACACACTACCATACACCGTTAGATGTAATAGCAATTAAATTCAAATGCTGTAATAAATATTATCCATGTTATAAATGTCATAATGAAGACACCTCTCACCCAATACAGAGATGGGAAACTGAAGAGTTTAATACAAAAGCTATTTTATGTGGTGTATGTAAACATGAAATGACAATCAATGCATATATGTTGATTGAAGCTTGTCCAAACTGTGATGCCCATTTTAATAATCGCTGTAAATATCATTACAGCACGTACTTTTCTATATAATTGGCGTTTAACAATAAGAGAGAGACAGAAATTTATTTTTCTAATTTCTGTCTCTCTCTTTGATATATTCAAATATCGTAAATCCATTTTAAACATAGTAAAGGCACGTTCTCTCAAACACTATCTTCTTATTGAATGTTTATTTTGTCCTTTACAAATTGTACAAACGCTTCTGCATCACCTTTTTGTATATCTTTCATCGGCATTGGTCCAATATTAAATGTGAAATGAATGCGACCGTCTTCGTATGTAATTTTCTCTACTTCATCATAACCTATACTTCTATAATAGAATTCCCCATTCATATCTACATTTAAAATAATGCGTTCGTTTGTAGCAATAAACGCACCTTCAAATTCTGTAGAACCTTGTACAGAATACTCTATCGTACCCAATACACTGGGACCTTTCTTTTCTGTTGGAAATAAATCATTTGGGTTCACATTATCTAAAATCATTTTTATGTCACCTTCTTTTACTATTTTTATTCATTATACAAGTTTTCAACTCAATTTATTACTTAAGTGCTCAATGTCATTTTAGTACTGAGCCAAACAAAAAACAATTGAGACTAATCAAGCGCATCCCTGTCACATTTATTAACAACCGGTAAGCAAGACTATACCATATTAAAAAAGCAGTGAATTCACGTTTAAAGTGATTTTCACTGCTTTTAGTATACGTTATTAAGACAATCCCCACTTATGCCTATTACTATTTTTTATCTATTGCTTTCTCAACTTCTTCAATTTGTTTAATTGCAGTTGTTGTTGAACCACTTGAGAAGTACCAAAGTTTTGGATCCAATTCATATACTTTATTATGTTTAATCGCATCAACATCTTTGATGACATCATTGCTCAATGCTTTTTTAGCAGTAGATTTACCTGCTACAGCTTGTCCGCGGTCCATCGCAAAAATAATACCAGGATTTTTTTCTGCAACATATTCATTTGTAACATTTTGTCCATGATTACTTTCTTTAATTTCTTTATCTGCTGGTGTAAAGCCCATTGTATTAAATATCATAGAACCAAAACGTTCACCTGGACCAAATGTTGATAATTCACCTTCATTTACTAATAAATATAACGCTTTTTGATCTTTTAAATCTTTTGTTTTTTCTTTTATACCTGCGATCTTATCGTCTAATTTTTTATTAAGAGACTTAACTTCATCTTCTTTTTGATAAATTTTACCTATTTTTTCAGCGTTTGCTTTAAGCGACTTAACTTCATCTTTATTATCTACGCCTATGTAAACAACTTTAGCATCTGGTGCTGCTTTTTTAAATTCATCCAAGTTTTTTTGGTTAGCTGTACGTCCAGATATGAATATTACCTCAGGTTTTGCTTCTGCAACTTTGTCAAAATTCACCTCTTTCAAACTACCAGTATTTAAATATTTATCACTTTTAAATTCACTTAAGAAATCTGGTAATGATTTAGCATCTTCACCTTTAGGAAGTGCTTTAACTTTATCTTCAAGTCCTAACTCTTTTAATGTATCTAATGCACCATAATCAAAGACAACTGCATTTTTAGGATTTACTGGAACATCAACTGATTCTTTTACAGATTTTGCGTCACTGCCATCACGCTTTTCGCCATTAGCTTTATAATTATTTTCTATCTTAACTGTTTTATTTGATTCATTATTATCTGATTTTGTGTCAGATGACTTTTTGTCGTCTGAACCTCCATTATTACATGCTACTAATAAAAACATTAAACCTATAACCATAAATAAAGCAAATTTCTTCATATGTTTAATCCTCCTGGAATAATAAAGTTAATCACCATTTCAATATGCCTTTTAAAATGAACAACGTTGCAGTTGCATCACTCCCTTCATTAACAACCATTTCATTTTAGACTGATTGTAATATCGATAGTTCATACTCTGCTGTTTCTTCATCAAAATATACACAAATACGTTGTCCGCGAATGTCTTCAATTTTAACGTCCATATCATATAGTGTCTTAAGCGTATCTTCTTGTATAACTTCATCTTTAGTACTTGCTTTGACCATTTCTCCATCTTTCAATGCAATGATGTCATCTGAATAGCACGAAGCAAAATTAATATCATGAATGACAACAACAATAGTTTTATTGAGGGATTTAGCGAGTTGACGTAATGTTTTCATAATTTGAACTGAATGTTTCATGTCTAAATTATTTAATGGTTCATCAAGCAAAATATACTCTGTGTCCTGTGCTATCGTCATAGCTACATATGCACGTTGTCGTTGACCACCTGACAATGTTTTTAAGTAACGGTGTCTAATTTCTTTAAGATTCAATAACTCAAGTGCATACTCAACTTGCGCTCGATCCGCCTCATTTAAGCGTCCTTTCGAATATGGAAATCTTCCAAAATTAACAAGTTGCTCCACAGTAATATTTAACTCAGTATGATTGGCCTGTTTCAAAATAGATAATTTTTTAGATAACTCATTACTTTTATATTCAGATATAGCTTTCCCCTCAATCTCAATAGTTCCTTTATCGAAATCAATCAAGCGTGTGATTGCTGATAATAAGGTACTCTTACCAGCGCCGTTTGGACCTATCATTGAAGTTAAACGCCCTTTACTGATTTCTACATTAATGTCATTTAAAATCGTTTTATCCTGAATCGTTTTAGTCAATCCTTGAACACGTATCAATTCGCATGTCTCCTTTTAATTAATAGATAGATAAAGTACGTTCCACCTACTAAGTCTATAATGATACTCACTTGCGTCGTCGCTTCAAATAAATTTTCCACTACACTCTGTGCAATAAATAAACTCAACCAACTTAAACAAATCGTTGCCGGTAATATATATTTATGTTCATAGGTTTTCATCAATTCGTGTGCTAGATTAACTGTTAACAATCCTAAAAATGTAATTGGACCTACCAATGAAGTAGAGATTGATACTAATATCGCAACAAGTATAAGTAATAATCTTGTAACCATTTTATAAGACAAACCTAAATTAATTGCTTGGTCTTTGCCTAATAAAAGTACATCTAAATACGGTATCGCAATCACTGTAATAAGGATTAATATCATTAATATAACTCCGCACAGCATCACCAATTTACTATTGGAAGCATCAAAATTGGCAAACATTGAACTCTGGACTGCCAAAAAGTCTTCAGGATTAATAATCAGTTCTAAAAATCCAGTGATACTTCTGAAGAAAGTGCCTAAAATAACTCCTATGAGTAAAATAAAGTATATTGACACATCACCAATTCTAAAAATGCCTTGAAATAGTAATAGTGAAAATATAACCATTACTAACAGTGAAGTAGCAAAACTTAAATATATATTAGTAACAAATGCAGACTGTACACCAAACACAAATACCAGCAATACTTTCACAAACATATATACAGCATCAAGACCCATAATCGACGGTGTTAACAAACGATTCGTTGTAATTGCCTGAAAAATGACTACTGAAGCTGCAATTGCTCCACCTACCAATAGCATAAGCACTAATTTTCTAAAACGGCTGATAAACTGGTATCTAAAAATTTCGAAATCAATACCGATGAAAAGATAAATTAAAGCAACACATAAAGTGATAGCGATTAATATCATTAACTTTGATTTAGCACTAATCTGCATAATTATGTCTTCCTTTCATCAATAAGATTAAGAAAATAATCGTGCCAAAGACACCAATTGTTAAACCAATATTTATTTCATATGGATAGACAATAATCCTACCAATTATGTCAGAAAACATAACAAATACTGCCCCTAACATTGCTGTATGAGGCAATGCTTGTTTTAAATGATCACCTCTAAAAATTGACACAATATTCGGAACAATGAGGCCTAAAAATGGTAATGTCCCCACTGTAACAACTACAAGCGCTGTTATAGTTGCAGTGATAAATAAACCAATATTTATTATTTTTTCATAGTTAACGCCTAAGTTATTACTAAAATCTTTCCCCATCCCTGCAATCGTGAAATGATTAGCAAATATATATGTAAGTATTAATAAAGGAATGCTTAAGTATAATATTTCATATCTACCACTCGTAATGATAGCAAAATTTCCGTTAAGCCAGTTGCCTACACTTTGTACAGTATTCGTTCTTAAAGCAAGAAATGTCGCTAAGCTAGACACAATACCACCAAGCATAATACCTAAAAGTGGAATAAAAATAACATCTGTGAATCGTATGTACTGTACTAATTTAACAAATAAGAATGTGCCACCGATGCTTAATATTACTGCAAATATTAATTTAATAATAATATTCTCTTGTGGAAAAAATATCATTGATATTAAAATACCTAACTTGGCCCATTCCATTGTCCCTGCTGTCGTTGGACTCACAAATTTATTTTGCATCATCTGCTGCATAATAAGTCCAGAAAGCGCTAAAGTACTGCCAGAGATTAAGATACTTATAGTTCTGGGGATCCTACTAGACACGATGATATTTATTTGTTCATGCGTTAAATGAAAAATATCAGTAATCGATACTTTACTAACGCCTATAAATAAAGAAAGGATAGTTAAAAAGAATAAAATAATAGCTAAGACAACGCCATTTAGTAAAAATTTCATAGTGAGTAATTAATCCTTTCATAAACGCTATATCGTATTGAATGTGATAATCATTATCAATACCTATAAATTAAATTTTATCATCTTTGCAAGTAAATTCAATAGCAATAATAGAGATTATCAAAACAATTCTCCATTTATGTTAAAAATATCTAAATTAGAAACTAAGACATTTAATCAAGTACTTTCATTTTATACTCAAGTATTTATAGAAATTTTTGTCGTCTCACTAGAATCACTCATTTAACTATTACGTAAGACAAAATTAGTGTTCGAATTAGTTGTATTGGCATAAAATTTGTAAATTGTAGTACATCGAACGAAACTTATACAAATTAAAAAAACGTCAATTTCTATATAATTTCAATAGAAACTGACGTTTATTGGTGATTAAAAATTGCTTATATTTCAGACATCTGCAATCACTAAATTTTATATTATTATGATAGTTGAAATGGTCGCAATTTAGTCTTCAAAAATAAAATCTTCATCTTGTAATGCTTCAACGTTTAGCGCTAATGTATAACCATCGCCTTTAACAGAGAAGAAATCATGATTTTTTGTAGATGTATCTAGCGCATTTTCGATAATTGGATTAAATTCTCTCTCTTCAAAGTACGGATCAAATCCAAGGTTTGATAATGCTTTGTTACCATTATATCTTACATAGTTAAGCACATCTTCAGTTAAACCGATATCATCATATAAAGATTGTGTATAAGAAACTTCGTTTTTATATAATTCATCTAATAGTTTATACATTTCTTGGTCTGCTTGTTGTTTTTCACTTTCAGACAATTCATTTCGTAAACTTTGCGCATCCATCCCAGTAAACACACCATGAATAGATTCATCTAATAAAATTTTACGAATGATTTCTCCTGAGGTTGTCATTTTACCTTGCCCAGCTAAATATAATGGGTAATAGAAACCAGAATAGAATAAAAATGTTTCTAGAAAAACACTTGATACACGTGCGATATATTGATCATAAATCGATGCTTCTTTCCCCCATAATTTATGATAATTATTTACAATTTTATCCGATTTAAATTTCAAATGTGGCTCTTCTAGGACCCATTTATCTAATAAGTAGTTTGTTTCGCTAGATGGTAATAAAGTTGTAAAGATGTGAGAATAACTTTTAGCATGAATTTGTTCCATCATCGCCATAAAGGAATAAACCGCTTTTTTACGTAAATCTGTAGTATGTAACATGATTAATGGCATGCCATCATCTGCTTGGTGTGTATCCAGACCAGTTAAACCTGCTAATGCTTTTTTAAATGCGTTTTTTTCTTCATCGGATAATGTTTTCCAACTTGCAATATCTTTTGAAACTTTAAATTCAGTTTCTACCCACATTTGCGAAATATTTTGTCGCCAAAACATATTTGTCATATCTTCTTGAGTATTCCAATTGACTGCTTTCATTTAGATAATTCCCCTATCTAGTAAATATTTATTTGAATTATAAAACACAGAAAGTGGGACAGAAATCTAAATATATCTTTAGATTTTCTATCCCTCTGCATAAGTGACTCTATTTCTATAATGTTGATACACTTTAATTTAAATCATGTTCACTTAATGCATTACCTTTTTGTTTTTAAAACATATGCGATATTTCAAGATTCATATTTCCTTGTTTATTAAATTAGATAGCCTCGTTTTATATTGCACAACTCGTACATTCTTCAACACTTAATAATTTATTTCTAGTGTAATATAAAGATTTCAACCCTTTATGATGTGCATAAACATATAATCTAGATAATTCACGTGTTGATATCTCTGAGTTTACATAAAGAATTGTAGAAATACCTTGATCCACATGTGTTTGGATCGTAGCAATTAAATCGATTAATTTCATTTGATCAGTATTGAATGCAGATTTGTAATACCACATTGTTTCTGGTGATAAGAATGGCATTGGATAAAACGTTTCTGCATTACCGTAAGTACGACGCTCAATTTGGTCAACTATCGGCATAACTGAACTTGTCGCATTTTGAACATAAGAAATGCTTTGTGTTGGTGCAATCGCTAAACGATATGCGTGGAATAAGCCGTGAGTTTCAACTTCTTTTTGTAATGCTTTCCAATCTTCCGGTGTAGGAATTTCTAAACCTTCAAATAATTTACGTACTTTTTCATATTTTGGTGCAAACGTTTGCGAAGTGTAAAACTCAAAATATTTCCCATTCGCATAATCTGATTTATCAAAGTCTTTAAATGTTTCTTGTCTATCTTTTGCAATTTCCATAGATCTTTCAATTGAATAATAGTTCATCATCATGAAGAATATGTTAGCAAAATCTTTTGCTTCTTCAGATTCATAACCAATTTTATTTTTAGCTAGATAACCATGTAGATTCATAACGCCTAATCCAACTGAATGTAATTCACTATTAGCTTTTCTAACACCTGGCGCATTTTGTATATTTGCTTCATCACTGACCACTGTCAATGCATCCATGCCTGTGTGCACTGAATCTTTAAATTTTCCAGATTCCATAACATTAACAATATTTAAAGATCCTAAGTTACAAGATATATCACGTTTTATTTCGTCTTCGATACCATAATCGTTAATAATAGACGTTTCTTGTAATTGGAAGATTTCTGTACATAAGTTACTCATTTTAATTTGACCAATATTAGAGTTAGGATGTACTTTATTCGCATTATCTTTAAACATTAGATAAGGATAACCAGATTGCAGTTGTGTTTGTGCAATCATATTTAGCATTTCACGAGCGTCTTTTTTCTTTTTATCAACATTTGGATTGGCTACTAAACTTTCGTAGTATTCATCTAAATTAATGTCATCTAACGTTACACCATATTCATTATAAACTGTATGTGGTGCAAACATATAAAAGTCTTTACCTTCTTTTGCCAGTTCAAAGAATTTTGAAGGTACAATTAAACCAGTAGAAATAGTTGATAATCGCAAATCTTCATCCGCGTTAACTTTTTTAGTATCTAAAAATTCTTCTACATCATAATGGAAAATATTTAAGTACACTGCACCAGCCCCAGGACGTTGTCCTAATTGGTCAGCATAGCTAAATCCACCTTCAAGAGATTTAGCAACAGGTAATACACCTTTTGCCACGCCTTTAATACCTTTAATCGCTTCTCCTCTAGCACGCAATTTAGATAAGTTGATAGCAACACCGCCACCAATTTTACTTAACTGTTTCGCTGTAGAATCTATAAAATTGATTGAATTTAAACTGTCGTCTACTTCAAGTAAGAAACATGATACAAGCTCACCACGACGCGCACGCCCAGCATTTAAAAACGTTGGCGTTGCTGGTTGGTAACGTTGTTCAATCATAGCTGAGATAAGTTGTCTAGCTGTCGGTTTATGACCATTTGCTAGATATAGTGCAACAATCACAACATGTTGCTTATAATCTTCTAAGAACTGTGTTTTATCGTTTGTCTTCAACGCATAGTCTTTAAAGAATTTACTTGCTGACATATAACTGGCAAAACGAAAGTCAATACTTTTAGCATAATCTGTAATTTCTTGTAAATCCGCTTCTGAATATTTTTCAAAAACGTCAAAATAAAAATCGTTATCCACGAGATAATGTAAGCGTTCAATTTCAGTATCAAAATAGATTGTCTTATCTTGAATCTCTTCTAAATAAACTGCTAGCGCTTCTTGATCCTTTTCCAAATTAAAGAAACCATTATCTTTTCTTTTTGTAACCTCATTGTTTAATTCAATATGATTGTATTTCTTCTCGTCCATAATCTTCATTGAAATTTCCCACCTTATCTTTAAATTCATCTATATCATCTGCAGTGCCCTGTACTTCAAACTTCAATAATAATGGAACTTGGTAACGTTCCGAAATTGATCGTCCAGCTTTTGCGAAATTTTGTCCCCAATTACGGTTTCCGCTAGCTGCAACAGCTTTTAATAAATCATCATTTACTTCTAAAAACGCTTGAACTGGTTGGGGTACCTCACCAAATCCTATTGTCCCAGTGACCAAAACGAATGGCTCCTCAATTCTCTCTGAACAATTATTTTGCGTGATTTCCATAACATTTGTCAGTTCGGTTTTTTTTATAAATCTGCGCACATTGCCGGAAAACGAAAAATATACCACTTTCATTGGCTCACCTTCTTTCTAATAGAAATACGTAAGTTGGAAAATCAAAAATTGTAAGGCTTTCGAGGTGTTGCTTTTGAATGTATTAAATGATTGAAATAACCACTATATATAGTAACTTGTAATTCTATAAGTAGGTATGTAAAAACTCAACATTTAAGTATTAATGCCTTATTTGTCATTATTTAAAGCCTGAAACTGTGTGATTTTACTTAAAATTTGATTTATTATAAATAAATTGACCACGTATCAAAACACAATATATAGTGTTTCGTCCTGGCCATTAATACTATATTATGTGTTTCATTATACATAACTCATCGCCTTATTAAAAGTCTTTAATTTATGTCAAAACAATGAAAACAGTATGAAAATGGCACCAATTCAACCTTAAACTCAATTTTAAATTTTTAAAAAATATTTTTTCGACTTTTAGAGGCTCAATGCTTGCTTTTTTTAATTTCTCTTTAAAGCTTGATATATCTGGATTATCTAGCCATAGGCCTTATATATTGCGCTTCATATATTATATTTTAGAACTAATTGGTATACTTAATTACTTTTAAAATTTCTTAATGAAACACTATATAAACAGAACGTTTGTTCGTATTTATACTTTAATATATTTCCCTTTTAAATTCAAGCATATATACATTTTCTAATTAACTATGCTAATATAGATACGTTAAAATTTTAAAATTGAGGCGATATATGTGAATCCAAAAATAAAAGGTATTATTGCTATTCTAATTTCTGCAGTTGGTTTTAGCTTTATGTCTGTTTTTTTTAGATTAGCTGGAGATCTCCCTGTCTTTCAAAAATCATTGGCAAGAAACCTAGTGGCAATGTTTATTCCTTTGTATTTTATATTTAAGTACAAACAACCACTTTTTGGTAAATTGAGTAGCCAGCCTTTATTAATATCTCGTTCTGCGCTTGGCTTAATTGGCGTATTATTAAATATATATGCCATCGACCATATGATTCTTAGTGACGCAGATACATTAATGAAATTAAATCCTTTTTGGACGATACTACTTAGTTTGATTTTCTTAAACGAAAAAGTACGCAATTACCAATTTATTGCTATGATCGTAGCCATTTTTGGTATGTTATTCGTTGTGAAACCTGAGTTTTCTTCTTCTATGATTCCAGCGATTGGCGGATTACTATCAGGTATCTTCGCGGCAAGTGCCTATACTTGTGTTAGAGCATTAAGTAGCAAAGAGGCACCATATACGATTGTTTTTTATTTTTCTTTCTTCTCTATAATAGCACTCATTCCATTTACGATATTTACATTCGAACCAATGTCTGTCATGCAAGTTGTTTATTTAATCGGTGCTGGCTTAGCTGCGGCTGCTGGTCAAATAGGTATTACCTTAGCCTATAGTTTTGCCCCAGCTAAAGATATTTCAATATTTACGTACGCATCTATTATATTCACCGCGCTATTTGGTTTTATTTTATTTGGTGAGTCACCAGATTTCTATGCAATTCTAGGTTATATCATTATCATTGGTGCAAGCTATTATATGTTTGAAAAAGCAAGACGCCAACCGTTAACCGTTCAGAAAAAGGAACAAAAATCTAAATATTAAAGGAGCAATTACGATGTCTGAAGGACGTAAACATGAAGATTTAAAAGATATTACTTTACTAGGAAACCAAAATAATAAATATGATTTTGATTATCGACCAGATGTATTAGAATCATTTGATAATAAACACCCGGGCCGTGATTATTTTGTTAAATTTAATTGTCCTGAGTTTACATCTTTATGCCCTATTACGGGTCAACCTGATTTTGCTACTATTTATATTTCGTATATACCAAATATTAAAATGGTAGAATCTAAATCATTAAAATTGTATTTATTTAGCTTTAGAAATCATGGCGATTTTCATGAGGACTGTATGAATATTATTATGAATGATCTCATCGACTTAATGGATCCACATTATATAGAAGTTTGGGGCAAATTCACGCCTCGTGGTGGTATATCTATTGATCCTTATACAAACTATGGTCGCCCTGACAGTAAATATGAAAAAATGGCAGAACATCGTTTAATGAATCATGATCTCTATCCAGAAAAAATAGATAATCGTTAATCTTTTCTTGCTCACTCATAAAATTGACTAATCTTAGCTATGAAAAATCTGACAATCGTTTTTTCATAGCTTTTTTATAGGTATTGAGATTATTATTTAAAATATCTAGTCGAGCCTATAATCTCTATTCTCGATATCCCAATTACTTAAAGCCTTCCAATTGATTAATCTTATTAATTAAGAAAGCAGTCTACTGAGAAAGCTCAGAAGACTGCTATCGTAGTAATATGCGTACTAAATGTTCACACATTAAAATAGTCATATTTACAAACTTAGTTTAATCTTAAATTGAATATATCTATAAATACTTAATTAATCTTATTATATTTTTTATTTAATTCACAGTTTTATAAAGAATCCTTTTTCTCTCCACAAACATCTTTAATGCCAAGTGCCCAACTAATATTACAACCTGCAGTATAACCAGGTTCTCCGTCTTTCCAACCACCTTTAGTTTCTAAATATTTTGCAGTGTCTTTAGCCTTTCCCTTTGCACTCGCATCAGGAGAATCAACTGATATACCTCCAAATAACAAGATTGCAGAAAAACTAATCAACAATTTTTTTACTGTTTGCATATTAAAATCCCCCTTTATATTAGATACAACTAAAATAACACTTTCTTTGAATAGTGGCAATATTTTAAATATTCTTTTTTTGAGAATATTATTGAAATTTAATTTAATTAAGCGTAAAATCATTTTTATACATTCTTATAGGGAGTATGAAAGGACGGGGAATGTTTTTATGCAAAATCAAGATAAAGCCCATGAACAAGCGGTTCAATCCATCCCACAAAAAGGATTTTTTGGACATCCTAAAGGGCTAGGCGTATTATTCTTTGTTGAATTTTGGGAGAGGTTCAGCTATTACGGTATGCGTGCCTTACTCATTTTCTACATGTATTTCGCTATCAAAGATGGCGGACTCGGCATGGATAAAAGTACTGCACAGTCAATTATGGCAGTATACGGGGCACTGATATACATGACCTCTGTACTCGGCGGATGGATTTCCGATAGAATTACAGGAACACGCGGAGCAACGTTTTACGGTGGTATTCTAATCATTATTGGACATGTTTTCTTAAGTTTACCTTTAGATATCGTAGGATTATTTATTTCTATGTTCTTTATTATTGTAGGTTCTGGTTTAATGAAGCCAAGCATTTCAAATATTGTTGGTAGATTATATCCCGATAGAGATACACGAATAGATGCTGGTTTTGTTATATTCTATATGTCGGTTAACTTAGGTGGATTACTTTCACCTATTATTCTAGATCGCTTTGTACATACAGGTAACTTCCACGGCGGTTTCCTAATCGCTGCAATTGGAATGGCGCTTGGACTCGTTTGGTACATATTTTTCAATAAAAGAAATTTAGGTCAAATTGGTACAAAACCAACCAACCCATTGAATAAAAGTGAGAAGAAAAAATATGGTATTTTATTTACTGCAATCATTGTAATCATTGCAGTTGTATTATTAATTACTGGCTTAACAGGCACATTATCATTTAATTTAGTTAGTACAACAGTACTTATACTAGGGATTGCATTACCAATCGTATATTTCACAATTATGATTCGAAGTAAAGAAGTCACAGATGATGAACGCTCAAGAGTAATCGCATTTATACCGCTATTTATACTTGGCGTAATATTCTGGTCTATTCAAGAACAAGGTGCTAACGTTCTTAATCTCTTTGCATTTGAAAGCAGTGACATGAAATTAAATCTATTTGGGTGGAAAACAGATTTCGGCCCTACACTCTTCCAGTCGATAAATCCGTTATTTATTGTATTATTAGCGCCAGTGGTTTCATTGATTTGGGCCAAAATGGCTCGACGTCAACCAAGCATAGCAACAAAATTTGTTCTAGGCGCAATATTAGCAGGTGCTTCTTACATAATGATTGGCTCTATTGGACATTCAGCTGGCGGAGCAGACATTAGTGTAAACTGGGTTATTTTGTCTTATATTATTTGTGTTATCGGTGAACTCTGTTTATCACCTACAGGTAACAGTGCAGCAGTTAAACTCGCACCAAAAGCTTTCAACACACAAATGATGAGTTTATGGTTATTAACAAATGCCTGTGCGCAAGCTATAAATGGTACTTTAGTGAAGCTCATTGAGCCTCTGGGACACAAAAATTATTTCCTATTTTTAGGAAGTATTGCAATTGTAGTTAGTTTGATTGTTTTAGCATTTGTACCAAAAATCGTCAAAGGTATGCGTGGCATTAAATAGCACACGTATCAAGCCCACTTCTCACTTTATTGAGTAAGTGGGTTTTTTCATGCGCTAAAGCTCAGATAAACATTATCCTATTCATCCTTGCAAAAAATTGTCACAGCAAAAAAATTTAAAAATAAAGTAAATGCCACCAACTCTTCCTATATAATTATAACTGTGAAAATGTGGGTAAAGTGAATAAGCAACAAAATTTAAAAGAATATGGTGAAAAAATTGGAAAATACTAAATTCAAACACGGTGTCTTATTTTATCATGAATATAGTGGTATTAAAGATATATATCGGGGACTTGGAGATGTAGCAGCTTCCTTAACTACATTTTGTAAACATCTGTCGCTCCAACTAAGTGAAGACGAGGGTGATATTATAAGATTTTGTCAGAAGATTAAAGACCAAAGTTATAGTGACGATGTAGATATCATTTTCCTCCTTGGTG
The DNA here is from genome assembly GCF_001835975.1 of Staphylococcus sp. HMSC034G07. Lineage (NCBI taxonomy): Bacteria > Bacillati > Bacillota > Bacilli > Caryophanales > Staphylococcaceae > Staphylococcus > Staphylococcus sp. HMSC034G07. The sequence goes on from NZ_KV826608.1 coordinate 240,583, forward strand.
GCGATGGTACTGTCAATGAATTAATCAATGGCATAATGCAACATGAATTGAATATCCCTATTGGTATTATTCCAGGTGGCACATTTAATGATTTTGTTAAAACATTAAACCTGAGTCCACGTCATAAAATGGCTAGTCAACAACTTATTCAATCAGAGTTGCAGTCTTATGATGTTATGAAAATCAATGATCAATACGCACTAAACTTTGCTGGATTGGGACTCATTGTTCAAAATGCAGAAAATGTTCAAAACGGCAATAAGGACATCTTTGGCAAATTGAGTTACGTAGGATCTACAGTTAAAACTTTGCTTAATCCGGAGCATTTTGATTATCAATTAACCGTTGACGGTAAAGTTATTGATGGTAATACTGCAATGCTCGTTGTTGCTAATGGGTCATTTATAGGAGGCAGTCGCATACCTTTAACAGACCTTTCACCTAGTGATGGTTATCTGAATTTATTTATTTTTAAAGAACACAGTTCGAGTGTATTGAGTGATATATTTAAACAAAGAGATAGCATGAACTGGAACCATATGACAAACGGTATTCAGCATTTATTATCTAAAGATATCAAAATAGAGACCACACCCGAAATGAAGGTGGACATCGATGGAGAAATTGCATTAAAAACACCTATCCATATTGAAGTCATACCTAAAGCAATACAAATTTTAACGTTACCTGAAAATACGCCAGATAATGAATATGAATAAATACACTATATATAATGTTTACTAAATAAAATCTTATTAAAAAGGACTAATCCGCGTACACAATGGATTAGTCCTTTTTATATAGCGTTTAGAAATGTTTACTCTCTTAAAGTATAGATAGGTACACTTGAACTTATCGCCCGCTCACTCATGGATTTTCAAGATTCTGCACATTTTAAGTATAGCATCATTAAAATCACATATTTAAACACACAAAGACACGTTCATGTCATTAAATTTATATATCGTAATCACGGTCACCTAAGAAATACTTTTCAACATCATACCAGTTATCTACACGTGTAAAACGATCATCGTTTACATTATGAGACGCAGTATACATGATTGGCTTACCTGTAAATATAGCTAACTGACGAGGGTTGTCATCTATGAGATAGTCTGCATTTACGATATCTTTACGCCCACAAAAAACAAAGTGCTGTGGATCTAAAAATGGAAAATACTCTCTTAACCATTCATATTTATCATGAAATGATGTAGGAACATCCATTGCAGCAGTAGCAATATAAACATCATAGTATTCAGTTAATTTTTTCACAACTTCTTGAGCATGTGCCATCACTTTTAATTTTTTGAAAAAACCTGGTTCGCGTAAAATTTCATGCAATAAGCCATCATGTTCGGGCATTGCGTGACGTAATTTTTTACCGTCCAGCATATCATAGGTTATACCTAAATCTGTACGTTTGTTCACATCTTCAATCAGTGCACCTACTGTATCAGCAAGTACTTCGTCCATATCAATAGCAATTGATTTTCTAGTCATCTCATACTCTACTCCCTTTTAAGTTCTCATTCACTAACAATGATCACGCATGATTACATTAATCATCTGACAACATGACCCTGTTTATCATTATTAGTATAGCAAAAAACGTTCAATGAAACCAAAATTGTACATAAGCCTATCATAATATACTATATAAATTAAATATTTTCGTTATATAGTTCAAGCTTTATACATTTTAATTTATTGAACGTTATAAATGATGTTTGTTATAAATCAAAGTTATTTAATACTTCGATCATTTTATCATTTTGCTCAGGGAAGCCAATCGTAATTCTGACACCATTCGGAAATTCTCTTGTAATGCACCCCTGTTTTAACAATGCTTCATACAATTCGTGAGGTCGTGACGTATTCACAAAAATGAAGTTCGTTTGGCTTGGATTTAATTTATGACTACTAACTGAATCAAAGAATTTTGCTCTTTCTCGAGCATTTTTTTCACGAATAGAATCTAAATACGCTTGATCTTCTAATGCAGCAAGTGCAGCGTGTTCTGATAACCGTCCTACATTAAATGGTGGTCGTATAATATTCCACTTTTCAATTGCTTCTTGAGCAGCGACCACATATCCAATACGCATACCTGCTAATCCATATGCTTTAGAGAACGTTCTAAGTAAAAAAGCATTGGAAAATTGCTCTTGTAGTGCTAATGAATTTGGAAAGTCTTCAGCTGTCACGAATTCAACATAAGCTTCATCTATAATTACTGGTATTTCTTGAGGCACACGTGACAAGAAACGTTGCAATTCATCATGTGTAAAATATGTGCCAGTAGGATTATTAGGGTTACATAGCCATACAAGTTTAGTGTTATCATCAACTTCAGAAAGTATGCCTTCTAAATCAAACCCACCATCTTTTAGTGGTACCTGAACAACATCTGCTGCTTCTACTATGGCATTATGATAATATTGACCAAAAGTCATTTCACTTGTAACAATTTTATCTCCTTTAGTTAAAACAGCACGTGAAATCATTAATATCACTTCATCTAATCCTGCACCGAACAAAATACGTGCTGGATCAACATTCAAATGCTCACTTATTGCTTCTTTAATTAACGGAGAACCCGTTTCAGGATAAAATTGCAATTCATCTAAATGCTGCGTGATTGCGTCTTTCACTTTAGGTGACGGTCCATATAAATTTTCATTAGAAGCTAATTTATAAAGTTCACCCTCAATCCCGTATTGTTCTTTTAGTGCTCTTGGTGATAAACCTGGTTGATATGCTGATAATTGTTCTATTTGTTTTTTCATTGTTGATTCGGGCCTCCTTAAATTTACAGAAATTTCAAAACTTAGTAACCATTATATACCTTATTTCCATTGAAAATCAATGTAACTTTTTTTGAAGTGAGAATTTAATCAAATATAAATACGAGTTCAACTTAATGTGTGCTTTAACATAGTAAAACACATTGTTAAACTCGTATTGTCTTATGAATTAATCAATTAAATTATGTTTTTCTAAATAGTTTTTAGCTACCTCATAAGGATCTTGTTTTTTCACTGTAACTTCATAATTCATTTGTTGCATATCTTCATCAGATATCTTACCTGCTAATTTGTTAAGTGGTGCTTTGATTTCAGGATGTTCCTTTAAATATGATGTTTTAAACATAGGTGCACCTTGATATGGTGGGAATACCTTTTTATCATCTTCTAAAACAACCATATCGTATTGTTTTAATTCGGCATCTGTTGAATATGCGTCAATTAAGTTAATATCTCCGCTTTCAACTGCTTGATATCTTAATTTCGGCTCCATCGTCTTAACTTCTCCAAAATCTAAATCATATGCTTTTTTAACAGCTGGATAACCATCACCACGATCATTAAACTCTAATGTGAAACCTGGCTTAATTTGGTCACTTACTTTGTTTAAGTCACCTATCGTTTTAAGGTTATGTTTTTTCGCAAAATCTTTTTTAACTGCCAATGAATAAGTATTGTTATATTCCATTGGTTTTAACATAGTCATATCGTATTTATCTTCTAAACTTGATTTTGCTTGTTGATATACCTTATTTTCTTGTTTAGATTTCAAATCTTCCTTTGTTAACTCTCCAAGTACAGTACCTGTAAACTCAAGGTAGCCATCTATATCGTCAGATTTCAAAGCATTAAATAGGAATGAAGTTTTCCCCATGCCGTCTTTAACATCTACTGTATCATCTGTTTCTTCTTCAATTAAAATTTTATACATATTTGTAATTACAGATGGTTCTGACCCAAGTTTACCTGCTAATGTAATTTTATCTCCTTTTTGAGCAAACATTGGTCCAATAATCACTAATAGCAGAATTATAATAATTGCACCTAGAGAAATAAGTAACTTTTTATAGGACAGCTTTTGCATATACCGTAAAACTAAATCAAAAAGAATTGCTAATAAAGCTGCGGGAATCGCTCCAATAATGATCAATGATGTGTCATTTCTATCTATACCTAAAAGAATCAAATCACCAAGACCACCAGCACCAATTAAAGCTGCTAATGTAGCAGTCCCTATAATCAATACCATAGCTGTTCTAACACCTGCCATAATTACTGGCATAGCTATGGGTAATTCCACTTTCGTTAATCTTCTTCCTGGCTTCATACCGATACCCTTAGCTGCCTCAATTAATGAGCTATCCACTTCATTGATACCAGTGTATGTATTTCTTAATATCGGTAATAATGCATATACTACTAACGCAATCACTGCTGGTACCTTACCAATACCAAACAGTGGTATCATCAAACCAAGCAATGCTAATGATGGTATTGTCTGTAGTACTGCCGCAATATTCATCACAATTTCAGAAATCTTACGTGTCTTCGTGAGCAAAATACCTAATGGTACTCCAATTACTGCTGCAATGAGCAATGCAATAAATGATATTTGGATATGCTCAAATATCGTAGTTAACAATTGTCCTTTTCGATCTGAAAGTGTATTTATTAATTCATTCATCTTTGACCACCCCCTGTATGCTCGGATAGATATTTAAACATATCTTCGCGTTTAAGCACATGTTGAGTAGCAGTCGATTCATCATTAATAATGATAGCATCATGATTAGCTAAATCACTATAAATGTTTTTAATAGAGACGTCGCTGTTAACAATAGGATAGCCCTTGGTAGCTGCCTGTTCATCAATCGTTAATTCTCCAATAAGTTCTGATAGTTTAATATCTTTTTCTATTTTAAGTGATTTATCCCCAACAAATTGTTTTACAAAATCACTTTTAGGATGATTAACCATATTTTCAGGTGTATCTATTTGCTCTACATGTCCTTTGTTTAATAGACAAATTCTGTCAGCAAGTTTCATCGCTTCTTGTATATCATGTGTTACAAAAACGATTGTTTTCTTTATTTTTTGCTGTAATGCTATTAAATCATCTTGTAGTTTTTCTCGACTGATTGGATCTAATGCACTGAAAGGTTCGTCCATCAATATAACTGGTGGGTCTGCGGCTAATGCACGCACCACACCAACACGTTGTTGTTGCCCACCTGATAGTTCATCTGGTTTTCTATCTTTAAAAAGTTCTGGCTCTAAGCCAACCATATTTAACAACTCATCTATACGTTCATCAATATCCACGTCTTTCCATTTTTTCATTTGTGGTACTTGTGCAATATTTTCTTTTATTGTTAAATGTGGAAATAATGCAATTTGTTGCAAGACATAACCAATATCCCAACGCATTTCATATACTGGATAGTCACTAATTGGTTTACCTTTAAAATAAATAAATCCCTCTGTTAATGAAATTAAACGATTAATCATTTTTAATGTCGTTGTTTTACCACAACCTGAAGGTCCGATTAAAACAAAAAACTCACCTTCTTTTATATTAAAGCTAAGATCATCTACAGCCTTTTTATCCCCATAACGTTTGATTACATTTTTAAATTCTATCAATTTTTCACCCTCACTCTTTTCATTGCCTTTACTATCACTTAAAAAAATTCACATAGTTAACACATAACCGATTTATGTATCATTTAACCCTTTTGAACATAGTTAGATAAAACAAAAACGAAGTTAATTGAAACCGATCAATATCACTATTACATTTGTACTTGTATAGTATATTAATAGTTGTCAAATTAACTTCGTATTTATCGCAATTATTTCAATGTAAAATACTAATACCGTTAAAATTAAGTATATGAGATTATATATTCTAAAAACAATTATTTGCTCAACTAAATTTGAGCTTTATAAGATTGTATTGTTTCTAAAAATATTGGACAGTAGTGTTTTAATTTATAACTTCCGACACCATCAATTAAGATCATATCTTGCTTTGATTCTGGTTTTCTCTTGGCAAATTCTTCCAAAGTAAAATCTGAAAAAATACTTACTGGTGGAATAGTTAATTTTTCACTTAATTGTTTACGCACGGCAACTAATTCATCAAATAAGGCACGGTCTACGCCTTCTACGGTATTGATGTTAACTTTTTCTTTTGATTTACGTTTAAATGGTGTTGTATAAATTGAAATTTGATTATTTAGCAATTCCTTTACAGATACATCGCAAATCAATATTTCATCATGCTCATTTAAAAATCCTTTGAATCGCAATTCATCCATAAGATGACTGAGTTCAGATGTCGTATAGTTTTTCATAATGCCATGTGTGGACAATTGATTATAATCACAATAGCGAATATAATCAGAGTCTTCACCCCTTAAAACTTGAATAATGACACTATAACTTTCTTGCTGTTTCATACGTGCAATACAACTTACGATCATTTTCGCTTCGTTCGTCATGTCATATGTTTTATTTTCTCTAACACAATTACTACATTGCTCACACTCTTCTAGTTTTTCATTGGGTTCAAAATAATGTACGAGTGTTGCTTCTAGACACTTTTTAGTTTTCGTATATAGTAGCATTTTATTCAATTTTTCACCCATTTTTTCTTTGTAATCATCGTCTGCTTTTGAAGATGAAATAAAATATTGGTGTAAACCAATGTCTCTATCACTGAATAAAAGGATGCAATCACTTTTCAGTCCATCACGACCTGCACGACCCGCTTCTTGATAATACGATTCTAAATCACCAGGCATGTTATAGTGAATCACAAAGCGCACATTAGATTTATCAATCCCCATACCGAATGCATTCGTTGCAACTACGACACGCACACGATCATATACAAAATCATTTTGAGCTGCTTCCCGCTCTTTATTGGATAAACCAGCATGATATATTGTGCTGCTAATTTTATTGTTTTCTAATGCTTCATGTAGTTCTTCTACTTGTTTACGTGTCGAACAATATATAATGCCTGCTTCTTTTTGATGATCTTTAACATATTCTAATACGAACTTTTGACGCTGATACGTTGGATTAACTTGAAATATTAAATTTCGTCGTTTCGTACTTGTTTTGATTTCATCGTGTTTATCGATGTTTAAGCGATCCATAATATCTTTTTGTACTTCGATTGTTGCCGTTGCTGTTAATGCTACAATTGAAAAATCTTGTGGTAGTGCAAAAACTTTATGGATGACTTCCTGATAACTTGGTCTAAAATCATGTCCCCATTTTGAAATACAATGAGCTTCATCAAACGCAACTAAGTGTATATCTAACTGCTGTAATAAGCGCATAAAATTGGCATTATCAAAACGTTCTGGTGCAACATATAAAAATTGGATTTCCCCACTTTTCAGTTGTGTTTGAATATCTTTTTGTTGCTTTTGTGTCAAACTACTATTTAAATATGCTGCGCGAATCCCCATGGCCTTCAATTGATCAACTTGATCTTTCATAAGTGAAATTAATGGGCTGATTACGATTGTGGTACCACCTAGCATTAATCCCGGCACTTGATAACAAATTGATTTTCCCCCACCAGTTGGTAAAACGCCAAGCACATTACGATGATCCATTACTTTAGTTATTATTTCTTTTTGACCTGGACGGAATGTGTCATAGCCAAAATAATGTGATAATGTTGCTTCCATGTTATATAATCCCTCATTGTTCTTTTAATTCTTCAAGCTCGCTCCATCTTGTTATATCATCTTCATACAACGTATTAAGATTTTGTTGTTCTTCATTTAATTCTTTGACTTTAGCGTAATCAGAACTTGCTTCAACCATTTCTTGTTCGATCTCTTCTAATCTATGTTCGGTTGTTTCAATACGCGCAATAATTGTTTCATATTCTTGTTTTTCTTTATATGATAGACCCTTTTTCTTTTTCTTTGCATATGCTGGTTTCACTTTTGATTGTTGCTTTTCTTGCATTTGGCGTTTATCTATCTCTTTTTTATATGCTTCATAGTCATCAAAACTTCCTATGATACGTTCTAATTTGCCATCATGAATATACCAATATTCTTGAGCAACTTTATTTAAAAAGTATCGATCATGACTCACCGTGATGACTGTACCACCAAAAGTAGCGATATAATCTTCTAAAATGGTTAAAGTTTCTGTATCCAAGTCATTCGTCGGTTCATCTAATAATAGAACATTAGGTTGATGTACTAATAATTTTAATAGATACAATCTTTTTTGTTCTCCACCAGATAATTTATACACCTTTTTTCCATGCGTTGCACTAGGGAATAAAAAGCGTTCTAACAACTGTGTAACAGAAACAGCAGTTCCATCTTTTTCTTTAGCTACTTCACTTTCTTCACGCAAGTAATCGATCATTCTGATGTCTCGATCTAAGCGCGCTTCAGTCTGTCTGAAGTAAGCAATTTTAACAGTTTGACCAACTTTCAATGCCCCTTCGAACGCTTGGTCATCACCATTCAAAATATTCAATAATGTTGTTTTACCGGCACCATTTGGTCCAACGATACCAATTTGTTGTCCATTTTGTATAATTTCTGTGATGTGTTCAAATAATACCTTATCGCCGATGCGTTTTGACACGTTATCAAGTTCAAAAACTTGTTTACCTAAACGTGAATATGCAAGATTTAAAGAGGCTTTATCTTGTTGTTGCTGATTTTTTACATCATGTTCTAAATCTTTAAATCTATTTTTTCGTGCTTGTTGTTTAGTAGAACGTGCTTTAACTCCTGCACGCATCCAAGCTAATTCTTGTTTATATAATGCACGTTGTTTCGCTTGTTGTTTTTGCTCTACGAATTCATTTTCAGCGCGTTGTGCGATGTAATCTTCATAATTACCGGGATAAGTAGTTAATTTCCCACGATCTAATTCAATAATACGAGATGATACTTCATTTAAAAAATAACGATCATGAGTTACGAACAGCACTGTATGTGGATACTGTTTAACATAATTAATTAGCCAACTAATTGACTCAAAATCTAAATGGTTCGTAGGTTCATCCAAGAGTAATAAATCTGGTTGCTCTATAAGTGTTTTAGCAAGACCAACTCGTTTTTGTTGGCCACCCGAAAGTTCTCTCACTTTTTTAGTCGTATCATTGATGCCTAGCTTTGATAAAATAGTTTTGATTTCAGCACTATAATCCCAAGCTTGATATGTATCCATTGCTTCTTGTGCTTGCATCATCTGTTGAAAATCTGTCTCATTCTGTGTCTCACTATATTTTGTTACAGCAGCTTCATATGAACGTATCACTTGAAGTGTCTTTGTCTCTGACGTTAATACCGCTTCAAAAACCGTTAAATTTTCTTCAAATTCTTGTTTTTGAGACGAATAACGTATGCGATATGCATTAGGATGTGAAACCTCTGCCTCGAAGTCTTCATCCAAACCAGCGATTACCTTTAACAAAGTACTTTTGCCTGTACCATTAATACCTACAAGACCTATTTTTTCTCCTTCAGAAATAGACAGATGCAAATCATCAAAAATGATTTTATCGGCATATGATTTATGTAAATGTTCAATTTTGTAGGCTTCCATCGTCCAACATCCTTTTTAATATCGAAAATTATAATTAATTCTGTTAAACTTAATTTCAGTTCTATATATTATACACCTTTTTGAACTCAAATGATACAAGGGAGCGTAGCTTATGTCAGATTTTTTTCAAGACTTACCTCCTTTTATCCAAGCACTCATCGCCGGTATCATCACTTGGTTATTGACTGCATTAGGGGCTGCTGCAGTTTTTATATTTAAAAGAGTTAATGATAAAATACTGAACTCAATGCAAGGTTTTGCTGCAGGCATAATGATTGCTGCCAGTTTCTGGTCTCTATTACAACCATCTATTGATTATGGTTCAGGTTCATCTATTGCATGGTTACCAGCAGCAATAGGTTTTTTATTGGGCGGTTTTTTTATACGCGCGTTAGATTTAATTATCCCACACATTCACCCAAACACCCAAGACACTAACCAATACCAAGAAGGTGTAGGAACAAAAAAACTCAATAAAAATACATTACTTGTATTGGCTATTACACTCCATAACATACCAGAGGGGCTTTCTATTGGTGTAGCATTTGGTGGTGTAGTAGCCGGTAATGGACAAGCCACTTTCTTAGGCGCACTTGGTTTGGCAATTGGTATCGGGATTCAAAATATTCCCGAAGGTGCTGCGCTTTCTATGCCTATCAGAGCAGCTGGGGCTTCAAGATGGAAAGCTTTTAATTATGGTCAAGCATCTGCAATTGTTGAGCCCATATTTGCTACTATAGGTGCTGCTGCAGTACTGTTCATTACACCTATGTTACCATACGCACTCGCCTTTGCCGCTGGAGCGATGATATTTGTAGTTGTAGAAGAACTTATACCAGACTCTCAAGCTAGTAATAATACTGATTTAGCAACATTAAGTTTAATGCTAGGTTTTACTATCATGATGATTTTAGACGTTGCACTTGGATAAAAGGTAAAAGAAAAAGAAATAACTTGAATCCATTTTTTAAATAAAAAATGATGAAGCCGAGACAATCGTCTCAAGTTCAAAACAAAGATTTTGGGGTAAATACAAGAAAATAGCACTCAGATGATTTAATTCAATTCATCTGAGTGCTTCTATTTTTTCAATACTTCATATTGGTGATTCACTTTCTTAGGGGAACAGCTTCAGCCTGTAGTCTTCAGCTTCTCCTATTCACTCAAGCGTCTCGCCAAAATACGTCACATTTGTCCAAGAACTAAATGTCTCAAACAATCTCATTTTGAGAATGGGGATTTATGTTCTAGCCTTTTTAGCATTCTTTTTTATAATGTGCATGTTTGCTCTGGATATGTACTAATCTGCTATCCTACCCTGCTTAAAGTTCACTCATATTAAATAATTCAATACAATCATCATGCGCATCATAAAATACCATTCAATACTCTTACATATATAAAAAAGCCCTAATCCATTTTAAATAATGGATTAGGGCTAAAGTATTAATTATTTTTTCTCTTGTCCTTGTGGACCTGTTTCATATTTATAGTTTGATGGTTTCACTTTATCAAAGTCAGGGTTATCATAAAATCTCAATAAATCACCGTTTAGGACGTCATCACTCATTTGCAAGTCTTTTTCAGCTTGTTGTTTGCGTTTATCAAAATCGCTTGGTTTTTCTGTAACTGGCTCATTATTTTTATTATCATATATTCTACCATTTACATATTTGTAATCTTTCGTTACAAAGTCACCATTTCTAAACGGTACTGTGTCATTATGATCTTTTGACAATAAGTCTGTACCCATCATGAGATAATTTTTAGTATCAATACCCATTAAATGTAGTAATGTTGGCATTACATCTGCTTGTCCAGCATAAGTTTTATCAACAGTACCTTCTTTACCAGGTATTTTCAACCAGAAGCCTGTTCGGTTTAAATCTGTAAACTTAGCTGGTGTAATGTCTTCACCTAATAATTTTTCCATCGCTTTATTATGGTTTTCAGAAATACCATAATGGTCACCATAAATCATAATAACGGAATCATCATAGATACCTTTTTTCTTCAATTCATTTACAAACTGTTCTAACGATTCGTCTAAATATCTCGCTGTCTGAACATAACCGTCAACTGTTGAATCACCAGTATTTGGTTTATCAATTGATGCATCTTCTGGAGATAATGTAAACGGATAATGGTTTGTTAGCGTTATTAAGTGACTATAGAAAGGTTCTTTTTCCTTCGCTAAATAATCAGCTGATTCATCAAAGAATTCTTTATCTTTCAGACCTAAGTTCTCTTGGTTTTCTTCTGACATATCAAAATATGTTGCATCATAAAACTTATCTACACCAAAATGTTTGTATACTTGGTCACGGTTCCAGAAAGTTTTATAATCACCGTGCATTACGCTAGATGTGTATCCTTGTTGTTGATGCATAATAGCTGGCAATGATTGGTACGTGTTATCCCCTTTAAGTGAGAATGCCGAACCTTGCGGTAAACCATATAAACTGTTATCCATAGTGAATTCTGAGTCTGAAGTTTTACCTTGTCCTGTCTGGTGGAAGAAGTTCGGATAATATCTAAAATCTTCATTACCAGAAGAAAGTTTATTTAAGAATGGTGTAACTTCTTCGCCATTTACTTTTTTGTTTATCAAGAAAGTTTGGAAACTTTCTAAGTGTATTTTAATCACATTTTTTTTCTTTGCTGCACCGAAATATTCTGGGTTTGGTTGTGTTTGTTTTTGTTTCGTATAATTTAAAACTTTTGTCAAATCATCTTCATTTGCTAATGCTTTTTGTTGATTATTTTGAATCGTTTTTACACCATCATAAACTGTGAAGTTATATGGACCTAAGTATTTCACTAAATATTTATGATCGAATGTACGCGTTAATAATTCTGGACGATCAGATTCTGCAAAAGCTAGGTTTAAGAAGAATAATGCAACAGACGCTGCCATGATTACTGGAACAAACTTCTTGCTAAACACACGCTTATCTAACCATTTTTGTTTGAAGATTAATACAAATAAATAAATGATTGTATCGATAAAGTAAACAAAGTCATACCATTTAAATGAAGCTGATACAGCGCCACCCATTGATTCAACATTTCCTACTTGATTTAATGTACTAAAAGTCAAGAAATCAGAGAAGAATCTGAAATATACAACATTTGCGTATAATAAGAAGGTTAAAATAAAACCTCCTATAAAGATAAACCAAAATGCTTTCTTACCTTTGAAGAATAAGAAAATACTCAATACTAATGCAATTAAGCTATATGGATTCATTAATAAAATTAAATTTTGAACTAACCCTTTAACACCTAAAGAAAAGTCAACATAGTATGAAAAATACGTTTTAGCAGTAACTGTTATAACAGTTAAAATAAAAAACGCAAAAAGAGTTAGTTTCTTTTTGTGTAGACTCATGTCTGTTCCCCCGATATAAATTAATAAAAGTTTGTGCTAATACCTAGCTAGATTAAATGCTTTGTACCCGTTGTTAGCGCGTAAGTGATAATTTCTACCAACATCTTTATCGTTATTTGCGAAAGTTAAAATTTAAGTTAAAAAACACGGTAACTCCTGTATTTTCTTTTAAAACACATCTTTTTTTCTTATGTCACTAATTTATTTTTATAAAGTAGCAATTTTTTATTTTCAATGAATTTTATTAGTTCTTTTGTGAAAAATTATATTTGTTGTAATGTAAATTATGTTAATGCGTTTTGTTATGTTTTACATCGTTTTTACACTGCGTTCACTCTGTAATATCATTGTAATAAAACGATTATAGTTCAATTAATAAATATAAAGCAATTCTTGACTAATATCAAGTAAAAACACACTTTTTTTAATTTAAAAAGCTGATTTAACCGTTTTATGAAGGTATCATTAACCTATTATGAATACGCGATTAAAATAAGGTTAAAATTTAAATTTCCTTTATAATTATACTTGTTCTATTTTATAAATTAATCAGGCCTTGGACCTATTTAAATAAAGGTTAAATTATACAGAATGACTTAAGTAATTACTAAATCTTATCATATCCGACATTCATGCTGTTGATAATAAATACGAAAGACCAAAAGTAAATCTACGAAATAATTGCTATAGCTGAACGCTTTTCGAATAATCATTGACCATGTATTGTATACATTAATTTAGAACTATATTTTACTTAAGTATTTGTCGAAAGCAACAGACATATTATAAAAATCATCCAACATAAAAAAGCAGCTTGAGATATAAATCTATAGAAACTCAAGTAATAACTCAATGAGCTAACTATAAATAAAACAATATTGAAAAAGACAATTTCTATAATATTTCAATAGAAATTGCCTTTTTTTACTCGTCCAAGACACTTTTATTTGTTCTAAGATTCTTTAGCTCAAAAGCGTCTTAATATAATAATGTTTTATAGATTAACTGATTATTAATTTTAAATGCTAATGCTCGTAACATTTTGCTATACACACATACACTTCATTCTCTAATCGTGTACATTATTTTAACATTTCTAATTGCATTCTATACTCGATACCATGAAACAATTGGTTTAACCAATTAGTATATTTTATTAAGTTCTTTTCGGCAGTTTCAACATCTATAAATTGAAATTTCAATTTAGTACCAGGATGTTTTTGACCTAACTTAGTTAAATGATAACTGGCAATTGTCCCTATTTGTGGATAGCTCCCTAACGTGTAATGATCATTTAACAAAATAATTGGCGTACCATCTCTCTTAACTTGAATTGTTCCTATTTGTACAGATTGATGTGCGGGCATATCTTCATAAAATGCTTTAACAGGTTGGCCTTCGACATACATACCTACCCTATTCGCTTTACTTGTCACTTTATATTCCCCGTAAGTAAAACGATTTAAAGCATTTTGATTAAAATCTTCTGTTCCTTTATTTTTAATGACATGAAATACATCTGACATATAATTAAAAGAAAGCGCATAGCCATCTATGCCCCAGTCAGTCTGATGTGTATGTTCAAGATTTTCAAAAAGTTTATGGTGACGTTCTGTATAATCACGTTTCATATTGATTTCGTCACCTTTTTCTAGTTTGCGCCCATGAAAACCACCAAGTTTAGACATAAAATCAGTTGAAGTAGAACCCAACCATTCATCTAGCTCGAATCCTCCACCAACGGCTAAATAGACTCTTGATGTCCGTGAAGTTTCTGTAAACTCGAGTACATCACCTTTTTCCATTAAATAAAGTTTATTGGGTAAAACTTTTAAATTAGCAGTTTTAGCTTTAAAACTGCCACCACTTAATGCAATTAAAGTAGGTTCAGTAAAACGAATACTTGCCATTCTATTGGTCATTTCTAAAGTAGCTTCATGTTTATCGTTGGCTACTAATCGATTTGCAATTTCATGTGATAATGGATCTAAAGCACCACTAGGGATTACACCATTGTGCTCATAACCGATACGCCCAAAATCTTGAAAACTTGAGAACAATCCTTCATTTTCTATTATGATTGACATGGTTTAAATCCTCCTAAATCCAATGCATCCTCTGACACAGCTTGAAATTGCACATTATCCCCTAATTTTAAAGTTGTAAAATCTGTTTGATGTGGATTAAATAATTCTACTGGTGTGTAGCCTATCACTAGCCAATCACCATAAGTATCAATTGTAGTAATGCCAGTTTTCTTACCTTCTATAATCACTGATCCTGCAGGAATAAATGCTTTTTTGCCACCTGTGTGATTGACAAATAAGCGTTTATCCATCCCTGTTAAATACGGAAATCCTGGAGAATAGCCCATCATTGATACGAAAAAATTCGAATTTGTATGTAATTTTACAAATTTGTCGAAATCCATTTTATAATATTTTAGCAAGGATGCTAAATCTGGTCCAAAGTCTCCACCATATACTACAGGTATTTGAATGGGTGAGGGTGTTTCTTCTACATGTTTTATCTCTAATTGAACAGATTGCAAAAGTGCTTTCATATATAAAAAAGGTGATTTTATATTGTGATGTTTAATCATATCTCTAGCATCATAACAAATCATCATATCCGACTCTGTTGGTACAATTTCTGTAATAAAAGGATAATTTTTATTAATAAGATATGTTTTTAATGCGAGTAAATCATCAGTTAAATCTTTGGAAACTTCCTTTTCTATAGAAACCACAATTGCTTGGTCACCTTGACTATATATCTTCATAAATTCACCTCATCTATTGTGTCTATCGATAAAATACATTTAATATTTGTATTAAGTAGCGTATTAATTCTTTAACTAAACCATAGATAAATATAAATTGAATAGCACATGAAATAGTGATGACTAACTTAGTAATATAATATTTATGGTGATTCATTAAATAGGTTACATACCATTTTGTAAGGCCGATTAGCGTAATAATTAATAAAATCCAAATCCATATCATTATTTTGCCTCGCTTGCTGACATTAGATTTTTAAGACGCATATAACTTTGTTTAACTTACTTCATAACTTACAGTTAAACTATATCTATGTGTAGCATATTTGATACATTCAATTATGGATATCAAACACTATCGCAATAACGTTTTATCACAATTATTAGAATTAAAATTTATATTTTTCTTATACTTTCTATATTCTATAGATTTATTGCAACATCGGCAACCTCTCTTAAACTATTTATCAGAAAAACTTGAATTTGATTTTGCCTTAACTTTTGCTTAAATGTTGCCAAACTATAATCTTTTTCTATTAATTCACCTTCATCTATTAATTCTTGTCTCTTACATCCTTTTAAAAAATCATCATTAAATACTGGCGTATAATAATGATCTCCTTCTTTGATCATAATATTTCCAATATCAAATTCTAATATTTTTCCTGATTCGTCATAAAGTAAAATGAGGTCAGTTTCATGATTATGTGCTAAATGATCTCTATTTGTCGTTTTATTCGTAAGTATGCGTTTATCTTGAATTTGGGTTAATGGTACAATTTTTGCTGTAAAGCTATCTTTTTGAGGTAATTCAGCAACTTCATATTTAAAAATGCCATTGGGATATAAAATAATTTTCACTCTATACGTCCCTGTAAAATAATGGTTTTTAATTTCAGAAATCGTTTCATGCCATTGATCATCATCGAATGTCATTTGAAATTGATTTGCTGAATGTTTTATCCTGTCAAAATGATATCTCAACCTTAAAAATTTGCCTGAGTCTAATCGTAATGTTTCAAATAACTGCATTATAATCTCTCCAAAATTTTAGTCTTATCGATGAATTCTTGCACTTCAGATTCTGGGTTGGAATCAATGGTAATACCTGCACCAACCCCGTATACAGCTTTCCCATTAATATATTGAATCGTACGAATAGGTACATTGAAAATAGCTTTCCCATCAGGTAACAATAAACCAATAGTTCCGCAATAGCCATTTCTTGGTGTTTGCTCTAATTGTTTAATATATTTCATTGTGTTTACTTTCGGCGCGCCGGTAATTGAACCACAAGGGAAAATAGCTTCTAATACTTGCGCTAAACTCACATGGTTTGCTAACTGCCCAGTAACCATAGATGTCATTTGATACACCGTTTGATACCTTTCAATATGAAACGGTTGATATACTTTAACTGTGCCAGTGTTGGCTACTCTACTTATATCATTCCGTAATAAATCAACAATCATGACATTTTCTGCTCTATCTTTGGTAGAGTTTCTAAGTTTTTCAAAATGTGCCTTATCTTCTAATTCTGTTTCTCCTCTGGCTATTGTTCCTTTCATCGGCTTACTTAATACAATATTGGATTGATTTTTAAATGGGCCAAATTGAAAAAATAGCTCTGGGGATAATGATGCTATTTGAACTTCTTTTGTATCAATCAGAGCAGAATAATGACCATGATTTCCGCCCTGAAGTACATGATAAAGTTCAGAAATCGGCCCTTTTACGTCATCACTCAATCTGGTTGTATAATTAACTTGGTATGTATTACCTTCTACAATCGCTTTTTGCACTTGTTTAATATGATCAATCATGCGCGCATGTCTATATTGAAATTTAAAATTATATTTACGCTGATATGCCAAAGCTTGTTCATTTAAGTCATCGTGTACTGATTCAAATACATATGCAGCAGCATACACAAATATACCTTTAGGCGTTATCGTTACTAACTGATTATTAAAATAACTTGCCGCTTCATATGGTAAGTATAACGCCACATATTTACCTTTACTTTGATGTAATTCAGCAAATCGAATGACTTCTCCAACGTCCTGCATTTGATATGCTATTTTTTTACTCAAACATTCTTTAAATAGATATTGATACGTTTCGGTTTGTGTTTCATTTATATAATATTGGTAATTAAATTTTACTTGCATGATGCGCCTCCACACTTTCAATAAATAATTTAATTTGTTCGATACCATATTCACTCAAAAACGATTCAGGATGATATTGGACACCATAAATAGCATATTTTCGGTGCTCACAGGCCATAATTATTCCTTTATCATTGGTTGCTGTGACATTTAGCTCAACAGGAAATGTATGTATGTCTGCCATTAATGAATGATAACGCATTACATTAAATGATTTTGGTAAATCTTTGAAAATACCTTTGCCCGTGTGGGTAATTGAAGTTGTATGGCCATGGATAGGCTTATGATTCTTTACAATACGTCCCCCAAAATAAGTAATAATTTGTTGGAATCCCAAGCATACCCCTAAAATTGGTACATTATTCATAAATTGTGTGATGACTTCATTTAAAATCGGATAATCTGACGGCGTTCCTGGTCCTGGCGATATGATAATCGCCAATGGTTTCATATTGATGAGCTTGTCTATATCAATCTCATCCACATCAACCACTTTGATTGTCCCTGTATAACATTGTTTGAGATAGTCCACGATATTATACGTAAATGAGTCTTTATTATCGATTACAAGTAACATTGAATCACCTCATTTGTAGTTATATATTATTCTAATATAGTTATTATCCCAAATCTCAACTTGATTTTACAGCTTAAATGTATTATTCTAGTCACGGTATAAATGTAACAGAGGTTTCTAGCTGACACCCTCTATAAAAAACTAGACACTTGAACGACGTCTATCTTTTTATAGAGATAGGCGTTTTTTTATGGCGTCATCAGTTTTATATGGCAAAGCTAGCACGATATTTTAAGGAGTGTAAACTATAATGACACAACAGCCATTAAACAATAATAAAGCCATCGTAGTATTTAGCGGTGGCCAAGATAGTACAACCTGTTTATTTTGGGCAAAAAAACATTTTGATGAAGTTGTCTTAGTAACTTTTGAATATGGACAAAGACACGATACAGAAATTCAGGTTGCAAAACAAATCGCTCAAGAACAAGCAGTCGAGCACCATATACTTGACATGTCCCTATTATCTCAACTCACTCCTAACGCATTGACACAACATGATATGGATATAAATGAAGGAGATAGTGGTATGCCAAACACGTTTGTGCCTGCACGTAACTTGCTGTTCTTATCTTTTGCTGGCGCCCTAGCATATCAGACAAATACTAAACATATTATCACGGGTGTATGTGAAACAGACTTTTCTGGCTACCCTGATTGTCGAGATAGCTTTATTAAGTCAATGAACGTTACACTTTCCCTCTCTATGGATAAAGATTTCGTTATTCACACGCCGTTAATGTGGCTGGATAAAAAACAAACGTGGGCTTTAAGCGATGAACTCGGTGTATTAGAATACGTTCGAAAGCGGACGTTAACTTGTTATAACGGGATTATTGGCGAAGGATGTGGCGAATGTCCTGCCTGTAAACTACGCGCACGCGGTCTTAATGCTTATCTAGAAGAAAAAGGAGCGAATTAATATGTTCCAACAAAATTACCCTAGTGTTAACCACAATTACCAATTTGAACTTAATAAGGATTTTAATTTTTCAGCCGCACATTATATTCCAAGTGAAGACGCTGGAAAATGCATGCGTACGCATGGACATACTTACTTTGTCAACTTAACAATCGGTGGAGATACCGTAGACCATAATGGGTTTTTAGTGAATTTTAGTGAATTGAAACAACTCGTACACGGTCAATTTGACCATCAATTATTAAATGAGTTACCTCAATTTGAGGGTAAAAGTCCTTCAACTGAAATTGTGGCACAAACAATATATGAGATGGTTCAGTCTTCATTAAACCAAAGGCCAAACACACCACAATGCTTGCAAGTTTACGTCAGAGAAACACCAACAAGTTATGTCATATATCGACCAAAGGAGCCAAACCATGAGTAAAATACCTGTGCTTGAAATTTTTGGTCCAACGATACAAGGTGAAGGTCGTGTCATCGGCCGCAAAACCATGTTTGTACGTACAGCCGGATGTGATTACCGTTGCAGTTGGTGTGACTCTAGTTTTACATGGGATGGCAGTGCAAAAGAAGAAATACGCATGATGGATGCTACAGAAATTTATGCGCAATTATATGACATTGCAGGTGAATCATTTAATCACGTAACAATTTCAGGAGGCAATCCAGCTTTAATAAAAGGCATTCAAACATTAGTCGATTTATTCGAAGACAAAGGCATACAAAGCGCCCTAGAAACACAAGGCAGTAAATTCCAACCATGGATGACACAAATTGATGATTTAACAATTAGTCCAAAACCACCTAGCTCAATGATGAAACCAAATTTACCTATTTTAGATGATGTTATTGCTAAATGTAAGCCAGAAACACTCAATCTTAAAGTAGTTATTTTCAATGATGAGGACTTTGAATTTGCCAAAATGATTCATCATAGATATCCTAACGTGCCATTTTATTTACAAGTTGGGAATCCATACCTAGACGGAGAATATGTTGAATCTCACACAGAAAAGTTACTTTCATTATATGAAACCCTTGTGAATCGTGTCATGGATAGTAGCGATATGAATAATGTATATGTATTACCTCAATTACATACTTTACTTTGGAGTAATAAAAAAGGTGTTTAAATTGAGTCAATGAACCGGTTCGTTGTATAATGCTCTTTGTCTATACAATAAACCGGTTTTTACTTTGTACATAAAACATAGCAATGATTGTCACTGTAAATATAATTATTTAAAATAATAACAATTTTACAATATGTCAGATAATGACTTATAATTTTTTAAAACATCAACTGTTATTAAATGATTAAATCTAACTTAATTGATATAATGTTGCAGTGAAGTATCTAGGTTAGGAGAGCAACATGCTAATAAATATAATCATAAATATAGCTACGGTAGCAATCATACTCGGTATTGATTTATATCGTCAGAATTTCAAACAACTTAAGTTTAGCTCTATACTTTTATCAATAACCATTAATAGTATCATTAATTTAGTCCTTGTTGGTAAATACGATTACATAACATTTTATACTTGCACCCATTTAATTATTTGGACATTGTTGCAATTGTATCTCAATAAAAAAACAAAAACATATGTCATAACTGATCAAAAATTTATTGGTTTTATTTTAACGATTATCATGAGTACATCTTTAATCCTTTCATACGATACAAGTAAAGATTCTTACTATATGTCCATTCCATATTTAGCTCCAGCTATTTTTCTCATAGGTGCAACTTTATTGTTCTATAGTACATTCCAAACACATGAAAAAGAACAAATTAAAATCTTGAATCGTATTCGCAAACCAGTAGTGATTGGCCAAATTATTATTGTATTATCTTTTACAATCATGCCTTTATTAACACCTTATTGGTATGCCTTTATAATTGTACATTTATTATTCTTACTTTTTTTATTATGGCAGAATATATTTTTTTCAAAAAATGATTAGCAAATTATATTTTGTGGTATGTAATAATTGATTATGATATTTAAAAAGGAGGTATACTTATGTTTGGATTTATTATTATGTTAATTGTCGGCGGTTTAATCGGCTGGATTGCTGGTGGTATCGTCGGTAAAGATATCCCTGGAGGTATTTTAGGAAATATCATTGCTGGTATCGTAGGTTCTGCACTAGGTTCATGGATATTAGGTGATTGGGGTTGGCATTTAGGCGGTATCGCTATCTTCCCTGCACTAATTGGAACAATTATTCTTGTTGCCCTTGCATCATTTATATTGGGAAAATTACGTAAAAAATAAATGGTTTGTTAATTTTTTAGTTTTAAAAGAAATTCCTGAAACTTAATGTCATAGTTTCTATATCGTCAGAAGATGACTAAATAGCGAAAGCACTCAGGAATACTAAAATCTCAACCAAAAATAAGCGTCAATTTCTATTGAGATACTTTAGAAATTGACGTTTTTTGTTTTTTAAAGTGTTATTATCATGAGGGTTTATGATCTATCTTTTTTAAAATGTCATTCGTATCATCTTTAGTTGTTATTTTAACTTTGTGTGTACGGGCTCAACAATAACCTAAAATCTAAAACAACCTTTATAAAACTAAACATTACTTCTGTATCAAAATTTCTTTGACTATAACATTTTTATTTTTGCTTTTAAGAGTATTTAACTAATTTGGCTCTTATACAATTTTGTAATGTGATAATGCTTTAGATTGATATGCCGAAAGACACAGGCTCAAATCACCTCCTCGGACAACTATGCACAATTAAACTCAATTTTTTAATAAACGAAACCCCCAGACTACGCTTTTAGCATAACCTGAGGGCAGTGATTATCTATGTTTAACAAGTGTTTTATTCTTTTCAGTTTTAACCTTATGAGATGGTACATAAAAATGTTCTTCTCTATTTATACTGTTTTTATTTTGTTCTTTCTCTTCTTCTGGATATTCAGACATTTCTAATTCAGAGTCCAACCCTTTCGTTTTGTCTACCTGCTTTAAATTAGATACTTGAACAATATATTTTGGTCGCTGTTTTACTTCATAATATATCCTACCGATATATTCGCCTACAATACCGATTGAAATCAGTTGGATGCCTCCAAGTAATAAAATAGCTGCAATTGTTGAAAAGTACCCTGGTGTTTTCACACCATTAATCATAATATTTCCAAAACTAAATATAATATAAAGTAGACTCACAAAAAATACAATCAGTCCTAAATAAATCATAGCGCGTAATGGTTTATTATTAAATGAGATCAAGCCATCTATACCATAGTTCAATAATTTACCAAATGACCATTTCGATGTACCTTCTTCTCTTTCAACATTTTCATAAGTAAAAACTTTAGTATTATAGCCAATCCATTCATATAACCCTTTTGAAAAACGATTATATTCATTTAACGATGTTAATGAGTGTAACGCGCGTTGACTAAGCAATCTAAAATCTCCAACACCGTCTTCTAGTTTAATATCCTCGACAAAATGATTAATCACTTTGTAATAGCATTGCGTTAAAAATTTTCTTGAACGTTTTTCACCTGTTCTATCTCGTTTTGCGACGACTTGATCATAGCCATCCAAATAACTATCTATCATCTGTGGTATAAGCTCTGGCGGGTGCTGTAAATCAGCATCAATCATCACAACAGCATCACATTCCACACTGTGTTGGAAACCGGCAATCATTGCTGATTCCTTACCAAAATTCCTACTAAATGAAATATATTTTACATGTTCATCCTGTGCTGCCATTTCTTGAATATAATTAATCGTTTTATCTTGACTACCATCATCTACAAATAGCAAATCATAGTTATAGTGACGGTTAAGACTATCTTCATCTAATATTTCAGTTAACTTGTGATATGTTTTTAATATTACTTCACCTTCGTTATAACATGGCACTATAACTCTTATATGCATAATAAACACCTTCATTTCAATTACTTCAATTTTACTTTACCAATATTTACAGTTATTTCGCCATTCTTTTCATTTAGGTTTACACAATTTTTATATTTCCTTAATAATCAATTATAAAACTTACACTCTTTTAAAAATTTTGAAATAGATAATACCAATAATTCGTGTCATTAAGAAACACTAAAATTTAGTTTTTAAATTTTTATGATAATGTAGAGCATATATACATATAAATATTGTTCAATATCTTTTTTGTAAAAAGTTGTAACATTGTCCATTTAGTTTATCAACTATTTGTCAGAAAAGGAAATAAAACATATATTCGTAAAATTAAAAAAGTAGGATAGAGAAACAAGTGTCATGAACACCATGCTCTATCCTACGTTATTTAAAATATTTAACGTTCACCTTTTTTGAAGAAACTACTAAAAAATAAGCCTTGATTTTGCAACTACTTCTCCATTTTCAGCTATTTTTCGCTTCAAATTTTTATAAACAAAGCTAAATTTTGCTATTTTAGATCATTACTTTAAATCGCCTATACGCACTTTATCAGGATCTTTACCTTGGCGCGCATCTCGATTTAGATTATCAATCTCAGCAATATCCGTTAATTCTAAACTAAAATCAAAAATATCATAATTTTCTTTAATACGTTTAGGTGTTTTAGACTTTGGTATAATTAAACGGTTATGTGCTAAATGCCAACGCAACACGATTTGTGCAGGTGTTTTACTATAACGTTCGGCAATATCAACAATGATAGGATGTTCAAGTAAACCTTGGTTTCTCATGAGTGGCATCCAAGCTGTCACTGCAATATCATGCTTATCACAAAAATCTTGTAGCTCATGCTGATTGAAATAAGGGTGTACCTCCACTTGGTTCACAGCAGGCGTAATTTCTGTCTCTGCCATCAATTTTTCTAAATGATGTTGTTTAAAGTTACATACCCCAATGGCACGGATTCGACCATCTCTATATAATTTTTCCATCGCTTTATACGTTTCAATAAAAAGTCCATCTTCCTCACATGGCCAATGTATTAAAAATAAATCTAGATAATCAGTACCTAAATTCTCTATAGATTTTGTAAAAAATTCAATTGTTTTATCATATCCTTGATAATCATTCCATATCTTTGATGTAATAAATAATTCAGAACGTGGTACATCAGATTTTTTTAAAGCATTGCCTAATGCAATTTCATTTTTATAAAAGTAAGCTGTATCAAAAGCACGGTAACCAATATCTAAAGCGCTAGATACAGCATTTTCCATTTCCTCATCAGTGATTTTATACACACCTAAACCAACTTTTGGCATAGGATAACCATTATTTAAATAATATGTATCTTCTAACATACACTTATCCTCCTCATTTTTAATATCAATATATTTTCAATTTTACATAAAAACACGTTATGCATTTAGCTTTTCTATAAAGATAATTATAAAAAAACTGGAACATTCAATGATGTCCCAGTTTTTGCAATACCTACTTATATTTTATCATACAAGTAATATGCGAGTGGTGCAAAACATATGTTGATATCTTGTCAGCAAATGATGATTACTATGCTAAAAATTTCAACATTGCTAGTGCATCATACTCATAGCTTAATTATCGTTGCTTTCTTCGTCTTCATCTTCTTCTGGAGTTGGACGTGTTTCATGATATTCAAATTCTAAGATAACATTGATAATTTGATGATTATCCACTTCTGATATAATCCAACGATCATATTGTGTATCTACATAATCATTGGGTTGTAAATTAGTATTATGTGCCTGTAACCAGCCACCAATTGTATCTATATCTTCAGAATCTTCAAATTCAATACCAAATTGATCATTTAAATCATCTAATAACACTCTACCGTTAATTTGGTATTTATTATCACTTAGTCTTACAACATCATTGACTTCATCATCATCAAACTCATCACGAATTTCACCGACGATTTCTTCTAAGATATCTTCCATCGTTAAAATACCTGCAGTACCACCATATTCATCGATAATCAAGCTAATGTGAACATGTTCACGCTGCATTCTAATAAGCGCATCACTAATCCTAGTTGTTTCAGAAATCATTGGTAAATCATGGATATAGTTACTTGCTTTCATCGGTTTACCAGAAGCATACTCTGTTAAAAATTCTTTTACATTAATAAACCCTTTAACATGGTCTTTATCGCCATCTTCTGTAATTGGGTAACGTGTGAATTGATGTTCCTTAATCGTTTCTAATAGTTCATCTACATTAAACGGTTCATTTAATGTAACCATTTGTGTACGCGGTACCATGATATCCTTGGCATGTCTTTCATCAAATGAAAAAATATTTTGCATATATGCTAATTCTGTTTGATTAATTTCTCCACCATTATAACTATTATTTATAATAATTTTTATTTCTTCTTCTGACATGGCATCATTATTTGCATCAGGATCCACACCAAACATACGAATAATCATTCTTGCTGAACCATTCATTAACCAAATTAATGGTTTCATTACAAATCCGAAATAATATAGGGGTCTAGCGTAAACCAATGCTAATTTTTCAGTATATTGGATAGCAAGTGTTTTTGGTGCTAACTCACCCAAAACAACATGTAGATATGTCACAATGATAAATGCTACGATAAATGAAATAGTTGTCGTCAGTGCTTCAGGTAAATGGATTAATTCAAATAATGGGTGTAGCAACTTGTTAAATGTTGGTTCACCTAACCAACCTAATCCTAAAGATGTCACTGTAATACCCAATTGACATGCTGATAAGTAATAGTCTAGGTTTTTAATCATTTTTTTAACAACACGCGCACTACCATTGCCTTCTGTTGCAAGTTGTTCAATCCTAGTAGTACGTACCTTTACTAATGCAAATTCTGAGCCTACGAAGACTGTAGTTAATGCTATTAAAAAAAAGAATATTACTAAATTTATTATGGTCACTGTTTCCAATTAGTTCCCTATTTCTAGGGATTCACCTCCAAATTTTGTGTCACAATAGGTGACTGCTTATAAAATATGATTTGATTGCTTAAGTTTGTTTTATATGCTAAATCCTTCCCATTGTAACACCTCCCTAAAAATACGCATTTCTTTTATTTTATCACAATACTTATTTCGAAAGTAATTTATACAAATTAAAATTTTATATTCTCCTAATGTACCATTTAAACGCAAAATCACCTTCACGTCAACTTTCTAAATTTTACATCTTTTGTTCTGAAAATGTTTATATACTTTAAAATAATGCTTATTTTATAAAATGATGGATTTCACCATTTTTAATTGTTGTCTGAACTTCAATATCATCGTTCACAATGACAATATCAGCATCTTTACCTGTTTTTAGGCTACCTTTTTTATCGTCAATGTTCAAAGCAATGGCCTGATTTAAGCTCGTAACACGCCATAGATTATCTAGGGTATCACCTGTAAATTTAATAAGATTATTCAAACCAGTATTCATTTTTAAAATACTTCCCGCTAATGCTCCTGAAGCTAAACGTGCTTCTGAGCCTCTCACGATGACATTTTGACCTCCTAAATCATATTCTCCATCCGGCATTCCTTTTGCTCTCATAGCATCTGTAATTAAATAGAAATGTTCATTGCCTTTTTGCTTATATGCAATATTTACAGCAGCTGGATGTGAATGAATCCCATCGACGATAACTTCAGTGTTTAATTTTTCATTAATCCACGCAGCGCCGAATAGCCCTGGTTCTCTATGTTCAAACGGGGTACCTGCATTATATAAATGCGTAACATGTTTGGCACCGTTTTCCACCGCTTCATTGCTCTCATCAAATGTCGCAACAGTATGTCCAATTGAAAATATAATTTGATCTTTAAAAGTTGCCAACGTTTCTTTAGCACCATCGACTTCAGGTGCAAATGTGACGACTTTGATGTGATTATTCGCTATATTTTGGAAGTATTTTAATTTTTCTACTGAAGGTCGTTGGACATAACCAGGATTTTGTGCCCCTACCTTATGCTCAGAAATAAACGGACCTTCTAAATGGATACCCACAATTTCAGCTGTATTTTTCGTATCTTGTTGTGTTTGATATGTAGCAATATTTTTAAGTGCCTTTGTTATATTTTCATCTGATTGTGTCATTGTAGTTGCTAAATAACTCGTTGTGCCTTCAGATAGCAATGATTCTGATAAATGTTTTAAGCCCGTCATCGATGCATCCATCGCATCTTCCCCATAGCCACCATGCATATGAATATCAATAAAACCAGGTAGAATATGATGCCCTTGTGCATCGATCGTTTGTAAATCACCTTCATACTTCCCAACACCTAAACCAGCAATTTTACCAGATTTAATGATGATATAACCGCAATCAATGGTTTCAGTTTCAGTATATATTCGTCCATTTTCAATTACATATTCAACCATTTATATTACCTTCTTTTCAATTATTTTAGGTTAAAATTTTCTTAAATCACTTATATTTTATTTTACCAAATTCAACGCTTATATTATATTCAAAAGCAAATAATAAAAAACCAGAAGTTTCACTCAATCATGAGTTTCTTCTGGTTTTCATTATGAACCTCTATAATTTTAATCATTCATCGCTTCTGAACTTTGTATCTCATCTTTAGTTAATTTTGGTTTTAACATACCATAAATAAACGCACTGATAATCGCTCCAATAGCAATAGCTAATAGCGATTGCAAGACATGTCCGAAGTCAGTACCAACTATGACAAAGATACCTCCATGTGGCGCTTGGATAGATGAGCCTAAACCTAATGCTATCGCTCCACCAACTCCAGAACCAATCATCATGGAAGGAATTACACGAATAGGGTCAGCTGCGGCAAAAGGAATTGCACCTTCAGTAATAAAGGATAGCCCCATTACGTAGTTAGGAACAATAGACCCTTTTTGTTCTTTTGTGAATTTTTTACGGAACAGTAACATGGCTGTGGCAATTGCGATTGGTGGAATCATTCCTCCAACCATAGCAGCAGTAATTGGTGCTGCGTTTCCTTCTGTCAATGCTGCAGTTGCAAAGACATAAGCGGCTTTATTAAATGGACCACCCATATCGATTGCCATCATCGCGCCAATAACAAGACCAAGTAACATAATGTTAGTACCTGATAAACTTTGTAATCCATTCAGCAATAAATTATTTAACCAAGACGCTGGGGGATTTAAAACGTAAATCATCAGTAAACCTGTTATAGAAACAGAGAATACAGGGAAAATTAATGTTGGTTTTAAACCTTCCAATGACTGAGGTAAACCACTAACTACTTTCTTAATACCTTGTGTCAAATAACCTGCTAAGAAACCTGCAAGAATACCTCCGATAAAACCAGAGTCGCCGGATACCGCAATCATACCACCAACCAAACCAGCAGCAAAACCTGGTTTGTCTGCAATACTGCGTGCAATATAACCAGCAAGTATAGGTATAATTAGCATAAAGGCGCTCTTGTTACCTATATTCCACAATTGTTCTGCGAACGCATTGTAATCTGAACTTTTTGGATCAAATGAGTTTGCACCAAACAAGAACACAATAGCCATTAAAATACCACCAGCTATAACAAGTGGTAGCATATTAGAAACACCGTTCATCAAATGTTTATAAATTGTCTTACCGACACCTTGTTTTTCATTACTTTCTGATTGTGCTTTACTTGAATTAGCACTCGCTACAAACGGTTTACGAGAAGTATCTTGAGCCATATTTATTAATTCTTCTGGGCGTTTAATTCCGTCAGCTACTGGTACTTCAACAACATTCTTACCATTAAAACGCGCTGTTTCAACATGCACATCTGCCGCTACAATAACGCCAGTTGCACGTTCGATATCTTCATTTGTGAGATGATTCTTTATACCACCAGATCCATTTGTTTCTACTTTTATTTTAACGCCCATTTTTTCAGCTTGTTTTTTCAAAGCATCGCGAGCCATATAAGTATGTGCTATGCCCGTTGGACAAGCAGTAACCGCTAATATATAGGGTTCATTTGTGTCAGCTGAAGAGACAGAACTTTCGGTTTCTTCTTCTACTTCTTCTGTAGCTTCATCATCAGCTTTATCAATGATTTGTAACACTTCTTGTGGAGACGTTGCATTTAGTAAATCTTCTCGCACTTTATCATCCATTAAAATACCTGATAGTTTTGCTAATGCATCTAAATGTGTTTGTGCGCCACCTTCTGGAGCAGCAATCATAAAGAACAGATGTGCCGGTTGCATATCTAAACTTTGATAATCCACACCCGCTTTAGATTTACCAAAGGCGATAGCAGGCGTATCTACCGCAGCTACTTTAGCATGTGGTATCGCAATACCTTCTCCAATACCTGTGGTACTTTGCGCTTCACGATTATAAATAGCTTCTTTAAAAACTGATACATCGTTTAATTTGTTTGCTTTATCTAGTTGATTCACTAATTCATCTATGACACCATTCTTATCAGTTGATGAAAGATCCATAGCTATTGTCTCTTGAGTTAATAACTCTGTAATTCTCATCTCATTCACTCCCTTTTAGCGTCGTAATTGTCACATGTTCTTTAATATCTTCAATGGCTTTGTATGAGGCTAAATCATCGTTAAAAGCAGTCGCTGTCCCCGCAGAAACCGCTTGTTTAAACGCGTTTTCAATCGTCAATCCTGTTTCAAGACCAGCTATCATGCCTGCAACAGTGCTATCACCGGAACCAACTGTATTGACAACTTGACCATGAGGTACTGACGCTTTCAAACTATGTTTATGATCAACATAAATTGCGCCCTCACCACCAAGTGACACAATCACAGATGATGCTCCTTGTTTCATAATTTCTTGTGCGTAATAGATAACATCTTCGTCAGAATTGATTGATGTATCAAACATCACTTCTAATTCATGTTTGTTCGGTTTAATAAATAGTGGGTTGTATTTTAATACGGATTCCACTAAATCTTTTTCAGCATCTACGACTAATC
Source organism: Staphylococcus sp. HMSC034G07 (assembly GCF_001835975.1). Lineage (NCBI taxonomy): Bacteria > Bacillati > Bacillota > Bacilli > Caryophanales > Staphylococcaceae > Staphylococcus > Staphylococcus sp. HMSC034G07. The sequence goes on from NZ_KV826608.1 coordinate 270,761, forward strand.
GAGCACCTGTTTGTTTTATGATTTTTGCAATTTGTTCATAAGCATCTTTAGGGACGCTTTTCGGTATACTTCCTGCCACAACTACTATATCTTTTTTTGAAGTTTGTTTAAGTTGTCTGAGTAGATTTTCAAATTGTGTTTGAGAAATATTTGGACCTGGTGCATTTATTTCTGTTTCATCACCAGTTTTCAGTTTTACATTAATCCGCGTATCTTCATCTATCTCTATAAAATCAGTTTGAATACCTGCTTTTTTTAAAGTGTCATCTATAAATTGACCTGGAAATCCACCTGCAAATCCTAAGGCTGTTGAAGGGACATTCAATGTTTTCAATACCCTTGAAACATTGATACCCTTACCTCCAGCAAATTTAAAAGTTTCTGTCGCTCTGTTTAATCCATTTAATTTAAAATCATCAGCAAACATGATGTAATCAATAGAGGGATTAAAAGTTACCGTATAAATCATCGTGTACCTCCAATAAATGTATAATGTTCAGTATATTGCTTAAATATGTCACTCTCTTTTACTTTTTTAGAAGTAACAATGCTAACTTGTGTTTCGACAGGCACATGTGCAAAATACACCTTGTCGTATTTATCATGATCAGCTAAAACATACGCTTTCGAACCTAAATATATCGCGTGTTTTTTAATAATTGCTTCTTGCTCGTCTGGTGTAGTTAAACCATATTTTAAATCAATACCGTTCATACCAAGGAATACTTTATCAAAACGATAGCTTTTCAACGTTTCAAGTGCGCTAGCACCTACTGTCGCATATGTTGTCGATTTAATTTCTCCACCTAAAATAAATGTACGTATACCATGTTTAATTAACTCTTCGACATGCGTCAAACCACTTGTTACTACAATGATATTTTGTGCATCAATATAAGGAATCATCTCAAGTGTAGTTGAACCAGCATCTATAAAAATACATTCATTGTCTTCTATTTCTAGTGCTGCTAATCGAGCAATTTCTTGTTTTTCCTTTAAATTTGTACCGCGTTTATCTGCCAAATTAGGTTCTAAAATAGATGATTCATTAAGCATTGCCCCACCGTGTACTCTTTTCAACTTCCCAATTTTTTGTAATTTGGATAAATCTCGGCGAATTGTAGAAGCACTACATCCAGTTCGATCTATTAATTCTTGCAAGGTTAAAAAATCTTTTTTTGACAATTCAGTCAATATGAGCTCCTGGCGCTTTTCTGTAATCATCCCTTCACCTCATTTCATTTTCATTATAATGGTTGCGCTTTCTTTTTTCAATCATTTATTGTCAAAAACAATCAAAAACAATCATATAAAACTAATAAAATTTGATGATTGGCCTTTTTATAAATAATTATGCTCCATAACTATGTATTAATAACCATTTTGAGTATCTTGATAATACATCTCATTACGTTATAATGCACAATGTATAACACAATCTTTTTTATTCCATATATTTCTTACAAGGAGTGCCTTGAAGTTATGCAAAAATCATCTATTATAAAATGGGAAAGACGAATCAGAATTAGTACCGCAATTATCTTTGCTATTTTAATGATGCTCAATATATACATAAGTGAAAAATTCAAAACTGATTTTGTGTTTTTTCAAACTTTGATAATATATATTTTGTTGTTTTTTCAAATGGCGTTTAACCTGTTACAATTTATTAGTCAAACATCCGACAAATATATACGAATGACCATGATTTTACTCTATACATATGCATATATTAGTAACTTTATCGTACTACTTATATTACTGTTACTCCCAATAGAATCTATGTTTGTTCTAACGATGGCTCTCACATTTTTTACATTGAGCCTTACGTTTTTAATGATTGTAGAACGTCAATTTAAAAAACGCATAAAAAAAAGAGTGCAAAATTCGAATAAAGATTCAAATCATTAATACACTCAATTTTATAAAATTACAAAAAAATATTTAATTACTTACTGCCTGCTAAATAATCACGAAATGGAATCATGCCTATTTCGTGATTTTATTTATTTTTGCGTTGTTAATGATGAGTGACGTGCATCACTTTTGCATTGGTGACTTCAACCAAATCATCTACTGCCATTTCAATCTGTATCCCGCGCTCTCCACCACTAATATAAAGTGAATCTATACTTGTTGCTTGCTCATCAACAACGGTTTCAAATTGCTTTTTCATGCCAATCGGTGAACAACCACCTCTTATATAGCCTGTTACTTTTTTAAGATCATCTAAAGGCATTAATTGCAGTTTCTTTTCATTTACCGCATGTGCCGCCGCTTTCATATCTAATGTGTTACTTACCGGAATAATAAACACAAAATGATGATGATCACTATTTTCTAAAACAAGTGTTTTATAAACATACTTATCCTCTATGCCTACTTTATTTGCTACTTCAGTACCATCTATATGTTCATCTGAAATTTCATAAATATTGACACTATAGTTTATCTTTTGACGATCTAACATTCGCATAGCATTCGTTTTCTTTTGCTTCATTTCGATACCTCATATGATTAAAATGTTTCATGTATATCAAAATATTTTCTATCTATAAAGGAACTTGATCACAAATCATTCATCCAGATTAAGTTGCTTAATAAATTGCGTTAACGCCGCTTTCATTTCTTGGTCTTTTAAAGCGAATTCGATTGTAGTTTTAACGAAACCTAATTTTTCACCAACATCATAACGCTCACCTTCAAAATCATAGGCATAGACTTGGCTTTCCTTATTCATTCTTTCAATAGCGTCTGTCAGTTGAATCTCCCCACCAGCACCTTTACCTTGATTTGCTAAATATTCAAAAATATCAGGTGTTAACACATAACGCCCCATAATTGCTAGATTTGAAGGTGCAGTTCCTTGTTTTGGTTTTTCTACAAATTGATTCACTTCATATTGACGTCCGCTTTTACTTAATGGGTCAATAATACCGTAACGATGCGTATCGTTTTCATCCACTTCTTGAACACCGATTACGGATTTACCAGTTTCTTCATATGTATTCATCAATTGTTTGATGGCTGGCTGTGTAGATTCAACAATATCATCACCTAATAATACGGCAAAAGGTTCATCCCCAATAAATTGACGCGCTGAATAAATCGCATGTCCTAAGCCTTTCTGTTCTTTTTGTCTTACATAAAAAATATTAGCAAGTTCGGTAGAGTAATTCACTTTTTCTAATAAATCAGTTTTTCCTTTTTCTTCTAAAATCATTTCTAATTCTTTTTGATTATCAAAATGATCTTCAATTGCTCGTTTATGTTTACCAGTCACAATTATAATGTCTTCAATACCAGCACGAGCCGCTTCCTCAACAATGTATTGAATCGTTGGTTTATCTAAAATTGGTAGCATTTCTTTTGGCATAGCTTTTGTTGCCGGAAGAAATCTTGTACCTAATCCTGCTGCAGGTATAATTGCTTTTTTTATTTTTTTCAAAACATTCATCCTTTTCAATTTTTAATAATTTAATATTCATCAAAATATAAATCAGTTTAGTCTTAATATAATAATAACATCGATACATTTAACTTTATACTTTTTTATGATACTAAAAAACATTCAACTTCAATAGTATCTAAAAGTTGAATGTTTTTATTTCCCTATTTTAATGCAGGTTGACGTATGACATCACCCAATTTATTCACAATAACTTTATATTCTTTATTTGCTGCCGCATCATAAAATGTATAAGACATACCTTGCTTTGAAGCTTGAACTTTTTTCAAGGTAGCATTATTTCCTAGTGCATCTTTTGCATATTTTTGAGCAATTACTTCTGATTCATGAGGCGATATTCTCGGTTTGTCTTGGTCTTGATGTTTTTGAACTTGATAAGCATCATCAAATATTCTTGCCTCATTATTTTGATCTACAGTGACTCTATAATATGTTTTGGGATGTTGCTTATTTTCGAAAGTAAAAATATAGTAATAAGTTCCCTCACATGTACTATCAATACCATAGTCATTATATTTATTTTCAGAATGGTTATCATTGTCTACCATTTTTTTCGCTTTATTTAGCGCTTCTGAAAATTGAGGCAAATTGATTTCTCCAGCCTCTTTATCATTCAAATCATGCGTTGCTAATTTTGCTATCGGCTCATGGTTTTTTGCATTATATGGCTTTTCTTTTTGCGCGTCATGCTTTTTATCGTTCGGCATGTTTGATTCGAAGTCTGTTTTTTCCGCGCTTGCTTTGGATTGAACAGTATTATTAGTATCGGAATAACTCGATATCGTTTCATGTACTTTGGCTAGCACTTGTTGATTAGTAACTAATACTAATAAAAATATGAAGCAGCATGTTAATAGAAAAGCCAATATTGATAATAGTAAATTCTTCAACTTTATCCCCTTAATCATCTCTCTTTAATAATCACAACAACATATTATCACAAATATTTAACAAAAAACTTATATAGACTACAATTTAAAACAATTGTAATTTCTGTAACATGAATATTACGTATGCAACTTAATTTAATATTCGTGTCATATTTGAAATTATAAATGAATAAATACAGCCCCTTTTAAACCAATTAGGAGTATTAACATGACAAATCAACATATTTCTAAAGTTTGAATTGCTTTATTTTTCAAATTAAAAAGGAGTAAGATATGAAATTAAATTGGTAACTCCCATCTCATATCTTACTCCTTTAATATTAGTTTATTTGTGAGAAATCTAAATTATCTTTTATAGAATAGTGACTTATTTTCTCATGTCATATATAGCATTTCGTTTTAAGCATCGTAACTTGTCTGCGTTATTAATTTTATGATTTTTTTAGACGATATCGAATTGATTTCTCAATAAATATTACTATCATACCAATAAACATTACTAATATTGCCATATAAAGTGGGAATTCAAAGTTAATATCGTATAATGTACCAGCTACTAATGGTCCTATAAAATTCCCCATGCTTGTGAAGGTCGAGTTTAATCCACCAGCAAATCCTTGGCGATTTCCAGCAATATTAGAAAAATAATTCGTAATTGCTGGTCGAATCATATCAAATCCAATAAATACTATAAAACTAATAATCATAATTGACCAGTAATTATGCATAAATGTCAACGCAAGTAATATAATTGCTGAATAAAGTAATGCATAAGTAATGAAAGTAAGTTCTTCAAAGTATTTCATAAACTTATCAAAGAAAAACACTTGGAATATCGCACCAAAAATGCCTCCACCAGTAATTGCAAAGGAGATATCTATAGGTGAATAGTGTGCTTTATCAGCTGTATATAAAGGGAATAGTGTTTCGAACGCCGACAAACCAAATGCGAGTACAAGTGTTAAAATAACTGGAGTGAGAAACACTTTCCAATTTATTTTAGACAATAATTCAGGTTGATAATGTGTAAAACCATCTTGCGTTTCGTTTTTTGGATTTTTAATTAAAGTGATAGATAATATAAGCGCTATCACACCGCTTGTACCAGCCACATAAAACGGTAATCTATGTGAAACTTCTGCTAGTAATCCACCTAAACCAGGCCCTAAAATGAAACCTGAATTAATGATTGCGGACATATAACCAAAATTCTTCGCTTTATCTCTTCCGATAGAAATATCAGCAATCATCCCTGTAACACCAGGCATAACCATTCCAGCACTAAACCCACCTAATATTCTAGAAACGATTAGTAGAGAAAACGTGTGGCTTGCGGCAAATAAGAATTCTGAAATCGCAAAAAGTGCAAGCCCAATACAAATAATTAATTTTTTACCTAATTTATCTGCAAGCGTACCACCAAATGGTGAAATAATCATTTGTGCGAGTGCAAAGACCGCAACAAGAATTCCTAGGTCACTACCTTTTAAACCTAAATCTTTTAAGTATACGGGTAACACTGGTACAACCAAACCGATACCTAAAAAGACTAAAAAGATATTAAAATATAAAATATAAAATTGTTTATTCACGTTTCTCACTCCATTCTTATACACATTTTTTAATCATCTTGTTTTGAATCGTTAATTTAGAGGAATGCACAATATTAGAACATTCTATAACATTTTCCTATAGAAAAACAATAGAAAAACTTACATTTTCAAACACTATTATACATCTCATAAATAATTAATTGTATAATGATATTAACGTATTAATTTGAATGGAGGTTTTCAAATGGTATATCAAGTAGATGGCAATACTATCGTATTAGTTCTAGAACAAGGTGAAGATATTATTGAAGCTGTAACGGATCTTGCTAGTGAGCAAAACGGTAAATTTGGAACGGTTAGTGGTATTGGAGCTTGTGACGACGTAGAATTAAATTTCTATAATTTAGAAACTAAAACCTATGAAAAAAAGGAAATTAAAGAACCTTTAGAATTAATTAGCCTGTTAGGTAATATTTCTCATATTGATGAAAAGCCGTTTGCACATTTACATGCAACTTTTGGTACTAACCAATATGAAACATTAAGCGGTCATTTAACAAAAGCAGTTGTATCTGCTACTGCAGAAATCGTCATTACAATGACAAACCTAGATATAAATCGTAAACACAATGCAGACATAGGATTGAATTTATTAGACTTGTAAATTGTTTGTGTCCATTTAACAATAATGAATCATTAGTCCATAAAAACATTTACTGTGTTTAACTTCAAAAAATAAAATTTATATATAGGTCAGGAATTATTTGTATACATTTAAACTATCTTAATCAAAACACATGAACATTATTTGCTCTTGCTAAAGCATAAACGTTAATTTCTATTGAAATTAGATAGAAATTAACGTTTTTTCTGTATATATATTCTTTTAATATTGCCAACTAGCACACTTCAATTATTTTTGTACTAACATTTATCGATTACCATTTTGAAACGTCTTGACGCTCTGAGTTTGAATTTGTGAGAAATTACAAGTCCAAATCATACTAATAAACTTTAAAAGTAAACAACCTCATCGCTCAAAAACGGAAAATTTAAAAATAATGTATATTAACTCAAATGCTTTATATTTACTTTGTTTTGAAAATAGCTATTTATGTATAACTTGTTTTTATTTTAAAACGTTTTCAATAGGTTCGAATTATGTTTATAATTGAAATTTTCGTTTATAAATTGTATTATGAAAAATCACATTCGTAATTTTATATTGCTGTTCCCTTGATATTGAGCTTTTTGAGGGGATTTTTATTTGCTATTTAAAAATTGAACTGCTTGTCATTAACTAAACTTAGTCAATGAGAATATTAAAAATACATTTTCAAACAAAGTCGTATTTTTAACATTAGCTAAAACTGTACCCCCTAAAAATAATTATATGATCATGTGTGTTTATCACATATATAAATCTAAAAGGAAAGTAGGTGTAAGTATCGCCCCACGTTACATTGCTAGAACAATATTTTTAATTTTAATGATTATATCTATTTTCTTTAACCAATTTTATCAATTTATGACACTCAATCTATTTTTAGCATATATTCCATTTGAATTGTGCTTACTATTAAATTTATTTAAACCGAAATATAAATATGAATGGCCATTATTTATCGTTTTTGTACTTATATTTTTATGCATGGTACCCAATACACTATATATGGTTACTGATTTAATACATTTAAATCAATTTACTTTTAATTTTTATCAAGGGCTAATCATCGTTGAATGGATGTATTTTACTTTTTTAGTTGCCGGTGTCTTATTAGCCTTATATTTATTAATTTTAATGTTTGTAGAAATGGAAAATTTTACAACGCATCGTTGGTTCAATAGAACTATTATATTAATAATGATGTTTTTAAATGGCTTAGGTATTTATATCGGACGGTTCTTGCGTTTGCATTCTGTTTATATTATCAATGAACCACTTCGAATTTACAGAGAAGTCATCAATCATTTAGATTTTGATGCTTTCCTATTTGTCATATTACTTGTATTGCTTCAAGTTTTAATTTATACATTTGCGAAAGGAGTACAACATACAAAATGACTTTTAATATTTTAATTTTACTTATTGTACTCATCGTATTTCAGCTAATTATTGGACATTTACTCCATGACATAGGATTTTCATACACAAAAAGCATTCTACTCATGTGTTTACCACTAGGTATCGGTTTATTTTATTTGCAATTATTTTATTACGAATGTAAATATCCTGATTGGCATGTTTCTATTAAAACAAAGTTAAGGTTAAAGTATATGTATATTTTAACTTTTCTTGAGTACGTTGCGGTGTATATTTGTATTTTCAGGATGTAATCACAAATTTAATTATATAACGAAACACCCACAGCAGACTTATTGGCCATGTTGTGGGTGTTTCTTTTTAAAAAAGTTATTTATTTTTTAGCGATTGTTTTATTTGTTGAACAGCATTTGCTGAAATTTGTAATTGTTTTAATTCTTCAGCAGATAGCTCGAGTTCTAAGATACGTTCTATACCATTTTCTCCTAATATTGTAGGGACACCTAAGCAAATATCAGAAAAACCATATTCATTCTCTAAATATGCAATAGAGGGTAATAAGCGTTGTTGATCTTTTAAAATTGCTTCCAACATCGTATACACTGCTGAAGCTGGCGCATAATAAGCAGAACCAGTACCTAATAATTCTACTATTTCAGCACCACCTTTTCGAGTACGTTCAATAATTTGGTTAATAGTAGTTTCATCTAATAATTTAGTCAATGGTACACCATTAACATTTGTAGCATTAACTAACGGAAGCATGGTATCTCCATGACCACCTAGTACTAATCCTTTAATATCTTTAATCGAAACGCCTAAAGCTTCCGCTATAAATGTCTGATATCTTGCAGTATCTAAAATACCCGACTGTCCAAGAACGCGTTCTTTAGATAAACCTGATGTTTTTAAGACCGAATAGGTCATTGCGTCAACCGGATTAGTGAGCACTATTATTTTACATTCAGGAGAATATTTAACAATTTCTTTGGTAACATCTTCCATTACTTGTTCATTTATTTTAACCAAATCATCTCTGCTCATTCCAGGCTTGCGTGGCACCCCAGCAGTAATCACAACAATATCCGAGTCTTTTGTATCAGCATAGTCTACTGAGCCTGAAACATTTACATCAAAGCCATAAATTGGACTACTTTGTAATATATCCAGTGCTTTACCTTTAACCTGTCCTTCATTTTTAGGTTGATCAATTAATACTACATCTGCTAATTCATGTTTAGCTATAATAAAAGCTAATGTAGATCCTGTATTGCCAGCACCTATAATAGAAACCTTTTGTTTTGTCATAATATCATCCCCTTATAATGATAGATAAGTGAATTGTCTTAGTATGCTTGAATTAAATTTCTCAATTTATTGCGTTAGTGGGACTTATGCATGAATCTCAATCCTAGTAAACTTTGGCAAAGTGTGCACATACAATCAATTTGAATAAATTTAAGTGCTATCTCACACCATAAGATGTTAATAAGTAAACCATTCTTTAGTAGCTACTAAAATATTGTTCGAATTCGCAAAGCTTATGCTTAATTTTGCTTATGCTTTCGTTGACGTTTCAACCACTTCCAAATAATAAAAATAACTAAAATAATAAGTACGATATAAATCATTTTAGAGTAAATATCCATATAGTGCACAATCACATGCCAATTGCTACCAACTGTTTGTCCTAAATAAATTAAAACGATATTCCAAATCAATGTACCAATTGTTGTAAATAATAAAAACAAAGGCATATTCATGCGTGTTAAACCAGCAGGAATTGAAATTAAACTTCTTAAAAGAGGTACAAATCTACAGAAAAATATCGTCCAATAACCGTATCGCTCGAACCAATGCAGTGTTTTATCTAAATCACTTCTTTTTACTCGTATTATTTTTCCATAACGATCTACAATTTTATATAAATTTCTTTCTCCTATCCAAGCACCTATGCCATAAAGAGCAATCGCTCCAACAATAGATCCTACAGTTGATGTAAGTGTTACACCAATAAAACTCAAGTTTGAGTGTGTGGTCATAAAACCACCAAACGTTAAGATGATTTCAGAAGGTATAGGAGGGAAGATATTTTCTAAAAATATCAGAAAAGCAATTCCCCAGTAACCAAATTGTTCCATAAAATGAGTGATCCATTGCTCCATGTATACCCTCCTACTACTTATTTAGATCAAGTAATATTTTACATTATAGTAAATTATTTGATTTAGCATATAAATACATCGTCATTCCAAATAGTGCTAATGACATTAAGGTTAAGATAATTGCTAAGACCATCACACGTTTATAATGCTTTATAAACGCCACAAACAATATCCCACCATTGTATAAAAAGAACAAACCAAACAATGCCATCATGACATTTATGTCAGGATATATTATGTTTAATAAAGCAATTACTATTGCAAAACCTAAAAAAGGAAAGTTAATAAAATTGCGTTGAAATCTAAACTGATCTCTATGATGTTGTTCATTCTGAATACTCATGTTCTACGCTCCTTCTAATTAGAATCTAAGGAATATCATGACCTAAGGAAGCTGTATAAATATCAAACCATTCTTGGTCAGTTAACGTTATTGTCATACCTTGTAATGCTTCATCAATACGATTAATCTTTTGCGTGCCTAACACCGGCATAATTGAAGCTGGATGTTTTTTTAACCAAGACATTATAATTGCAGTTGTCGTAACGTTATACTTTTGTGCCAATGGAGATATAATCGCAGTGATTCTTGCTGATTTTTCGTCTTCAAGATCAAACAGTTTCCCTCCAGCCAACGGACTCCATGACATAATTTTAACATCATCTTTGTACATATAGTTAATGGTTCCATCTTCAATCGCATCTAATGTATAAGGAGAAACTTCTAATTGATTTAAAGTAATATGTAATTTATCACAAACTAAGCATTTACTTAATAAATCATACTGAGATTTGTTAAAATTTGACACACCGAACGATTTGATTTTCCCTTCTTTAACTAAAGATTTAACAGCTTCAGTGATTTCGTGAGGATCCATCAACGGAGATGGTCTATGAATCAATAATGAATCTAACTGTTCTACTTGCAATTGTTTAAGCGAACGTTCCACAGTTTCTCTGATATGTTTTTTACTGTGATCGTATCGATGTCCATTTGCTGCCGCCAAATGCTCTGATGGCAATACAATGCCACATTTAGAAACGATTTCAAGATGCTCCCGTAGATTAGGTGATAATTTAAGCGCTTCTCCAAAAATCCCTTCACAACTATAATCCCCGTATATATCTGCATGATCCATAGTAGTAATTCCACGCTCGACTAATTCATTAATATAGTAATTTAATTGTTGTGGTGTCCAATCCCAATCTTTTGCTCTCCAAAACCCTTGTATTACATTTGAAAAGGATACATGTTGGTTAATTTTCACTCTTTCCATAATGAATCAAACCCCTTCTTCAGTACATTAATTTAAATTAGGTAAATTGTAGCATATCTAATTGATTTCGTAGTTGATTTATATCTAATTGTTCACCAATCATAACAATCGTTAAGGGTACTTCTTTATCAATCGTTTGATAATCTGGTAATCCGAACGCATATTGAAATTCATAAATATCGTTGGGCATATCTTTAAATTTTACATATCCCTTTAATCTTAGAACATTATCTGGCAACCGTAAAATAAATTGATAAAATAATTGTCTATGAATAGGTCCAGAAAAATGATAATGTAGACGATTTATCCCATAATGATGTACATGGTTATTTATATTCATTTGGTTTCCATTTTCAACCAGAGCAATTTGATTCATATCCATATCTGCATATGTAGTAAAATATTTGGATGCTGTTGGATTAATTTTGCGGATTGCTTCATCAAGCTCATGTGTATGATTATCAATGAGATCCATTTTGTTCATCACTATGTCATGGCATACAGATAATTGTTCTTCCATCAATTGAATTGTATGGTTTGTATATTGAAAACGATTTAAGAAGCGAGGCCCATCCACCAAGCCTACTACTGTGGGTTGAGCGACTTGTTCAATAATTTCAGGATCCTGGCATGCTGCAATAATTTCAATTGGATGTGCTAAACCTGTCGCCTCAATTATTATATGGCGCATTGCACTTTTGCTTAGAAAATGTTTTAATTGTTTTATTAAATCTAGTTGCAAATCACAACATACGCAACCATTTAATATTGACGCAACCTCAATATCATCGCTAATAGCATAGCTATCTATATCTAAATTACCGTATTCGTTTACGATTACACTTGGGTTTTCATTGTTTTTTTGTAAATATTTTACATATTTACTAAGAAAAGTTGTTTTACCACTCCCTAAAAATCCTGTGATAATCGTAATTCGGGTTTTTTGATTGTTAATATTTTTCATATACTCACTCATTTCATAAATAAAAATGTTTGCGTAAAACTTTAATTATTCTTATAATTAACCTTTCACTTGATAAAATGTTGACTTTCTTCTAAACTTTATACATACTTTATTTTAGCATGGCACAGTGTGAAAGTATGCTTGAGGAAGTGTTACACAACAATAGACGGATTCAAATCCGATAACAGAAAGAACAAAACGGATAGAATGTCTGGAGGAGAACTTTATGTCTGAACCACTTAATTTAAAGGATCAATTATGTTTCAGTTTGTATAATGCTCAAAGACAAGTAAATCGCTACTACTCTAACAATGTCTTTAAAAAATACAAATTGACATATCCACAGTTTTTAGTTTTAACAATCTTATGGGCTGACTCACCTGTTAATGTGAAAAAAGTCGTAACTGAATTAGCACTTGATACAGGTACTGTATCTCCATTACTAAAAAGAATGGAGCAAGTTGATTTAATTAAACGTGAACGTTCTGAAGTAGATCAACGTGAAGTGTTTATCCACTTAACAGATAAAAGTGAAGCAATTCGACCTGAATTGGACACAGCATGTCAAGATGTGGCAGTTGCATCTTCACTTAGCGCAGAAGAAAACAAAGAACTAAATCGATTACTTTCAAAAGTAATTAATGCCTTTACAGAAGAAAAAGCAAAATAATGCTAAATTCTAAATGTTAAGGTTAAACACTATGAAATTGATTAATTAAATATATTGATTTAAAGCTAGAGTCTAGGACATTATTGATTTGTCCTAGGCTCTAGTTTATTTTAAAGCCCCACTTCTCAATTTATTGAGTTAGTGGGGCTTATGCATGAGCTACAGCTCAGGTTTTCGCTTTAAATCTTTAACATTTTCCATTTACAAATCAAGTACTTATATTGCTGTCTTTTGTTAAAAAGTCACACTTGATTTAACGTGACCATTTGATATAAATAGCCTTTATTTGATAGTAACGATTGGTAATCTCCTTGTTCTATGATTTTACCGTCAACCATAACCACGATTTTATCAAATTTTGGTAGTAATCGTAAATCATGTGTTGCCACGATTAGTGTTTGAGATTGCTTGTGAATTTCATCCATCACATGATTCGTATGATAAATATCTAACGCTGTTGTAGGCTCGTCCAACACCCAAATCGGAGCTTCTTTCAATAATAATCTTGCAATACCCATTCGTTGAATCTCACCGCCAGACAGTGTATTACCTGAAAGTGTGATGTGTCTATCTAATTCAATGTGCGATAAACCTAGTGTATCAAAAACTTCTTTGATTACTGCATCATCTTTATCAGTAAATAAATTATCACGTACTGTACCATCAAATAACTGTTGTGACTGTAACAGAGCATTAATCGAACTGTATTTATTTGAATCTAAAAGGGTTGTAATATCTTGATTATTTATTAAAACCACACCATTTTCACTTTGATAAAGTCCCAATATTAACTGTAATAAGGTACTCTTACCTGAGCCAGAAGGTCCAATAATTGCTACATGTTCACCTTCATGCACCCGTAATTTCAATTCTTTTAAAGTGTAGTTCGATTGATTCCAATATTTAAAATCAACATTTTTAACTTCTACGAAAGGTTGATGCACATCACTTTCTAGTGATAGTGGTTGATTGCCTTGTTGCATTGGGTGAGCAATAACTTCATTAATATTGCTCAATGCTTCATCCGTCTCGGCTTTATAATAAGCCACATTACTCATAGGGATTGCTTGTTCGAATAATGTTAACATCATCAAAACAATACTTGTTAAGTAAACAACATCTAATTGTTGATTTTGCACTTGTATAACACCTAAATATAAAGTTGCAAATAAAGCAATCATTGAAACCAGATTCAAACTATATTCATACAATGATAAGAATCGCTGCTCTTTTGCTTGTGCTTGTTCATACTGATTCAATTGATTTAACACCCGATGTTGATAATATGCTGTTTGGTCAAATCTTGCAAGTTCTTGATACCCTTCTTTATAATCGTAAAATTGATTTAAAAATTGGTCTTGTACACGATTAACATCTCTTTTTAATAATTGTGCTTTTTTCGCGCTTAACCAAGGGATTAAAACCAATGTTATCAACATACTTAAAAAGATGATAATTGCATGAACAAATGAAAAATAAAACGTCACAACCATTGCAATCATCGCCGTTAAACCAATGACTACTGGCGGATAATAAACTCTTAAATAAATATTTTGTAGTGCTTCTACGCTACCAACCATGCGTCCAAGTAAATCACTTGATTTAAATTTTCTATACACATCTGGCACGACAGGTATAATATGTTTGAAGAATTGTACTCTCACATTTCTCAACATAGTAAATGTGGCTCTGTGAGACAGTAATCTTTCAATATATCTTGCAACAGCACGTATAAACCCAAACATTTTAACAGAAACAATTAAAACCATTAATGCAAACAATGGTGCCCCTAATGCACTTTGCGTCACCATATAACCACTCAAGAAAAACATGCTTAATGCAGTTAAACTGCCCAATATACCTACAATAATAGATAAAACCAAATCTTTATCTACCTTAAATTGAATATGTGGTTTCAACAAAAGTCACCACCTTTATACGCATTTTGCTCGATTACTTTTATAGCTTTAACGGAACCTTCATTAATTTTTATACGTCTATCTGCATTTTTTATTGTATGTTCTCTATGTGCGATGGTGATGATCGTCGTATTTTCAAACTTTCTGTTTATCACAGATTGAATGACATGCTCTGTTTGTACATCTAATCCCGTAGCAGGCTCATCGAATATCAGTACATCAGGTTGTAATAATAATAACCGTGACAGTTCAATTCTTCGCATCTGCCCTCCAGATAGCATCTCTCCACCTTCACCAATCCAAGTATCAATACCATTTTCTAACGCATTGACAACATGTTTTAAGTTAACATCGTCAAGCGCTTCTAAAATTTTATCTTTTTCAATTTTTTGGAACATTGTCATATTATCTCTTATAGACGCATTAAAAATATAGGGATGCTGACTCAAAAAACCAATTTTTAACTGTTGTTTATAAATAACAGAACCATATTGCGGTTTAAAATGTTGTGCTATAACTTGAGCTAAAGTAGATTTTCCAGCTCCACTTTTTCCAATTAATGCAATATGTTCCCCTTCATAAATACTAATGTTGATATCTTCCAAAGCATGTTGCTGTGCATCATTGTATTTATAATATATATGCTCAAGTTGTATTAATGGCTTTTGATAACTATTCGTTTGCACTTGTGGTTTCACATATGCTTCTTGTCGATCTAATAAATCGAAGACAACGTCACTTGAACCTTCACTTTGCTTTCCAGTATGAAAAGATTGACCTAAATCTTTAATAGCATTATAAAATTCCGGTGCTAATATAATTGCTATGGCTGCAGTTTTAAAATCTATACTATTAAATAATATTAATCCTAACCCCGCTTCTAAAGCAACAAGGCCAATTCCAAGCATACTGATAAACTCTAACATCAAACCTGATAAAAAAGCACTTCTTAAAATACGCATTGTTAAATTTCGAAAAGTCGTACTTTCTTCATATAAAGATTGTTCTGTAGCTTCTGTTTTATTAAATAGTTTGAGAGTAATCAAACCCTTTATTTTATTTAAAAATTGTTGACTAAATTGATTTAAATAAGTCATTTTATCTTTTGACTCATCACGTGTTTTCAACCCAAAAATGATATAAAACATTGGTATAAATGGTGCTGTAACAATCATGATTAAAGCCGTGTTTAAATGTATGAAACACATTGCAATAATGATAAATAGTGGTATCATCATAGACTTAAAAACTTGAGGAAAGTAACTATTAAAGAATGGTGCTATACCATCTATATTTTCAGTCAATGTATTAATTTGAACACCAATAGGTTCTGAAGATTTATTTAAAATCAATTGACGTCGTAAATCATATTTAACGCGAGAAGACATACGATTACCTATCATTTGATTTATTGTGTTAAATGTCGCTCTTGCTAATAAAACAATTAATGTCACTAGTAGTAAAATTAACAAATCTTGATGTGTATGACGTAACATTGCATTTAAAATTTCTGCAATAGCAATGTTCTGAATGACTACAGTAATCGCTAATATTGTACTGATTACAAACATTAATATCGGATAAATTTTATATTTCATCGCTAAACTTGTTAATCTTTTCACAAATATCACCTGGTTCATATTATAAATGGAATGTATTAAAATGAAATGAATTGGCTCAAAAATTAATACATTTTTATTTACTTAATTCATATTTTTGCCATAATTATAATCAAATGATTGAATGCTTTAAATTCAAAAGTAAAAAACAAACTTTTTATAATTATATAATTAATAAATTATAAATAAAAATTTGCAAAAAGAAGTTTGACTTTCTGAATAAAATTTACAATAATTTATCTTTTATCTCATTTAACTGAAGTAAGTACTTTTTCTCTCAGTCTTTAGTCCAAAATCTTATTTATCTATGGCACTTTATAATTTTAATGTGCTATTATTATAAAATGAAAATGAATAAACTATAATCCATATTATGAAAGTAGGTTAATTATGATATTGCTTGAATTGATAAAAGGAATCATTCTAGGAATTGTCGAAGGATTAACTGAGTTTGCACCTGTATCTTCTACTGGACATATGATTCTTGTAGATGATATGTGGTTAAAATCAACTCAATTTTTAGGTTCAGAATCTGCGTTTACCTTTAAAATTGTAATTCAACTCGGTTCTGTATTCGCAGGTGCCTGGGTATTCCGTGAACGTTATTTTGAAATGTTACATATAGGGAAATATAGATCTGAACCTATCGATGGCATCGGTCAAAAACCTAAACGCTTAAACTTACTACATATTATCGTTGGTATGATTCCAGCAGGTATACTTGGTTTAATGTTTGATGATGTTATTGAAAAATATTTATTTAGTGTCCCAACAGTCATGATTGGATTATTTATCGGTGCAATATATATGATTATTGCAGATATATACAGTAAAAAAGTTACGAATCCACAAACTGTAGACCAAATTAATTATTTCCAAGCTTTTGTAATTGGTTTATCCCAAGCTATCGCTATGTGGCCTGGTTTCAGTAGATCTGGTTCTACAATTTCTACAGGTGTGCTCATGAAAATGAACCATAAATCTGCTTCTGATTTCACATTTATTATGGCAGTTCCTGTAATGTTAGCAGCAAGTGGTTTATCTCTAGTCAAAAACTTTGAATATATTCATTTAAATCACATCGGTTTTTACTTCCTAGGGTTTATCACAGCATTTATCGTTGGTTTAATTGCCATTAAAACATTCTTATTCTTAATTAGTAAAATAAAATTGATTCCATTTGCTATTTATAGAATTATATTAGTCATTATTATTGCAATCCTTTACTTTGGTTTTGGTATAGGTCAAGGAATCAGTGGACAATAAAACAGTTAGAGGCTGAGACAAGTAATTTGTCCAGCCTCTTCTTAAATTTCATGTCTAAAATTGCAGAAATAATTTCCATGAAAGTACGTGTATTTACCGTTTATTATGATGTATTATGGGGTAATAAGTAGATAGTATAAAATTATTGGAGGCAACGAGTATGGACAAAAAGCAATTAATTAAAACAATCATCACAGTAGCGCCTGTGTTTTTAGTACCGTTAATCGTTGAACGTAAACGTATTAAAGATCATCCAGATGTTAAAAAAGCTAGTGATGCAACTGCTAAAGCTTCAAAAACCGTAGCAAACAAATCTGTTCAAATTAAAGATACAGTAGTAGATAAATCTGCAAATGCAAAAGATTATGTTATTGATAAAAAACATAATATGGATCAAAAACGTGAATTAAAACGTATTGCTAAAGAACATGATCCTGCTTACATTGAGAAAAAAGGCGAAAAACTTGAAAAAGAGAATCGTAAAGAAGCAGACAAAATGAAGAAGAAATTACAAAAAAATATTGATAAACGCCACAATGAAGAAGAAAAAAAACGTCAAGATAATGAAAAACAACGCATTCAATCTATGAAAAAATCTAATAAACATATGGAAAAAGTTGGCATGACACCAGGAAAATTAGACAAAGAGACAGAACAAAAAGGCGAAAAACTTGAAAAAGAAAACCGCAAAGAAATAAATAAATTCAATAAAAAATTACAAAAAAATATTGATAAACGTCATAAAGAAGAAGACAAAGCTCGCGAAAAAAATAAAAAAGACCGTTTAGCGGAGTTCAAAAAATACAAAAATTATGTTGCTAAAAGCATTGTAAAGCAAAACAATGAAGAAAAAGGTAAATAATTATTATGACTCAAGTCATCATTGATGGAGATGCTTGTCCTGTTACCAATTCTGTTGTTGAATTGACAAAAGGGACAAGCATCTTTGTTACCATTGTCCGAAGCTTTAGTCATTTTTCTTCAAAAATGCAACCTGATCACGTCAATGTCATTTATGTTGATGATGGCCCGGATGCAGTCGACTATAAAATTGTTAAAATCACGCGATCAGAAGATATTGTAATAACACAGGATTATGGACTTGCAAGTTTATTATTAAACAAAGCTAAAGTTGTGATGCACCATAAAGGATTTATATTTGATCAAAATAATATCAACACTTTGTTAGAACAACGACATGCGAGTGCACAATTTCGAAAAAGTGGCGGGCGCACTAAAGGCCCATCTTCTTTTACAACAGATGACATTGCGATATTTGAACAAAAATTTTTGTCTATAATTAATGATGTGTCATTATTTACGGAGGAATAAAGTATGAAAAAAATTGCTGTTTATTGCGGTGCTAGTAAAGGTAAAGATGAATCTTACATGAAACAAGCTTACCAATTAGGCACTTATATGGCTAAACATAACTATGAATTAGTATTTGGTGCTGGTTCTGTTGGAATTATGGGAGCTATTCAAGATGGCGTATTAGATCACGGAGGTAGTGCTATTGGCGTGATGCCAAATATGTTAAATGAACGAGAAATTACTAGTACGAGACTAAGCGAACTCATTTTAGTTGATTCTATGCATGAAAGAAAAAACAAAATGGCAGAATTAGCAGATGCGTTTGTCATGGCTCCAGGAGGCGCTGGTTCTTTAGAAGAATTCTTTGAAATGTATAGTTGGTCGCAAATCGGTATTCATGAAAAACCAATCGCTATCTATAATATCAACGGCTTTTTTGAGCCTTTGCAAACATTGATTGACCATATGATTCATGAAGGCTTTATCGATAAAAAATATCAATCGCTGGCACCGCTATGTAACAATCCTGAAGCACTGTTCGAAGCGATTCATAATTATGAACCATTAGGTATTAGAAGTTACGACTAAATTTTAAAAGCAGAGATATGTGTGCACTACAAATGCCACTACCTCTGCTTTTCTTATGCTTAAAATAGTATTGCCAGTAATTGTTTTAATATTATTAATGCAACAATCACAATAATTATTGCTGAAAATTTATTTAATATTAAAATATATTTGCCTCTTTTATCAATATTACCTACGACTTTACCTGCAATTGCCAAAAATATAAACCAGATCCAAGAAACAGCAATTGTCGTCATCGTAAAAACCATTTTATCCACGCCTCCATATATTGCTGCATTCGTTCCTATAACACCAATAGTATCCATAATTGCATGAGGATTTAATAATGAGACTGACATGGCAAATCCAATTTGCTTTCGCGCGGACATTGATTGATAACGTTCAAGCGTTTGTGGTTTTTCATGCCATAATGACCAAGCCATGTAACTAAGAAAGATAAAGCCGACACAATAAATTACGATTTGTAACATCGGTAGTGATAGTAATAAGACTGACACCCCTAATACAGCTAATACTATTAATAATGTATCACATAACCCTGCAGCTATAATTACTGGTATAGTCTTAATTAATTGTTTTTGGTTTGCTCCTTGGTTAAATACAAATACATTTTGTGCGCCTAAAGGTAAGATTAAACCCAAAGCTAAAAACAAACCATGAATCATTGGTTGCAACATATTATCTCCTCTTTCTTCAAAACTAAATTATCATTAAACCGTACCAGTTTTCACTCAAACTTAACTAACGCAAAAATATGATATTCATAATAAATAAGAATTATTTATCATTATGTATTTATTGACGCATGATACGTGTGCAGTCAATAAATGAATGAATCCTATACACTAACCATAAGCATTAAATATTCAAATATGAGTTATGACCATTTTTCTATATATAATCATGATATAATATATTTAATTGATTTTTACCAACCAGTTATAATTTTAAAAACCCACCAATTACTTAAAGGAGATTTAGCATGTTCATGCCAAAATATAAAGCAATTATTGATGACATACTTTCGAAGATTAAAAATGGTGATTTAGAAGCAGGTATGAAATTACCTTCTCAGAGAAATTTGGCAGCTCAATATCGCGTCAATCGTTCAACTATTATTCAGTCCTTAGAAATACTACAAAGTTATGGAATTTTAGAAAGCAAAGCACGTAAAGGGTTATACGTTTCGAAAAGTAATTGGAATACTTATATTAATCATAATATGAATTGGCATGACTACATTAAAAATAGCGCTTCTAAAAATAATCAATACTTTATACAACGAATTAACGAATTAGAATTCGATGCGCATATCTTACGTTTAAGTACTGGTGAACTCAGTCCACAATTAATCCCAAACAAGCAATTTCAAGATATTTTTTCAAAACAAACGACTACTGCGCTTAAAACTAATTATGAACACCCCTTAGGTAATTTAAATTTAAGAAAAGCAATTGTAAATCATGTTAAAAAATTGGGGATTGAATGTGATGAAGCAAACATTTGCGTCACTTCAGGTGCATTGCAAGGATTAAAACTCATCGCTGATGGTTTACTGATTCCAAATTCAAAGATAATTATAGAAACGCCCTCATATATAAATTCTGTGCATACATGGCATAACATTCGAGCAGATCTTAGGTTTTTGACAATATCTAAAATCAAACAACAAATTAACACTATTTTCAATGCTAAAACACTGTATAAAAATAGCATTTTTTATTGTATACCGACTTTACATAACCCTACACAACACGCATATACGCAAACAGAAAAATATAAATTAATTCAACAATGCCAACAAACAGGAATCCCTATAGTAGAAGATGACGTTTATGGCGACTTGTGGTTCGAAGGAGATCGTCCTCAACCTTTAAAGTCATTAGAAGAGAATGATAATATCCTATATATTAGTAGTTTATCTAAAACAGTAAGTCCTGGTTTAAGGGTAGGATGGATTATAGGTAAACCATCAGTTGTTATGCACTTAGCGGATTTGAAAATGCAAAATGATTATGGTGCCAGTTCATTATCACAATTTATCGCAACTGAATGGCTAAATAACCCTTTATACCATGAGCAACATTTAAATTATTTAAAACAAGCACTTATAGAGAGACGTGATAAATTTTTAGCATCTTTAAATCAACATTTTCAAGATTTAGGTACTTGGTCCATACCTAAAGGTTCTTATTATATTTGGTTCAAATTAAATGTACCAATAAACATGAAAGAACTGTTCGATTTAGCGATACAAAATCAAATTTTAATTAATCCAGGCGAAATTTATGATAAAAACGCACAATATCATATAAGATTTTCTTATTCCTATATAAACATTGAAGATATAGAATTTGCATTACAAAAATTAAGCCAACTTATTAAAAAACTAACATCAAGCAAAACACTTTAAAACACAGTCACCATACCGCTTTTAAGTCGTGCTGACGCCTAGGGAAATGATATGAATGAGAGACTAATGGCTTGAATCACATTCCCAGGCAGGCATGGACGATACAAAATCATAGTAAACAAAAAGACTAATCCATATATTAAAAATTGGATTAGTCTTTTTCATAAGAATAGGATTTATACCCCATTACTTATTTACAATTTTATTTTGCTTGTTTTGTTAAATCTTTATAATATCTAACATGTCTTTTAAGTGGATGATACTTACTTAATTCTGGATATTCAAAGAAATCATATAGCTTCATACCTATTTTTTCCATAACCTTACGTGAAGGTTCATTATTTTCTGAAGTAAATGCATAGACTTCGTTAATCCCCTGCTGTTTTGCATATTCGAGTACCGCTTCTGCACCTTCAGTAGCGAAACCATTCCCCCACACTTCGGGGATCAAACGCCAACCGATTTCATAGAATGGTAGCTCATCAAACGTATACTTGCTGGCTTTAGGTACATAGTTCAATCCGATAAAACCAAGCCATCCATTTGTTTCTTTTAATTCAACAGCAAAAAGGCCTATATCATGATTGATAATAATATCATTCATCTTTTTCATATCATGTTCTGAACGTCGAAAACTTAATAAACTTGGAAAATATCTACGGACTTGGTGATTCGCGTTCATCTGCTGAAATGGAAGTAAATCTTCTGCTTGCCAGTCCCGTAACCTTAAACGCTCAGTTTCTATATAAACTGTCATACTGTTACACCTCTAAACTGGAAATTAAATTTCTATAGAAAATAACGCGTTATGATTATTCTCATACCGCGCTATCACATGGATTAAACATTGCTTATGCTCTTGAAATATAGCTAATCAATTCAACGTTTACAGCTACTTCTTTCAACCGACCACGTTCACTTTTGGGCGCCGTAAATGTTGCATCTATGAAATCATTTTTATGATTTAATTTGTAAGTAGCTACAAATGTATCTGTATCAGATTCAAAATTGGGTAAATGTGCAATAACACGTTTAATTTCACCAGTCGAATCTTTGATTTCTCTACCAGTAATACTTTCAATTTCTCTACCTAATTCTGGAAGCGTAATTGAACGCCCTTCTAATAATACAAAATCTTTTTCATGCATCGTTATTCCCTCTTTCTCCTAATGAAAAATGATTATTAATAAACTGCGTATAATAAATGATTCATTATAAAGTCACACTTAATATAAAGTAATACTAAGCAACTGACTCATAATTTCAAATCTATTTTTTAGAAACTTTTTATATTCATTACGTTAATGATACCCATTATAACAATTTGTAAAACGATAGTACAATAATTTCCTGGGAAATATTGCATGAAATCCATTTGTAACGCAATTAGTATAGAAGCCTATGTTTCAGCATTAACATCTTTTTCCAAATTCTTCGACTTATCTTTCAGTTTATCTTTCTCTTTTTCTAAGTCTTCTTTTTGTTTTTTCAAATCTTTATTTTGTTTTTCCAATTTATCAATATCTTTCTCTAACGTTGCTTTTTCATCATTTTTCCCACATGCAGTCAATAAGACAGTGGATGCTAGTATGAGTGCTAAACATTTCTTCATGTAAGAACTCCTTTTGTTAATTTCATAATAATAATATAATTTTATCATTATTTTTACTCATCTTCATTATTTATTCTTAATCTTTTATTCATAGTCACCGTACTTATATAATATCCAAGTTTAAAATTCAAATCTTTCATGGCATGGTTGTGATTGACTACCGTGCTTTCAATTTCTGAAGCACCCCTCCTATATGCCCATATTTCAACCTCTTTTTTTAATGCTTTCGCGATACCTTGATTTCGATTGTCTTCCGAAACATACATCATTTCAATAATAACCTTTTGATATTGCTTTATATATCTTGCCCAAATAAAAGCAATCATTTGTTGGTCTTGTATTTCGGTAATCACAACATCAGTATTGGCTAATAATCCATTTTCAATCATTTCTTTGCGTAATGCAACAGAAATAGTAGTGTTTTGATAATGCTCATACTGTTGGTTAAGTTGTTGTTCATGAATTTCCGCAATTTCATTTAAATATTGTTGATGTGATTGTTTTAAATACTCCATTATTACTCCTTTGAAAGTGTTATTGATTTATAATACTATTTTCGTCATAATTAGCATTATAAATATATTTTATACATAAGAAGGAATGCCAAATGCCAATGAAATCTACTGATAAATTAATGCGTGAAAACAATGTGAAAGCATTACGCTTAAATAATACAGACAGAGATACGTTTGAAAACTACATGACTTATGTCAGAGCTGATTTGAGTGTCAACCCACATGATTCTGAAAAAATGTTAAACCGTGTTTTAAATCAGTTATTAGAAGCTGAAAAGGATGGCACATTAGCAATGGAATTCTTTGATCACGATCCTAAAGCCCATGCCAAAAGAGAACTTAGACGTTTACCAAATGAAACAATAAGAAACATTTTCAAATACATTATGCGTCATATTATGCTTTTTGTGGGTATTTTTTGTTTTCTCAAAGGGTTTGCTGGATTTTTTATTGGTGCAAAACGACTATATTTATATACTTTCCCGCTTACTTTAATCGTAGGTATTGCTATCATATTTTTCTTTATTTGGATGTTATTTAAAACTGTACAAATACGTTGTTTTAATACATCACACTTATCTTGGTTATTAACATATCTCGTTTTACTTTTATCTGTATGTGGAATATTTTATGTCTTTTTCATTCCACAGATGTTTTTAACTGTAGGCCCTTATTTATTAATTAGCAATTGGACTTTTATTATCATTTCATTTATATTCATTCCAATCGCATTATATATCGATCATCATTTTACTAATAAAAACACCAATGCTTCATTATAAATACTATTAAAAAACACGTTAGCACAAGCTTCTAAAATTCGAGAAGTGGCTGACGTGTTTTTAGTTTATATTTCACCTATGTTGTTATATTTTCTTTCTTTTCTATTGCAATATTGATAAATAAGAAAATAAGACCAATCACTGTTAGTATCGGCGCAATTAAACTTAACGATGCAACTGGTAAATTTGTTACCACGACACCTCCGATAAATGCACCCAAAGCATTACCTAAATTAAATGCTGATTGGTTAAGTGTACTCGCAAGTGTTGGTGCATCTTGTGAAATTAACGTACTTTTATATTGTAGTGACGGACTCATACTGAAACCGATGAGACCGAAAAAGAAAATACCTGCTACCATTAATAATCCATTCATTTGCACAAAGTATAATAAAATGAAATATAAAATAAATACACTAAATATTATTTTTAATGCCTTATTTAAATTCCAATCTGCAAGCTTTCCACCTACAACATTACCTAATGTGACCCCAATACCAAATATAATCAATAAATATGAGATTAAATTTTCTTGTACATGTGACACATCAATGAGCACTGTTGATATATAAGTAAAGTAAGCAAATACACTACTAAATCCGAATAATGTAACAGCTAAGGTTAACCATAAACGTTTTTCTTTTAAAATTTTCAGTTCATTTAATACAGATGATTTAACTGTTTCTTTTTTCATCGGTACAAATATGATAATACCTATTAATGCTAAAGCTCCGATGACTGATATAATAATAAATGTCATTGGCCAACCAAAGTTTTGTCCGATTAAAGTTCCAAACGGCACGCCTAAAATATTACTCATGCTTAAGCCCATAAACATTAATGCCATCGCACTCGCACGCTTTTCTGGCTTAACCATACTCGCTGCTAATATTGAACCTATACCAAAAAATGAACCGTGAGCTAATGAAGTAATAATTCGACTCGTCATCATAAAGCCATAATTCGGGCTAAATGAGGCTGCAATATTTCCTACAATAAATATCGCCATTAATGCCAACAATAAATATTTTCTATTCCATTTAATTGTTAACATCACAATGATAGGTCCACCGATAGCTACACCTAAAGCATAACCTGTAATCAGTTGCCCTGCTTGGCTTACACTGACATCAAAATCTCTAGCGATGTTTGGCAATAATCCCATAATTACAAACTCTGTCATTCCGATTGCAAAAGCACCGATTGCAAGCATCCATATAGCAATTGGATATTTCATTTAAGACTCCCTTCCTTTTCCACTTTTTAACACATGTGAGTGATTATACTAAAGTAGTAATTACGAAAACAAGAAGATTGCTTAAATTTCACTTTATTTATGCTATAAGTGCGCTCACCATGATTGTACACCGTTTGTAATATCTTTCATCACATTGATTAATTGATTAATAATGCATCTATGAAAAACCAAACAACCATAATAATCATTATTATCGCTTGAGCGATGGAACTTGCTAAAAACGCTATTACTGAGCCAAAACTTGCCTTTAAAGCTTTAGAAAAATGCGGCTCTTGTATAAATTCAACTACTAACACAGCTATAAATGGAATAATAATTATTCCAAATGGTGGAAAGACAAAACAGCCTACAATAACACCAATCAACGCTGCATACTCACTTAATTTTGATCCGCCGAACTTGCTGACAAAATATTTATTCATAATGAAATCTGCAATAATGATAAATATTGTGAACAATGCCATCGATACATAAAATATCCAAGACAGATGATGATTGTCAAAGCCGAATTGATAAATTAAGAAACCAATCCATAATACAAGTACTGACGGTATGATTGGCTTTATTAAACCAATAAACGCTAAAATAAATGATGCTATAATGCATAACCATAAAATCAATGTCATTTCTATCTACTCCATACTTTCTTCTGTAAATTTTTGTTCTTTTGTAAAATATATTAAAATCATACCTAAAAATATTGAACCTGCAGAAACAAAGAACACATTACCTAAGCCTACCCAGTGACTCATTATACCACCGAGAAGATTACCACATAATTGTCCGATAACCATCGCATTCGCAAATAATGTAGATGCATAACCAGGAAAATCAGGTAAAATATCTTGGAAGTAACTAATCCCTAATCCAAGTAAAATAGCTAGAAAAATAGCTAGAAACACCTGTCCTATTATCATCATGATCAGACTATTAAATACGCCAATACTAAAATAAAATAATCCTCCGAATAATCCCCCAAGTATCAATAGCGTACGTGTCGACAATTTAGCAGATAAAATGCCTAATATGACCATGAAAGGTACTTCAAGTCCTGCACAAATACTAGCTAGCACACCTACTCGACTTTCTGGTTCTTTCAAAAAGTTCGTCACATACAATGGCATATTCAACGTGTACATCCATTGTCCTATATGTAATAAAATAAAAGCTAAAAAGGGTACAAATAAGACCTTGTCACGCAACATATTAGGTGCCGCCGCTTCAACATGTGTACTATCTGCTACTGTATGCTTTGTTTGAATATCTTTAAAGAAAAAAACTTGTAATAATAGTGTGAATAATATGATTGTTATCGTTCCGCCAAATAAACCCGCATATCCTTTAAAACTGAGTAACAATGCACCAATAAGTGGACCGAACAAGAAACCGAATGAAAACATTGAACGTAATACAGCGTTAGCAAATTTCGCTCTGTCCTTTGATGTAGAAGTATTGATTGATTCTCTTGCTGACGCATACATTTGAGGCATGGCTGGGGCAAAACAACCTTGGAAAATGGCATACATTACTATAAAAACCCAGATTTCATGAATGTAAAAATAAATTGAAAAGCTGACTGCCCCCATAAAAAGTGCAGTAATAATAATTGTCTTTCTGTTGATACTATGTGTATCAGAAAAGCGTGCTACAATTGTATTCATTGTAAATTGGCTAATTGCAGCTAATGCTAATAGCAACCCATATTGGCTAGAAGTCATACCTAAATCATTTGTAGCAAATAATACCAGATACGGTACAGTAATGGCGATGCCCATACCTAACATCATCATATTAACGACAAATAATTTGTAATTTTTTATATGTAACAATTCACTAAACATTTAGCGTCCTCTATTCCTATTAAATTCATATAACTCTTCATAAAGTTATATTTATCAATGAACCAAAATATTCAATTATCTAAAATTGTTATTCCACGTATTCCATTATTAAATTAATAAATGAATCAACTTGCGGCAACTGTAACATGCTTGGATCATAGCTCAAATAAGTAGAACGAATCAGCGGTTTATCGTCTATATCTACGCGTTGAAACGCAAACTGTTCCCTATCTAAGTGTTTCATCATGATTTCCGGCAATATGGTCACGCCAACGCCATTTAATAACATTTCTTTACATGTCGCCACTTGATCAACCGTAATCATTGCATGATAATCTTGACCAATTTGGCTGCCATACCATTCTTTAATTTGATTAATGTATATAGGATCAGCCTGAAATTCGATAAACGGCATCTTTTCTACTTCATCATTACGATTTTTAGGATGTATAAAATAATGTTCGTCATTAAATAAATGCGTGTTGCTTAAATTCATCATTTTATTCCCACGAATAATCATCACATGGTAATCTCTATGATTAGCTTTAATTTGTTCACTCGACCCTACTTGAACTTGGATTTCTACATTTGGAAATTGTCGTGTATACAAATTCAATACTACCGGCAACAACGTTTGCCCTATTAAGGATGAACAACCAATAGAAATCGTACCATTTACTTCACCGATATGTGCTTGCATCTTATCTAAAAACAGACGCTCTCTATTCAACATATCACGTGCATGTTCAATAATCATCATGCCTTCAGTCGTCGTTATTAATTGTTTTTTTGTACGAATGAATATGTCGACGCCAAATGCATTTTCTATCGCTTTTAATCGTTGTGTTACTGCTGGTTGAGAGATGTATAAAATTTCCGCTGCTTTTCTGAGCGTTTTCGTCTCATCTAATGTAGTTAACAAGCGATAATCGTCAATCTTCATAATTATCCCCCTATTTTTTACAAATACTAAATATCTTTATTTATGGTGGCCTTACTTTTATTTACTTTGCGCTAATGAATTACTTTTAATACTCTTCAATTCTCGCAGTGTTTACTATAACATGGTTAACGCTTGACTAATATAGGGAATTTTTTATAACAATTTCAAGATTATTGAGATGCATTAGAATCTTTTATCTTACTTTGATGTGATTTGCTATTATTTTGATTAGAATGATTATGATGCTTATTGTAATTTTTTATTGGCTTATGTTTAGCCTCATTGTACACAACGTTTTTATGCTTTTTGCCTTTAAATTTATGTTTATTAAAAGAGGATTGCTTTTGAGATTTCGACTTTTGTTTTATTTTATGGAAACAATACATAATTTTATTCTGCATAGTTGTAAAATCTGTATCAATTTTAATCATTAACTGATGCGCGATAATATAAGCTTCGTGATATTGCTTCTTGGTTATTTGGCCTTGGTTTAACGCGCGTAACAAATCGTCTTCATCAACAAGTTCGTATTCTCCATTAGGTAATGCTAATACGTCCAAGCATAAATCAATCGTACGTGCATTTCCTTTTTGCGTAACGTTTTTAATATTTATGTCAAAGTAATATTCTAATGGATTGCCATTGTCGTCTAACATCACTGTGATACTATAACGTTTTTTTTCAGGTAATATTTGTAACCACTGATAGTTATCATCAGCCACAACAATATTTTGTCCTACGACCGATACTTCTAGAGGTTCACGTACCTTTTTCATCGTTACTAACCCAATAATACCTTTAAATTTGTTATTATTCACTTTGACTTCCGTATATTCTCGGTCAATGATGCGACGCCAGTGACGTTTATCAATATATTTTACTTTCACTGCCACCAACTCCTTGTCATTATTATATAAAACTGAACCTTACATGTCATCTTATGTTTGTTACATTTAAATTTTTAATTAATAGCGAGTAGATAATTATGTTTATTGTACTATATTTCATAGTGTAAAAGCGAAATTGACAATTGTTGAGAAGTTTGTTAAATTTTTAATATATTTTTCAGAAAATTCTTTAAAAAGGGAGATAGCCATATGTCAACGTCACAAAGACCATTTAGAGCAGATCACGTAGGAAGTTTACTACGTCCACAACGTTTAAAAGATGCACGTAAAGATTATCAAAATAACGTTATTAATGCTCAAACATTAAAAAATATAGAAGATGAGGAAATTGAACGCATCATAGATAAACAACTAGAAATAGGCTTACATAGTATTACTGATGGTGAATTCCGCAGAAGTTGGTGGCATTTTGATTTCTTAGAAAACTTAGATGGTGTTGAAGGTTACACATCAGAGCGTGGTTTAACATTTGAAGGTGTAGAAACTAGAAATCACAACGTCAAGGTGGTTGATAAAGTTACATTTAACCCAAATCATCCCCATTTTGAACACTTTAAATTTTTATATGAAAAGGTAAATGGCCGTGCAACGGCAAAAGTTTCTATTCCAAGTCCAAATCAATTGTTCCATCCTAATATTTTAAACGAAGACATTTATCCTGATATCAATGATTTTGCGCATGATGTAGCAAAAGCTTATCACGATAGTTTACTAAAATTCTATGATCTCGGTGCACGTTATATACAACTAGATGATGTGTATTGGGCAAATTTAACATCAGGAACACAAAATACACGTGGGCGTGATAGAAGTGAATCTGAAAAAGAAGTTGCACGTCAACTCGCTTATAAAGTTATCAATGAAGCAATCAGTGGTTTACCAGAAGATTTATTGATCACAACACATATTTGTCGTGGAAATTATCAATCTACGTGGGCTATTTCTGGTGGTTATGAACCAATCGCTCCATATCTATTTAAAGAACAATTAGATGGTTTCTTCTTAGAATATGATGATAATCGCTCAGGTGATTTCGAACCTTTAAGATTTTTCCCAGAAGATCGTTCATTTGCAGTGTTGGGATTATTCACATCAAAAAATGGTGAATTAGAAGATAAAACCACTATTTTAAAACGTATAAAAGAAGCACAAAACTATATAGATTTAGAACAAATTTGTCTAAGTCCACAATGTGGCTTTGCTTCTACTGAAGAAGGCAATAAATTAACTGAAGAAGAACAGTGGAAAAAGTTAGCTTATATTGTTGAAATTGCTAATGAAGTTTTTGGTACATCAAAATAATATTTAAAAAACTCGTATTACTTTCACAACTGTTTTAACGAGAAAGTAATACGAGTTTTCCTTTATATTTAACTATTAATGTCGATTATTGATAAAGCGTAACGATCATTAATGTGTTTTAAGGCTGGATATGTTTCGTTTAGCCACTCTTTACTCAATAACTCAAAATGTTTAAATTCAAATGCTGGATGACACATGCAACCAACAAGCGCATAACCAGCACAGCCTTCAATAGACGATGCAAAAATTGTGCCCTTTGGAACAACATGCTGCAATACATCACCACTTTCGATGTTGGGGCCAACTGTTACTTTTTGATAATTGCCATCAGGGTATATCATGTGAACAGTCAAAGAATCTCCTGCATGATAATACCAGATTTCATCAGCATCTATTCGATGAAAATGTGATATATTATCGTGCGTTAAAAGAAAGTATATGCTCGAATAAGCCGATCTTTGATTTGAGCTAGTAGGTACCGCTTTGATAGTCTCTTTATAATAGCCACCTTCTGGATGCGGATGTAATTGTAATTGGTCAATCCATTTTTGTACTTCTTGATTTTTATTCATGCTATTTCAAATCCACGTTATGGAATACATTCTGAACATCTTCTAATTCTTCTAATGCATCAATTAATTGTTCAAATGTTTCCTGATCTTCTGCTGATAACTCAATATCTGACTGTGGTAACATTTCAAATTCCGCTACTTTAAATGTTTCAACACCTGATGCACGTAATGCATCTTGCACTTGGGCAAATTGATCAGGCTCAGCATATACAATGGTTAAACCATCTTCATCAATGACATCTTTAACATCTATCTCTTGTTCCATTAAGCTTTCCAAGACATCATCCGCTGACTTGTCTTCAACACCAAATACTGCAGTGTGTTCAAACATATAAGCAACAGATCCAGAAACTCCCATATTACCTCCATTTTTACCAAATGCAGCACGAACATCAGATGCAGTTCTATTTACATTATCAGTAAGCGCATCTACGATTATCATAGAGCCATTCGGGCCAAACCCTTCATATCGCAACTCATCATAATTTTCTTCGCCGCCACCTTTAGCTTTTTCAATAGCTCTATCTATAATATGGTTTGGTACAGAATATGTTTTTGCTCTTTCTAAAGTTAATCTTAATGCTTGGTTTGATACTGGATCGGGTTCACCAGATTTAGCCGCTACGTAAATTTCTTTACCAAATTTAGCATAAATTCTACTCGTATTCTTATCTTTTTGGGCCTTTTTCTCTTTAATATTATTCCACTTACGTCCCATAATGTCATCTCACTTTCTAATTAAATGCGTATGTCAGTACATCATATTATACAATATTTTTATTATATCACATAGACTAACCTACTACTTTGCTTGTATTTTTTATTACGTCTCTCGAAATATCTATACCCTTTGGCAACTTATTAGTTTGTATCAAACATTGATCGTTTGTCACATAGAGTATCATCCATATAGAATGAATTAGCCCCTTTTAACATTATACATCGGTAATTTTAAGATATGAAAACCGCTTCTTTGAGTACTTAAATACATATTAAAAGTGATTTTAAAACATATAAAGAACCACTTCCCAACTTGTTGGGTTAGTGGTTCTTATGCTTGAGCTAAAGCTCAGGTAATCCTTATTGCCACTTCCCAACTTGTTGGGTTAGTGGTTCTTAT
>NZ_KV826608.1:303864-341569 GCF_001835975.1 Staphylococcus sp. HMSC034G07
TCCCAACTTGTTGGGTTAGTGGTTCTTATGCATGCGCTAAAGCTCAGATCATCCTTATTAGAAGAGACGACGAAATCCATTTAATAAAATTAAATTTCTGTCCTACTTTCGTCACGAAGTACCATTATACTATTTAATATTTGTAACTGATTAAAGCTTTATTGTCATTATGTAAACATGAATTTTTAATATTTTAGTCTACCTGTGTTTCAATTTCATCTAACAAAGTGTGATACTTCCTATCATTTTCTTCAGTCATCGATAAATAAACTTTTCTCTCATCTTTTGTCGAACGTAATTTGCTTACACGATCTTGGTTAATTAATCGTCGAATTGATGCCAACACTTTTGTTCGACTCAAATCGAGTTCAGTCGTCGCAATTTTTAAAAATGGCTGCATCAGCATGTTTTGCTGTTGACAATTTTGTTGTATTATTTCCAAAATAGCAATGTCATTCATTGTTAGTTTATATTTACTTTCTATATAAGACATTACTTTATTATATTTTTTATAAATTTTTAATAACTGCGCCTTTTTTTCATCATTCATTGTTGCTACACCTCCAAATGCTAGTAAGCAATACAATTTCATTATCTCTAAAAAAAGTAACTCTGTCTTTATCATTTATTTTTATAGCTTTGTCATTATTACGAACATCAGTAAATTGAATGTCACAAAACATGTTAAATTAATTATATAATTTAGGATTAAGCATTTATTTATAAATATCAATAATGTGTACAGTATTATGATCGATTGCTACGCTTAAAGATTTGTCGTTAAATGAATGTTCGAAAACATTTATGCGTGGCTGATTATATGATTCAATTTTTTCTATAAATATATCAGACCACGGATATTTCTCGCGCAAATTGCAAGGTATCACACAATTGATATTTCCATGCGCATTATTATATGTCTCTTTAAAAATCAAATATTTTTTTCTTAACTTCAAATCTTTGAAATTGATATTAACCGACATTTTTGTTGTATAGTGCTTTGAAACTTCATTTTCCATAATTTGCCAATCACTGATATAAACGCTAATTTTATCCTCTTGATCAATAATAGTATAAAAATCATGTTCATAAACTTTATAACGTGTTTTTTCTATTAAACGATGAAACATAGTTCCTACCAATGTACGGAAACCACTTTTATCATATAAGTATAACGCCTCATTACCGTTCATTTGCTGTATCAAATCTACACCTATACCCGAAAAATGCTTTAATATTCTTTTAAACACACCGACTAACAATGGCGGACTTTCAATAATATTCATTGACTCGTCATGCAATAAAAAATTATTTCTTACATTTAATAAAAAATAATACCTATCCTCCAAACACATTTCTGCCATGATTTTCCTTATATAATTAAATTTAAAAATTTCTTTCGTCAACAGCATTTCATGTGATTCATTAAAATATGGCACCGATAACTTTTGATTATCTACAAAATAGTAATCAAAACCAATTCTCTTTAATTGTACTTCCATCATTTTAAAAGCATCTGGTTCATTAAATAAACGAGTAATATCAATACCAAATTTTACATTCTCTCTAAATTGTTTAATTTTGATAATGTTCCGGTATATCTCTTTTATTGACATTGTACTTAAATCAAAACAATAGCTTATCTTTTTTAGTAAATCTTTGTTTAACTTTGTGCTAGTTTGCAAATAAGCCGCGTAGGGTTTGCAAATCTGATTCAAATATATTTCAACATCTTGACTTTCGTAGATTTGAAGTACCAAATTAGCATTGTTTGATATGATAAAGTCAAAAGCTTTATATGTTTTTTGTTCAGAAATGTATTGTTGAATATCTTTTACGTTGATATTGCAATAAATATAAATCTGTTCCTCATTTTCAAACAAATAACTCATTTTAGAATCAGTATACAATTGGTATAACTCTGCTATTGTGTAAATTTGAATAATCATGGATGAATTACGATTATCCAAAAAATGATCAGTACAAATACTAATTTCATTGTTTTGTACATAACTATCTTCTAATTTTGCAGTAAGTTGAGCCTTTACTTGATCTTTAAATGTGTCATTCAATGTTTCATAAGGAAAATATAAATACTTATTGTATTTTGAGAGTTTACGATATTGATTAGGTGTGTAACCGTAATATTGTTTGAATTTTTTACTATAAAGTGCTGCACTACTAAAACCGTATAAATCAGATATTTCTCCAATGGTATGTTGACTATCCAATAGCTCTTTCATAGATGCCGCCAATTTTAATGTATCCACATAAGTTTTAAAATTCATATCTAGCTTACTATAAAATTGACTAGATATATTTGATTGTGAAATAAATATATGGTCAGCAATTGACTTTAATGTTAATGGTTGCTTCAAATTACGATTTACATAATCAAGTATTTCTCCAGTAATACCAAAGTATGCGTGATCAGTTTGTTGGGATAAATAATCCGAATCTACTTTAGCTTCATTAGCAATAATTTCAACAATTTTGACCATGTAATTTTCATAAATATCATAACTTAAAGTATCGTTCAAATAGTGTTTCGTCAGCTCAATTAAGGATTTAGTTAATTGTGCTGTAGACTGAATCAACTTAGAGGCGTATTGATAATCAAAAAAAGGATAACCTCGTTCTAAAAACCAATCACTCGCTATATATAATAAAATGGTTGCTTCATTGCGTTTAATGCTAAAAATTTCTGTATGGTTTACGATTAACAATTCCGTTTCAACTTTTATATTAGCTGTAAATTGTTGAATTTCTAATACTCCTTTTATTGGCAGTAATACTAGTATGCCATCTGTTACACGTTTAGTAGGATAAAAATTATTAGAAATAATATTTAAACACTGTACTTCCATATTCCAACCTCTCTCATATTCTGTTATACACCATACATATAAAATCATTTTTATAAAATTGATTATTTCTTTTATATTTTCATCTTTTGAAAATAGAACATTCACTGTTTTAGTTTCAAAGTACATGTTTTACCATTACATAATTTTGAATATAATAATTTAATTTGTCAACATATTTTTTCATTCATCGTCCTTAATTCTAACTTTTTTATATTTTATTATTGATAAAATAAGTTGTTATATAACATTATTATGTAATCATAAATTAAAGTCATCGTTGCATGTAAATCTTATATTAGCTGAATATTGTGTAATGATCATTTTAAGATACTAGACAAATAAAAATTAAACGCAAAATAATAATCTAAAAAACCGTAACTGAATTTCTGTAAAAATCCAGTTACGGCTCTCGCTTCTATTAGAATTTATAACTCATATTTTTTAATTTTAAATCTAATATTTACTTTTTAAATTTATTCGCAAGTCTTAGTACATATTTAATAATGTGTAATAAATTGATAAATAGGTTGAATCCCATTTCTCGTGGAGAATACTGACCACGTTTCATACGATTAAAATCATATATTGTATATAATAAGAATAATAGTAAGCCTACTACTGTAATGATTGTATGGAAAATTGGATTATGCACAAACATACCAATAATTCCAGCAACAATCAGAGCCACTAATGTTACAAATAAGTATTTACCCATTCCTGAAGCGTTATCGACAATGAAATAGCCAATTAAACCAAATGCGATAAAAGCACCTATTGCTAGTAACACATTCTTATAAAACACTTCTGGTCCTAAATTTTGCAAATAAGCTGTAAATGTAGCATAGGACAATAAGCCGACAATAATTGCATATATATGTGAAATTACCAATCCATATTTACGTGCACGATTCGTTAAAACTGTAAATAAAACTAAAACTAGCAAGACGATAGAGAGTGGTTTTCTCCATTCCATGGGTAAAAACTGCCCAAAATAGCAACCAATGCCAAAAATAATCCAATAATAAATAAAGAATAACCATACTTTACCATACGCATGAGAATTGGATTTATCCTGCTTTGATTTAGATTGTTTTTGATTAATTTGTTGTGTTGATTCAGCCAATCATTTCACTCCTTAGATGTTATAACATCTTACACATTAATTAGAATGTATTCCTCAACATATCTGATTAATGTGCTTAAATGTTGTTAAAGTTTTGTTTATATAAAATACATTACTTTCATTTTCACTATTCCACCTAAAATCAAACATTTTAACTATCAATTCCAAAAAGATGTTAACGTTAATTGAATTCCACACGTTTTCTAATGTTACAAAGTCATAAATTTTTAAATGAATTTCAAAACCAAAATTTCGTTTAAAGTCCATAACAAAAGTATTTATTAGGTTTACATCTCAATGTTCTAAAATGTTAATAATGTTACATCTCTATAACAATAGACACAAGTCACCTAATTTTTGTTAGTATGTAACATGAATTCAATTAAAGAAAATCAAACAGATATATTTAATTTAAAATGAGTTATTTATATAGGTGTGAGGAGGAGTTCTTTTGAAAAAGTTTGCATTTGCAGTCACTGCTGCTTCAGGTGCAGCAGCATTTATTGCTAACCATGAAGCTGAAGCATCAACACAGCATACAGTACAATCAGGTGAGTCACTATGGACAATCTCAGAACAATATGGTGTTTCAGTAGATGAGATTAAACAAAACAATAACCTCGATAACAACATGGTATTTCCGGGACAAGTTATCGAAATTGGTGGAAGTGGTCAAAGCTCAAGTTCAAACGCTTCTTCACAAACATCAGGTGGTTCTTCACATACAGTTAAATCTGGTGAATCATTAAATATCATTGCTAACAATTATGGTGTTTCAGTTGATGCATTAATGTCAACGAACAATCTAAATGGTTATTTAATCCAACCTGGTCAATCACTTAAGATTCCAAATGGATCAAGTGTTGGTGGTTCAGGTGGTTCTGGTAACACTGCTACACAATCGCCTTCTACTGGTAATAATTCTGCTAGTGACGCTAATTTATATGATTGGGGTCAATGTACATGGCATGTATTTAACCGTAGAGCAGAAACTGGACAACCAATTAGTACATATTGGTGGAATGCTGATCACTGGGCTAACAATGCTGCAGCAGACGGCTACACAGTAAACAACACGCCAACTGCTGGTTCTATCATGCAAAATTACGAAGGTCCAATTGGTCACGTTGCATATGTTGAGCAAGTAAATCCTGATGGCAGTATTTTAATATCAGAAATGAATTATAATACACCTCCAGGTACAGTAGATTATCGTACAATTCCAGCATCTACTGCTTCTAGCTATAATTACATTCATTAAAAAGAGGAAGCATCTTAAACCTCTAACATTAATAAATAAGCGTCAATTTCTATAAGGTTTTTATAGAAATTGACGCTTTATTCTGTTTACTTTCTTTATTTATATATATTTTAATCTCGACAATCATTTATGACAACTACATAGCATTAGTCGAACACTACAAGCAAAGGCAGCGCACAGAAATGCACACACAAAAACACTACCTACTACCAATAAAGTCCCTATTATGTTGGTAGTATAAAATATTTTAGGATGATACGATATAGCATCTTGATAATTTAGTATAGTAGTGTTTATTAAATATACGTAAGTGCTTTTTTTAAGTATTTCAATATAAAATTATATATGTGTACATTATATTTTGACGAGATGCTTGAAGGAACAGGACAAGCTGAAGACTACAGGTTGAAGCTCCGTTCCTAAGAATACGAACCAACAATACGAATTATGGCATAAAACAAAGAAGCACTCAGATGAATTGAATCATCCGAGTGCTGTTTTTCTAGTATTTATGTCATAGAATCTTTATCTTGTATTTATTTTAAAGTCATTCAGCTATTTATTACTCATTTTTGTTAATATTTATAAAACAATATTAATTACAAAATATATTAAAGCAGCTAATAATGCTGAAATAGGCAATGTAATTACCCAAGTCACAATCATACGTTGTGCTGTATTCCATTTCACACCTTTAATGCGGTTAGAAGAACCCACACCTAATATAGATGAAGACACAACATGTGTCGTTGAAAGTGGGAAATGTAGTGATGACGCAACAAAAATAGTTAAAGCAGAAGATAAATCCGCTGCTGCACCATTAGCTGGACGTATTTTCATTATATTTCCACCAACTGTTT
Source organism: Staphylococcus sp. HMSC034G07 (assembly GCF_001835975.1). Classification (NCBI taxonomy): domain Bacteria; kingdom Bacillati; phylum Bacillota; class Bacilli; order Caryophanales; family Staphylococcaceae; genus Staphylococcus; species Staphylococcus sp. HMSC034G07. The sequence continues at coordinate 309,976 of NZ_KV826608.1, forward strand.
TGATAATTTTCCAACCACCAACAGCTGTACCCAACCCCATTGCAGTAGCACAGGCAATCTTAACCCATAATTGAGGCTCAGTGCTTGTACCTGTTTGGATATTCGCAACTATGAGTGCTAAAGTAATAATCCCCATTGATTTTTGTGCATCATTTGTACCATGTGAAAATGATTGTAATGAAGCTGTGAAAATTTGGAAAAATCTAAAGTTACGATTCGTTTTCGTTAGATTTGCATTTTTGAAAACTACTTTAACAATTGAATACATAATAAAACCAACACAAAACGCAATAACTGGTGATAAAAGTAATACTATGATTATTTTTGTAAAGCCTTGATAATGTAGTACAGCAAATGTACCTTGAGAAGCAATTGCTGCACCAGCAATTGATCCAATTAATGCATGTGAAGAAGAACTAGGTATTCCAAAAAACCAAGTTACTAAATTCCAAATAATTGCTGCCATAATAGCAGCTAAAACCACAACTAGACCATTTTCTAATTTAAATGGGTCTACAATATCTTTTGTTATCGTACTTGCAACTCCAGTAAATGTTAACGCACCAATAAAGTTCATAACTGACGCCAAAATAATCGCAGTTCTAGGAGTTAATGCACGTGTTGAAACAGCAGTAGCGACGGCATTGGCTGTATCATGGAAACCATTGATAAAGTCAAATATCAAAGAAAAAATAACGATAGCTACTGTGATAATCAAAATATATTCCATAAGTTAGGACTCCTTAGCTATTTTTCATTATTATTGTTTCAAAGTTATTCGCTACAGCTTGACATTTATCGGCAATTTCTTCTAAACTTTCATAAATCTCTTTGATTTTAATAAGCGTGATAGGATCAGTTTCACTGTTAAAAATATGTTTAATTGACTGACGTAATATACCATCACAGTTAGTTTCAAATTCTTTAATATTAATAGAATGAATGCGCATGTGAGATAATTTTTTATCGACAAGTAAGCCTACTGCTAATTTCATTTCAGCAATAGCTTTTTGGATATTATCAACAAATTCAGCCATATATTCATCGGTATATTCTATAGAGTACATTTCAAACATTGCTGATGTTTCTTCTATTGCATCTAAAACATCATCAATAGCGTTACATAAAGAGAGGATATCCTCACGTTCAATAGGTGTAATGAATGTTTGGTTCAAATCCGAAATCACTTGATGCATGAGCTCGTCACCATGTGATTCGTAAGTTTTAATATTATCTGAGTATGCTTTAAGGTCTAAGTGTGTATTAAAATCCATTTTACCAAATTCAATTGCTGCACGGTCTAAGTTGAAAACCATTTCTTCAAGTTTCACCATGAACTTATCTTTTTTCTTGTTAAACATTCAAAAAATCCTCCATTTACAGTGACCAATATAATCACCTTCAATAAATTTAAAAAATTACATTCTTTTCTAGACAAATTAAGATTGGCAAGATTTACAATAGACCCATTACTGTTTTAATTTTATTAAAATTATGTAAATGAGTTTTTGCTTACTAGGTTTAAAAAATCTCACAAATGTTGATTTGTCCTTATTTGAAAATAGCACAATTTTAACAATCCTACAATTAAATTTACAAATTCTTAACATTACATTTTCGTTAAATTAATAATTTTGTGTATATTGTTCTGCGAAATTTATAATTTTTCAAAAATGATTTTAAAATCTATAAATTCGTATATCAAAACACACAATAGCAATATTTGCATAATTACTATTTTTAAGCAACAATTATTTTTCTATATATCAAACTTGATTTAGATACAATTAGTTCAAAAGAAAGTTGATTTTTTGAATTTGTAGATACTATCAAAAATTTTATTCTGCGCTCTATTTCATCCTAAATAAAGTTAAATGTAGATATGTTTTATTTTAATTGCATCATAGATTGATAATAAAAAAGACAATTTCTCCATAAAATTAGAAATTGCCTTCTTATCGTTCATCGCATCATTTATGCATCAAACGTCGCTTTTTTAATGGTTATAGAGTTTTTTATACAATGTACATGAGCAATATCAATAATCAGATAACATGCTAACTATTTCATTTTGGTTTGGAAAAACAAATTGCACTTTCGTTCCATTATTAACTTCAGAATTGATATGAACAGTTATCCCTAATTTCTCTTTTACATTTTTCACCAAATATAAGCCAATTCCAGAAGATGTCGTTTCATTACGATTTTCCGTTGAAGTAAAACCTTTATCAAAAATTCTCGGCAAATCTTTTTTGCTGATTCCTCTACCTTCATCCTTAATTTCCAACGTCACATGGTTTTCGAGTAGTTTGCCGCTTACATGAATCGTGCTGTTTTCACTGTATTTAACAGCATTGGAAAGAATTTGTCTTATCATCATGCGACACCATTTCGTATCTGTATATACTTTATAATTGTCATCAAATTCAAGTTCAAAATCTATACCTTTCGCTTGGCTAATATATCTAGTGATTTGTATTTCGTCTATAACTAAACGTTTTAAGTAAATATTTTCATAATACATATCTTTATTTTGCGACTCTAATCGAGTCAGAAATAGATGTTTATCTAGCATGTCATTGATACGTGTCCATTCAAATAAGAGTGCACGTCTTCTATTATCATCGCTTTCTTTTTCAATTAATAATTTTAAAGCAGTGACAGGCGTCTTAATATCATGCACAAAATCTGTTAACGCAGCTTCCGTAGATTTGATTTGTTGTTTTTGCTTAGTCACTAAACTTTTTTGTGCCGTAATTTGATGATATAAATATGCTAACATTTCTTCTTGGAACGGAGTATCGGCCAATGATTTATGCTTTAACGCTTCGGGTTCTATATTATCATCTAAGTGCTTATAAAACTTAACTTCTTTTAAATATGTAAATAATAAGAAAATACAGCTTAACCCTATATTTAAAATAATTATATATAAAACACTATTTACATTTAAATCATAATCTAAAAAAGCAATACCTAAAAAGATGAATTGTAAAACGAGCAACCAAAATATCCAGTTTTTACGTGAACGCAGGAATAACCATACCCATTTCATACTATCCATGAGCCATATATCCCTTACCGATTTTCGTTTCAATTGCATCTTTCATATTAATATCTGCAAGCTTTTTTCTTAACCGATTCACATTGACTGTTAATGTATTATCGCTGACAAATGCTTCATCATCCCAAAGTGCAGTTATTAATGTATCTCTAGTAACAATCGTATCTTGTTTTTTCACTAACATCTCTAAAATAATCATTTCTGTTTTAGATAAATATATGACTTGATCGTCTTTATTAATACTATCCTTAGTAAGGTCCAATGTCGCTTGTTGCCAAGTTATGACTCTTTTCTCATCTATACTAAATTGATAAACGCGTCTATAAATCGCTTGTAGTTTAGCAATTAAAATGTTTGTATTAAATGGTTTTTGAACATAGTCATCTGCGCCTAATTCCATGCTCATTACCTGATCCATTGGATTATCTCTTGAAGATAAAAATAAAATTGGTGTGTTTGATATTTCGCGAATCTTTCTCGTCCAGTAAAATCCATCATATTTGGGTAGCTTAACATCCATAATAACTATTGCCGGATCAACCGCTTTAAACTTCTCTATTACAAGATTAAAATCATCGATACCATTAACATTAAAGTCCCACTGTTCCAACTCTTCACTAAGTTCCTTAAATAAAGTCATATCATCTTCCACTAATAAAATTTCCATAAGCTCACCTCAATTATTTTGTATATTTTATATTTTCCCCGGAGTTAATTCGACCTTGGTAATGTTTAATGCGGCAATCAATTTCAAATCCTCGCATCATTAAATCTTGGAAAGGTGATTGCATTAAGTAATAAACAGGCCAAGTTAATTTAGGAATATAATCAAACAAATGAACGATGACTTGTTGTGTGTCTTTTAATTTGCGAAATTCTAATTTCCCTTGCTTTTTTAAATTAGGTTTTACAATTCTACCACTCACAAGATACAACGTAATGATGTCTTTTTCAGTATTCTCTTTGCGCAGTACTAGTATAGGTTTGCGTTTGTTTTTCATGTACACAATGAAATTATCCCCTTGTTTTGCTGTATGCAACAATGTTCCTTTCGTTTCATCTAGCCACTTAAAATAATATGTTACCATTTGGCTTAATGTCCAATTCATCGGTAGTTGTATACTTAACGCACTTCTGACATCATCATATTTTGAAGTCTGTAACTCAACTGCTACGTGAGGGCGGGCGACTTCTGCCGTCGTTTCTTCTACTTCAGTACCGTATGCTGATAAACGCTGCTTCGTTTCAACATCAAAGCGACTACCACTAATATATATTATCTTACTCACACCTTGTTTGGCAGCAGCTCTCCCAAAATTATCTGCAGCTATCAAATTGATATCTCTAGCAGTTGCATGCGTCAGCTTAGCAGAATGCTTGGTTGGATCTAAATAAAATATTGCAATATCTATACCGTCCATAGCAGTTAAAACATCATTATAGTTATAAATATCTTTTTCTAGCCAAATAATTTCTTGATATTCTTTTTCTTTTGGATACTTAGACAATGTATATAAGATTCCTTCATCTTTAATGGATTCAATTAGATATTTTCCTATATAACCTGTAACACCCGCAAGCAATATATTTGGTTTCATTATACGACATCCTTTATCATATATTTTTCTTGTTTTAAATATTCCCTAGTAAATTCATGTTAATGATGTTAAGTTATACTATAACTGAGTTTTAAAAATTAGAAATGAGGAGTGGACATATATGGTTCATCAAATTCGAGAAATTGGTATCAACGATATAGAACCTTTTATAAAACTATTAAGTACAATCTATGATGAATCTGATTATTTGATATACAATCCTGGTGAGTATGCGCCCTCTAATACGGATGCTATTGCAACCTTAGAACATTATATAACTTCTCCTTCTAATGCAATTTATATTGCAGAAAACAATGGCGAACTCGTAGGATTTGCAATTGTCACTACCGAAAGTTTCGAACGTACACGACATGAAGCACACTTTTCTATGGGAGTTATAAGGCATTATCGTGAAAAAGGATTAGGACAATCATTAATTAATTCCATAGAAGCTTGGTGCTTAAACCATGACATTCACCGTATTGAAGTTGAAGTAGTTCCCGAAAATACGACCGCTGTTGATTTATTTAAAAGTGCAAACTATCAAGTCGAAGGAGAACTTAAAGATAAATTGTTTATTGATCATCGATATTATAATAAATATATCATGGCAAAATTACTAATTTAATGATTTTAATGTAATAAATTAGTAAATAGTTCCTTATTTGCAGTTTAATCGTTTTTGGATAAATATCCAAATGACAACTTCGTCTTCATCTATATTTTAACAATTAAACCATTATTGAAGTGTAGAAGATACCAACCAAACCTAGCTTGCTTACACCATTAGGTTATCACTTCTATATGTTCTGTATATCCTACTATTTCAATTTCAATCGTTGAGACAAAAGAACGACTAAATTAAATCGAGTATATACATTATTAATAAAAAACACTTCCGTATGAATACATCTCATTTGCATTCAACGAAAGTGTTTTTTAATTTCCTTAAAACATTGATGTTATTTAAATCAAACATAGTTACATCATCGATATCTAATATGGGTTTAATTCAACTCCATTTGGATTCGCTTCTTCAGATTGATATTCCGTTTCAACGCCTGAAGAAGTTGTATTTCTGCTTAAAAACCTTAAGACGTCTTTCATATTTTGCTGTGATTCTGGCAATTCCATATGAAATTGATACTGATGTCTCAATTTATGAGAACCGTCATAAAATAATGTATCCACCGGTACGTCTGTTGACTTTAATTTTTTATAGAATTCAATATTCTGACTATAAAATGGGTCGGCATCGCCCACTGATAAAAATGTTGGCGGATAATCTTCTGTAACTTGATTGATGGTAGACATCTCACTTATATACTTAAATTGTTGTTCCCAATCTCGTTTTCCAGTATAGCTTTCCATAAAGAGCTGAATTCTTGGGAATTCTGTCGCTCTAACTGTCTTCATGTCATAAAAGCCACCAAAAAAGATAGCTGCTTTAAGCTGATCTGCTTCAAATTGTTGCTTAAAGTTCATATCCTCTCTTAAAGATTTATTCGTTTGTATTGCTGTGTATTGGCTTGATAACTGCGCACCTGCAGAATCACCGCCAAAAATAACTTGATTGAAATCAATTGGTAACTCATGTTTATTTCTCTTAATAAAACTTACCGCTTGATCAATCTGTTGTAACTGGGTAGGATATTTAAAATCTGGTGCAAGTGCATAATTAATATTCACCACAATATATCCTTGTTCAGCAATTTTAGATAATAATGGGTTTTTATATTGTTTATCTCCCGCAATAAATCCTCCGCCATGCATCCAAAAAATGACTGGAAGTTTGTTATCTTGATCTAATTCATTTGGCGTTAATATATCAAGTCGACTATTGGGTGCCCCTTTTCCATATGTGATATTTGTAAAAGCATTCACATTTTTATTATTAATTTGAACTTTTTCGTTCACTCTACTCGAGTTTTGTCTATCATACTGTAGTTTTAAAAGTACTGCCATAACTACTACAACCGTGACTATGATAAACGTTGTGATAAGGGTCCATTTATGTTTTTTCTTCATAGATTACCTTTCCTTTCGGAAGCATTGTACCATAATAAATAAATTCACAATAGTATTACAAGGATAATAAACTAGAAAACTCAGCTTGCATACGTTAGCAAGCTGAGTTATATCATATATCAATTTACAATTTTTCACTTTTAAAAGTTAAGCAATAAATTTCTTGTTTTGTCGTTTTCTACTGTAATACTTAATAAGTACTCCAATAACAACAATAAGACCAACATATCCCATTATTGGATATAAATAGTTGATTAAACCTGCGAAACCTACAAAGCTTAAACCATAAGCCACAAGTACCATAACTATGATAAAGATATGATATTTTTTACTATACGGTTCTGTAAATCTCGCTGCAAATGAATACATTAAACCAAGAATTGTATTATACATTACTGCTAACATAATTACTGATAACACTAGTGCTATCCAAGGATTAATTGCATTTGCTAATGTTAACATCGGAATATCTGCATCTTTGATTTTTGGAAATTCAGACTGTAATGCAAAGTTAATTAACGCTAATAACACGGTATAAATAATACCACCAAATAGCGCACCAGCGCCTGAAACACGACGTCTTGAAGCATCGCCGCCTATAGCGACAATAGTACTGAATCCTACCGCAAATGCAAGACCACCATAGTTAATACCTTTAAGTATACCTAACCATAAGCTGTCACTTGGTACAGTTTCGTTAACTTTACCTAATGAAATACTACCATTGAAGAGATAGTAAGCAGCAATAATAACTACTAATATAATTAAGAATGGCGTAACAATACCTAAAGCTCGTACGATTTTATTAAAGTCCATCAATAGTGTGATATATATTGCAATTACCATTATCAATGCACCTAACCACGTTGGTACACCGAAACTTTCTTGAAATGTTGATCCTGCTCCAGCAATCATAGTAACTGAAATACCAAATAAGAAAAAGATTAGTAAGTAATCTACGATTTTACTGAACGCATTTCCAAATAAGTAGTCCAAAGTTGATTCATGGTTTTGTGCGTCAAACGCAGTACCAATTTTCGCAACTTGTCTACCAATAAATCCTAAAATTAGCCCAGAAAGTAAAACACCAATATATGACCATAAGCCATATGGCGAGAAGAATTGCATAACTTCCTGTCCTGTTGAAAAGCCAGCACCTACTACGATACCGACGTAAGCGAAACCAATTTTTATAGCTTCTTTATTCAACCCCATGTGATAAATAACCTCCTCATAGTTAACACATTTTGTAATTATAACGTACTGACTGTAATTTGCAACATGAGAAAATTAAGATTTGTACAATTCATTAAAATTAAACATAATAGTTAAGCAATATATTTCTTTTTAATCATTCATTTTATCTTTTAAAAATAAATCGTCAATTCCAAGATACACTATAAATATGAATAAATTCCAATAACTTTTTGCAAATTTATACATTTCTAAATTTCATAATAATTCAAAAATTATAATGAAAAATTTTTTGAAAAAATTTTCATTGCTTCATCATCTAATGTACCAAACAAATATAAAAAATAAATTTAAGTCTTATTTTCATTAATGTTATAACAATAAAACAAAGAAAACGGAGCAGAAACTTTACTGATTTAAAATAAATATCTGAACTATGCTCATGAAAAAGGCTGAGACAATCAATTTGTCTCAGCCTCAAAAAGTCATTTTCATATACAATTGTTTTCACATCAGAATTAAACACTATTCTATGATTTAACTGTCACTTACTCAAGTTAATGTGCATTTTTAAAACGATTAAGTTCATTGAAATCAACGACAACATTATCTAAACGTTTTGCTGTTTCTTTTAGTACATTACGCGCAACGCTATTTGTTGGATCTAGTTTAAGTATTTGACGAGAAATCTCTAATGCTTTTTTATCAGAAATGACTGGTTCAGGAACTGCATGTAATAACAACATCTGTAATAAGCTTTTTACTTCTTTGCCGTCAGTAAGTTTTATGGATGACTCTGCATGATAATATGCAGAATCTAAAGCACCTTGTAGTTCACTTAATGGATAAACGAGTAGTAGAAAAGCTAAGTCATGCATTTCTGCTGTTTCTTCAGTTTTCATCATATCTAAAATACACGTATAAAACATGATACTTTCCACTTCATGAGCGCTTGAGATATAAGCTTCTTCAAATTCCATAAAATCTGTCTGGGACATAAGACGGTATACTGATTCAAATTCGCCGTTTAAGACATGCTTTTGTATCAATTCTTTCATTGCAATGTCCTCCTAGATATCCAGATTTCTTTAACAGTTAAGTCTCATTTTACCATATCTTAATTATATATTCATATAAAAAAGAATATTTTTGTCAAGTTAATTGAAGCAGTTAGAACGACATACGCTATATATATCATTATAACTACTTGAAAGAGATCATTGATTAATACGTTGACTTAGCCAAATTTCGTATTCAACTCATCTAACACTTCATCTATCGTTTTTCCTACAGAAAGATTTACTGCTGCAGTAAAAGTACCTTCAACAATCGGGGCATCTATTTTTTCTAAACGATGCTCTCCCTCATACATCTCAATCGCTAAATCTGTATTCATTTCAGCAGAACCTATGTCATAAAAACATAATGCGTCGTCATCTACTTGATTCACCATTGTTTGGATATCATCATATGATGTGCCAATTTCACCATGCACACCACCTTGTGCAGTAATCTTAATATTCTCTCCTACCATTTGATTTACCAAAGCTTTTGTACCATCTGCTATCTCTTTACTATGGCTTACAATAATAATTTGTGTCATATTAATCAGCTCCTATTAATGCGTTTAAAATATATACACTGCTTTGTGCACCCGGGTCCACATGCCCTTTTGACGCTTCTTTAAAATAGGCTGCTCTACCTTTCGTTGCTTCTATATCCTTAGTTGCTTCTGCCAAAGATTGTAAATCTTCAAATGATAAAGTTTCACCATTATTTATCGCTTTGTTGGTACGTTCAATAACGTCATACATTGTCTTTTCATTTAACTCTACTTTCCCACGTTGCGCAACTGCCTCCGAAAATGTGTTAAGCATTGTTTTTAAATTCTCTTTATCAATTTCATCACCAACAACTTGAGACATTTTCACAAAACTAAATCCATAAAGTGGACCAGAAGCACCACCAATATTAGACATTAAAGTCATACCAGTAGATTTTAATAATGCAGACACAGAGCTATCATCTAGCTGGTCGGGTAAAGCTTTAAACCCTCTTAACATATTTACGCCATGATCACCGTCACCAATTGCTCTATCTAATTCTGTTAATAATGATTCTTTCTCTTCAAAGACATCAACTAAATTAAGCAATCTCTCTTTTAACTCTGACACATTCATTCCGCTTCACTTCCTAACCTATATTTTTTATTTAAGCATTAAAGTACGGGCTACTTGTCGGTGCAATCAATGCTTCATAAACTTGTTCCGTATATGGTAAAAATGTTATTGATAAACCTTCCATATCTAATGAAGTCATATAGTCTCCAACTAACCATAATTTCACATCTTTTTGTTTATCTTCGAGTTGTTGTGCCACGTATTTTGTTGCAATATTTAGTTCAGATAAAGGTGTAGCTCCCATACCGTTTATCATCACAATAAGTCGTTCATCATCTATCTCTTTCAATAGTTCGGCAATCAATCGTTCAACGACTAAATCTACACTTTCAACTTTTTGGCGTGAGAGACCTTTTTCACCATGTATGCCGATACCAATCTCCATAGATCCATCATCTATATCAAAGCCATATTGACCTGTTGTTGGAACCAATGGTGGCGTTAAAGCCATACCTATTGATTTGATAGTTGGTAATAATTCATTTAATTTTTCTTTAATTTGCGATAGTGAGGCTCCGTTTTCTGCTAAATATCCAGCTATTTTATGCACAAATACTGTTCCAGCAACGCCTCTACGTTGTGCTTTATCACTAACAGCAACATCGTCTTTGACCACAACGGTTTCTACTTGGATATCTTCCATTTCTGCCATTTCTTGTGCCATTTCAAAATTCATGACATCACCTGCATAGTTTTTAACAACAAGCAGTACACCATCTCCATTGTCCACAGCTTTAATCGCACTTAAAATTTTATCTGGCGTTGGAGATGTAAATACCTCACCACACACTGCAGCATCTAACATACCTTGCGCTACGTAACCTGCATGTGCTGGCTCATGACCACTGCCACCACCAGATACAATCGCTACGCCTTTTTCTTTTTTATGTTTACGTACAACCACCGTATCAGCAATTACTTCGACATTTTTATTTGAAATCGAAAGACCATCTAACATATCTGGTAAAAATTGTGTTTTATCTTTAATGAGCTTTTTCATATTGAGGACCTCCTGTTTTCACTATTCACTTATAGTATACCCTACACACAAATGTAAACGCTAACAACTCAAAGGGTTTATTTAAAAAAAGAGCGGGTTCTCAATCAATCTTTTTCAAAATTGATTCTAAAACCCGCCCATCTGTAAAGTTTTTCTTAAATGACTATCTAGTTATAACGAAATTTTATTGCATACTTATTTATTACACACAAACATTTAATGATTTCTATTTTCATATTTAAACTGATTTTGTTTTATACATTAAATATAAAAAATAAGGTGCGCCTATGATTGATACAACAATACCAGCTGGCATACCAGAAGGCTGTAATATCACTTGTCCGACAGTGTCTGCCAACACAAGTAAAAAGGCACCAATAAATATGGAAATTGGTAGAAACATTTGATGTCTCGGACCAACAATTGATTTAGCAATATGTGGACCTAACAAACCTATAAAACCAATAGCTCCTGCCACGGATACTGCAGCTGACGACAGAACTACTGCTATTAACAATAATACAATTCGTTCTCTACCAATTTTCACACCTACACCTTGAGCAATATGTTGATGCGTATTTAATAAATTTAAAACATTCGCTTTTAATAATAAAAACGGTATCAGTACAATGACCCAAGGTAAAAAGGCAATTACAAACGCCCATTCATCGCCCCAAATATTACCCGCAAGCCATGAAGCAATAAACTCTGATTGATCTTCGTCAAATGTTGACATTAACGTCAAGGACCCACCACTTAAAGCAGTAGCCATACCCACGCCTACTAACACCATACTTGCTGGTGTGATACCTTCTCCTTTATTATAACTAAATGAAAAAATAACTAGCGCAGTCAGTATACCACCGATCATACTTATAATTGGTAATACATATACAAAATTATCTGCATTCACTTGACCAACTACAATAAATAGTGCTATAGCAAACCCACTTCCTGCATTTATACCTAAAATACCAGGTTCCGCTAAAGGGTTTTTAGTTACACTTTGTATGATAGCTCCGCTCATTGCTAAAGCAGCACCAGCTAAAATAGTAATAACCATTCTCGGAAATCTAAATTCCATAAGTATGAGTGTGTCGGTATATTCACCTTGACCTATAAGCGTTTTAAAAAAAGTACCTATAGACATCTTATATTCACCTGAAGTCATACTCCAAGCACATGCAAATACCACCAATATTATAAGAATAATCATGGTAATGAACTGTTTATATCTTAATTTTGGGTCTATCATGAAAAGCGTCCTCCTCGTTTAACCAAATACAAGAAGTAAGGTACGCCAATAAATGAAATGATTGCACCTACTGGAGCTTCACCTAACATGCGCGCTACCGTATCAGCAACGAGTAGCAATAACCCGCCAATAACAGCAGTTAATGGCAGAACACGAGCGTAGTCTGTACCAACTAAATAACGTACAATATGTGGAACCATTAGTCCTACAAATGCTATTTGACCCACCATTGCTACGGCAATACCTGCCATAACCATGGATATAATCAAAGCAATTGCACGTGTTAAAGCAACATTTTGTCCCAATCCAATTGCTAAAGTTTCACCTAAATTTAAAATAGTTAGATGTTTACTCATCGCAATAATGATAACTAATGCAATAATAATAAATGGTGCTGCCCAAACAAGCTGCCCCCAAGTCGTACCAGAAACTCCACCAGCGCTCCAAAACGTTAAACTTTGATTTAATCTAAACAATAACGCTACACCTTGACTTAAGGCTGTTAGCAAAGCACTTACGGCAGCTCCGGCCAGTATAATTCTCATCGGATTAAAGCCATCACTTCTTGACCTACCAATCATCAATACAATAAATCCACCCATGATTGCTCCAATAAATCCTGCAATCATAAGCACTATAAATGGTGCTGTTGGATAAAATGCAAAAGTTAGCGCTAACATAAATGAAGCGCCTGAATTTAATCCGATTAAACTCGGATCTGCTAAACCATTTTTAGTAACGCCTTGAATGACTGCACCTGAAGTCGCTAATGCTACACCTACAAGCATTGCTCCTATATCTCTTGGTATACGTATTTCACTAATAATATTATGTTGTTGATTCTTATTATCATAATTAAATATCGCATCAAATATTGTAGAAATGTGAATTTTAGCATCTCCAATCAATATTGATACCGTCAAAGCAATGACTAATAGAACCAAACTAATTATTAATGTTGTTGTGAAGCTTAATTTTCCCTTTTTTTGCGTAGCCATGATTACACCTAAATTTCTGAATAGCTTTTTCTACATAAATCATAGGTAACTAGCATAGGTTTCCCTGTTCTAGGGTCTGTACTAATCTCTACATCTATATTGAATACTTTTTCTAAGTTTTCTTTGGTTAAAACATCTTCTGTACCTCCAGCAGCAACAATGTCTCCTTGTTTCATCGTAATCAGATGATCTGAGAATCGAACTGCTTGATTAATATCATGCAACACCATAATAATAGTACAACCTTGTTCTTGATTTAATTGGGTAATTAATTCTAAAATTTCTAATTGATGTGAAATATCTAAATATGTTGTAGGCTCATCCAAGAAAATAATATCCGTTCTTTGAGCCAATGCCATCGCAATCCATACTCTTTGACGTTGACCACCACTCAAATCGTTGATAGAACGTAATCGGAATTCATAAGTACCTGTTACATTCATGGCCCAATCAATTTCCTTTTTATCTTCCGCAGAAAGTCTCCCAAATCCTTTTTGATGTGGAAAGCGACCATATGAAACAAGCTCTCCAACCGTAAGTCCATCGGCCACTTCTGGAGATTGTGGTAAAATCGCAATTTTTTTGGCAACTTCTTTTGTTGATTGTGTATGCAGATTTTCACCATCTAATTTAATTTCGCCATCTTTAATCGGTAAAAGACGTGACAATGCTTTTAGTAATGTAGACTTTCCACAACCATTGGGTCCTATAATAGATGTGATTTTACCAGTCGGAATATGAACATCTAAATTATCTACAATAACATTATCCCCATAACCTATCGTAACTTGTTCTCCTTCTAATCGAGTCATAATTTCCCTTCTTCCTAATACAAAATGTACCAAAAACAATCTATATCTATGTCATTTTTATTCTAATTTGTCCTTTAAATGATAATCATTATCACAGATGATATTATATCATTTTTTAGATATGATGACTAATAAATGTTTTATGATAGCAAGCAAAATGTATGGTTTATGAATATATTTTAAATTGCCATACAGTTTTTTAGCAATATAAGAAAATTCTTAGTTATCGGATTATTGTAGCGATACTCAAATTAAAACCTTGATGTAGGATCTAATCCATACACCAAGGTTTTAATTAGCATTTTTTCATTTTTAATGTTCATCAATTAAGAAACCATTACCATAAACATCACGAACATCATGAATCACTAAGAATGCTTCGTTATCAATGCGTTTGATTAAACGTTTCGCTTTACTAACTTGCGTTTTAGTAATAACAACATACAATATGTCTTTTTCTTGTTTAGAGAAATAGCCTCTCCCATTTAAAATTGTCAACCCACGTCCTACCTGTTCATCAATCACTTTAGCTATTTCATCTGGTTTACTAGAAATAATCGTCATTGCTTTTTTCGTATTTAAACCTTCTATGACATAATCCATTACTTTTGTACCGATATAAAGTGAGATTACTGTAACCAACGCACTCGGAACAGGAATTACTGTTAATGAAATTGCAACAACAATTAAATCAAAGAACAACAGTGCATAAGGTGTACTAACATCTAAATATTTATTAGCAATTCTAGCTAAAATCGTTGTTCCTGCAGTTGTCCCTCCAGCAAGTACGATAATACCAATACCTAGACCTACAGACATGCCACCAAATACTGCATTAACTAAAATATTACCTGTCTCAATTTTCCAACTCACTGTTAATTCTAAAAATAGTGAGATTAATATTGTCGCTATTATCGTTAAATACATACTTCTCTTACTTAGAAACTTGTAACCTATAGCGATAAGTACTGCATTAAATACAAAGTTTGTTACACCAGGAGATATGTGAAAGGCATAATAAAGTACGATAGCTATACCGGTCACGCCTCCCTCGCCTAAATCAGCAGATATGATAAAAGTATTAACGCCTGCTGAAAATATAAATGACCCAATTATAACGAATAACAAATCTCGTACTGTTTTATTCACCCACATGACCCCCTCATATTAACTTCAATCAATTGAATATTAGCAAACTATCGAACATACCACAACAATATTTGAAAAAAATTCTGAATCACTTACTTGTAAAACCTTGATATTATAACATTTCTTTTTATTACACTTTTAAAAGTTCAAAAATTCTGAATTTTCGGTTTACTTATACACTTTCCTTTGCTATAATAAAATTTATCTTCTTATTGATTGCCAATAAGAAGCCATCTCCTTTGTGTTGTTTATAGTAACATACAAAACAATTTTTGCTCGAGTATATTTTTAGTACCTAGTCCTTACTATTAATATACAATTAATTCATTTCCCGTATAAGCCAAGTAATATTGCATGTGTCTCCTCACGTCAATTACTTGGCTTTATTTTTTATTTTAAAATCATCATAATACATATACGAACAAGCATTAATATAAAAAAGGAGCGTTATTGACATCAATAATCAATTGATTTCTCACGCTCCTTTTTTTACCGTCTATTGATATCAACTAAGTAATTAATACAACTTTTACTTCAAGACGATCGATTATAAATTCACTGTATTTAATTTTCTTACATGATTGATAGACCTAGACAATTATTTCGACATATATCATCTTTAAGTGAGTCATTCACTTACAACCCATCATTACCAAGCAAACAAACCAACAAATCCAGCTGTCATTAACGATACTAAAATTCCTGCAAGCAACATCATTGGAACATATTGCGAAACAAAATCAGATGTTTTCTTATCTACAATGCCTTTCAATGTTCCAATAATCATCCCTATTGTTGAGAAGTTCGCAAACGATACTAAAAATGTTGCAATAACTGCACGTCTGTGTGGTGAGTATGAATCAATAACATCTTTAATTTGACCCATCACCACAAATTCGTTTGTCACAATTTTTTTCGCCATTTGTTGTGCCACTATCCATGCCTCATCAAACGGTAATCCTAGTAATAAAGCAAATGGATACATAAAAGTACCGAGAATTTGATCTAGGCCAAAGCTTCCTTTTATACCAGCCCAACCACCGATAATACCTGTGATTAAATTAATAAAACGGTCAATTAAATCAGAAAGTGCAACAAAACTGATAACAAAAGCAATGATGATTAAAATCAATTTGCCTGCATTTAATACTGAATCTCCTAAAAATGAGAAAAACGGCTGTTTTTCAATTTCTTCATTACGGATACTATAAATAATATCTTCTTTTTCTTCCACAGAAACAGGATTTAAAATAGAAGAAACTATAATTGCATTAATGATATTTAATGGAATAGCAGTTAGCACTAAGTCACCTGGTATCATCGATACATACGCGCCAACAATTGCACCAGATATCGAACTCATGGACATCATTGCCACTGTTAACACACGTGTTTCTTTCATGCGTTTCAATTGTTCATTTGAAACTGCTAATGCTTCTGTATTACCTAAAAACATCATTTCTATACCAAAGAAAGATTCGAATTTTGGCTGACGTGTAATTTTAGCTAAAGCCCAACCAATACCACCTATAACTTTGGGTAAAATATTAAAATACATCAAAATATCAAAAAGTGGTACCACTAATAGAATTGGAAATAGCGCACTCACAGCCATATCCATCATTTCTGTATTTGTCCAACTGGCAAAAGCAAATCCCGTACCTACATGTGCAGAATCAATAACCCATGATATACCATTTGCCAATAATTGAACCGCTAATTTCCCCCAAGGGAAATACATAAAGAACCATGCTAAGAATAAGTTAATTACGACTAAAATGCCAATAGATTTCCACTGGATATCTGATTTCTTTCTGGAAAAAAGTACAGCAATACCTAAAAACACAATTAACCCAATAATATTAATAAGTAAAAACATCATACACCCACCATTTCTTATTGAATAAATAACTACTTGAATATTTAAAAGCAACACTCGATTATGTATAAGAATTATTAAGATGAGTATATCTGCTCTCGCTCATTAAGTTAATTATCAATTTTAATTATATAGCAGCGAATATACTCATCTTAAATTTTGTAATCCATTTATTTAATTTCATTCTTGATAAAAATCTATCATTCCCCAAATGATTGTCACTTATGAATTCACAATAATTATACCATGTATGTACATTATATAAAATAAAAATTTTATGGTTCGTTTATAGTCAAAAAATATATTTATCCAGCATCCAATCATACGTGTTTTCAATATTACTTCGTTAAATTTTGTGTATGAACAAATTGTTGATATTTTTCATGATTACCAATCAAATCCTGATGAGTGCCTATGCCTGTCACACTACCGTTATCAATAAAAATAATTTGTTCAGCTTTTTTAATTGTAGATAGTCTGTGGGCAATCACGATTGTTGTTCTGTTTTCCATCAATTCTTCTAAAGCATCTTGAATCTTTCGCTCACTTTCGCTGTCTAAGTTAGCGGTTGCCTCATCCAATAATAAGATATCTGGATTTTTAACAAAACTTCTGGCAATATCTATACGTTGACGTTGGCCACCTGACAATTTCAAACCTCGCTCGCCAACAATTGTGTCATATCCATCTTCAAACGCTATAATAAATTCGTGACAATTTGCTAATTTTGCATAGTAAATTAATTCATCGTTTGAGACTTCACGATTAATGCCATATAAAATGTTGTCTCTGATTGAGCCATTCATCATTGAATTAGATTGCATGACATAACCTATTTTCTCACGCCAATGACCTAGATCTATATCATAAATCGATTGGTCGCCATAAGTGATATCACCTTGTTCTATGTCATACATTCGTTCAATAATATTGAAAATTGTACTCTTACCTGAACCAGAAGGTCCTACAAAAGCAGTAATACTACCAGATGGTATATCAAAACTCACATTTGTAAGAATTGGTTTATTACCGTATTTAAAATGTACATTTTCAAATGTTAAATTACCATCAATCATTGGTTTTACTTGCTCTATCTCAAAAACTTCAGTAGGTTCTTCCATGATTTCATATATACGACTACTTGCCCCTACAGCCTTTTTATAATCTGTAACCAAAGTTGATAAATTAATGATAGGTTGCGTAAGTTGAATAACATAAAAAATCATTGCAATTAAGGTTCCTGCTGTGATTGCTCCAGTAGAAATTCGAATTGCACCAAAACCTAAGATAACTGCAATCGTTAAAAGCATAATTACACCAGATATAGGTTGTATAATAGCTGTAATCTTAGCTTGCTTTAGTCCTAAAAAGTATATTTCTTGTAAATTCTTATGCGCATTATTTAACTCTATTTTTTCAGTACGTGAAACTTTAACTAAGCGCATTTCTGTTAATACACGACCTAGTAAGCCACTAAAATTCGCAATCTCTGCCTGTGTTTTTTTAGAAATATTTTGCATGATTTTACCTAATGGAATCATAATTAATACAAATATAGGTATCGTGATAAAAGTCAGCAAAGTCATTTGCCAATCCATCACAAATAACATTATTAAAGAGCCGATAATAGTCAATACTGAAGGCAATAAGTTGGGCAATTTTTGTGAAATAAATTCATTGATTACTTTTGTATCGTCTGTCAAACGACTCATCAATTGTCCACTTTCATTTTTATCAAAAAATGGCATTTTTAAGTGAATGATGTGTTTCCATAAAACGGATCGAATTGCATAAATGATTTTCTCACCAATTTTACTCAATAAATACAATCCTATACCGCTAAGCAACGCATTCATAATAAATATAGAAATAAATGCTATGATAAACATCCAATTAATATTTTCAAAAGAAAATTTATCTACGAGCTTACCTGTAAAAAAAGGAACTACTAGTCCTGTAATACTACCTAATGAAGAAATTAAAACAGCTATGATAATCAGTCCAACAGGCCATGATAATTTTTTAAATAAGTAGAATAATGGATTCTCTTGATTCATATCTAAATTACCTCTTCTAAAAATATTTTAAATTACCTCTTACTTACATTAATTTTGAGCAGATTAATTTTAAAGTATTAAGTTAAATTAATTTCAATTTATTTTATCATGTTTTACACAATAATTTTCAATAAATTAGTTATAAAAAATATTCTTCTGTTTAATATTTTATAAACTACATACAATATGCTAAAATACCTCTATTGCAATAAAACAGAACATATTAAGAGGGAATGTAATTATGAGAAAGTTAATTCTGGCAATTGTAACTGTACTCTTCGTCGGTTCAATTATAACACCTTTTGCCAACGCTGAAACAGTCACACCTACACAGGCGGCAAATCAATATGGTTATAATGTTACTGATAATTATCAACCTGAAGGTGCAATAAATATTGCCCAAACCGGTCAAATTCTTTACCAATATAACGCTGATAAAGATTGGTATCCCGCTTCGATGAGCAAATTGATGACCATGTATTTAACACTCGAAGCCGTTAATCGTGGGGATTTATCTTTAGATGATAAAGTTAAAATCACAGACAAACATTACAGCATGTCTACCTTGCCTGAATTAAGTAATACCAAGCTTTATCCTGGAGAGACTTACACGATTAAAGAGTTACTCCAAATCACTGTTTCAAATTCAAGTAATGCCGCAGCGCTTATATTAGGTCAAGAAGTATCTGGAAACCTTTCAGATTTTACAGATGAAATGAACAAAAAAGCAAAATCAATAGGTATGAAAGATACACATTTTGTTAATCCAACAGGTGCTGAAAATAAACAATTAAAAGACTTTGCACCAAAAAAATATAAAAATGAAGAGAATAATACATCAACAGCTAAAGATTTTGCAATTTTAGCTCAACGTACCATTCAAGATACACCAAAAATCATTTATTTCACTAAACAATTAGCTCCAACGCAACACGGTGTTACATATTACACATTCAATCACTCTTTAGAGGGTGCGGATATGAGTTTAGAGGGGACAGATGGTTTAAAAACTGGCTCTAGTGATATTGCAGATTACAATCACACTATCACTACAAAAAGAGATAAATTTAGAATTAATCAAACAATAATGGGTGCTGGTAACTACGACAACTTAGGTGGCGAGAAACAACGTAATATGATGGGCAATGCCTTAATGAATATGTCTTTTGATCAATATAAATATAAAAAAATTATTTCAAAAGGCAATCACAAAATTAATGGAAAAACATATTATGTAGAAAAAGACTTATACGATGTACTTCCAAATGATTTCGATAAAAATGATTATAACTATGTAATTGAAGATGGTAAATTGCATATTGAATATGATCGAAAATTTATTTCCGATAAATACGGCCCACCAACTGTTAAAGTAAGCAAACCAATTCTGCATCAAACTACGACAGTTGTGAAAACGACGTGGGATGAACATCCGATCCTCACTTTATTAGGTACGATATTAATCATAGCTGCAATCGCAATTATTATTTATCTTATTATCGAAACTTTCAAAAACAGAAAAAATCATAAATAAAGTCATGAATTATTAATGCCAAAATAATACCCCGAAAAGATGCTTTAACTTAGAAATCTTCTCGGGGTTTTTCAGAGCTTGATTGTTCGATGACAAAACAAGTTGAGGCTGAGACATTACGATGTCCCAGCCTCACTTAATATATTTATTTAACATATGATTTATTAAAATTATAATTCAATATCAACAAATGACTGCTGATTTATTTTTCAGCATCACCATAAAGTTCTTTCTTGATTTTAGTAGTAGAAATACCTTCTGTACGGTTAAGGTAAATCACTTCACATTTATCTTTCAAGAAGTCAAATTCACCTTCCCAGTCGTGCCCCATTACAAAAGTATCTATTTCATAGCGATCGACGTCGATTTCTTTTTGTCCCCAGCCACTTTCAGGGATTACAAGATCAACATAACGAATAGACTCTAGCATCATCTTTCGTTGTTCATAATTATAATAAGACTTTTTATTTTTAATGCGATTAAATTCATCTGTAGATAGTGCAACTACTAAATAATCGCCCATTTCTCTAGCTCTTCTTAATAATTCAATGTGACCATAATGTAATAAATCATACGTTCCATAAGTAATAACACGTTTCATACGCTCATACTCCTTAACAAAATTTAATTAAAATTTACATTTTTTAAAAGTATAGCACACTGATTTGAAGTTTACGAACTATACCCAAAATTCATTTTTTTAATATTTGTTTTAATTTCATTTTACCTCTGAATTTTACACGTTTCGGTAACACTTCCATTTGAAAACGGTAATAATTCGGTCTACCAATGCCTACATTAAGTAATGCTTCTCGCCATTTTTTATATAACGCTTTATTCCAATTTTTTCCACATTGTTCAACAACCCTAATTATTCTAAACATTGCTTCTCCTGAATAATCTGCTTCTTGCATATTATACATATAAGACATTACAACATCTAAAAATGATTCTGTTAATTTTTTATTATTTGTGAGAAATGCTTGCAACAAGTAACTGACAATGAGTTCATCCATACGATAACTGTAATAAATCCGTTCTTCTCTTAATAACAATGTGTGCATCACTCTATGTCTTACTTTAATCGCATCGCTCATATAATTTACAAAGCGATCTGCTCTTTGATCTGTCACCGACCCTTTTTCTTCATGATAACCATACACAATAAAAGGTAATAATTGCACATCTCGAGCTTTCTTATAAGCTGATATCATAAATGTATGCTCTTCACAAAACACTACATCTTCATCGAAGCGTAAATCTTTGAATGTCGCACTAAATAACTTGCCTCCTGGACCAATAGATTGCATCATTTCAGGACATTGTGCTAAATTCACTTTATCAAATTTTTGTATTGGTTGGTGTGTATAAAAACTTTGCCATGCACCTTTATTTAGTCTTCCAATTTGTCCTAGTACAATATCTACATGTTCATCCTGTTGAAAGTAATCTGCCATAGCATCGATACTATTTGGCAAAAATTCATCGTCTGCATCTAAAAACATAAAAGCATCACCAGTAACATACTCCAATGCATTATTTCTGCTCACAGCTGCACCTTGATTTGCTTGATTAATAATACGAATGTTTTTGTATGCTTTTTGTAGTCTTTCTAAAACTTGTTTACTTTCATCTGTTGATCCATCATTGATACAAATAATTTCATAATCTTGCTTTGTATCCACCGAGCTTATTGCTCTTTGAAGTGTATTTGCTGCATTATAGACAGGTATGATAATTGATATTTTCATGTTTTCACCATTTTCTCTATATGATTTATAACCTGAGTTAAGCTATTTGGAACATTATAGTCATGCCAATTTTTGAACAATGGCATTAATGCACTTGCATGTGTTTGAAGTATATGAACGATGTCTTCTTCGCTATATGCTTTGTAAAATTCCGGAATTTCATAATAATATGAATTTAGCCCCCGTACTTTTTCATAATTTGCTTCATCATAGACATAAAAAAGCGTCGGCTTATTTAACAAACTTGCTTCTATTGCTAATGAGCTATAATCTGTGATGATAACGTCCGCCATAACCATAAGCGATTGTAGACTAATATTGTGTTGCTCATCTTGAGGTAGTGATGGATGTAACTTACTCATCAATGTGTATGAAGGTAATGCTGTTTCAAAACGCGCCTTATCAATAATCTGATTGGCTTGGTGATGCTCGCGATACGTTGGCACATAAAGCGCTAATTTATCATTGATACCATATTGTAACTTTAATGCTTGCTGCTTTTGTTTGATATCTAAATTTACATATGGAACAAGACGAGGCAATCCAGTTCTTAAAAATTGATCATCTTTCGCACCAAACGCGGATTTAAAACAATTCACCATTGGTTCGCCCCCTACTAAATATTTATCAGTAGCGCGATAAACATTTTTATATTGGTTCACCATTTTTTTATTATTTAAATCTACTTGGTGGTCAGTAAGTCCAAAATTTTTCAGTGCACCAACTGCGTGCCAAGTTTGAATGATTGTCTGTTGCGATTTCTTTTTGAAACCGCCAAACAATAAATAATATGTATCTATCACAATAATTTTTGCCGTACTCAAGGCCTTTATATGTTTAAAGACTTTTTTATTGCCCGCAGGTATAAATGTCACATTATCTAATTGTTCAACATATTTTCTATTACTCTCCTTGGCAATCACTGTCACTTCATAAGATTTTCGATTTAATGCTTCGATGATTGGAAGTACATCTTCAGCAAATGTCATCATGACGACAATATGATGATGATTTATTTTTTTCTTTATATATATCAAATTTAAAAAACTAATGATTGTCATATAAAGTTTTTTTATTAACTGTCTCAAATTTCCACCGCCGGTAATTATTTATTCTCTTTTATTATAGCTATTTTATATTTAAAATTATAGAAAAATCCTTTAATGACTTTTAAGCCACCAAAGGATTAAATATAAATCGTCTTTGTCTGAATTCCATTACATAAAGTCTGCAAAATGATCTCTATAACGCATATGCAATATAGATCCTATGACAAATAAAAATACAATGATAAAGAAGTTATAAAATGTTAATTCCCAATGTGTAACAAAATACCATTCGTTATATAGAACCGATGCACGATACGCCTCTGCAAGATAATAAATTGGATTCAGTTGCATAACATCTTTAACAATACCTTCTGGCGGTACAATTAAAATAGATGAAGCAAAGAATACCATTCTCATCAATGCTTGAATTGCTGGTTGAGTATCTTTTACTAATACACCTAACGTAGAAGTAAACAATGCTACTGTTGTAGTAAAAATTAATGCAAATGGTACATATAAAAATAATTGTAATGTATAAATAGATGGATAATAACCACCTAACATACATAATAAAATAACAGCAACTAATAGTGCGATATGTCCATAGAACCTACTCATCACTATATATGATGGTATAATTGATAACGGAAAATTCATCTTAGCGACATGGTTATATTTACTTGCGATTGATTTCGTACCTTCTAAAATACCTTGGTTCACAAAGAACCACATACTAATACCAACGAGTAACCAATAAATAAATGGGACACCCTCGATTGGATTATTAGTTCTAATTCCTAGACCAAATACAAACCAATAAACCATAATTTGCATTGCTGGATTAATTAATTCCCAAGCCATACCAAGGTAATTATTGGTGTTAGTAATTTTAACTTGGAATTGTGCTAACCTTTGAATTAGATAGAAATTTTTAAAATGCTCTTTTAAGACTACCCACACTGCACTCATTTAAATAAACCACACTTTCAATCAATTTGCTAATCATAATTATGCTATAAAAAGTCTACATTCAAATCTAATATACGCTTTGTTATTCATCTTAACAACCTATATTTAATTGGGTAAATTAAATATTTTATGTAATAAAAGCGGATGTGCTTACTCATATGATTGTTGTATAATAGAAAAACAACGAAGCTAAAATAACCTCATTTTAGTTGATTTTATAACTTAAATTCAGTAAACTTTAACAATTGTATAAGAACGTTATCTTAAAATTTGTACTCACTTACTTTACAATAGGTTAATAAATTTAACAACTCATATATAATATAATATACTATATACTATCTGCAAATAAGGAAGGTAAAATTATGAATGTATCGGTTAACATTGAACATGTAACTAAAGAATACCGCATCTATCGCAATAATAAAGAGCGTTTAAAAGACGCCTTAGTCCCTTTTAATAAAAACAAGACATTTTATGCGCTGAATGATTTGTCATTAACAGCATACGAAGGTGATGTTATAGGCCTTGTAGGCATCAATGGGTCAGGTAAATCTACGCTTAGTAATATTATTGGTGGCTCCCTATCTCCTACTGCTGGAGATGTGAATCGCCACGGTGAAGTTAGTGTGATTGCAATTAATGCTGGTTTAAATGGACAGTTAACAGGTATTGAAAACATAGAATTTAAAATGTTATGCATGGGATTCACAAGAAAACAGATTAAAGCCTTAACACCTGATATTATTGAATTCAGTGAACTAGGAGAATTCATTTATCAACCTGTTAAAAAATATTCTAGTGGTATGCGAGCCAAGTTAGGTTTCTCAATTAATATCACGACAAATCCAGACATTCTTGTCATTGACGAAGCATTATCAGTTGGAGACCAAACTTTTGCACAAAAATGTTTAGATAAAATTTACGAGTATAAAAAGCAAGGTAAAACTATTTTCTTCGTAAGCCATAATATGAAACAAGTGCGTGAATTTTGTACTAAAATCGCGTGGATAGAAGCTGGTAAATTAAAAAAATTCGGTGAACTAGACGAGGTTTTACCCGAATATGAAAAATTCTTAAACGGTTTTAAAAAATATTCCAAAGAGGAACAAAAAGCCTTTAGAAGTAAATTGGATAACTCAAGATTTGAAGTGAAATAATTTTATTGACTGTTAAATATCATAGATAACGACTGCACAATTGCATGACAATTTTAATAAATAAATCATAACTAAAATAAACTTATATTTGCTAAATATATCAAAGTCATTGTAGTAAAAAAAATCGGCTATAGCTTAACAATGCTATAGCCGATTTTTTATTGCTTTGCTTTTTGCTTAATCACTTTAAATACAAACTTCGGTATGGCTTTCATTCTACCAAACCGTTTCCAATCAATGATAAAACGATAAATCCATTCGATATTTAATTTACGAAATATTTTGGGCGCTCTTTTTTTCGTTCCACTAAAAACTTCAATAGATCCACCTACACCCATTAGTAATGTCTGTTTAAAATAATGATCATGACGTTCAATCCATTGTTCTTGCTTAGGATAACCCATACCAACGAAAACATAATCTGGATTAAATGAACTCACGTGTTTCAATACCGTTTCATCTTCTAAATTAAAATAGCCATGGTGATAATCAAAATGAATATTAGGGTATTTTTCACTTAATTTCTTAACAGCTTGAACGACAACCTCATCTTTTGCACCTAATAAAAAGACTTTTTGATAATTAGCATTAGCAATTTTCAAACATGCTTCCATTAATTCTATACCTGGAACACGTTCTTTCAAAGGGGTTTTAAGCAGTTTTGAAGCCATAACTACACCTGTACCATCAGGAATGACATAGTCTCCTTTGTTAATTAACTTACGATATGCTTCATTTTCAGTAGAAAAGTCAACTATTTCAGGATTAGCAGTTACAATAAATAAATTCTTTTCAGATTGTGATTCAAAAAAAAGCTTTATACGGTCACGCATTTCTGTCAGCGTTACATTATCGAATAAAACAGATAATACGTTTACCTTTTCTAATTTATTAGCTCTTGTCATAATTGGTTATCTCCTAACTCAATTCTTTTTCTCGTTACCCTATAATACATTACTTGTAATATGAATACCGTTACTCTCGCATATATTACAATATTAATAAAACCTAGGTCAAACCGCTTTAAAATATAATATACATCAAAAGTCCAAATGATTTATGGATGATCTTACTTTATACTATTATATGTGAGATACTATTTGATTATTATCGTATCTCGTAAAATATTAAATTTTCGTATTCTAAAAATGAGGTATTTCATGTCTAAGCTAAATGCGTTTTTCAGTTCTTCTATTCAATTACATCTTTATTGGATTGTTTTAGTGGCTATAATCTATATCATCATACATACTTATCGAAATAAACCTATCAACCAATTTTTAGATATCTATTTTAACTATATCCCTGTATTAACACATGAGTTTGGACATATATTATTTAATAAATTGAGCGGTGGACGAGCGAGAGACTTAGTGATTGTGGCAAGACCAGCTGAGCGTCTAGCAACATCTCAACAAGGCTACGCCATAACACAATCAAAAAATAGTATTGGTCAGTCAATCACTACATTCGGTGGCTACGTTATGCCGCCATTGATGTTATATATAGGATTTCTATCTACGCAATATCAATATCCAAGCTTGTTTATCACTGCTTACCTATTAATATTTATATATTTTATATGCTTAACATCTAGAAAGCTATTACCAATGTTCATAGTAATACTTTTAATTTTTTTATTATATTGCTTATTTAAAAGTGATAATCAATTAGCGATACTTTATGTTATATCCATTACACAACATTTTATCTTAGGTGTTTTATTAGGAGAAGTTCTTCAATCATCTTGGACAATATTCAAATTGACTTTCTCATCAAATGAAATCACTTGGGATGGTAGCACTTTAAAAGCATTGACTCGTGTTCCAACCTTCCTCTATAGCTTCATTTGGATAGCGATCAATTTATTTACTGTATATCAATTATTCCGAGTTTACTTTATTCCTTAGACCTCTTCAAAAAGAGTCTAGGACATAAAATTATTGGGTAAGTGAAAAAGCCAATATCCATTGAAATAATATAAAAATCGGCTTTAATAGGTTGTATTTTGATAAGACGCTTGAGACAACAGGACAAACTGAAGACGACGGGCAGAAGCTGTCCTCTAAGAAAGCGAGCCAACAATACGCCGCAGCATTGAATAACAAGAAGCACACAGATAGATTGAATTAAATCATCTGTGTGCTATTTTTTAGGATTTATGACTCAGACTTTTTTCCTTTCAATATCACTATTAACTATTAAATATGACTACAATGTCCTTTTCAAACTTTGTCTTATGCTTATTAGATAGACGATTTCAATTTTTTAAATCCTTCTAAGTTGCATATAAAAAACTTCAGTATGCAAATTCTTATTTTTCTGCATAAATATGTTCTGCATTATCATAACTCAGTACTGTCACTTTTTCTTCTTTCTGCACCATTACCACTTTATTGGTATCATCTTTATCTAATATTTTTATTTGTTCCCCAATCAATATGGATTTACTTGTTAAATAAACTAACAATTCTGTTCTATCTCTCACACGTTTTATCGTCACTATATCACCAGCTTCAAACGACAATAAATTTGTAGTATATATCTCTTTATATTTATTATCTCTAGGGATAATACCACCGTGCGGACAAGTGATTGGGTAATCTAATAATTTATCTAAACGTTCTACAAATAAGTGTGAAACTTTGTGTTCTAGCACCTCAGCTTCCTGATGTACCTCTTCCCAATTATATTCTAATATCTTAATTAAAAATAATTCTAATAATCGATGTCTTTTAATGATATCTAAGGTATATGTCAAACCTTCTTCTGACAATTGCACACCTTTATATGGCTTCGTTTCTACAAATCCCGATTTTTCTAAACGATTCACCATTTCACTTACAGATGGTGGTTTGATATTTAAATACTGGGATAACGTCTTGTTTGAAACGAAAGAATGATCGCCATTATGAGTCAAAATTGCTTTTAAATAATCTTCTTTTTCTTCAGTTAGCATGGTTTCACCTCTCAAGTCATTCACTTTATTGTATCACGAATCTACTTGACACGCTAAAAGTTAATGTTATATTATAAATTAAATTAGGTTAGCCTAAAATTTAATTTAAGGAGGTAGAAAAATGTTAGAAATTAATAACTTAAATCTCACTTTAGGGAATAAACATGTCTTGGAAAACATTAATTTAGAAATTCCCGTAAAAGGTGAAATTATAGGTATTATGGGACCCAATGGAGCAGGAAAATCTTCCTTACTCAAATCAATTATTGGTGAATTTAAGTCAACAGGTATCGCTAATTTACATAACATTGCTATACAACAAACACTTAAAAATGTTACATACATCCCACAAAAAGCACATATTGACTTAGACTTTCCAATTAAGGTAGAAGATGTTGTACTCTCAGGTGCCTATAAAGATATTGGTTGGTTTAGGTTTGTTACCCCTAAAACAAGAGCTAGACTTAATCAACTACTATCAACATTAGAATTACAAGATTTAAGAAATCGACAAATTTCTGCACTCAGTGGAGGTCAATTACAAAGAGTTTTAGTAGCTAGAGCACTCATGACAGAAAGTACACTCTATCTTTTAGATGAACCATTTGTAGGTATTGATTTCCATAGTGAACAAATCATAATGACTCAATTAAATGAGCTTAAAGAAGCTGGGAAATTAATTTTAATTGTACACCATGATTTATCTAAAGCAGAAAAGTATTTTAATCGTGTTATTCTTTTAAACAAAACAATTCGTTTCTTTGGAGAAAGTCATGTTGCGATGCAACCTGACCATTTAAACGAAACTTTCTTAAACCCCACACAGGAAGAGCAACAAAAGTCAGAATCGGCATAAATAGAAAGGAAGTAACACGATATGGAATTTTTTCAACACCTATTTGAATACAAATTTTTAAGCAATGCATTGATTATTTCAATTGTTGTAGGAATCGTTTGTGGTACAGTAGGTTGCCTCATTGTATTAAGAGGCCTGTCCCTTATGGGAGACGCAATGAGTCACGCAGTTTTACCTGGGGTCGCATTATCATTTTTATTCGGCGTTCCTATGTTTGTTGGAGCGTTAGTGACAGGTATGATTGCTAGTATCTTTATCGGATTCATTACCAAAAGTAGTAAGACCAAACCTGATGCTGCGATAGGTATTAGTTTTACAGCATTTTTAGCTACCGGGGTCATTTTAATTAGTCTCATTAATAGTACCACCGACTTATATCATATTCTTTTCGGTAACCTATTAGCAGTGACACACGCTACTTTTTGGTCAACAGTCGTAGTTGGTTTAATCGTTATGATTTTAATTATAACTTTCTACAGACCATTAATGATATCCACATTCGACCCAATTTTTAGTAGAATGAGTGGTTTAAACACTACATTTTTACACTATTTCGTTATGCTATTGCTCTCACTCGTTACGGTAGCAAGCATACAAACAGTAGGTATTATATTAGTTGTCGCTTTATTGATTACGCCTGCTTCAGCTGCATTTTTAATCGCTAAAAAATTACATACGATGATGATCATTTCTAGTCTTATTAGTGTTATAAGTTCAATTGTCGGTATGTATTTTAGTTATATTTATAATATTCCAAGTGGTGCAACTATCGTCTTATGTGCGTTTATCATTTATATCATTATTTTCACTTGTAATAAAATGCAATTTTTCACAAAAAAAGGAGCAATTTAATGAAAAAACTATTAACAATTACAATGATTCTTTTATTATTTTTAAGTGCATGTGGTAAAGGAAACAACGATTCTAATTCTCAATCACATGAAAAAATAAAAGTTGTAACAACAAACTCAATCCTTTATGACATGGTCAAAAATGTTGGAGGCGATAACGTAGATATTCATAGTATCGTCCCAATCGGTCAAGATCCACATGAATATGAAGTAAAACCAAAAGATATTAAAGCATTGACAGATGCTGACGTTGTGTTTTATAACGGGCTAAACTTAGAAACAGGTAATGGTTGGTTTAAAAACGCATTATCACAAGCTAATAAGTCATATGAAGATGGTTCTGTTGTTAAAGTTTCAAAAAATGTTAAACCTTTATACTTAAACGGTGCTAAAGAAGGCGATGAATCAAAACAAGATCCACACGCTTGGTTAAGTTTAGATAATGGTATTAAATATGTAGAAGAAATAAGCAAAGCCTTGATTAAGAAAAATGACAAGTATAAAGATGATATTCAAAGTAATACCAAAGATTATATCGCTAAGTTAGAAGATTTGAAAAAAGAAAGTCATGATAAATTCAACGATATACCTAAAGAACAACGTGCAATGATCACAAGTGAAGGTGCTTTTAAATATTTCTCAAAACAGTTTGATATTAAACCTGGTTATATTTGGGAAATCAATACCGAAAAACAAGGTACCCCTGAACAAATGAAGCAAGCTGTAAAATTTGTTCAAGACAATAACCTTAAACATTTACTTGTAGAAACGAGTGTAGATAAGAAAAGTATGCAAAGTCTAAGTGAAGAAACAAACTTAGATATTTATGGAGAAGTATATACAGATTCTATAGGTAAAAAAGGCACTAAAGGAGATTCATATTTTAATATGATGCAAGAAAATATCAATACTGTTCACGGTAGTATGGAATAAAATAAGGCTATTTAACCTACATTGTAGGTGAATAGCCCCATACCGTACGTTTCCCTCCTAATGACGTACGGTATGGTGGTATTCAAGCCTTAAATCATCTATCTCCCTTAACTCCATCAATGGTTGGCTCCTCCCCCCATTGATGGAGATTTTTTTAGTCTTACTTTCAGCTTTGCTGAATTAGTAAGACTTATGCATGAGCATAAAAAAGAAGCTGGTACATAATCAATGCGTACCAACCTCATTTCATATTGACAGTAGATGATGAACTAAAAATTTAAAGCCCCACTTCCCAACTTGTTGGGTTAGTGGGGCTTA
>NZ_KV826608.1:341669-410663 GCF_001835975.1 Staphylococcus sp. HMSC034G07
CCCAACTTGTTGGGTTAGTGGGGCTTATGCATGATCAACAGCTCAGGTAATCCTTAATACCATCGTTGTCGGGTTAAACGACGACATCTGTTTAATAAAATTAGATATCGTCGCTCATTCCCTTAAAACTTGAAAAGAAGAGGTAACTCATGACTTCTTTTATTTAAGCAGGAATTAAACTTGCTAATTTATGCGCTTTAATCTGTTAAACTATCTACGATAATCATTTCATCATAATTAATCGCTTCACGTAATTTTAGCGCAGTAACTTCACTAATTTCTTCATCTTCAGAAAGTTCATTCAAAACACGACGCTGTTCTCTAAGTGCACCCAATTTAATTTTAGTAATTGAAGTTTCACTTTTTGGATTAAAGAAATTAGAAGGCGTTAAGTTTTCTATTCTCATTAAATAACTATCACAAATCATACCAACTTCTAATTTATTTGCTTCAGTTGTTTCCTTACCTAAACGACTGACTACACGATAATGCACTGTTCTCATAACATTAGAAATTTCTCTCAAGTTTTCAATCACTGATAATGAGGAAGCTGCATTTGTTCTCACTTTTGTTTTAATTCTACTTTTTAAGACAAACGTTTTCACTTCAACTTTAATACGTTGAATGAGAGATGATTGTTTATAAACCTGAGTACGTTCCGCATAGCGCATATAGTTATCTAGGATATTTGTTGTTATATCGCCATTAGATACCAAACTATTCAACGTATTATTTTCAACATCAAAAGCAATTTTTTGTAATCGTTCTAACTCTTTAGTATTTTCATCTTCGTTCTCAACAGTTTTAAGAAATGCTAATTTGTCATGGTATTCTTTGATAACATTTCCATATAAATAACTTGATTCTTCAGAGGATAATTTATTTAAGTGTTCTATAACTTTTTCTAAAATATACACCCGTGCTTGTTTAAAGTTCATACCGTGTTGCTTTGGTTGAACCGCATTAGGTGTCACAATAGGTAATAAAACCTGTGCAATAATTAAACTCATAATGACCATACCGGATGCGATAAATAATAAGTCATCTCTAAATACGAAAGAATGATGATCAGCCAACATATAAGGTAATGTCAAAGCAATTGCTAAAGATATTGTCCCGTGTACGCCACACAATGTCATAATAAAAGCATACATACCACGTTTCGGTGGTTTCTCAGTGACTTTCGTATTATCTTCATAATTCGTTAGTATTTTTTGGAATGGGCTAATTGGTAAATAAAAATAAGGATATAAAACAAACACCCATAAAAATCTAAATAAATAAATTGCTAAAGCAATTAAAACTGTGACTACAATTAGAAAAATAAAATTATGGGGTTCATTTTCTATAATTCTGCCAACAAGTTCTGGAACTAAAAATCCTAAAATGGAAAAAACAAAACCGTTTAATGCATAACCCAATATATTCCAAGTATGGTTATAACTCATTTGTAATCTAGTACGTGCCTGTGCAATACGGTCACGTTCAAACCCATGAACCAAGCCTGCTACTACAGCTGCAATAATGCCTGACGCATGAAACATTTCAGCAACGAGATATGTAATAAAAGGCGTCACAAGTTGTATAAACGTAAACATATTTATATTTTCTATACCTCTTCTAGAAAGTGATACTCTAAACCTAACAAGTGCCACGCCAATAATTAAACCTACAATAAATCCACCAATAGATGATATTAAAAACTGTTCAACAGCATTCACCATTGAAAAGCCACCCGTAATCAATGCAGCTACAGCAATTTTAAAAGATATGATACCAGCCGCATCATTTAATAATGACTCACCCTCTAAAATTGTCATAGAGCCTTTAGGGAGTACTTTACCATTCGTAATTGCTTGAACAGCAACGGCATCAGTTGGACATAAGATTGCGGCTAGCGCAAACGCAGCAGCTAACGGTAACTCGGGCCAAATCCAATGCACAAATAAACCAACTACGATTACTGTGGTTACTACAAGACCTAATGCCATCATTAAAACAGGTTTGATATAACGTCTTAAATGTACACGAGAAACTTTTACACCTTCAACAAATAATAGCGGTGCTATCAGAGCAACCATAAATAATTCTGAATCAAAATGGAATTCGACGGGAACTGGGGTAATATACAGTAACATACCGAGTATAATTTGTATAAAAGCTAAAGGGATTTTAGGTAATAAAATATGAACTAAAGAACTTGCGATTACTACAGCTAAAAATATAAGTATTGTTTCAAATATTTGCATGGTTTCACCTCTTTTCAACATTTAAACTTTCATAATTGCTGAGGTTGAAACAAAAATACAATCGTTTTATTTATGAACATATTGTGTCTCAAACTCTTTCATATCTTTGTTTGTATGAACAATGATATTTGTCAGATATGTACTTTTTAACATTAACACAATTACAAATATATATAATTTTATCATTTTTTTAGCAGACGCTAAAATGTATTGCACTTCAACAATGATAAAATTTTGTTATTCTACAAACACCACGATGCCAATCAAATAACATCATATATAGAAACAACAGCGGGTTGGAAATCAAAGTTAAGTTTGATTTCCAACCCGCTTAGTCAAATACATAATTTCCAAATCAGTTATTTTCAAGCAAATAAATAGATGCTTAAATAACTGATTTATTTAATTTAATACATATCCTGATCTTTTTCATTCATTTTACGTCTACGCTCTTCACGTATTTGAGCACGCTTTTTCAATTGTTCAAATGTATCATTTTCTGAAGCGCTTAATAAGATACTTGTTTGTTTAGGTGCATCACTTTTCCTGTACATATAAGCGCCCGTTCGGTATGCCGCTCTTGATATCAAGTGTCCACCTACTGGAGATGTTAAATTGATAAATACCAATGCCAAAATCATTCGAACACTTAAATAACCTTGTGAAGAAATAAAATAAATGACAACACCTACAAGTGTTAACAATACTGATAATGTTGAACTTTTCGTAGAGGCATGACTTCTTAAAAAGACATCTTGGAACTTAATCAGACCGATCGCACTAATTAAAGCGATAATACTACCCAAAAACATCATAAAAGCTGCAATTAAATTAACGATTTCGCTTGTTATTTGCATTAAAGACATGCCCCCCTTCTATAAATCTTGAAATAGAAACGGTGCTTACAAACGAAATGATCGCAATCAATAAGATAGAATCTAAGAAAGAAAAGGTACCAAAGACAACACTTAACACACCGACAGTTGACATTAATATAGCACTAGCAGTATCAAATGCAACCACCCTATCAGCTGTCGTCGGTCCTTTTACTAACCGAAACAACGTTAAGATAAGTGCTATCCCAAATAAAATAATTGAACTTGTAATAAAGAAATTTATCAGTGATTCGATCATTCTGCCACCTCCAATATGAGTCCTTCATATTGTCTTATACTTTTAAGCAGTTTCTGTTTTTCTTTTTCAGAGATATCAATTGCATGTATAAAAATCTTTTTTCTCTCTTTTGAAATTCTAATAACCGTTGAACCCGGTGTAATGATAATTAGAATAGTCAAAAATGAAACTTCCCAATCAGTTTCTAAAGTCGTTTCATACCTAACTAAACCAGGATTTAAGTCTTTCGTTTTAAATAAAATGTAGTTGATTGTTGTCATACTTGATGTAATTAACTGATATAAGTATACCGTTAAAAATTTAAATGCTACCCAAACCTTTTTCAAATAAAATTGTTGGCCAAAAAAACGATGTAGGATATAAATAACGACTAAACCAATAAGATAACCTGAGAAGAAGGTAGAAGCTTTAAATGATTCTTCATCTTGAAATAACACCCATAAAAATGCAATGACCATATTAAGTAAGACTTGTCTCATTATTTCTCCTCCTTCACTAAATGAGGATTGACCATTTTTTCATATAATCCATCATCCATGTTTAAATGGGTAGCATTGTCAGTTACTTTGAAAATCAGTGGAGCTGCCAGCCCCATACCAATAATTGCGGCTACAAGGATACCAATCAAACCTTTACGATATTTAGGAATTGGTTTGAAGTCTATATGTTCACCTTTATCAGCATTACCTAAATACATTGTGAAGAAAATTCTAAACAAGCTAAACATACCAATCAGGCTAGTTAAAATCATCAAAGTTAAGCCTATATAATTACCATTTTCAACAGCACCTTTAAAAATAAACACTTTTCCTGGGAAACCGCTAAATGGAGGAACACCGCCAATGGCCAAAATCATTACCACAAATGCCACACCGAAGAATGGTTCTCTTTTAGCTAAACCATATAAATTTTTATATTGTCGATAACCAGTAATATATACTAAGCTACCAATAATAAAGAATAGTAAAGTTTTCACAACAATGTCATTTGTAAGATAAAAAATAGCACCATTGACACCTGAAATTGTATTTGAACCTAGACCTAAAATAATAAAACCGATAGAAAGAATCACTTGATATGCCGCAATTTTTTTAATATCTCGATAAGCTAAGACACCAAATGCGCCAATCAACATCGTGATACAAGACAAGACAACCAATAGTGGATGTGTAATACCACTATAATCATCAAATAACAATGTGAAAAAACGAATCAAGGCATAAGCGCCGACTTTTGTCATTAATGCCGCAAATAATGCTGCTAATTCAGTATTTAAAACAGCATATGCTTTTGGAAGCCACATGAATAATACAAGCGCAGCTTTTGCACCAAATGCAATTAAAAATACCATTGAAATAATTACTACTGAACTTTCACCCTGCATCTCAGTTAATCTTTGCGCTACTAAAGCAAAGTTTAAGGTGCCAGTAAGTTTATATAGTAAGCCGATACCTAATAATAATAACCAAGAACCTAAAATATTAAGTACAACGTAAATAATCGCTGCACGTAATTGTTCTACTGATTGTCCTAACGTAATTAACACAAACGACGCGAGCAACATTACTTCAAACATAACATATATATTAAATAAATCTGCAGTTAAAAATGAACCAATAACGCCTACTGTTAAAAACAGAATAAAACTCGGTAAGTAATAGCGAATTGCTCTTTTTTCTCTGCTACCAAAACCATACGCCATAATTAACGTAACGACAAAACTAGATGTCGTGACCATGAGTAAACTCAATGAGTCACCAACAAATTGAATACCATAAGGCGCTTTCCAACCACCAAAATCTAAAGCAATTGGCTTATGTTGCATAACATAAATCAACAACAATAAAGATATGATTGTCGTAATAGACATTGTGCCGATTGAAAAAATTCTTGATAATCTGCTATGTGTACGGATAAATACGAGTACAAGTGCACAAATTGCTGGAAGAAGTAATGGCAGAATTAACAAATTACTCATCATTATCGTCATCACCTCTTAACACATCAATTTCATCTTCTTTAGTTACTCGATACGTTCTATATACGAGTACAAGTAAAAATGCAGTCATAGCAAAACCTATCACAATAGCAGTCAATACAATAGCTTGCAATAACGGATCTACGAAGTTTTTACTCCCTTCACCAATAAGCGGTTCTACCATATTCTTACCATAGCGTCCCATGCTCATGATAATTAAATTTCCTGCGTGTGTATAAATTGAAATACCTATGACGATACGGATTAAATTGACTGATAATATCATATACGTTCCTATAAATATTAAAAAGCCAATCACCATTAACAATATCAAATTCATGAGCGACCACCACTTATGGATAGCATCACTGTTACAACAACGCCTACGACCGCTAATACAATACCCGCTTCAAAAAGTGTCACAGTCGTTAAATGTACTTCACCTAATATCGGCAATTGGACATATGCATCGGTTTGGTAAAGGAACGGTTTACCAAAAAACATTGGTATCACAGCAGTAGCAAATGATACTAATGAACCGATAATCATTAATATCCTAAAATCAAGTGGTAAGGCGACTAATACTTGTTTAACGTCGAAGGCCAAGAACATAAGTAAAAATGCAGAACTGAATACAAGTCCACCGATAAATCCACCACCAGGATTATTATGTCCTGCTAAAAATAAGTAGAACCCGAACGTTAACAATATAAATACAACAATTTTAGTAATTGTTCGTAAGACTACATCATTCTCTTTCATCTTGACCCCTCCGTTCTTTAAAGTTAAGTAATGTATAGATACCCAATCCAGCGATGATTAATACCATACCTTCAAATAAAGTATCCATAGCACGAAAATCACCAAGAATCGCATTTACAATATTTTTACCGCCTGCCAGTTTATATGCATCATGATAAAAAGTTGAAATCGTTGGCATCGTTTCACCCTGTTGTGCAATGAAGACAAGCGTGACTACAGTAACTGCCATCATCAATGAAACGATAATTTTAACAGCTTCTCGTTTCTTATGAACTTTTGAGCGTGGTACGTTTGGTAAGCGTGAAAAACTAACAATAAACAATATTGTAGTTATTGTTTCTACCACTAATTGTGTCAATGCTAAGTCTGGTGCTTTCATTAAAATGAAGAATATCGTTACACAATAACCAATAATACCGTTTAATATTACCATCGTTAAACGTTGACGAATAAACGTTAAAGCAATACCTAAAATAAAAACAACAATTAACGTGATGATTTCTAACGGCCCGAATTCACTGACATGTATCTGTTTAACGTCAGGAAAACCAGCTTGGATGATGCCATAAACAACAACTATAATGAAAACAGCTAACGTTAATATAATATAATGATTCAAACGGTTATTCATCAATGTACGAATACTGTACCCTGAATAATTTTCAAATTGCTTATATGAGTCTAAATAAACATCTGTTATAGATTTGACTCTAATTTTTTCAGATTGTTTTTTCCAATCAATTTTAAGCGCCGCTATAAAACCTACAACAATAACAATAAAACTTAACAATAGCGGTAAATTAAATCCGTGCCATTGTGAAATATGCGGTGCAATAGCATCTACTTTTTCTCCAATTGTGATACTTCGTAATGCCGGTAAAATAATATGATGTCCAAATAAATTTGGCACAAAAAACACTATCGGCAACAAAATCATCATAATTGCAGAAGGTAGCGTAAATAGAAATGGTTCATGAGGATTTTGTACTGGTGAATCATTATGTTTAATGTCTCCCCAAAAAACTTCCTTAATCATGTAAACTGCATAAATGAGCGTGAAAATACTAGCAACCACGCCTATTACTGCAATAATAATTGTTAAAATGATATTAAATTGTGGTAATTGATATGAACTTACTAAACCATCAAAAAACATTTCTTTACTTAAAAAGCCATTAAGAAATGGAATACCAGCCATAGATAAAGCTGAAAGTAACATAACTACATGCGTAATTGGCAGTACTTTTCTTAATCCAGATAATCGACGTATATCCCTTGTACCAGTTTCATGATCAATGATGCCGACACCCATAAACAAGGCACCTTTGAATAATGCGTGATTCATTAAATGGAACAGTCCAGCGAAGAGAATAAGGCTATATACTTTAGACAGTTCACCTGTCGTATGTTGTGCAAAGCCACCACCGAGACCGACCATAGAAACAATCATACCTAGTTGACTGATTGTAGAATAAGCTAAAATACCTTTTAAATCATATTGTCGCGTAGCATTAACTGCCCCAAAAATCATCGTTATCAAACCAACAAAAGTAACACAATAAATATAAAAGTCACTTAGCCCTAAAACAGGTGTGAATCTAAATAGTAAAAATATACCTGCTTTTACCATTGTGGCAGAGTGTAGATAAGCACTCACGGGTGTCGGTGCTTCCATAGCTTTTGGCAACCAAATATGGAACGGGAATTGTGCTGATTTCGTAAATGCACCTAAAAGCAACAAGATAATAATCGGTATAAACAACTGACTATCCGCTATTTTATCGCTTTGTGCGATTATCGATGTAATAGAATTTGTACCCGTAACAATATAAATCATGATAAAACCTGTTAATAGTGCAAGACC
Source organism: Staphylococcus sp. HMSC034G07 (assembly GCF_001835975.1). Taxonomy (NCBI): domain Bacteria; kingdom Bacillati; phylum Bacillota; class Bacilli; order Caryophanales; family Staphylococcaceae; genus Staphylococcus; species Staphylococcus sp. HMSC034G07. Next base: position 349,657 of record NZ_KV826608.1, read on the forward strand.
ACCAAAAACTGTAATCATAAATGATTGGATAGCGCCAAATTGACTTGCACCTTTCCCGTACCAATAGGCAATGAGTAAGAAAGATGATACACTCGTCAATTCCCAAAATACATACATCAAAATTGTATTATTTGCTGTAACAATACCCAGCATGCTGAACATAAATAACAAGATATATATATAAAAACGTGGTAAATGATCATGTTCTTTTGATAAGTATTGTGTAGCATAATAAAATACTGCTAGACCAATGAGTGATATTAACAAACTAAAAAATAAACTTAATCCATCTAATCTAAAATCTATATTAATATCCAATAATGTAAGCCAAGGGATTTTAATTGCTACAAATTGCCCTTTCATTACTTGTGGCAATTGCCATAGAAAGTAAACAGAAGAAATGATTGGAGCTATTAAAGCGATTGGCCCAGCAAATTTATGAAAACTTCGTTTCGTCATTGTGAGCAAAAGTACCATCATAATTAAAACAATAGCACTCATTAAATAAACTAAACTCATCCTATACCCCCTTTAACTATAATTTACAAATTTAAAGCAATCGTTGTTTTGCTAGCTTTTGTAGAAATACCTATAAACTTCATCGTTTCAAAAGTTGTTTGATGTCCTAAGTACTTTTGAATAATCGATATTGAAATACCCGATTGATAAGCATGATATGCAAATGTTTTACGCAACGTCGTCAAACCAATATGTAACATCCCTAAATCTTCTGCAGCAAGATGAATAATACGATAAGCTTGCTGTCGGGATAGACCTTTCAATGTCCTATTAGACTGAAATAATAACTCATCATTCTTCAATTGTTGTTCTGATATATATGTCATTAATTCATTTCTCAAAGTTTCTGGTAACCTAATTTGAATTTTAGGTGCATGCATTTCTACCCAATAGTGTTTGATATCGTCATCCTCTATTTTTACATCACTTACATTTAAATTTAATAATGAGGAAAGTTTCACACCAGTATGTATCGCAAACTTAAACAATAGATAATCACGCATGGATTTGGCTTTTAAAACCTCATACATCGCTTTTATCTCATTAGTATTCCTAATAGGATCTACTTGATTCATAAATTCACCTCTGAATTAATTAATGTTGCATATTTAATGATATATCATGTTTTTGTCACATGAAAGTATTTTGTCTAATTTTTTCAAATTTTTTTAACCTATTTAAAATTAAACAACGATATATATAGTGAAAGGAGGTTAGACAAATGAATCAAATCAGTCACTTAGCCGTCACTATGTCGCGTCTAACATATGACAAAGATGGAAAAGCCACACAGTTTAAACGTCACTTCGCAAATCTGAATACGCAAGCAACAACGGAACAAATTAAAAGTTTTAAATCTATCATCGAACAAATCACTGGCGAAAAATTTGAAACAGTAGAAATCATCAAAACTGAAACAGTTAATTAAGGAGGTTAAACACTATGAGTCAAACGTTAGAACTTATATTCAATGATGCTGTTAACAAAGACATTAAATTACAATTACCCAAAATAGAGCATTTCATCAATGAAAGTACGGTTAAAGATGGAATGAATAAATTAATTGCTTTAGATATCTTACGCCCTAAGTCGGGAATCCCTACAACAGTACGAGCTGCACAAATCATAGATAAATCTACAAAATTAATTTTTGAAAACTAAATCAATTATTTTTGAAACATATACAATTTTCTAGTGAAGTAGAATAGTCACAAAAAGTTGATGTAAGCAAATTACACAAGCAATAGCAGCAGCCCTATGTACCTATACATGAGGCTGCTCGTTTGTTTTAAATAAAAAAAGTGACAAAACAACGAATCAAATTGTATTCGCTGTTTGCCACATATACTATATTATCGATGATTACTTTTGTTTCTAAGCGGTCTTAGCCTAACAGTATCACCGAAAAAAATTTTACTTTTCCCTAATTTTTTACACATTGCGTACTGACCAAAAACTTCTGTCACTTGAGCAAGATTCTTATATGATTTTCTAGGATTTAATACTTCAATAAATTGTTCTTTTTGAATACCTTCATTACTTCCCGCACCTATAAAAAAAGTCTCTTCATCTAATAAGCGTATGATCGAAAGTTGTTTCAATGTAAATTGTCACCACTTCTATATATTTTTAAACCATCAAAAATTCATCTTACTAATTTTTATAGGTCTTGATGTTTAATTTCAATTTAATAATTTTCTTTTTATTATAACATCAACATAAGCATTTTATTATATTTCATTAATTGTGTACATTATTTTATACTTTTCTTCTCTTCGATAAATAGAAATGAGCATAGGAAAATCCACACCTTTCCTATATAATATAATTATCTTAGGAGAAAGCGTGATTTAATGATTTTTTTATATTTAGTGGGAATTGTAGCTGGGATGGTTGTTCCTTTTCAAACGTCGATTAATTCAAGATTAAGTCTTTATACGAAATCTTCATTCTATGCATCTACAATTTCTTTTGCTACTGGAACCATCTTTTTAATCTTAATCAATTTAGTAACCAATCCACATGTCTTTACTACTGACTTTTACACCGATCAGTCATTGAGTTATATATGGTTTGTCGGCGGTATATTAGGCGTTATTTTTCTTACAGGAAATTTATTATTGTTGCCAAGATTAGGTGCCTCTTTAACCGTCGTAATGACAGTTGCTGGTCAAATTATTATGGGCGTTACAATTGATACTTTTGGTTGGTTTGGCGCAGATGTTGAACCTTTTACTATTTTTAAAGTACTTGGCATTCTCTTTTTAATGCTCGGAATTATACTTATGAATTATGTACGTAGCAACCCGAAAGATAAAAACATGAATACGCAAATATACATTTGGTTGATTATCGGTTTCATATTCGGTTTTTGTCCACCAATACAGACCGCAATTAACAGCGCATTAGGTCAACAGTTACATTCATCGATTTTAGCATCTTTAATTTCATTTGCGATTGGTACCATAACATTATTCATTTTGACTTTGGTCTTTAATAGAACGCTTAAAATGACGGCGTACAATCAACACAAAGGTAAATTAAAACCAATTTATTTCATTGGTGGTGTTCTTGGCGTGATTTTTGTCACTACTAATATTATATTGATGCCACATCTCGGTGCTGCCTTAACAACAATTATTGTGATGTTAGGTCAGATGTTAATGGGCATAATTATTGATCACTTTGGATTATTAGGCACATATGTGAATAAAATTACGAAACGAAAAGTCGTAGGAATCATCGCCATGATGATTGGCATAGTACTTTTAAGATTATTTTAAGTCATAACAGCTTAAGATGAAGGATAGTAGTTATTTTAGTTTAAAATGATTATGTCGTGCTACCTGCAATAATAGCAATGGTTCGGTGAACTTAATAATGAGAGGCTAAAACAATTAATTTGTTGTAGCCTCTTTTTTCTGTGGCGCAATCATTATAAACGCAGTATAATCAGTACAATAATACATCTAGAGGTGACCAATCTTTGAAACGTATCTTTATCATATTAGCCACATTATTAACCCTTTTTAGCACAATCGCCCTGTCCCTATGGTTTTATTTAAAATCACAAAGTAATAACTTTGAAAAACAAATTGAAACAATAAAAGTAACTTATAAAAAATCACCACTTCTTATCGGAAGACAAGAACCTTCTCAGTTAGTATCAATCAATTATAATCCTTCTCAAGGCGCTATCCACGACTGGTTCGTAAAAACCGAATCAAAAGTAGCACAAAACCAACCACTTTTTGAGTATTATAACCCTCACATTGAACAACTCATCACACAAAAACAAAAACTATTAGCTCAACTCACTAAGACGAGTAAACCTACTTCAACAGAACTTATTAACTTAAAAACTGAAATTTCCCACTTACAATCTAAATTGCGCACTACAATTTTTTCACCGATTTCTGGCACTATTATTATAAATCCATCGCGTATGTTTTCACAAAATCTTTCCTTTATTCAAATCTATGATCCTAAGCCTGTCATAAGAGCAGAAATTTCTGAGACAGAAAAAAATGTCTTACATATCAAAGACAAAGTGAAGATAACGAGTGATTTTACAAATAATAGTTTTGGTACGATTACACATATTGCTAAACTTCCAATCAATCAAACAAATTTATCTAAACCATCTAAATATTTGCTTGAAATTTCACCAAATTCTGATTACTTTTTTGGTAAACATGTAAAAATCGAAAAACCAACTACACAGATAGAAATACCAAGTACTGCAATAGGTAATGGACAATTTGTTTATTTACTAAGTAATAAAAAATTTATTAAAAGAGTTATTAAATCAGAAAAATCGGGTAATAAAAAAACTATGCTTATCATTGAAGGTTTAAAACCTGGAGATATCATAGCTAAAAATGTTGATACTGTGCGGCCCAAAAATTAGATGTACACAGTATAAACACATTAAATCTTTAAAATATAATTTGTTTTTTACAGTTTTTATCAAATAGTGGTAAATTGTAAATGTATAGCAATTATTATAATTAAATGATTGGTATTTAAATAATTGAATTAATAAATTTAAACATTACCGTACCGTTTAATCAGTTTTTTGTTTACTTGCTATTTTAATTTAGTTATAATAAACTAAATAATGCTAGTTTTAATATATTTTACCCAAATATATTAGAGCTGTAAATTATGACAAAAACTTTGTATTCAACTTTGAATTAAGACAAATTATTATACAAAAACATTTTTAATATGTATATTAGATTGGGCATATAAATTAGGGAGGAATTAAGAATGGCTATCACCAAAATTAACGATTGTTTTGAACTATTAGCAATGGTAACGTACGCTGATAAATTAAAAAGTATTATCAAAAAAGAGTTTTCAGTAAGTTTCGAAGAATTCGCTGTATTAACATATATTAGTGAACACGAAAGTGAAGAATATTATCTAAAAGATATTATTAACCACTTAAATTATAAACAACCTCAAGTTGTTAAAGCAGTTAAAAATTTATCTCAAGAAGATTATTTTGATAAGAAACGTAATGAACATGATGAAAGAACAGTTTTAATATTAGTTGATTCTAAACAACGCAAAAAAATCAATGAATTATTATCACGTGTTAATAAGCGTATTCAAGAAGCAAATGACGAAAAAGAAGTATAACTAACTTTAGCTTCCCACATATCATACCTATCAACACGAAAAACCACTTCGCTGAACGAATTCAGTGAAGTGGTTTTATATATGTTTTGAAAAATTTTTAATGTTTCATCCTACCTGATTTGTGCACTTTTATGTTATTGAATGTATTAGACTTTTTAACGCTAAATATTTATCGTTTGAAATCAAAAAATAAACATCGCATTGCTTCATCAATATCAGCGTTCTGAATATTCATTTGTTTTTACAAACGCTAAAAATACCTCTAGAAAGTGAATGGGTTCTTCTATATGAGGTGCATGTCCTGACTGGTTAAATTCAACCATTTCTAAATTGTGAAACACTTGATCGTATTTGCGTTTCATTTCTTGAGTGATCAATGGATCATAAATTCCATTTACAATTAATGTGGGAATATTGGTTTGTTCAAGTACAATATTTTGATTGAATACAGGGAATTCCATTAATGCTCTTGTTGCTACTGCACTTTCTTCAGCTGACTGTCTATTATAAATCAACTGGGACTGAAACCATTTTTTAGCTTTTTCTTGATCTTTATACATATAAGGTAATAATAAGATTAAAGATTCAGATTTATCAAAGCCTTCTATTTCATCTTCATGTTCAATCATTAATTTATTTAACTCTAATACACTATCAATAAGATTACATGCAATTAACGTTAATGATTCAACCTTGGATTCATATTTATCGACAAAATGTTTAGCAATCAGTCCACCCATATCATGACCTACTAAATGGGCTTTTTCAATATTTAGCTGTTTCATTAATAATTTCAAATCTTCTACGTGGTCTTTTAAATGATATGCATTCGATTTTGAGGATTTACCATGTCCTCTAACATCATAAGTAATAACATCATAATTTTCTTTTAATTCATCTTTCAAAGTACATAGGGAAGCTAGATTACCATCTAAACCATGAATTAAAATTACAGGAAAGCCTAGACCCTCACGGATGTATGCCAATTCAGTGTTACAACTAATCTGTACTTTTTCCATTGTGGGCCACCTCCTTATATGATTTATATACCCTCGTTTTATAACGCATATGCTCAATTTCAAATATTTAACGGCAATCTTTAGCTTCACTCTGACCCTACAATCTTGCCTTTTAAAACTAAAAAATACTCAACCCACAATTAATGTTTTTGACACATTAAATGCAAGTTGAGTATATACAACTGATTACACAACAATATCAGAAACCCATAAAGTAACTTTAATTTCTGGAAGATATTCTAATTGTGTAATAAATGATAACAATTAATAACAATACCCAAATGACAATAGACGCAATTTGTGTAATCACAGGATTACTAATCATCGCATCTATTGTTTTTTGACAAAACAACAACCCAATACCAGTAAACTCTAATCTTTTAAAATAGATGCCAGAAATACTAAATATGATACCTACAAAAAAGATAAATTGATGTGCATATAATGATACAGCGACAATGCCTAAATTAAACCCAAAAGCGTGTGCAAATACTAAGATAAGCGCTGCTGCTGCAACACTCAGCCCTATCACTCTTTCAAATTTATTACTATAGAGATAATTTTTCCAATCAATTCTCAAATAAATGAAGATTGAAATCGGTAAAATAATTAAACAATAAAAAATTGATAATCCAGTCGCTGCTTGGAACGGTACATACTGTTTATCATATAGATAGGATAATAAAATAAAATTGATAATAAAAAATACAATTGGGTTTAATTGTAAAGTAAATAAATTGCGTTGAATCGTTAAAATTATTTCAGCTGGTGATTTCTTTCTGTATTCGATATAATCCAAATCTTGTGCTTCTGATTTCTTTAACTCTTTTTTTAATTTTCCTTTAATATCATCGATAAGATTGGGAGAAAGACCTTTATGAGTGAAATAATCATTGATATTTTCTATTAATACTTTGTCATTAACTCTCATGATAGGCTCCTTTTTGTTAAATAAGTGCTTTATTCATTAATAAAATTAGACTTTCGCTTATTGTAACAATAAAATAACCGACAAGTATATAGCTTTAAACTTGTCGGTTTTGATTCATTTTAATAATTACAAGTGAAGATTATTTACTAATATCAATGCGATAAAGTTTAATATTTTTATCATTAGGTGATGGCGAACTAAATTGATAAGATACTTGATTATCTTGAACATATCCAAAGTTGCCTGTTACTTTATTATAATGTTCACGTGCAACTGCTTGGTTGCTTACAGCATTTTTCACTTCTTTATATGATGGTCCATTTGTATCGTTGTAACTCATTGATACACGTGTGATTTTACCATTATTTTTCTTACCATCTGCAGTTACCACTAGCACACCATTATCTTTTTTAAATTCATAATAATGTTCTGTGCCATCAGGTTTATATGAATAAATTGGTTTTTTATTATTTTTTAATACTGATTGAATAGAACTTCCTAATTTCGCACCTTCTAATGATCGATCTCCATGTTGCAATTCATTAACACTTTGGATAGAGTTCCCTGATGCTGCTTCAACATTTCCTGCCGAAATACCAGAAAATGCCAAACCTGTAACTAAAACTGCTGCACATAATTTTTTCATAAGCACTCTCTCCTTTATATTTAACTTACCTTCATTGTGCTTATTCACATTGTACTATAAATATTACTAAAATAACAGTGATGTTACAAAAAGATTACAAAACAGTGTATTGCTGTAATCTTTTCTAGGCATCTATCAAAGCTGAATAATTTAAGATGCTAATTGAAGATGTTGTTCTATAAACTTTCTTACTTCATTGATAAATTTATCTTTTTCTTCTACGAATGGATATAATCCTGATTCTTCAAAAACTTCAAATTGGGTATTTCCGATATAATCCGCAACTTCTTTTGCTTCGAATACTGTAGTTCTTTCTCCATGCTGTCCAACAATAATTAATGTAGGTAAATCTAAAGCTTTTAAATAATGCATGACATTATTGTCAATAAATGATTGTTTTACCGCTTCTATTTCTGCTTTCGTAGACATGTTGTTCGTATTTTCAATTTGCTTTAAGAATTTTTTAGCTTTTCTTTTGGAATAATATAATTGTTTATCAAGGAATTTTTGTTGTGTCTCATCATCCCAATTTCTAATTTTATCTGAATACTTTCTATATAATCGCTCTTCAGGCGTGATGTCATTCAATAGTGTAGGATTCACCATCGTTAATGATGACACTAATTCTGGGTATTGTGTAGCAAATAATGCGGCAATAGAACCACCTAATTCGTGAGCTATGATAGAGCATTCATTAATATATAAATAATCTAATAATTCCTTAATATCTTTCGCATATGTTCTAAATTTGATGTCATTCGGTTTGTCAGAATAGCCATGTCCTCTTAGATCAATGAGTACTACCTGATATGCTTTATTAAATTTAGTTTCTAAATCATTAAATACTGAAAAGTTATCAAAAGCAGTATGAATCATGACTATTGCTTTACCTTCACCACTCGTCTTGTAATTTAAAGCAACACCATCACTTGTTGTAAATAGGTTCATCATTTATCTCCCTTTCTTATTAATTGATAAAATGGAAAGTAATTCTTCCGTAGTTTTAATCGTAAAATCTACTTCTTCTGGTAAAGGTGTTAGATCATTTTCATTATCTTCATTAAACCAAACACTAATCATACCCATGGCCCTTGCAGGTGCTACATCATTGAGTGGATCATCACCAACATATATTGTTTCTTCAGGTTTGGTACCTAATTGCGACAACATATCTTCAAAAATTTTAGGATGGGGCTTGCGGTAACCTACAGTTTCAGATGTAGATAAATAATTGATACTATCTTCGATACCTAAAGCGTGCAGACGAAATTGTTTGATTTTTGACTTACCATTTGCAATCACACCAGTCAAATAACCATTCTCTGTTAATTTTTCTAAAGTATACTGTGTATCATAATATGGAAATACATATCTGTAAAAATGCATTTCAAAATCACTAAACAAATCTTTCCAAGTTAGTCGATCTACATGAAAATCTTTAATGAGCGCCTTATATAATTCAGGTTTATCGTGATCTTCATCATCATCTAGTGCTATAAATTTACGTTTGAAGTCTTCCAATTGTATGCGTACAAAATAGTCATGAAACCTTTCAAACTGCTCTTCTATAAATTTTTCTCGAGATTTCTTTCTGTCTAATAATGTCCCTTCTAAATCAAATACAATCGCTTTTACCTGAGTTAAATCCATAATCATAACCTCTTCAATCTTAGGTTTACCTTTTACTTAACCTTAATTAATAAATATCATTATATCGTATAAACCATCTCGAGACGATAGTAATCCTTAAGTTTATTCTATGCTCCGTGTCTGAGTGATCATGATGTAAAATAGTACTGGTATGCCTAATAATGCTAAAATAATACTAGCAGGAATTTCAAATGGGCTTAACAATATACTTCCTAACCAATCCGACATTACCATCACTATACCACCTATAAACATATTTAGTACCATTTGTTGTCCAAGATTGAACTGCTGACCCTGACGTCGTACAAGCTGTGGAATAATCATACCTATAAAACCAATGATGCCTACATATGCGACAATTACTGCAGTAATCAATGAAGCAATTAATAACACGCAATATGTTAATGATTGTACATTTAAACCTAAAGATGTTCCTTTCAAATGGCCTAGCTGTAATATCTTAATTTTTGGTATTAAACTACATAATACAATAATACCGATGAATAACGTAATACCTATATATATTACCTCGTTATACTCTGCAGATGAGAAACCGCCAAACATATAATTCACAATATTATTCATCTTCTGTTGATTAAAAATAATCAATACATAAAGAAATGCATTAAACAATGCACCTATCATAATACCGGATAAGATGAGTGTCCTTATCGGATAGCCTTTAGACATAGCAGTAGTAAGTGAGATCACTGTAATTAATGTTATAACACTAAAAATAACAGAAAAAACTGGTAACCATAAAAACGATAACCCTAATACTACAGCTATACCAGAACCAAAAGTTGCCCCACTTGCTAAACCTAATGTAAAGCTGTCGGCTAATGGGTTATTTAATAGCGTCTGAAACATATGACCTGCTAATGTTAAACCAATACCTGCTAATAATGCTTGAAGTGTTCTAGGCACTCTAACTTGAAATAATATAGATTGTGACAATGCTTCATTAATATTACCGATATTCCAAAGCATGCTTAGTAGCATACTGATAATGAGTAGGACGATACAAATAATAAGTGCTTTATTATATTTCATGTCTTTGCCACGCTTTCAATAAAATCGTTCAGTTATATTGAATGATAAAAATATTTATTGTTCGTTATTAAAATGGTATATATTTTTATGCTAAAAGTAAATATCACATGATAAGAAATTCATAAAGAAAACGTCAATTCTATATCATTTCTATAGCAATTGACGTTTATTTGTTAGCGAAAGCTATTTAGTTCCTAGGCTAATCTATCTTTGTGTTTTAGTAAATTACTATTCATAAATAGCTTCTTTCAATTTTTTCAATCCATCATCTATACGTGGACCTGGTCTTGATATTTCATCACCATTAACAGCTTTAACTTTATTGTGCTGTACCGCTTTAATTTGATTAAAACCACCACGTTTGTTAATCATTTTTTGATATTCAGATGATGAAATACCCATTGTTGATATCATCAAATCTGGATTTTGCTTAATAATATCTTCTTTACTCACCTTCTGCCAACCTTTTAAATTAGAAAAACTGTTTTCTGCTTTTAATTGTGTCAGCATATCATCAAAAAATGTTTCTTTACCTGCAGTGTATATTTCTGGTTCAGATGAAATTTCCATGAAAACTTTTTGCCCTTTTACATCATTAGGCACTGATTTTTTTACGTTTTCGATATTTTGTTTTGTTTCTTTAACGAGTTTTTTGGCTGCTTTTTCTTTATGCGTTACCTTACCAATTTGCATAAATGATTCATACATTTCATCAATAGATTGTGCATCTTTCACATAAACAACTTTCACACCACTATCTTTTAATCCTTTAAGTACTTTATCATTCGTCGCTTTTTGAGATTCATGTGCCAATATTAAATCTGGTTTGGCTTTCATCAATGACTCTTTATTAAGTTTCATCGCATCAAATTGTTTCTTATCTTTTACTTCTTTAGGATAATCATCTACAGTTGATACGCCTATCACATCGTCACCCAAACCGAGTTCATATAAAATTTCCGTATTACTAGGCATTAGAGAAATAATACGTTTATAAGTGTGACCCTCAGATTGCCCTTCATCATGCTTTTGGTCTGACTTCGTACCACAAGCAGTTAAGACTACTACAAAAACAAGTAACAAACATAATAATTTATTCCATTTCTTCATACCTTAATCTCCTAATAGTTATTTTATTCTATATTACCAAACTCTCATCTCAATCGTTAAGTCTATTTTATGAAATTTAATTTTCAAAATAAGGATCTAAAAATGTATACTTGTTTTCATTTTTTCCATTAAAGTAATTTTTCCCAAAATTATCTAATAACGCATGAAATTCATTAGCATCTGCATTAGTAAATGTTTCAGGAAGTTCAATATGTCGCTTCAATTTCTCATAACTTTCTGTGTTGGTATAGCCTAGTTTTTTAAAAATTCTTCTAGTATAACTATCTGGAATAAAGACAACTTCTTCAAAAATATAAACTAAACACACATCTGCCGTTTCACTACCAATACCTTTGATTTCTAATAAAGCATTACGCAATTGAAGTTGATAATATGATCTTACAGCTTGATAATCAAAATCAAAACGTTTCAACCAGGCAAGTATATTCAAAATCGTTTTAGCTTTATTTTTATAAAATCCGCTTGATTTTATAAGCATTTGCAAAGATTCCAAATTCAAATTTAGCATCTGCTCTGGATCAAATTCAGTCTTCACCTTTAATTGTTCAAGCGCATAAGCAGCATTTCTCCAATTGGTATTTTGTACTAAAATCGCTCCTAATATCACTTCGATTTTAGACTCAGCAGGCCACCAATGTTGTGACCCCATATGTGAAGATAATAATTTATATAGCGACTGAATATCTAACATGTTAGCATTACCCTCCCAGTGATCACGATGAAGTAACCAATATCAAAAAAGAGCAAGTAAGGTTTGGTGATAGTACTGACGGAAATGCATCAAACTATGATTAACAAACCTAAACTTGCTCTTAAATAAAGGACTACTTTAATTACATAATAATTACATTGACTCTGGCGCTGTTACGCCAACAAGGTTTAATGCATTATGTAATGTAATTCTCACTGCATCAATTAATGCAATCAACGCTTTTGTTTTTTCTAAATCATCTGTTAAAACTTTTTCATCATTGTAAAACTTATGGAAATGTGCTGCCAAATCTTGAATATAGTTTGTAATTCTATGTGGTGCTCTGTGTGTTGCGGCACTTTCAATCGTTGGTTCAAATTCAGCAATTTTTTTCATAAGCTCAGTCGCTTTATCGTTTGTGATAAACGAATAGTCTGCGTCAGTTGAAGGTTCAATACCTTTTTCTTTAGCTTGTTTTAAAATTGAACAAATACGTGCATGTGCATATTGTGCATAATATACCGGATTATCTTGTGATTCTTGCTTTGCTAATTCCATATCAAAATCAAAATGCGTATCAGGACTGCGCATCGTTAAGAAATATCTCGCGGCATCCACGCCTACTTCATCCATAATTTCACGTAAAGTAATTGCATTTCCAGTACGTTTACTCATTTTCACTTCTTGACCGTCCTGCATTAAGCGGACCATTTGCATAATTTGAATTTCAAGACGCTCGCTATCAACACCAAATGTTTCCATTGATGCTTTCAAACGCTGTATATAGCCATGGTGATCTGCACCAAATAAGTTTATTAATATATCGTTACCACGTTCAATTTTATCAAAATGGTATGCAATATCTGGTAAAAAGTAAGTATAATTACCATCTTTTTTAATCAATACACGATCTTTGTCATCCGAGAAATCGGTTGTACGTAACCATGTTGCACCATCTTCTTCATAAGTATAACCAAGTTCAGTCATTTTATTAAGTACTTGTTTGATTTCACCAGATTCATAAAGCGTTGTTTCGCTAAACCAATTATCATAATGTGTATTAAAATCAGCTAAGTCTTTTCTTAGTTTTTGCATTTCGTAATCGACGCCAAGTTGTCTGAATGTTTTAATACGTGCTTCTTCGTCTAAATCCTTTATTTCCGGTTGTTTCTCTGCCAAATCTTTACCAATATTGATGATATCTTTTCCGTGATAGCCACCTTCTGGCATTTCAAAAGAATCATCACCAAGCGCTTCAAAATAACGTGCTTCTATTGAACGAGCTAAATTGGTAATTTGATTACCAGCATCATTAATATAATATTCTCTTGTGACATTATAACCAGCCGCTTCTAATATATTGGCCAACGTATCGCCAACTGCGGCATTACGGGCATGACCTATATGTAAATCACCTGTAGGATTAGCCGATACATATTCTAATAAAATATTTTCACCATTTTTAACTTTTTTATGACCAAATTGATCACCATTATTGATTGCTTCAGTAATAATCGCAGTCAAATAAGCACTATCTAAATAAAAATTGATAAAACCAGGTCCTGCGATATCAACTTTTTCAACTTGTGCAGCCGTTGTATCCAAATTTTCAACAATTGCTGTTGCGATTTCGCGTGGATTACGTTTCGCTATTTTTGTTAAGACCATTGCTATATTTGTTGAATAGTCACCATTTTTATTGTCTTTTGGTATTTCGATTTTAATTTCAGGTATTTCATTCACGTCGGCAAGTTGTGCTTGTTGAATACTTTTCTTAATTTCTTCAACCAACTTTTGTTTGACTTGTTCGATTATGTTCATTTACGGCATCTCCTTGTAAGTAATTTCATATTGATAAGATCCCATCTTCTCTTCATCTTGAATTAAATCATAATGCACTTTCAATTTTCCACCATTATCATTTACAAAATGTAAAATAGAATGTGTATAAACGGTTAATGGTATACGACCGCCACTAATTTCATACAAAGTAATCGTTTCCTCACCTTCTACAAAATGAAGGTTTAACTTAATATCACCATTGCGGATAATCTTTACTCCTGAAGTTTCAATTTTAACTGTCACATTAACGATTGCTCCGTCTATCTCTTCTTGATAACGAATAAAATCGGCTTTACGTTTTTGCCAAGATCCTGTAGTAGACAATGAGAATTTTTCCTTGTTATCGAATTGTTTAACCACTTGTTTCGTTTGGATTTCAACATTGTTCTCCAATGTAAGTTTCACCCTAATCTTTAAAATAATACAAACCATTATAGCATACTTGAAATATGCAAAACAGTTGCTAAATTAATTTAAATTCAATAATCTCCATTTTCAAAGTTCGTTTACAACACCTTCACAATATTCAAAAATCACACATAAAAAAAGTAGAAAAAACAAAATCAAAATCTGATTTCGTATTTCTACTCTTTTCAAATGACGCAAATATCCCAATGCATACGTTACATGCATTTAAATACCGATGTTCTTATGTTCTTCGTTTAATATCGTTGAACTCTTAAAAACCAATGATATTATACTGTTTCTAAAGCTTCATGCAATGAAGCATCAGAGTTATTCCACATATCTATATCATGCGATTTAAGAAACGCTGCTAATATTTTTTTATTTTGGTCACCTATTTGATCGATTTCAATATTATGTTTCATTGATTTATCCATCATATTTACATGTTCAGGCATACTTTTGTAACCTCTACGAATACTTCTATTTACTAATAAATAGCATGCTGTTAGTCCGGCATAGTAGGGTCCATTTTCACCACGTTCTGTTGTAACCCAACACAACCAATATTCTTTCGCCTCTTCACCTTCAACGGTCGCCTTATCTTTAATCCATTTGACACCTTTTTCAACACTAGAACGCGCATGCATGCCTGCAATATCAATAAATGCCTCTTCGTTTGCAACATCGATAAACACTGGTGCTACGTTATCTAAACTTATAGAACCAATATTGGTACCTTTGTGACCATCCAACGGATCATTTTTAATAATATTGAATTTAAATCCCTTATTTTCAGCCATCAGCTTCCACCTCCATTATTAAAACAAGTAGCGCTGCAATTGTTAAATTACAATCCTACATAAGTTGTCTATATTAAAATTTTGCCATATTTAACAAAGTGATAAAAGTCATCAATTTTTAAGTGCTTAATTTAATTCATCTAATATACTATTAATTGCATTTCTAACTTGGTCATCTTCTATATCAGAAATAAATTCTTTTGGATAATATAATTTATAATCTTGTCTGTTAATGCCAGTTATACTATGAATAACTAAGGATTGACTACTAATTTCTCTTATTTTACCATTACGTCTCAACAAATGAATCGGCTGTCTGTCTGATCCTGGACGGTCATAATCATAAGGTAAATCAGAAAAGGATTCACTTACAAAGTAATAATTCGGATCTATACCTGCCTGTATAAACAAATCTGTTAATTCTGTAATTGTAATAATAGAACCATCAAATGGCATATATTTAAACAAATCCCGATTAATAAATCTACGAGATAAATCACTTAATATAGCGTCATCTTCATTAATCCATGCTTTTAAGTAATAAACTACAACCGCTTCATCTAAATCTACATACTGTTCAATCGTCATAGATTCTTCAAAGAACGGTATAAAATCGGCAGGATATTTTTTAAAAGTGTACCCTTCATTATAAAGTTGCTTTGCTCGTTTCAAACAATTATTAAGCAACACTTCTCCACCTCGACTAACTGGATGGAAGTAAACTTGCCAATACATTTGGTAACGACTCATAATGAAGTTCTCTACTGCATGCATACCACTTTCTTTAATAAGTACTTCATCTTTTGAAGGTCGCATCAATCTCAAAATACGTTCCATATCAAATTGCCCATACGTAACACCCGTAAAATATGCATCACGTTGCAAGTAATCCATTCTATCAGCATCTATTTGTGAAGAAATCATAGAGATGACCAATTTATTTTCATGTGTTTTATTAATAACATCAGCTACTTGCTGTGGAAAATCTTCAGAAACACGTCGTAATACACGATTTACTTCTGTCGGGCCAGTAATAATTTTTTGCGTAAATTGTTCATGATCTGTATTAAAAATCTTCTCGAAGCTATGTGAAAATGGTCCATGACCTAAGTCGTGTAATAATGCGGCACATAGTGCAAGTGGACGATCATCATTATTCCATGCTTCACGACCGTCAAACGAGTCATCAATTAATCTTCGAACAATCTCATATACACCTAATGAATGTCCAAATCTACTGTGTTCAGCGGTATGAAATGATAAGTATAATGTACCCAATTGCTTTATACGTCGTAAACGTTGAAATTCTTTCGTTTTAATCAAATCCCAAATCACTTGGTCTCTTACATGAATATATCTATGAATGGGGTCTTTAAATACTTTTTCTTCAGGTAACTTTTGTGTAGCATAAGTTGTAAAAGTCAATGTCGTCCTCCTATTCATACCTTGTTAATGTGCATCTATGATAAAGTTTTACGCATCAATGCTAAATCCATTTCTTCCCCATACATCACGTGCATATACGAGCGCACACGCTCAAACCCTTTTTGTTCATAAAAAGCTACCGCTTCATCATTCTTATTATCCACTTCTAAAAATACTTCATCATATTCATTTTGGAAATATGCCAAGCCTTCTTTCAGTAAATCAGAACCATATCCATGATGTTGCCACGAAGGTCTCACGTAATGGGCTGATAAGAATAATTCAGTGCCATATATAAAGTTAGCAAAACCAATGATCTGATCATCCTCTTCGATGACTAAAAATAATTGTTCTTCTAACCTTTTAAGTAAATGTTGTTCATTATATGAAGCAGCCAATAATTCATTTACAGTTTTAGCTGCATAGATATTTAAATAAGTATTATACCAAGCTTTTGTTGCTACATCTCTGATGCCTACAACATCTTCTGGCGCTGCTTTCCTAACTTTGTGCATGTTGGTTCCCCCTATTTATAGTAGGTAATAATACTCATATTATAACATAATTTTAGTGTTCAAAATACTTAATCTATTCATATGAAAATAGCTTGGACAATAGATAACATTGTCCAAACTATCTCTAAATATTACTTATTTAATGTATCTTGCCATTCTCGTGCGCGGTTTAATGCATACGAATCTTTATCAATATCTCCTGGTTTTTCAGCAGTTCCAATAATATAACCAGATAGCGTAGCACCTAAAAACTCTAAGCTATACTTGATTTGAGTGATACATGGCTTCGCTTTTACTTTTGGAAAATCTCCGCCGACAATAATGAGTCTAAAATCTTTTTCAGCCATTTTTGCCTTAAAATCCTTATAATTAGGATCCATTAAAGTTTCAGACCAATGATCAATGAATGCTTTCAAAGAGGCTGATATACTATACCAATACACGGGTGATGCAAAAACAATTGTATCACTGGCTAACACTTGATCTATCATTTTTTTATAATCATCTTCATAAGTATCAATCGTTGTCCCATCATGTCTCACATCTCTCACTGGATTCAATTGGTACTGAGTTAAATCAAACCATTTGTAGTCATGTCCTGATAAGGCCATTTTAGTCAATCGAGCAGTGTTTCCCTCCGGACGACTGCCCCCGAACAAAACTGTAATCATAATAATCTCCTTTTCATATATTAAAATATTCCATTAGAGATATCTTAATAATTTTACACAAAAGTTCATAAATATAACATGCGTTTACAATAGTATATTATAGCATTAAATGATTTGTAGGAAAATTTATATATATTTATATATTTCAACTAAAATTTAAAAACTTTATAAAATGGGCATAGGATAGAAACTTAATTTTCTTTTAAAAATTTCGTCATCTCAACCTGGAAATGATAACTAGAATGAATAAAAGTACACAGTGATGCCTGAGCTAAAACTTATACATAAGTCCACTCACTTATTTATTATTTTCTAGGAAATAGTTGATTTATTTTTTCAATCTCTTCTTGAGTTAAATTAACCTCTAAAGTTGTTAAATTGTCCACGACTTGATGTGGTTGCTTTGCGCCTGGAATCACGACATCCAATGAAGGCTGAGTTAAATAGAATGCAAGCACAATATGTGCAACATCTACATTATGATTATCTGCAATACCTCTCAACTCATCAATTTTCTCTAAATTTTCTTTGAATTTTTCACCTTGGAATTCTGGATTCTTAGCACGAATATCATCAAATTTTGTATTTTCAGTGTATTTGCCAGCTAAAAGACCTGAAACTAAAGGGAAATATGGAATAAATGTAATTTGATTTTCTTTTGTATATTCAAACACATCTTCATTTTCGCGATTTAATAAATTGTATTCCATTTGCACAACATCAACATAGCCGTCTTTATTCGCTTCTTTTAGTTGATCTAATGTAAAATTAGAAACTCCTATTGCTTTAATCTTACCTTCATCTTTTAAATCTTTTAATGCAGCAACTGCTTGATCTTTAGGCGTAGTATCATCTGGAAAATGAATATAATACAAATCAATATAATCTACTTGAAGACGTTTTAAGCTTTTTTCTACTTGATCTTTAAGAAATGCTGGATCATTAGACATTTTCACATTACCATCTTCATCAAAATAATGCGCACCCTTTGTGGCAATTGCAAACTCGTCTCTAGCAAATTCTTTAACCGCTTCTCCTACTAATTCTTCTGAACGTTCTGGACCATAAATATAGGCTGTATCTAACAATGTAATACCATTTCTAACAGCAGTGCGAACCGTTTCTTTACCTTTTTCTTCGTCTAAATCATTATAAAAATTATGTCCACCAACAGCATTTGTACCTAAAGCAATCGGTGATACCGTTACATTTGATTTTCCTAATTGAACTTTTTTCGTCAAAACAATCCAACTCCTTATATACTAATTTTGAAATATTTATAGAATCTCTGGCTCAAATTGTTTTTGTATCCCTTCATTACGAAAGATACTTTGACAATGCCATCAACAAACGCATGAACTGCTGAATACTATATAATATATCTCTACCCTTTTTCACTCAGTTTAATAATATGTTATACATATCGTATTTATGCACATAACAAAAATTACTTAACTTCATTAGTAATCATCGCTATTTTAATTATCTTGCCTCTCTAAAAAAGTATTGCCATGTAATTCAATTGTTTCAACTATTGCTAGCACAATTCGTTCGGAACACATATGATTTAACACGTAATGTTGAGACATAACAATATTAAGTTGCTGAATAACTTTTCTACCACTACTCAAAATTTAGCATGTTTTTGATGAGACCTTGAAGTAAAATGCTTAAAAATTACTTTTCAAAAATTTAGACATAATGGGACGTAGGACAGAATTCTAATTTTATTAAAATTATTTCGTCATCCACCTTTGCAAAGATGACTTGATTTGAAAAACATAAAATGATTTACCTAAGTTCAATCATCTACCTACAATATAAATGCACTGGGACAAATCAATTACAGAGATATACACATAAAAAAGTAGGATGCAATGCGTGTTACACCCTACTTACAAATCATTTTTATTTAATTATTGTAATATATTTTTAAAGTGTCCATTTAATTAATGTAGACGCATATGACAAGCCGCCACCAAACCCAACTAATAGCATGAGGTCACCTTTTTTAAGTTGATGCGCTTGGACAGCTAAGTCAATCGATAATGGAATCGTAGCCGATGACGTATTACCATAATATTGAAGACTCATTAGCGCTTTATCTTTAGAGAGGTTAGCCTTTTCACATATTGATTCTATCATTCTGGCATTAGCACTATGTGGTGCAAACCAATCTATGTCCTCTTTTTTATAATTCGTGTTACGTAACGTATTGTCAATAATATTCGGAACATTGCCGACAGCCCATTTATATACGCCACGACCATTTTGAACAATATAACCAGGATTTTGTAAATCTTCGCCAAACATAGTATGAGAAAGTTCTGAACAATATAAATGATGTCCTTTATCACCGTCTGAGCCAGAACTACTAGATATAAAGCTCGTTTCATCTTCACTATATTCTACTAAAAATACGCCTGCTCCATCACCAAACAAAATACATGTATTGCGGTCTGTGTAATCTGTAATTCGTGATAGTGTTTCCGCGCCAATAACTAGCACTTTTTTATTTTGACCAGATGTAATCAGACCATTAGCTATATTCAAACCATAGGCAAAACCTGCACAAGCTGCATTAATATCAATGGCCCCTGCATTTTTCAATTCAAGTTTCGCTTGCACATAAGATGCGACACTTGGGGTTTTATAATCTGGAGTCAATGTAGCATTGATAATCATATCAACATCATTTAATTCCACTTGATATTTCTCTTGCAAATCCAGCACTGCTTTATAACTGATATCACTCGTATATTCATCTTCAGCTACAATTCTTCTTTCAACAATCCCAGTTCTTTGTTGGATCCATTCATCAGAAGTATCAACAATCTTCTCGAAATCATGGTTATCCATTCTTTTTTCCGGTACATAAGCACCTTGTGCAGTAATTTTAGCAAATGAATTCATATCATAACTCCTTTTATCAATCTATAACTTTAAAATTTCAAATTCTTATTATTTATCATACGCTTCATACTAATGAATGATAACACAATCAATGCAACACCTATAACATAAATAATAATTTCTAACTATAAATAAATATAAATAATATTATTAATTTATAGTTATAATTTATCATATGAACTAAATGTATAATAATCTTTAATTGACTTTTCATAATTTTTAAATTAATATTCATTTTTGGTAACGTTTACATTATTTTTTAAGTAAAGGAGCAACAAAATGGAAAGTGATGATATCAAGCACTTGGTTGAATCAGGTCAACTATCTGTAGGCATTGAATTAGGCTCTACGCGTATAAAGACCATTGCTATCGCACCTAATTGCGAAACAATTGCAACAGGTTCTTTTGAATGGGAGAACAAATATGAAAATGGTTATTGGACTTATTCCATTAATGATGTATGGGTAGGCATTCAAAAAAGTTATGCTGAAATGTCACAATCAATTAAGGATAACTATCATGTTCAAATTAAATCCTTAGCTTCTCTAGGAATTAGTGGTATGATGCATGGTTACTTAGCATTTGATGACAATGATGATTTATTAGTACCTTTCAGAACTTGGCGCAATAACAATGCGAATAAAGCAGCAAAATTGTTACGCGAAGATTTTAAAGTAAATATACCAGAACGCTGGAGCATCGCTCAGCTGTTCCAATCAGCAATAGATGACGAAGCACATGTCAAACAAGTTAGTTATCTAACTACCCTAGCTGGTTATGTTCATTGGTATTTAACAGATAAAAAAGTATTAGGTATTGGAGACGCATCTGGTATGTTCCCAGTTGACAGCGAACGTAAGCAATTCCGTCAAGATCTATTAAAACGTTTTAATACATTATTTCAAAATTTAGGTTACTCGCAAGACATTAACGATATGTTACCAAATGTCATTGTAGCTGGAGAAATTGCTGGTTACTTAACAAAAACAGGCGCTAAACTCATCGACCCAAATGGTGAACTGGAACCAGGGTGTCCAATGTGTGCACCAGAATCAGATGCTGCAACAGGCATGGTGGCAACGAATAGCGTAGCACCAAAAACCGGAAATGTTTCTGCAGGAACTAGTATATTTTCAATGATTGTACTAGAGAAACCGATTACTTATGTTTATCCTGAAGTAGACATTGTAACTACACCTGATGGTTATGATGTTGCGATGATACATGCTAATAATTGTACATCTGATATCAATGCTTGGGTTCATTTGTTTGAAGAAGTCTTCCAACTCATGAATGTAAAATATGATAAAAATGAACTTTTTACCAAGTTATTTGAAAGCGCTTTTAATGGAGATGAAGACTTAGGAAAATTATTATCTTATGGCTATATCTCCGGAGAATTCATAACGGATGTCAATCAAGGTTATCCGATGTTCCTACGTCACGTTGATAGTGAATTCAATATTGAAAACTTTATGAAAACACATATTTTTAGTGCCTTTAGTACTTTGAAAATTGGTATTGATTTATTAAAAGAAAATGAAGATATTCAAATTGATAGCATGCTAGGCCACGGTGGTATTTTTAAAACAGACAAAGTTGCACAATCCTATTTAGCTGCAGCATTAGAAACACCAGTCAGTGTTATGAAAACTGCTAGTGAAGGTGGCGCATGGGGTATCGCAATATTATCCCGTTATTTACTAGAAAATCAGTATACAAATTTGGCCAATTACTTAAACGTTAAAGCTTTTGATAATACTGACCAAATCACTTTAAACCCTAAATCTCAAGATGTTGAAAGTTTTAGAAATTATATTCAAAAATTTAAAACATTATTACCTCTCCAACGACAGATAGATGAGTATATTTAAAGTCGATTAACATTTTAGAAATCATATTTAAAGATTAGGAGAGATTTTTGTGAATACACTAAGTACAGATAGCTCTAAGCAATTTTTAGGCTTACCGTTAACTTTAATTTGGGGTTATATCGCAGTAGCTATTTTCATGACTGGTGATGGTATTGAACAAGCTTTTTTATCAAAATATATTGTTAGTCTTGGGTTTGAAGCACATCAAGCATCCGCAGTCTTAACACTTTATGGTCTTATTGTAGCAGTTGCATCTTGGCTTTCCGGTATTTTGGCTGAAATTTTTAGCCCGAGAAAAATAATGGCATTTGCGTTTATCATTTGGATTATTTTTCATATCGGTTTTTTAACTTTAGAGTTAGAGCAACATAGCTATCCAATGATGTTAATTATGTATGGTATTAGAGGCTTTGCCTATCCGATGTTTATCTATAGCTTCGTCGTCTGGATTACGTATTCAGCTCCAAAACATCGTCTAGCTTCAGCTATGGGCTGGTTTTGGGCAATGTATTCCGTGGGTATCGGGTTTTTAGGAACCTATCTACCTAGTTTTACAATACCTTGGATTGGATTTATGGGAACATTATGGTCTTCCATAATATTCATTTTAATCGGTGGTTTAATGGCCATGTTTTTAGTTAAAGATAGAAAAGGCTCTGAGAAAGAATCCGATAGATTAACGCCCAAAGAGATATTACTTGAATTCGCTAAAGGAATAACCATTTTAAAAAATCCTCAAGTTGCTATTGCTTGCGTAGTTAGAATCATTAACCAATTAGCCTTGTTTGGTCTTGTCGTTATCATGCCAATCGTATTCACTGATACCGTAGGATTTACTACATCAGAATGGTTGCGAATTTGGGGATTAATGTATATCGTAACTATTTTTACTAACCTATTTTGGGGTGTGGTTGGCGATAAAATCGGATGGGTACGACAAGTGCGGTGGTTTGGCTGTATGGGAATGGTGATTTCTACATTAGCATTTTACTATTTACCAATCTCGACTGGACCCAACATTTGGGTTGCTGGTGCAGTAGCGATTGTATTTGGTTTTGCTGTCGCGGCATTTGTACCGATGTCAGCCATTTTCCCCATTTTAGAACCAAATCATAAAGGGGCAGCGGTTTCTATTCATAATTTATCTGCTGGCTTAAGCAACTTTGTCGGACCAGCTATCGCAACGTTAACCGTACCGATAGGAGGTCCTGTATTAACTATTTGGACATATGCAATTATTTATTTCATAGGATTTATACTAACTTTCTTTATGAAAGTTAACCAACCAAATCATTAAAAAGGACAGGAGTTTTAACATGACAAATATATTAGAACAATTTAAATTAGATGGAAAAGTAGCAATTGTAACAGGGGGTGCGATGGGCTTAGGCAAAGCCATGGCTACTGCATTAGCACAAGCTGGTGCTAACATCGTTATCGCTGACATTAATGAAGCGGTAGCTAATGATACTGCACAAGAAATTCGTGAAACTGAAAGCGTAGAAGCGATCGCTCTAAAAGTAGATGTTACAAATCCAGATGCTGTAAATCAAATGGTCGAAGAAGTTACAAAACAATTTAATAAAATTGATATTTTAGTTAATAATGCTGGCATGACGATTAATGCAAAAGCTGAAGAAATGTCATTTGAAGATTGGAATAAAGTTATAAATTTAAATCTGAACGGCATTTTCTTAGTTGCACAATCCGTTGGACGTGTAATGATTAAACAAGGCTATGGTTCTATCATTAATACATCCTCTATGTCAGGACTAATTGCTAATAAACCTCAAGAACAATGTTCGTACAATGCTTCCAAAGCTGGTGTCATCATGTTGACGAAAAGTTTAGCTATGGAATGGTCAAAATACAATATTAAAGTAAACACAATTGCCCCGGGTTATATGAAAACAGAACTTACGAAACCCTTCTTTGATCAAGGTGGAGCAATGATTGAAGACTGGATGGGATTCACACCTATGGGCAGACCAGGCACACCAAATGAACTCGGTGGTATCGTTGTATATCTTGCATCTGACGCATCTTCATTTGCACAAGGTAGCGTCTTCACAATTGATGGTGGTTACACAGCACTTTAAACATTAATAACATATAATGGTCTAGTTTCAATAATATATTAAATTAAAAAACACTTTTGCTCAATGCACATACAATATGTCGGCATGAACAAAAGTGTTTTTTATATTCATTAGCACAAAAATGATTAAACTGCATCGTGCAATTCAATCATTTCATATGTGCCACCTTGAGTGTCTTTCACTTACTTTTCTTCTTAGCTAATTTTTCTTTCAGTTTGCGATCTTGTTCTTCTTTACGTCGTTTACGTTCCTCATTGCGTTTTCTAAGGCGCTCTTCCTCTTCAGGATCTCTAGGTTTTTGCAACTGTTTTTCAATTTTTTCCATAAGCTCATCTTCAGTTAAGGCTGCTAATGGGCGATTATTAACAAATGCAAAAGTTTTACGTCGACCAGGACCACAATACGATTGACAACCTATTTCTATTTCTGCATGAGGATCTAATTTTGTCAGTTTTTTCTGTAAAGATTTACAATTAACGCCCTGACAATCATCGCAGATTAAAAATTTATTTTGCAAAATCAATCCCCTCATCTTTCCAAACGTGAATGATTCACTCATTTTCCTGATAAATTATGTGAAATATGCGCTCAATTTCCTATCAAAGCCTCACCAAGATATTTATAACGATAAATTACAACTCTAATTATTTTACTCTATTTTAAATTTTTTTCAAGTTATGCCCCATAAGATCTAAAAGTTGTGTATGAAAACATAGCATTACACGTTCGTGATACTACTTTTTTCTATATACTTTCTGTCTGATTTTTATAATTCAATCAAAAATCGGCTGGACAAATCAATTGTCACAGCCGTGTCGCTTCTCAATTTATTATTACGATAGTATAACTTATATATGAGTTTCAACTCAACTAAAGCATTATCCCTGCTCATCCTTGCTAGGATTAGACAACGCAACATTTAAAAATTATTTTTCCTAAGCTTATTGTCCATGATAGATACTAAACTCTAACGGTTTCACTTCATTTTCTAGCCATTCTTTATAAATTGATTGTTTATCAACTTCATTATTAATGATTGTGATACCACAGTCACCGCCACCAGCGCCTGATGTTTTAGCAGCACCACCATATTTTTCAGCTACAGAGCATAACACTTTCAAATGTGCAGTTTCAATATCAATCGTAGCCTCATTATCCATGGATTGAATAATTTCACGATTCATCCGGATCATTTGCTGTACACCTTTGATATGATTCGTTTTAAAGGCATGAATTAATTTTTCTACGCAAGCATGTGAACGTTCTAAAAATTTCCCGTAAAATGTAGGGTCAGATTTCAAACGTTTCACTTCACTCACTAAGTGATGTGAAGACGCAGGCGATCCTGTCCAACCAATTAAGACTTCCATATTTTCTGGTGGTTGTAGTGGCTCAATATGTAAACCTGGCCAGTTTTTATTTAGTACTTCGTTGACAGAGGTATCTTCAATTTGTTGTGAAACCCACTCATGATCAAATGTACTATAAGCAAGCCACCCTGTGTATACACTAACTGCGATATCTCCACAAGAACTCAAACTTTGCAATTTCATATTTGCAATCACTGCAAGTTTATAAATATAAAGATTTGATAAATGCATCTCATAAAATTCATTTAAAGCTTTTACTACAGATACAAGTACTGCTGCACTTGAACCTAAACCGTATTTATGACCATTTGCGTCATCTAGATTACTATCTATCGTTAAATTAAAATGTTTTAGGTCAATGTGATTACTACTCACAAATTGCTCAAAAACTTCTATAGCTGTGATGACGTATTTTAATTGCTTTGCTGCATATAAATCAGATAAGACTATCTTATCTTCTTCTCTTTGAAATGTAACTGGCTCATGATGTAATGTCTTTGAGTGGATTGTACCTTCTGAAACATTAGAGTCTTCAATTGAAGCCGTTACAAATCTATTAACAGCTATTAACACAGATTTATACCCAGGTTCAGTAACAGCATATTCACCTGCAATATAGAGCTTACCTGGCGCTTTTACTTGAATCATGTTATCTCTTCCTTACTCAATAATTTCAACACCTGTACGTGTAATGTCACTTGCAATAATTTGATCATCATTAAATGATTTTTTTAGTGCATCAATGACTGCCTGTTGATTTTTCTTTTCTACTAAAATTTTAACGTTGGGTCCTGCATCCATTGTGAAATAACAAGGGTAACCAGCTTCGCGACATTGATGTACAATATCCATAGCTAAATAACTATCTTCTACCATATATGTAAAAGGAGGCTGTGAACCTAAATTTGTTGCATGCATCCTCAAGCCATTCTCTTCAATAACTTCTCCTAAATACTTAAAATCTTTGTCTTTAATCGCATGCTTAACTGACGCTATGTCTTCATCTACATGATCTAACCAGTATTGGTAAAAACGAGATGTATCACGCGTATGTGACATACCAGCACGACTAGAAACTTTTTTTGTTTGATTATTGATCACGACAAATATCATTGACAAATCATCTTCCCAGTGATCTGCATCAATCGGGAAACTATATGATGATGCATCATCATGACCTTTTTCCCACTCTACAAAACCGCCATAGATACTTCTAGAAGCTGATCCTGATCCTCTTCGAGCAAGTCTAGATAATGCTTTACCCGTTAATCCAAGTTTTAAAGCTTCATTACATGCTGCTGCTAATGCGGCATAAGCACTTGCTGATGAGGCTAAACCTGCAGCTGTTGGTACGAAATTATCACTTTCGATATGCGCATACATAGATGTTTTACCCAGTTCTCTAACAATATCCATAAAACGACGAATTTTAGTTGCTTCAGCATCATCTACTGTTTGTCCATTTAAAATCAATAAATCTTTAGTATATTGTTCAGAAAAAGTTACTTTAGTCTCTGTATAAAACCGATCTAATGTTACCGACAAGCTATTATTCATTGGAATAATATAGGCTTCATCAGCTTTCCCCCAATATTTAATCAGTGCAATATTTGTATGTGCACGTGCTTTGCCACTACTAACCACCTTACTAACCTCCTAAATATTCAATCCATGTATGATGTGCACCTAACGATTGTGCACTTTCCACAATTTTTTCAGCCGTTTCTAAAGTAGAAGCTAGAACAATCATACTTCCGCCTCTACCTCCTCCAGTTAATTTACCAGCTATAGCACCTTGCTCTTTACTAACCTCTAACAATTGCTCAATTTTTTCATGACTAACAGTGAGTGTTCTTAAATTCTCTTGACACAAATTAAATACCGTAGCAAGTTGTTCAAAGTTATGGTGTTCGATAGAATCTCGCGCCTCATGTACCAATTTGCCGATATGTTCGACAAAGCTAAGGTATCCACTATCTGCTTTACATAAATTATGTACGTCTTCTACTGCTTGTTTTGTTGAACCACGAATACCAGTGTCTATCACAACCATATACCCATTTAAATCTAAAGGCTTTAATGTAGTAACCTTTCCTTTTTGAAACCAAACTGGCTTGTTAGATACTATGGTTTGTGTATCTATCCCACTGGGTTTGCCATGCGCAATACGTTCTGCCCAATTCGCTTCTTCTATCAAAACCGCATCTGTTAAGGGTTTATTTATATAATCGAAACTCGCACGTACAAATGCGACTGCCATTGCAGCACTTGATCCTAGGCCTCTTGATGGTGGTAAGTTCGTATCTATAGAAACTTTGATGGGTGTTACAATATCATATTTATCAATAAACCTCGTTATTACTGATTTTAAGTGTTCAGGTGCGTAAACCAATTCACCATCATACACTTCACTTTTAATATAGGAAGACTCTGATGCATTTAAAGACTCAATTAATGCACTCACTCTCCCTGTCGTAAATGGAATCGCAATTGCAGGCTCTCCAAATGTCACCGCGTGCTCACCTATTAAAATCACCTTGCCATTCGCTTCCCCATAACCTTGTTGTGCCATATTTTCAATCACCTTTAGTATTTTCTTTAAATTTAAATAATATATGCTTTGCACCGCGATTTTTATTAATCTCAATTTCATTCCTAGTTATCTTAACATTTCCCGGGAAATTTTGTGTTTAATAGCATTTCGCTATAGTATTCATGCTTTTCATTTTTAATCAAGCAACCATTACGTGCATTTTTACACAACTCAATCGATTTTCACACAAACCAAAGTATATTATCTCACAAATTTCATATATTGGCATACGTCTCGAGACATAGTTTTTTAATTTGTATCAAAATTGAACGGAATGAGCAAAAAGTTAATACCTGCTACTAATTATAAACAATACTTATTTATTATAAAACGCGATGACCTATTATTCAAAAACTTCACTTTATTTTATTAATTTATTTTTGATTTTTAACGTATACTTTCACTATATTACTTATTTAATTACTATAATTCAACAAATTATAGTCATCTTTCCATTATACAATTATAAATAAAAAGACTAAAAACGAATACATTATATTGTATCGTTTCTAGTCTTTGTCTCATTCGTCCATTTTTTGATTAACTTTAGCATTGCGTTCAATCATCTTGTCAAAATAACCTTCATATCGTTGCCACTCATCATCCGTAATGTCTTCCATCGTCAAATTGGCGCCTAAATCTTTTAACGCATATAGTAACTGGAACATCACATCTTGAACTGTTAATGTTCTGCCTAATAATTGCGATAAAGATGCCATGCATTGAGGGTCAATATCAGGGTATTCAAATTTAGTACGCTCGCCTTGTAATGCGCGTTCATAAAATGCTTTCATCAATGCAGCGCGTTCACTGCCATCGCCTTCTACGCATAGATATACTTGGACAGCTATGCCACCTCGAACACGTCTTTGCGAAATACCGGCAAATTTCTTTCCATTTATACTTAAATCAAATTTCCCTGGACAATATGATTGTTCAATCTCATAGGTCTCAATTTCAACATCATCGTCTTCAAACATTTTCGACACTAATAAGTACATGACTGAAAATGCTTCATCAATTGTAATATCATGCTTGCCTTTAAAAATAAGTGAAATGTTGAGTACACCTTGGTCTAATACAACACCTAGACCACCCGAGTTTCTCACAATCGCATTATACCCTCGTTCTTCAGTTAAATAGCGAATACCATCTTGCAAGTGCGGTAATCTTGAATCATGGATACCTAAAATAATTGTATGTTGATGTATCCAAGTACGTACCACACTGCTTGATAAATTTTTGCCTACACTTTCTGACAAAGTATCGTCAAATGCAAATGACTGCATCGGTGCTAAACCAGAAGAATGATCTACATAACGCCAAGTGGCACTATTAAAGTACTTACTTGCTAAATCCATTATTGTAATGTTTGTGCAGCAGTGATGATTGATAAATTATACACGTCTTCTATTGAACAACCACGAGATAAATCATTTACTGGTGAATTAAGACCTTGTAATACCGGGCCTACCGCATCATAACCACCAAGGCGTTGTGCGATTTTATATCCAATATTACCAGCTTCTAAACTTGGGAAAATAAATACATTTGCATCGCCTTGAATTTGTGCATCCGGTGCCTTTTTCTTAGCAACTTCAGGTACAATTGCTGCATCAAATTGGAATTCTCCATCAATAACCACATCTTTAAGTTGATCAGTTTCAACCTTTTCTTGTGCTAACGCTACCGCATTGGAAACTTTTTCAACATCATCCGATTTTGCAGAACCTTTTGTTGAAAAACTTAACATTGCTACACGTGGAGACATGCCAAAACTTTGAGCAGATTTTGCACTTTCTACCGCAATTTCCGCTAAATCTTGTGCTTCTAATGTAGGATTAATCGCACAATCACCAAAGATATATTGTTCTTCACCTTTGATCATAAAGAATATACCTGATGTTTTAGTTACACCTGGTTTTGTTTTTATAATTTGTAGGGCTGGACGAACGGTATCACCTGTAGAGTGCGCAGCACCACTTACTAAACCTTCAGCTTTACCAGTATATACTAGCATCGTACCAAAGTAATTTACGTCTTTTAACATTTCTTGAGCTTGGGCTTCAGTTGCTTTCCCTTTACGACGTTCAACAAAAGCTGTCACTAACTCTTGTTTCAAATCACTCGTTTCAGGATCGATAATTTCTAAGTTTGAAATATCTAAACCTTTGTCTTTAGCTAACGCATTAACATTTGCTTCATTACCTAATAAAACTGGTGTTACATAATCTGTACTTTGTAATTGTGTTGCCGCAGTTAATACGCGTTCATCTTCTCCTTCAGGTAAAACAATTTTCACATTTTTTCCTGACAATTTCTCTTGTAATACATCTAATAAAGACATATGGGCCTCCTCAAATTTTTAATACTATTATTTTTTCCATTACTATTATACGTCATTTTTTTATAGAATTCCATGTCACCAATTTGTAATCATTTACTTATGTTTTACAGTTACCTTTATGATAGAATTTTCAGTGTAGATATAGAATTATTTATAAAGGAGCGATTCAATATGCCACAAGCGCCAGAAACTTTAGATGGTTGGTATAGTTTACATTTATTATATGCTATAGATTGGGCTAGTTTACGTCTAGTCCCAGAAAATGAACGTCAAACGTTAGTTGAAGAGTTGCAATCATTTTTAGATAAACACAAAGAAGCACGTACGAACCATGTCGGCGATCACGCATTTTATAATATTACTGGTCAAAAAGCAGATATTCTTTTATGGGCTTTACGTCCTGAATTAAAAGATTTAAATGCTTTTGAAAATGAATTTAACAAATTGAAAATCACTGACTTTTTAATTCCGACATACTCATATGTTTCGATTATTGAACTCGGCAATTATTTAGCAGGAAAATCTGACGAAGATCCATACGAAAATCCACATATCAAACCAAGATTATATCCAGAATTACCACAATCCGAATATATTTGTTTCTATCCTATGGACAAACGTCGTAATGAAACTTATAACTGGTATATGTTGCCATTAGAAGAAAGACAAGAACTAATGTACAATCACGGTAAAATCGGTCGTCAATATGCTGGTAAAATCAAACAATTTATCACAGGCTCTATGGGCTTTGATGATTTCGAATGGGGTGTCACGCTATTTGCAGATGACCCACTTCAATTTAAAAAAATTGTTTCTGAAATGAGATTTGACGAAACGACGGCACGTTACGGTGATTTCGGCAGTTTCTATGTGGGTAACATTATCACCAAAGATAGTTTACCAACGCTTTTTGAAATATAATTTATCACTATATTTTAACTAATGTTATTTTTAATACAAATTACAATCTTTCTTGTTTTAGAGTATAATTTTACTTTTTATAAACTATGATCAACCCCTTCATTTAATAATGGAGGGGCTTTTATATATCAATTTTTTGCATTCATATATAACTACAATTACGTCTCAAGCGTATATATTTTAGACGCACTGCCATTTATATTTTGCACTTTTAGGTACAATCACAATAAATCATTCAATACCTATGTTTGAATTTGACTACTAAATCTCAAAAGATAGCTATTGTCATAAGTTACATGTATTAGTCGCTCTTGCTTTCTACTTCGTTTGATTCGGCGGTTCGCATGCATAAGTCGCTCTAACTTTCTACTTCGTAGAAAGTAGAGCGACTAAAAAAAGGCACACTTGAAATAAAACAAGTGTGCCTGTCTGAATGTAGTGTGTTTGGGAGAACTTTAATCACTACTTAATTTTAAGGGTCAACTGTTAAATATTGTCGCTACTCAATATTTTGTAACAGTCAACTAATACTATTTTAACCTATTTGAAACATATTTGCATTGCTAAAGTTGTATAAAACTCATTTTTTTAAAACACAATATGTGTCTTTTTACCCAACATATCATTTGAATAAAGTGTTACAATAAAAAATATTAACTTACTTATATATCCCATGAAAATACAGTTACGAATAGTTTAGTTAAATAAAATATAATTGGTGATTAAATGACAAGAAATGTTCAATACTCAGAAAATTATGAAGAAAAAATAGCAAAAGATGTCATAATCCTCGCTGGCAGAATCTTACTTGAGTCTGGGGCAGAAGGTTCGCGTGTAGAAGATACAATGACGCGTATTGCTTTCACGTTAGGTTATACAGAAAGTAATAGTTTTGTTACAAATACAGTCATTAATTTTATGTTACATAATGAATCTTATCCAAGAATTTATAGAATACGAACTAGAGACACCAATCTACATCGTATATCAAGAACCAATCGCGTTTCTAGACAACTTTCCGAGGGGACGCTATCAGTTGAAGATGCATATCAAGAATTACAAAAAATATATCATGAACAAAGCATTAATCATGATTTATTTTTTAAATTTATTGCCGCTGCGATTATCTCAATCAGTTTTCTATATTTACAAGGTGGTTATTTAGTGGATGTATTCACTGCACTCGTTGCAGGTGCTTTAGGGTATCTAGTTGTAGAACTTTTGAATAGAAATTTACACACTAAATTCATTCCAGAATTTATGGGGGCTCTCGTTATTGGAGCAGTGGCAGTGTTTGGAAATGCCATCATACAAGGTGGCTCTATTTCAACAATTATTATATCAGCTGTGATGCCAATCGTACCTGGTGTTTTAATTACAAATGCAATTCAAGATTTATTTAGCGGGCATATGTTAATGTTTACTACTAAATCATTAGAAGCCCTAGTAACTGCCTTTGGTATTGGTGCAGGTGTCGGTACAATACTTATTATTTCTTAGGAGCAATGCTTATGTTTTGGATTTTAAATTTAATATTTAGTTATACCGCTTCACTCTTCTTCGGTATTATATTTGATGTTCCAAAATATTTATATAATGCTGTTGGAATTGTTGGTGCATGTGGTTGGATGGTTTATACATTGTTTTATGATGGTCTCGAACTTCATACAATTTATTCAAGCTTCTTTGGAAGTCTAGCATTGGGTTTACTTAGTCATGTAATGGCTCGCTATAAAAAAGAACCAGTGATTCTATTTATGGTACCAGGTATTATACCATTGGTGCCTGGAGGATTAGCCTTTGACGCTACTAAAAATCTTATTTTGTTAGACTTTAGTAAAGCTATTAACACGATGCTAGAAGTAACGCTAATTGCCGGCGCAATCGCTTTAGGCTTATTATTTGCTGATCAAATATCTAAACTCATCGTTTCTGGCACAAAATTTAGCAAAAAACACATATGAGCATTGAACATAAAAAATCTGAGGATCTTTAAAGTCCTCAGATTTTTTGTATTAAATATCATTATTTGATTTTAAAAACTCCTATCAATATGAACTTAAAGTCCACTGCTATTGATAGGAGTCGTTTCATATTCAAAATTTTTCAGAAAATCCGTTTCCAATAATTTATATGCTTATTTCATAAATAATCAATGATTAACTTCTATTTATGTGTTTGGTTCGTCACTTTATTCTCATTAATCAGATTCACTACTTCATCTTCAGAACGATTTAATATCAATTTACTTAGTTTATCATTATCCATTTGTTTTAATTTAGGATAACGAATTACGAAAAAGATTAATCCTATAATTAACCAACCAAATAATGCAATATAAGATGGCATTGATAGTCCAGCTGGTGAAACAGGAATTAATAATAGTAATAAGAAAACAAATGATACTACTGTACCTATAATCGCAAATGTCTTATATACCGGACCATAAGTGTTACTTGTTTTGTCATAGCTAAATAAACGCGCTGCTGATAAACATGTAATAAAGTAAGCGATTGAAACACCTGTAGATGACATATCAACGATCCATGTCAATGCTGTACGACCTAACCAAGGTGCAATCAATGTGATAGCTACAAGGAATATGATTGCGACATATGGTGTTTTATATTTATTATGCAGTTTACTAAATACTGAAGGCATAATACCTGAACGTCCCATTGAGAATAATAGACGACTTGAACTCATTAAAAATCCATTTAAACCAGTAAAAATACCCATGATAATAGCAATCGCTAAAATTGCTAAACCTATATAGCCGAATGCACCACTCGTGACGGCACCTGTTAACCATAATTGCCCGTTCAAACTCGTTTCTGAGCTACTTAGCCAGCCTGTATATAAAATCATTAACACATATGTGAATGCTGCTGCTAACAAACTATACACAATCAGTTTAAACGTTTTATTTGGAGAAAAATCAAATTCTTCGGCAGTTTGTGGGATATTATCAAAACCTACATAAGCCCACGGTGCTACTGCAACTATCATTACAATTGATGTAAGCCAGCCTTTTTCTTTGTTCGCTAATGGTTGTAAATTTTCCAATGAAAAATTATTACCAAAGAACGAGCCGAAAAATAGCAATAAGATTGTAATGACCATTGCCACACAGAAATAAAATTGTAGTGAGCCTGAAACACTCGTGCCCTTAATCGCAATAAACATAAATACAATCAATAACAATGATGCAATTAATATTTCGGTAATATAAACATCCCATCCTGCGATGGTATATAATTTACCTGTTTCTAAAACATCAGGTAATAAAAATTTAATTAATAAACTGAATGCAGTTGCATTTAAGGCTACTACACAAATATAACCAAAAGTTAAAAACCAAGATGAGAAAAAACTTACGTATCTACCAAAACCTAAAAAGCTAAACGCAAAAGCCCCACCAGAAACTGGGAAGCGTTCAACAAGTGCGCCGTAGCTTACCGCAATTAAAATCATTAATAATGCGCCAATGACAATACCTATAGCTGCTGGAATAGGTCCAGATTGACCAATCCAATCACCAGGTAAAATAAATGCACCCCAGCCGATACATGAACCATAGGCAATTGCCCAAACAAATTTCTCAGATAAGTTTTGTTTTAAATCTCCTCTATCTACTTTCCTATCATTTTTTCCCATAAATAAAATTCACCTCATGGGATGTATTATACCCCTAAGATGAATTCTATAACAATTATAAATTTATAATTTAATCGTACCAATCACTAACATTAACCAACCTATAATAAATAAAATACCTCCAATTGGTGTAATTGCTCCAAGTATACGAATTTGAGTTAATGCTAAAATATATAGCGAACCACTGAAAAATACAATACCTAAGAATAATAGCCATCCTGCCCAATTCACATTAATTGACGTTGTACCACTTATAATTCCAATTAATAGTAAACCAAGGCCGTGATACATTTGATAAGTAGTTGCTTTTTCCCATACGGATAAATATTTATCCGATAACTTACCTTCCAAACCATGCGCGCCAAATGCACCAGTACCAACAGCCATTAAAGCATTTAAAGCACCGAGAATAATAAATAATTTCATAAAAATTAACCTCTCTTTCTTGAATTAAAAATCAAATATTGAATCTCCATTACCAATTTCATCATCTGTTACCAATTTATTAGCATTTAGTGAAGTATTAGCATTTGCAAATTTTGTCGATGAGGCAGGTACTTTTCCGCCCATTGCTTGAATTTCTTCTGCTGAGATGCCTTGCTTCTTACTTGCAGCAGTTTGTTCTACATTTCGAGATGATTTGAATGAATCAGATACTGAATACGTATTATCTTTAAAATGATGTTTGTTATTTGAACTATTTACGAGTGACGTTAGTGTATGAATGGCATAGATATGCTTTTCAAATTCTGCATCATTTTTAGCTTCATCTGCTTGAACTAATTCTTGCTCAATAAGTTGAATAATTTTCTCTTTTTCCATTTATTTTACAACCCACTTTCACACCAGTTTATAGGTTCAATACCATTTTTTTGTAAATATGCATTTGTTAATGAATACGGTTTTGAACCGAAAAATCCGCGATATGCAGATAATGGGCTTGGATGTGGTGATTTAATAATATGATGTTTCGCTGTGTCAATCAGTTTTATTTTTTGTTGTGCAGGCTTACCCCACAATATAAACACAACATTACTCAAATTTTCTGAAACTGTTTTAATGACTTCATCCGTAAAAGTTTCCCACCCTATATCTCTGTGAGAATGCGCTTCTCCTTGTCGGACTGTCAAAACAGTATTTAATAATAAAACGCCTTCTCTTGCCCAATCTTGTAAATGTGGTGACTTTCTTACACAACCGATATCGTCTTCAAGTTCTTTATACATGTTTCTTAATGAAGGCGGAAATTTAGCATTTGGTTGCACAGAAAATGCTAAACCGTGTGCTTGATTTGGTCCGTGATAAGGATCTTGACCTAAGATAACAACTTTCACTTTTTCAAAAGGCGTTAAATCAAAAGCCTGATAAATATTTTCCCTATCTGGATATACTATCTTTGTCGTATATTCATTTTCTAAAAAATTATGCATTTCAGTAAAATCATGTTCTGTAGTAATTTTATGAAAAACATCCGACCATTCCATATCGCTCACCTCGATTAATATAGTAACATAAAGCACTACTTGCTCGCTCGTGTGATTAGTAGTACTCACTTTATCATAAACACAATTATAATGAATATATTTTATTTCATTTTAATATGTATCAGTAATAGAATCAAAAGGATATACTAATTTATTCATCATTGTAACCTTATTACATTGTAAACGTCATGATTTAGAATAGTCGACAAACGTGGTATGATATATATAAAAGCATATTTAGGAGTGAAAATTAATGGCATTGAAAAAAACTTTAACCATTGCTGGTTCAGATACAAGTGCTGGCGCAGGCATGCAAGCAGATTTAAAAACATTCCAAGAGTTAGGAACATACGGTATTGTTGCATTAACATCAATTGTAACAATGGATAAAGAATCTTGGTCTCATGATGTTACGCCAATTCCATTCGATGTTTTTGAAAAACAATTAGAAACAGCTATATCAATCGGTCCGGATGCAGTGAAGACGGGCATGCTAGGGACACAAGAAATTATCAAACGTGCCGGCGAAGCATATGTTGAATCTGGTGCGAACTACTTTGTAGTAGATCCAGTTATGGTATGCAAAGGAGAAAATGAAGTTTTAAATCCTGGCAATACTGATGCAATGATTGAATATTTGTTACCAAAAGCTACAGTCGTAACACCGAATTTATTCGAAGCTGGTCAACTTGCAAACCTCGGCACTTTAAAATCAATAGACGATATGAAAAAAGCTGCTGATATCATTCATCAACAAGGTGCACAACACGTTATAATTAAAGGTGGTAAAGCGTTAGATCAAGATAAATCTTATGACTTATACTATGATGGGGAAAACTACTATCAACTAACTACTGATATGTTCCAACAAAGTTATAATCACGGCGCTGGTTGTACATTTGCCGCAGCAACTACTGCATATTTAGCAAAAGGCAAATCTCCAAAAGAAGCCGTCATCGCTGCTAAAGCATTTGTTGCATCTGCAATTAAAAACGGTTGGAAAATGAACGACTTCGTCGGTCCTGTTGACCACGGTGCCTATAATCGTATAGAACACATTGATGTCGAAGTTACAGAAGTTTAATCAAATATAAACTAAGCGCACGTCCATTTCTGATGATGAACGTGCGCCTTTTTTAAGTTGATTTACTCATTTATGTTTTTATTTAACCACCGTATCCGCCATACCCAATATTCACTTCATTGACTTGACCATCTTTCATTTCAAAGAAAACGGTTGGCCCATTATTTTGAGATTGATATGCGTATACACCTGTACCTTTAGGTTGTTTATCTGGTGTTTTAATCTTACTTAAATCTTTTCCATAAGCATCTTTGACTTGCTCATAAGTTAAGTTCCCTTTTATAGAAAAATTAACGTTACTTGCTATATTATCATCTTTTGAATAGTCTGAGAAAGTTTGGTCATATTTCTGAGTTGTCTTGCCACCCTCTACTGTTCTTGCACTTACATTCACGCCATTAAAAGTAACCTTGCCATATTTGATTCCATTTTTAAATTGTTCATTTAATAAAAAGCTAGGGTCGTTACCAGCATTTCCTTCATATTGATAATAAGGTGTTGTTGCTGCTTGTGCTTCGCTATGTGATACGCCTTCATCAGAAACGCTTATGCCTAATGTAGTTCCAAATACAATGCTTCCAGCTACAAAAGTCTTTGCAATCTTATTCATTCTGTATCACTCCATTTAAAATTTTGGAATCGCATTACGATTCGATTACAATGTTACATAAATGTTTCAAAAAGTGCAAATATAAACCAAATAAACAATATATTATTTTTGTTTTTTAATAGTATAAGCATTTAAGTGATAGTATTAATACAACAAAAATTGAAATAAAGTATTTTATGATTATACGACGTTCGACTGATAAAAAGTTGATACTGTAGACTCATGTATTTCGCATACATATCTATTATTATAATAAGTGTAGAGAGACAAGGAGGTATGACATCATGATTATCTACGAACAATCTTTTGAGAATGGTAACCCTATCTATGAAATTATCACCAAGACGTTCAAAACGATTTCTGTTAAATGCGATGAAAATTTCAGCAAGAATGAATTATATACGTTACTCTCTCTACTTGAAAGTGATGTTGATAACTTAAATGTAAGTTATTAGCTACACTTCAATACATCGATGAAAAAACAGAAGCGTAAGTTCCAAGACTAAAATTAGAAGAAACAGAACAAAGAATTCCCCTTTAGAAATATGCGCCATGTATATGTAACTGTCCCATTATATATACATGGTATAACACATCCCTTATAAACACTCACCCTAAGTGGTACATAGTTAGGCAAAGATTGTCCCCTTTGTTTGCTTGGAGAGCACACTCGAAGCGATCCTAACTTATGTACCACTTTACTTATTTATATAAAACTTTAAATTCCTCACACACTACAATAGTAGATTCGTTAAATGCCAATCCTAGAGATGCATAGTAAGGTTCAAAGAAATCAATATGTGCTTTACGCCAGTAAGCTAGTGACTTATCGCCTTCACCTTCTAAATAAGCGTGATGGTCAGAGACAGCATTAAAAGTTGTTTGATATACATGTGTTGTTTCAATCACACATTGTGGTTCCCCTTTTTTATTTAAAATCACGCTCACATCTCCCACTTGAGGTAGTGGTTCACCATCAACTTGATAAGTTTCGTAACCACTTGTCGTAGCCGTTTTTTCACCTTGTTTTACTAATTCTGCTAATGTATCCTCATCTACACCAAATGACCATGCTTCATATGTTTTGCCCTTATAAGATGGAAATAATTGTACAAAATTCTCCCAATATTGTTCTACTGTCATCATTTTTCCTCCAAACTATGTATGTCCTTTTCCTTCTTAAACATAACATAAATAAATGATATAACCATTGCTATCCTATGTTATTCTACTACCAAAATGAGGCAATACACTAAAATATAAATATCTAGATTATTGCAAAAAATCTATTCTTTCTTGCAATAATAGTGAAATTCACTAAAAAAATAGGTACTCACTTCCTAACTCTAAAAGGAAATGAATAACCTATTTTTAAATTTCTACTATTCCGTTTTAGTATCGATAGCTAGCATACTATTTTCTTAATAGTCGTTTGTAATGTCATTCGGCTTATACGCGTTTATCGTCTGCCCACCATAAAGCTTTCTCAGGATTTTTCGTATAATATTCATATTCTTCATCACTTTGAACATTTGGATATGAACCTTTAAGCGATTTACCTGCTGTGCTGACATGTAACAATGAAATAACGATAATCCCTATAACACTCATTGCCGCTAAGTAATAAGCTGGTGAAAGTGGATCGCCTGTTTTCGCAACCAATGAAGAAGCAATTAACGGTGTTGTTCCACCAAATAATGAGACTGACACATTAAATGTTACCGCCAATGTTCGATAACGGATATGCGTATAAAACATCGTTGGTAATGAACCTGGCATCGTTGCTTCATAAGTAGACAAGAAAAATCCTAACGTAAATATACCTACAATTATTAAAACCAACGAACCTGATTGGAATAACGCAAATGCCACAGTACTAAAGATAGCTGTGCCACATAGCCCGATTAAAAAGACTTTTTTCTCTCCGATGCGATCTGCAACTCTACCAAACATTAATGCCAATGGAATCATTACTGCCATGACAACCGTGATAAGTACAGAAACCGTTGTGCTATCTAATTTAATTATTTGTTGTAAATAAGATGGCATATATGAAGTTACCATATAATTAGTACAATTAAAGAATGCTACAGCTACAAAACATACAATAATATCTTTGTAGTAATATCGAACAATTGTGAAAAATCCGATGTTATCTCGTTTAGGTTGTGTAGCTATTTCATTTTCAAATACTGGAGATTCCTCTAATTTTCTTCTTAAATAAAAACCAAATATACCTAAAAATAGACCCAAAATAAATGGTATTCTCCATCCCCATGTAGCCATTTGTTCCTCATTTAAAAAGAAAAATAGTAAGCCACTGATTACTGATGCGGCGATATAACCTGATAATGTACCAATTTCCAAACCTGAACCTAGACCATTTCTAGATTTATCTGGTGAGGATTCAGCAACATAAACCATCGCACCTGCATACTCTCCACCAGTTGAAAACCCTTGAAGCACTCTACCTAATAATAGTAAAATTGGC
Source organism: Staphylococcus sp. HMSC034G07 (assembly GCF_001835975.1). Lineage (NCBI taxonomy): Bacteria > Bacillati > Bacillota > Bacilli > Caryophanales > Staphylococcaceae > Staphylococcus > Staphylococcus sp. HMSC034G07. Next base: position 391,049 of record NZ_KV826608.1, read on the forward strand.
GCCCATACACCTATTTGATCATATGTAGGTAATAAACCAATTAACAAAGTTGAAAATGCCATCATGATAATGGTTGTCGTTAAAACGACTTTCCTACCAAATTTATCACCAATAATACCAAAAATAATGCCACCTACTGGTCTTAATAAAAATGCAATTGCAAATGTGGCAAATGTAAATATCGTTTTTAACTGGTCATTTTCTACCGAACTAAAAAAGTTTTGCCCCAATATAACTGCTAGGTAAGAATATAACCCGAAATCGAACCATTCCATCGCATTACCAATACCGGTTGCAAATACAGTTTTTTTCGCAGTTCTAGGATTCACCTTATTAATATTACTTTTATCAAAATCTTGTTCATAATCCACGATTTAAGTCACTCCCTTAACATGTTTACTTATTATACTGAGTTCGGAGTGTATGTCAAACTGGTTCAAATTTTTTAAATTCTATTTTTTAATTTTTATACAAAAATTGTAGTTGTTTTTAAATATGGAAAAATTCATTTTATTTTTAAGTTTGTTATCTAGTTAAGGACAATTTTCAATGATTACTTATTTATTTTTCAAAATAGTAACTTTAACTTTATCACAATTATTTTTCACAATTAATTTATTATTGCTTTCAAAATCAAAATGAAGAAATTCATATGTATCAACTGGTTCAACATAATTAATTTTATAATTTTTCCAATTCAATTCATTGTATATCAATGCAATTTGTACAATCATTTGTCCTGGTACAATATGTTGATGCAAAGGATTCTCATCTTTGACAAGTCTCAAATATCGTTCTACATCGTTAGGTAATATCTGTATCATTTTTCACCTTCTCTAAAAACGTTTGCTTAATATATATACATTTAGTCAGATTTTTATTTATTTTCATTTCAAAGCCATATTTGATAAATTGACGAATCCTTTTTTGTTCGATTAATGTTAATTGTACTTGATATATGACATCAATTGCTAAGGGATGATATTGTTCAATTTCTGTTGATTTTAATAGTAACTTACTAGAAATAAACGGTTTGAACAATTCAAATTCGGGCCACAGGCTTGCACAATAAAGTGGTGAAACATCAACGCTATTCGTTTGTGCAAACAATTGATTATAAGCTTCTACATCTTTTTTTTGGAATATCATTTCTCGTTGTTCATGACCATCTTTCAAATAATGTGGCATTGCCCATACCTCCTCCAATACCCATAGTTGCAATTGTCCTATGTTTATGTTCCATATAGAATAGCCGTGTAACAAGTGCAGCACCACTTGCGCCATAAGGATGTCCAGTAGCTATCGCGCCACCATAAATATTTAATTTTTCAGCTGGTACGTTTAAAGCTTGTTGGCTTGCTAACACTTGTGATGCAAAAGCTTCATTTAATTCTATAGCATCGATATCATTTAAAGACAATTGCTGTTTTGCTAATAGTTTTTCTATAGCAGGCACAGGACCAATACCAAGTATATTTGGGTCTACACCTATAGTTACTTGGTCAATGAATGATAATCCACTGTGTATGCCATATGCTTTAGCAAGTGTTTTTTCCATGACAAGTAGTAGTACGGCACCGTCATTTTTCATACAACAATTGCCAGCAGTAATGCTCCCGTTTGGTAATAATGGCTTTAATCGATTTAACGTTTGTTGCGTTAATTTAGGTTTAATACTTTCATCTTGTTGAAATGTTTCTCCTTTAATCATCAGTGGTGTTATCTCTTGAGTAATCTTACGATGGTTATATGCATCAAGCGTTTTTTGATGACTGTGCCATGCGAATTCATCTTGTTCAAATCTTGATATACCATATCTTTCTGCAACATTTTCAGCTGCTTGTATCATAGATGGATCTTGGCCTTGAGGTGCAAATGATGCTCTTTCATAAAATTCTGGTAAATGTGTGTCATATACAGATTGTGGCCGCTTAATCTTCCAGGGTGCTCTGCTTGTACTTTCCACGCCACCTGCAATGTATATTGACCCTGCACCTGCTTGTATCATGCGACAGGCTTGATTTACAGCCTCTAATCCCGAACCACATTGGCGATCAACCGTCACACCTGGCACTTGTTGATTTAATCCAGCTTCTAAAAGTGCCTTTCGCGCAATATTACCTCCATTTCCGATAACATTACCTAAAATCACGTCATCTATATTATTAACAATTGCAGGAAAGTTATTTTTCAAATAATTGAATAGTGGCTGTAATAATAATTCAGGTTCTAAATGTCTCAATTTCCCACCATACTTCCCAAATGCTGTACGTTTCGCTGCTATAATTACCGCTTCATTCATTTATAATTCTCCTTTTAAATAGCATTGTTTCATACGTTCGCGCGCAATCTTTCCACTTGAGGTATAGACCATTTGCTTTACTTTAACTAGTTTCGATGGTATTTGGTAACGCGCTACATGATGTTTCATAATTTTTCTAAAATCGTTATAACGAACTGTATGATCACCGGTATATAGTAATACGGCAATTTCTCCAAATTTAGAATGTTTTTCACTGATAACAACTACTTCTTTGAATAAATTAATGGATTTTGCATGCTGTTCAATTTCAAACGGATAAACATTACGTCCACCAATAATCATACGATCATGCTTTCTACCATGTAAAAATAAATGTGCATGCGCGTCACATGATGCAAAATCTCCTGTTTCAATCCAACTATCATCGCTGACATCTTCATCAACATAACCACCAAATGACATATCACTTCTTATCTTTAGTAGGCCTATACCTGATACGTCAGGCTGTTCAATATTCACGTGCACGTTGTGAAACAATTTGCCAACAGATTCTGGTGGTGCACTATTATTGAAGTTATAACTAATAAAGCTAGCTTCTGATGTCCCAAAGAACTCAATTAGATCACTTTTAGGGAAACATTGTTGAATACGTTGACGAATATGTAAGCCAAGTTTATCCCCAGTACTTAAAATATAATGTTTTCCTTCTATTAAAATTTGAGTTGCAACGCAAGCTTGTATCATTGTTGGCACCATAAAACACGCTGTGTTTACTTTTTGGTGTTGGATTGTCTGCATTAAACGCTTGGCTTCAAAATATCGCTGTCCAATAAATGTTCTACCTGTATATAATGCATAAATACATGCATATAACGATAAAGAATGCGACAACGGACCCGGAGCAACAACTGTATTTATCATTCTGCCAAATAATTGATCATTTTTGGAAAAAGACTTAATCCAAGATAACGCTCCCCTATAATATGCTTTAGGTAAGCCTGTCGTTCCAGATGTAAAAGCGATATGTAACAAATCGTCATCGTCCTTGAAATTATCTTTTTTGGTCACATTATGTATACGTAAATCCTCTTCTTCCATAAGATATTGAACACCGTATTTTTCGACTAAATTGAAGGTTTGCGCGTTCGACCATCTATCATCAAAAATACATGGTACACACTCACTTTTTAATAATGCTAAATAAATAATCATTGCCTTCTGCGGATGTCGTGTGACCAATCCTACAATGCTATGTTTAGGTATATTAGAAAATAAGTCACTTTTGTTATTTAATTCTTTAATTAATTCATCATATGTTAATGCTTGTTCATCAAAGCGCAAAGCAACTTGATGCGGTTGTTTCTTAGCGTGATTTTCTATTTTTTCTAAAATTTCCAAATGCAACACCCTTTTGTTAACTTTTATACAAAATATATTAACATTTAGGGTGTAAAATAATATAATGAAAACATTTGGTTCCCAATGCCATAAACATCCCAAATTTTTAATTCAAATTGAGTCATTTTGAATCTTGTTTTCCTTAAAATACAAAAAATGGCACAATTCGTGGTGAATTATCCCAATTTTAAGCATATAAAGCTATATTTCTAAATCTTTTTATTAAGTAAATGATTAAAAAAAGGGCAAGTATTCAAAATAAATACTTTTTGTATTTATTTCAATTACTTCCCCTAATTTGTTAGTAACATCAATTTATTAGTTATTCTTTGATAATCAAATATTCATATCTATTCACTCTCAGTTATCATTGAATGATTTAGTCAATATTGTTAATAATCAACGCATATGCTTTGTCTGATGTATCCTCATCTACTGTAATAGAATCTTTTTTATACCGCTTTAAAATGTTTATTACTCCCAAAATCGATAAATTAATACAAATGAAACCAATAATTCCTTTTACAAACTTCATAAATAATTCCCCTTTCCCATTACTTATATTAAACAACATAATCATACTTATTGAACTAAAAAAGAAATACTAATCGCTATATTTCATTTAAGTTTTTATCTTTATTGTCATCTTTATTTTCGATTGCATATTTCAATTTTTCTGCCAGCATATCCCCAAACGATTCTGAATAAGTATTTGTCATATGATCCATATCTCTATAAATTGCAACATTACCAATAACCGGTTTATATTGGTTATCTTCTTTGAAATATTCAGTTGGGTCAAATGTATACATATTATTATTGTTTTGTATAAACTTCTTCCAATACGATTGATCTTGTTGACTATGATAATTATTCATTTTATTAATTATTTTTTTCTCACCATACTTATCAAATTCCTCAGCAACGTTAAAATTATATGTTGGTATATCTCTAATTGCTAAAACGTCAATACCATAATCATTTTTTACAATATTGAGTTGATTTACCATTTGATCTTGCACCCACTTACTATCACTTGCAGCGGAAGTAGCATGTGAAACTACTAAGTCAATATCATCGTTGTTTTCCAAATATTTATTCACATTTTTTACCCACTTACCTTTAATCGAATCATCTTCATAACCACTCGAAAAAAAACGATTACATTCCCATCAAAATCAGTTACTAAAAGAAAGCAGACAACTTACATAAATTTTTCATTAGATATTTATCACGAACTCATTGATTTCATGAAATATCCATTTGAAAACGGTGATATCATTGATATCTACTTAGAAATTGAGATTCAAGAATCAAAATTACCTATTGAAGTTAAGTTAGGAAATCCTAGAATATTAGCAGAGCGCTTTCTTAAAGGGGAAATCATTACTGAATTCAAAGATGAAATCATCTCTATTACGCCTTATTTAACTATGAAAGGTCGCAACCTTTCATTTAGAGTCAATAGATATACAATCGATAGTTATTTAACTTATATACAAAATTTAAAAATGCCAAATATGAAATTACCCTTCAAAAAGCAAAATCAAAAGGTTTGGGTAATTGGTGAAAAATCGTATAAAGCTCAAGATAATGGTTATCACTTCTTTAAATATATGCGTACATACCATCCTGAATTACCTGTCTTTTACATAATTGAAAAAGACTCTATCGAAGCTAAAAATGTGCTTCCTTTTGGTAATGTTATTTACTATAAATCGCCAGAGCATTTCAACATTATGTTACATGCTGATTATATTTGTACAACACATCATCCCGAATTAATATTCCCTACTAATAGCGCCATTTACACAAAAAAGATTAAAGCAACTAGAGTCTTTTTACAACATGGTGTCTTAGGGGTTAAAAATTTATCAAATATTAATGGTAATCAACTGAAAGATTTCAATGTTGACCTTTTTATTACAAGTTCTGAAAGAGAGAAAGAAATCGTAGTAAGAGATTTGAAGTTTGATAGTAAACAAGTTGTAGTGACAGGCTTAGCACGATTTGACGAACTTTTTAATCCGAAAGTTAATACCAAAGACCAAATTTTAATTATTCCAACATGGAGAGACTGGTTAATCAATTGGGAGCGACTAGAGGATTCTGAATATCTAGAAAATATCAACCAATTATTGAATAGTCCTAGTATTAAATCTATTGCTAACAAAGGCAATGAAGTCATTTTCTGTTTACATCCTAATATGCAGCCTTTCATTGAATTATTTAATGTGCCAAATTATATTACAAGTATTAAACAAGGTGATGTTAACGTACAGAAACTAATCCAAGAAAGTAAATTAATGATTACTGACTATTCAAGTGTTGCATTTGATTTCAGCTTTTTAAACAAACCTGTGATTTATTATCAATTTGATAAACACGCATTTTTAGGTAATGAACCTTCACACCTTGATATAGAAAATGAATTACCTGGTACAATCGTTAATAATCAACATGATTTAGAATCATTGCTAAATAAAATGATTAGCAATCATTATCAAATCGATAAAGCAGTCGAAATAAAAGCAAATCGTTTCGTTAAATATCATGATCAACACAATAGCGAAAGAATTTTCGAAGCAGTCTTAAATCACAAAACAACTAACCAATTAAAAAGCAAATTTAAATATGATATATTGTCACAACATTTATTCAAACGTTTTAGAAAAAGTAAACAATACTTTAATGTAATGGATAAATATAACTCCGCTATTTCTAAGCTTGTACCAGTCAAAAAAGATTTAGTTGTATTTGAAAGTAATGTAGGCAAAGCTGTCAGTGACAGTCCAAAAGTTATCTATGACAAATTAAAAGCATATACTGACCATTACCAAATTGTATGGGTAAGTAATCAACAATTCCCTTTTAATGATCCTAACGTCATAACAGTAAAACGATTGTCACCGGAGTATTACCATTATTTATCACGTGCAAAATATTGGATAAATAACCAAAACTTCCCACACTATATTTCAAAACCTAAGGATACAATCTACATTCAGACATGGCATGGTACGCCTTTGAAAAAAATGCTAAATGATGTTGAAAGCTTTGAGGGTAGAGATGCGAACTATAAAAAACGTGTTAACGGAGCAATTCAATATTGGGATTATCTCGTTTCACCAAGTCCATATGCATCTGAATGTTTTAGATCAGCCTTTGAATTTCATAAAGATATATTAGAAGTTGGCTATCCACGCAATGATATATTCTACAATAACGATGTAGCTTATATTAATAATAAAAAAGAAAAAATCAAACAACGTTTGGGTATTCAAGATGATCGTAAAATCATCCTATACGCACCAACTTTCCGTGATGATGAAATTAATAAAGCTAAAAAGCATATCATCAACTTACAAATTGATTTACAAAAGATGCAAGAACAACTTAGTGAAGACTATATTTTAATTCTAAGGCCACATATAATTATTAGTAATGCATTAAAATTAGATAGTAGCTTAGACAATTTTGTAATTAACGGCAGTAAATATAACGATATCAGTGATTTATTCTTAATTACGGACATTTGTATCACGGATTACTCTTCTGTAATGTTTGATTTTGCTAATACTAGAAAACCTATGCTATTTTTCACTTACGATTTAGAACACTATAAAAACAGTTTGCGTGGATTTTATTTTGACTTTGAAAATGAAGCACCAGGTCCGCTTATAAAAACAAATGAAACATTAATACACGCAATTAAAAATATTGAACAAATTCAACAAGAATACAAAATGAAATACGAGCAATTTCACGAAAGATTTTGTTCATATGAGAACGGAACTGCAGCTCAAAGTATAGTAGAACGTTTCTTTTAACTAATGCACGTAATTATTATTAAAAATGCAGTATATTTCACGTAAACAAATAAAATACCCTCTATCTATATGTATTACTATTTGTTTATTATATAAAAGATGTCAAAAATCCAATGATTAATATCAATGTTAGGAGTGAGTATTTGAAATCAAGTAATCTCTATTTGATTTCTTAACTCACTCCTGTATTTATATCTAATACTATGTCCAAGAGGTGTTACCTAAATATGACCAATACATTGTCCATAATAGTCCCTTTTTTTAATAATGAAGATCACATTGAGCAATGTATCGCTTCATTATTAAATCAAACAGATAAAAATTTTAACTTAATATTAGTAAATGATGGTTCTACCGATACTTCAGAAAAGCGATTATTTATGCAAATCGATAATGATAATATAAATGTAAAGTACATTAAGTTCAATACAAATCAGGGCCATAGTCATGCAAGAAATGAGGCCATTGCTCATGTTAAAACGACTCATTTTTTATTTGTTGATGCTGATGATTTTCTTGCACCTTATACAGTTGAAATATATCTTAAATATTTAAAAAACTGTGATACCCTTATTGCTCCTATTACAGATTTTATTTTGAACATACCAACTGCATATACTGACGATACTTTGCAGGTTAATTATAAAAAAACACGAGAAAATGAAAGTAATATCTTAGCACAATATGCTATTGTTAACATTATTTTTAATACACGTATTGTGCTTCAACAAAAACTAATGTTTAATGAATCTTTGAATGTTTATTCAGATTGGTCGTTTGTCATCGACTATCTGAAATATGCAAAAACTTACGTTGATATTAAAGGAATCCCTTTCTATATTTGTGGGGAAATTTATGATCCATTGAATACAAATAAACTACGTGAACAATCTTTTGAATATTTATTTAAAGATTTTGTTAAAGCATCTCACGATGCACTTGCTCGCATCGAAGACCCAGTATTAAAACAATATGTACTTAAAAGTATATTAAAAGCTATCAAACTTTGGTTTGAACCCAGTGACCCTGATATTGAAAAGAAATATCGCATCGGTCATAAGTCATTAACTAAATTAATTCCATTACTAATGCCAGCTATACAACGCGAAACCAAGTTTCTATTTAAAGTCGAATTATTATTATTACAACATACAAATTATCGATTGGCACTTTCTTTTAATAAGTGGAGATTACGTACAAGATATTTAAAAAATATCTTGCTAAACAAACCAAATAAAAACCTTTCTAAATATCTTTTATTCAATAAAAAGAAAGATGTAGACAATGAAACGATAGTGTTTGAATCTTTTAGTGGGAAAAATTATAACGATAGCCCAAAGTACATTTATGAATACATGCAACATAAATACCCTAATCTCAAATATTATTGGATTTATGACACACAAAACAAAGCAAATTTCCCTCAAGAATTAAATTTAATTGCTAAAAACAGTAAATCTTATTTCGACATTTATCGAAAAGCACATGTTTGGGTTACAAACGCTAGGATACCAGTGCACATCAACAAAAAGGACAATCAACTATATATTCAAACTTGGCATGGTACTCCACTTAAAAAATTAGCAAATGATATGAAAGTAGTACGGATGCCCAATACAACTACTGCATCTTATAAAAAATCATTTTATAACGCAACTCGTCGCTGGGATTACTTAATATCGCCCAATGCCTATTCTACCGCTATTTTTCAATCAGCGTTTTGGATGCAAAGAGAAAACATTTTAGAAATCGGTTATCCTAGAAATGATATTTTAATCAATCATGCTCAAAACCAATCATATATAAATGAAATTAAGGCAAACTTAAATATACCTATTGATAAAAAAGTTGTTTTATATGCACCAACATGGCGAGATGATGAATACGATGAAGCTGGTAATTACCAACAAACTTTACAACTCGATTTAACTAAACTCCGCGCAAATATTAGTGATCAATATATTATCTTATTACGCATGCACTATTTAATTGCAAGTAAGCTTGATCTGAGCGGGTATGAAGACTTTATCGTTGATGTTTCCGATTATAGTGATATTTCTGAACTTTACTTAATTAGTGATAGTTTAATCACGGATTATTCTTCTGTGATGTTTGATTATGGTGTTTTGAAACGCCCTCAATTTTTCTATGCTTATGATATAGAAAAATACAAAGAAAAATTACGTGGATTTTATATTGATTATTTCCATGAATTACCAGGTCCTATTTTCACAAACACTGATGAAGTGATTGAAGGCTTAAATCACTTTGCATATTATGCACAACAATACAGCGATAAAATAAACAGTTTTCATAATAAATTTTGTTCAATCGAAAATGGCCATGTTTCTCAATATATTGGTGATTTGATTTATAATAATATTCACAATCCTAAAAATTAATAATATTCATACAAGCGTACGATTAAAATTAATTTGTAAAATTTCTCATAAAAAAAGAGCTAATCATTTGGAATTAGCTCTTTTTCTATGAGAATGAGATTTAACTTTCACATCCTCAACGAAAAAACGTTTTATTCTAATATACTACTCTAAATTAGCATGATTACTTTGCATCGTTTCCTCATCGACATTAAGTTCGTTCATTAAATCTAGTACTAAACTATCTAAAAAGACTTGCGCTGCTTGTTCAAACAAACTACCTAAGGGTTGTGCAGATCCTTCTGCATCATATTTTGTACCTGCAGGAAGTTCTATAACAGTGTTGGCCAATGCGCCAATTGCCGAATTTGGATTCGTAGATAATAACACAACTTCTGCATCAACAGATTTTGCTTTTTCAACTAATAATCTCAAGTGTTCCGTTGAACCTGAACCTGAAATGACAATAAATAAATCATTTTCAGTAATTGAAGGTGTTGTTGATTCTCCAACAACATAAGCAAATTTTCCAAGTTGATTTAAACGCATAGCAAAACTATTTGCTACAAATCCAGAACGTCCTTTACCTGCTACAAATACATGTTTTGCTTTAGTCACTTGCGATAAAAAAGCTTGTGTTTCACTATCTCTAACATGAGATAACGTATGATCTAACTCATCTAAAATCAAACGATAATTTGTAATTTCACTCATCTTATCTACCTTCAATCGCATCTCTACATTGTTTTGCTGCTTCAACTGGGTCATCTGCGTTAGCAATGCCGCCACCAACTACAACTAAATCTGGGTCCTCAGCTACCACTTCTTTAATTGTATCTGGTTTAATACCACCAATTACAGCAACTTTAGAATTGTTAATTACGGATTTAACTTGTCTTAAGCTTTCTAATGGTGATTCACCTTCTGCTTGTAAATCATAACCAGTATGCACAGCGATATAATCTGCACCTAATTCATCTAATTCTTTCGCACGTTTTTGTAAATCTTGTACTGCAATCATATCTACAAGTAATTCTTTATTATTTTTATGTGCTTCGTCTACCGCAGCTTTAATAGATGCATCTTCTGCAACACCTAGGATTGTAACTACATCTGCACCATACTTAACAGCTTGGCTTACCTCATAATCTGCCGCATCCATAATTTTTAAATCTGCAAGTACTTTCACACCATCGATATTATTATCTAAATGTTGAACAGCCGGTAAACCTTCATTAATCACAATAGGTGTACCAATTTCTACAATATCAACATAATCTTTAACTTTATTTGCAAGTTCTGCCGCTTCCTCTTTATTTAATAAATCAATTGCTAGTTGTAATTCCAAAATGATCATCCCTTCTTGATTTAATGATAGGCATGGAAATCATGACCTAACTTACTTTATTTAAAAACTTACGCATAAATGCTTTACCCTTAAAGTAATAATTTAAACTGAGAGATTATAAGCGAGGTGCTGCAGCGTCATCAACGTAAATTTCAACATCAGGATGTGCAAGCAGAATCGTAGCTGGAACCTGTTTATTGACTTCATGCTTAGCTAATTGTTCAATTGCTTCTCTTTTTTTCTCTCCAAATGCTAACAAAATGATTCTTTTCGCTTTTAAAATTGAAGCTAAACCCATGGACACAGCTTGTTTAGGTACTTCACTTTCATTATCAAAATAACGACTATTTGCATTGATTGTACTATCAGTTAAATCCACAACTTGAGTGGTACTATTCATATCAGTCCCTGGTTCATTAAAACCGATATGACCATTTTCACCAATACCTAATATTTGTATATCCATTGGTCCTTTTTGATTGATTAAATCTTCATATCGCTTCGTTTCTTCCATTAAGTTTTCTGCAGCTCCATCAGGAATGTGTATCAAAGATTTCGTAAAATGTGGATAACGATTAAATAAAATATCATTCATATAACGATGATAACTTTGTTCATGCGTCGCAGATAAACCAACATATTCATCTAGATTAAATGTTTCTATTCCAGATACATCTAATTGATTCTTTTGCAGTAAACTAACTAGAAATTCGTAAACTTCTACCATTGTCCCACCTGTAGCTAATCCTAATTTACTATGTGGTTGTTGACTCATTTGTTTAAACAATTCACATGCAACATAAAATGAAGCATATGCACTAGACCCTAAATTTGTGATTTTCATGTTATTGCCCTCCCAAATATATTGAATTTGTCATTAGCTATAAACAAAATGTGAATACACTTCTATTATACGTGCTTTTAATCGTTTTTACAGAAAATCGATATTTGATAAATTGTAATGATTGTTTAAAATGACTAAAAGTATAATGAGCAGACTAATACATTTTCATCGCTGTTTTTAGTAAAATAAATAGATAATCAAAATTTTATGTATAAATCTAAGTTGAAATTCATTTTTCAGGTAGAAAATGTTTCAAAGTCAGTTTACACTAAAGATTAGACTGATTATTTTTATTAACACTTGTATCGTACAATTTATTGCATAAAAATATAGGGGTTTGGAATCAAGGAGGCAAAAAGTTTGGAATCAATAATAGATGAAAAAGTACAAACATTACTTTCTTCATATGAAGATAAACCCGTGTATTTACATGTAGAGACGACGAATGGTGCATATGCTGCACATTTTGACCAACGTGTATTTAACGCGGGCACTTTTTTAAGAAATATTCAAGTCACTTTTGAGCATGCACAGCTTAAAGGTGGTAATAAAGACCCATATCGTGTAGGTTTAAAACTAAAAGATGGCGGTTGGGTCTACGTTCAAGGTTTAACACATTACGAAATAAATGAGCAAGGTGAATTTCTATTAGCTGGCTTTAACTATGAAGGTCAACTAGCTGCTGCTTTAGAAATAAGCACTCAACCATTTAAAGCATAAGGAGGATGAATCATGACAGAGGAAAGCCATGTATTAGTTATTTTTCCACATCCAGATGATGAATCATTCTCATCTGCAGGGACATTGGCACGTTATATAGATAATGGTGTACCAGTCACATACGCTTGTTTAACATTAGGTCAAATGGGACGTAATTTAGGTAACCCACCATTTGCCACTCGTGAATCTTTACCTGACATTCGTGAAAAAGAATTAGAAGCTGCGATGGCTGCCATTGGTATAACTGATTTACGCAAAATGGGCTTACGTGATAAAACTGTAGAATTTGAACCTCACGACGAAATGGATGAGATGGTACAGTCATTAATTGATGAATTAAATCCATCCGTCATCATATCGTTCTACCCTCAATTTGCAGTGCACCCAGACCATGAAGCTACAGCAGAAGCAGTCGTGAGAACTGTGGGACGCATGAAGCCATCAGAAAGACCCCGTCTACAACTTGTTGCATTTAGTAATGATGCGCCTGAAAAATTGGGTGAACCTGACATTCTAAATGAGATCAGTGATTATAAAGAGGTAAAACTTCGCGCATTTGAAGCACACGCATCTCAAACAGGACCATTCTTAAAACAACTTGCTACACCTGATGTTTCTGGAGAAGCGCAAAGCTTTTTAGAAGTTGAACCTTATTGGACTTATAACTTTGAATCTTAAGTGGAGGCAATATCATGACAGAATTTGATTTATCAACTCGAGAAGGTCGATGGAAACATTTTGGTTCAGTTGATCCAATCGAAGGTACAAAACCAACCGTTAAAGAAGAAATGAAAGATTTGCAAAGTACGAACAAAAACTACTTATTTGAAATTGAAGAAGTAGGTATTAAAAATCTTGTATATCCTGTATTAGTTGACCGTTTTCAAACAGCTGGAAACTTCAGTTTCTCAACAAGCCTTAATCAAGATGAAAAAGGTATAAATATGAGCCGTATTCTAGAAAGTGTTGAAAAACACTATGACAACGGCATTGAATTAGATTTCGATTCTTTGTATCGTCTTTTGCGTAGCTTACAAGAACGCATGGAACAAAATGCTGCTGGCGTTGATGTTTCAGCTAAATGGTTCTTTGATCGCTACAGCCCAATCACGAATATCAAAGCTGTAGGCCATGCAGATGTGACATACGGTATGGCGATAAACAAGGAAAATATTACAAGAAAAGAAATTACACTACAAGCTGCAGTTACAACATTGTGCCCTTGTTCAAAAGAAATCAGTGAGTACTCGGCGCATAACCAACGCGGTATCATTACCGTTAAAGCAATTTTGAATAACGAAACTATTTTAACAGATGACTACAAAGAAAAAATTTTAGATGCAATGGAAGCCAACGCAAGTTCTATACTTTACCCTATATTAAAACGACCAGATGAAAAAAGTGTCACAGAACGCGCTTATGAAAATCCGAGATTTGTTGAAGATTTAATTCGCCTTATCGCAGCAGATTTAGTCGATTTTGATTGGGTTGAGGGCTTTGATATTGAGTGTAGAAACGAAGAATCTATTCACCAACATGACGCTTTTGCAAAAATAAAATATAGAAAATAGTAATTATAACTATAAATTAACACAGCAAATCATCAAAAATAGGCTACTTAATTTCTAAATGATATAGAAGTTTAGTAGCCTATTATTTTTTATTCAATTTTTATTTTAATTTCAAAACATTCTCTCAACAATTAAACTTTCCATCCTTACTAAATAATGTTATTTTTCTCCAAATTCATTAGTTAAATTTGTAATAGTAAAATTTTAATGGTTCATTTAAAAATACCACCACTAAATATATCCATCTACAACTAATTATAAAATAATGTATATTAACTGTTAAATTTTATTAATGTTCTATATACAATTTTCATATTAAAATAATTACAGTAGTAGTTTATAATTAATTTTTATTTTGATGTAAGTGGTGAAACCAATAAAATGGATGATACTTTTAAAATAAAACATGCGCAGTATGGCTCTATAAGCCAATTAAGCAGACCTCATTTTCTACATATTTTTTTAGTAACAGAAGGAGAATTTGTGGCTTTGAAAAACACTACTTTCCATCATTTTAAAGTAGGTGACATATTTCATATCCACGACTATGAATCCATTAAACAAATCTCTTTTAACGGTAGTTTAATCTGTCTTTCACTAAATAATTTTTACTATTATCAATACTTCCAGCAACTAAATTTTAACACGTTTAAACATATATCGTTAAAAAAAGAGATACGCCTCAAATTATTAGATATAATTGATGCGATTCAACATCAATCTATAACCAATCCGAACAATGCCATTAAAGATTTAATTAAAAGTATAAAATATTCTGAGCATCAAAATTTTCAAAGTTCTGAATTACAATGCAGTTATAAAACATCTTTAATTAAAGATGTCGTACAATATGTTAATACGCATTTAACGACTAAAATTACCTGCAAAGAAATTGCTAATTATTTTTTTGTAAATAATAGCTTTTTATCAAGAGAATTTTCAACATTGATGAACTGTAAGTTATCTCAATATATTACGTCATCTAAAATTCATGCTTCCATATGTGATTTGCTTAATGGTGATCATTTAAACATTGTTCAACAACGCTATGATTTTCGTAGTCAAAATGAATATTGTTATCTGTTCAATAATATTATTGGTTGCCAACCTTCTGATTTTAAATACCATAAGAAACTAGTCAGTAATTCAACATTTAAAATTCTATTTCTATCAACAATTTCAATTTAACGCATAAAAGCAAAATATTAAAAGTGTGGTGACAATATGAATACAATTATTTATGAAGAAAAAGAGGATTGATTAATAAAGTAGTGAAACAAAATTTGAATCTTACGATTTCTGAGGTAATCATTTTGGATAAATTGCTCTATCTTAATAAGAATAAAATAAATGCCATTGAATTAAAAAAGTTATTACAAGTCCAAAATTCACCTGTATCTTCACAAATCAACCATTTTATCGAACTTAACCTTTTAAAAAAATCTCGAGATCAATCTGATGAAAGATGTATTTATTTGCATGATATCAAGTTAGAAGAAATTAAACAGCTGATTGAACAGTATCATTTAATAGTTAATTCAATACTTCACAGTACTGCCTAATTAAACCTCAGCAACATAAGAGCGCATATGAAATCAAAGTAATGTTTGATTTCATATGCGCTCCAAAACCCTTTAGATTATGTACATAGTGAGATACAACTTGCATCGTAACCCTATTCAAAAATGACTTCACATTATTTCAAGTGTTCATACGGACTATTTTTCACAAATGAAATAATTTGCTCCACAAATAGTCTTGAACGTAATTGAAACTCCTCGTTATCCAAGTAATACGTACCATCATCTAATTTATTATAGTCTGTATCATGCGTCGCAATCTGCGTTGGTACTGCGATTCCGAGTAATGAACGTACTATCAAACGTAAATGAGACAATGGTTCAGAGCTTACAATTCCACCACTGTTACCGATTAATCCAACTGGTTTCATTTTAAAATCATCCATCGTTAAATGATCCAATGCATTTTTTAAAATACCAGAATATGACCCATGGTAGTTTGGTGTTCCTAATATAAAGAAATCTGCATTTCGCGCTTTCGTTTGTAATAATGTTAAATTATTTTTATACACTTCACTTGGTGAAGAAACGCCAGAGACATCCAGTTGATGAATTGGGTGTTCCGCTAGATCAAAGATCTCAACCTCAAAATATTGGTCTTCAAAATGACCTTTTAAATAATGAGCTAAAGCATTTGTATGCGAGCCCATTTTAGCACTCCCTATTATGATTAATCCTTTCATTTATCCTTTCACCTCATGCTATGATTTGTTATTTTCTCTAAGTAGTTTCATTATCGCTTTACCAACACCACTTTGTTCATTAGAGTCAGTTTCATATTTTGCGATTGCTTTAACTTCTGGAGCTGCATTCTCCATTGCAACTGAATAACCGACGCGTTCCAACATTGAAACATCATTCATATTATCACCGATTGCCATAACATTTTCCATATCAATATTTAGACGCTCTGCAATCGTGTTTAAAGCAATACCTTTTTGTGCATCTGAATGCGTAATTTCTATATTTCCGCGTGATGAAGAAGAAATTGCCAAACTTTCTGATTTTGCTAATGTTTCACTTACTCGATCAATTTTTTCTAAATCACTATCAAAAGCTAATATTTTCATCACAATTTCACCAGGTGTATCTTGAATTTTGTCATAATTCTCAACTACTTTTAATGTACCGTTATCTATACGTTTTTGAATGCCACTTTTAATTTTTTCTACATCTGCTTCTTGACCAGCACGTTGTGCAATATCAATATAAATCTCTAAGTCTCGTAATGGATTCTCAGTATAGATGCCTAAGTTGGTATACACTTGATAGAAAATGTTTTCTTTATTTAATTCTTCCGTAATGCGATTTATGAGTTCTCTATTTAAATTTGAAGTGCTCATAATATTAAATGATTCATCTCTGACTTCTGCACCGTTCAAACAAATATATGGCACTTTTAAGTCTGTTTGATTGATTGGTGCATTTGCTTCATAAAATGCCCGACCAGTAGCAATGACTACAGTTATGCCTTGTGATTGTGCATATTTGATAGCTTGGATATTTTCTTCTGATATTTCATGTGCAGCGTTCAATAACGTACCATCCATATCTGTTGCAATTAAATTTATCATTGATTTACCTCGTTTCTACTTTATCTCAAAACACCGATTGAATACTCATTTACAAATTGCCATAATTTTGTAACACATTTCATATTTTACCAAATGTTTCACTATTTGTATTATCCTCTGTTCGTATGATTTTCTTTTTTTGTCTAATATCTTTAAAAAATGTCTTCAATAAATGGCTACATTCCTCTGCTAATACACCTGTAGTAACTTTGGCCCGATGGTTAAATCGCGATTCTTGCAACAGATCCATCAAACTACCTGCACAACCACCTTTTAAGTCTTGTGCACCATAGATTACTTCAGGAATACGACTCATGACGATTGCACCTGAACACATTACACAAGGTTCCAAAGTAACATAAAGTTTACAGGACGCTAACCTCCAACTATTAAGCTGTTTTGCAGCTTTTTGAATCGCAATATGTTCAGCATGTGCAGTAGGATCTTGAGTGGATTCTCGTAAATTGTGCGCTCGTGAAATAACTTCATTATCTTTCACGACAATAGCTCCAATTGGTACTTCTCCAATAGCACCAGCTTTCCGCGCTTCTTCTAGCGCAATTTTCATATAAAATTGGTCAGTATACATGTGTCTATCACCTCACATATGGTACAATATTTATTGTCTATTTTAACATTGGAGCGGTAAAAACATGAAAAAACAATTTATTGCTGTTGAAGGGCCGATTGGCGTCGGTAAATCTTCATTAGCACATAAACTTAGCCAGACTTTTAATTATTATGAAGAAAAAGAAATCGTAAATGAAAATCCTTTTCTATCCGATTTTTATGAAGATATTTCCAAATGGAGTTTTCAAACTGAAATGTTCTTTTTATGTAATCGTTACAAACAATTTCAAGATCTTGAAGCAATTTCTACAGGTATTGTAAGTGATTACCATATTTATAAAAATAAAATATTTGCAAATAATACTTTAACACCTTCTGAATTCAATAAATTCTCTAGAATTTATGATATTTTAACTGAAGATTTAGAAATGCCAAATGTGATTATCTTTCTAGATGCAGATTTAGAAATATTGAAAAAGCGTATCGCGTTACGTAATCGTAGCTTCGAACATCAGATTGAAGACGACTACTTACTTAATTTAAAACGTGATTACAATGCCTATTATCGTTCGTTAAAAGCAGATGGTGAAAGTGTCATTCGAATAGATACGACTGATTTAGATTTTATGAAGCAAGAAAATGATTATAATTATATTTTAGATTTAGTGCAACCATTGATTGGAGGAAAAGATAATGAATAAATACGGTATCCCTCAAGATGCTGTGATAACAATCGCTGGTACAGTCGGCGTTGGAAAATCAACATTAACGAAAGCATTGGCACAAAGATTAAATTTTAAAACATCGTTTGAAAATGTAGATCATAACCCTTATCTAGATAAGTTTTATCATGATTTTGAACGTTGGAGCTTTCATCTACAAATTTATTTTTTAGCAGAGCGCTTCAAAGAACAAAAACGTATGTTTGAATATGGCGGCGGCTTTATCCAAGATCGCTCTATATACGAAGATGTTGATATTTTTGCTAAAATGCATGAAGAACAAGGGACAATGAGTCCAGAAGACTTCAACACATATTCCGAACTATTTAATGCTATGGTCATGACACCATACTTCCCAAAACCAGATGTACTTATCTATTTAGAATGTGATTATGATGAAGTGATTGATCGCATCAAACAACGTGGTCGACAAATGGAAATTGAAACAAATCCAGAATATTGGAAAAAATTATTCAAACGATATGAAGATTGGATTAGTGAATTCAATGCGTGTCCAGTTGTAAGAGTGAACATCAATGAATATGATTTACATGCAGATCCAGAATCACTAAATCCTGTTATTGATAAAATCCGTCACATTATTGAAACTTATCGAAATGTAGATCAACGATAATACGTTTATTGCTTAAAACATTTACAAAATCAAGAATAGTACCATATAAAACAGATTTTGTAATGTAGAACAAAACGCAGGGCAACAATATCTTTTGAAAGAAATCAATTCTTTCCTGCACGCACCATCAAGTTAACCCATTACCCGAGCTTCTGCTCATGCATAAGTCCCACTAACCCA
>NZ_KV826609.1:0-105374 GCF_001835975.1 Staphylococcus sp. HMSC034G07
CGTTTGCAGAATCAGAAGTTGATTCATCAGAAGCATCATCATCTTGAGCAACAGTAGTTTTATCATCATTATGATCTGCTATGTTAGTGCTGTCGTCTTTACTTTCATTAGTGTTGGAAGTAGTACTATTATCGTTTGCAGAATCAGAAATTGATTCATCAGAAGCGATCTCAGAGTCAGCAACATCAGAAGCATTATCATTTTGAGCGACATTAGCGTTATCATCATTATGATCTGCTACGTTAGTACTGTCGTCTTTACTTTCATTAGTGTTGGAAGCCGTACTATTATCGTTTGCAGAATCAGAAGTTGATTCATCAGAAGCGACCTCAGAGTCAGCAACATCAGAAGCATTATCATCTTGAGCAACAGTAGTTTTATCATCATTCTGATCTGCTACGTTAGTGTTGTCGTCTTTACTTTCATTAGTGTTGGAAGTAGTACTATTATCGTTTGTAGAATCAGAAGTTGATTCATCAGAAGCGACCTCAGAGTCAGCAACATCAGAAGCATTATCATCTTGAGCAACATTAGCGTTATCATCATTCTGATCTGCTACGTTAGTGCTGTCGGTTTTCACATCAGTACTTATAGAAACATCATTATTTACTGCTTGGGCATCTGTATTTTTATTGCTGTCAGAATTATTTTGATTTTCTTGATTTTGTGTAGAATATGTATTTTGACTTGATGTGTCTTTGTTTAGTTCGTCTAATTGTGCATCATAATTTTCAGGTTCATCTGACTTGAGTTCTTGCACTTGACTTGGATCATTGTATGTTTGTGTCCCTGAAATATTTGTCGTTGGATTACTAACTTCAGATTTTATTTCTTCGCTTTGCTTTAAGGTATTTTCATCATTCAACACATTTTTATTTGATTTCTGATTTTGTGTATTATCAGCTGCATGTGCATAATGGGTTGTCAAAGCTGTACCAGCTAACGTCAATGCAACTATTGAAGGTACCTTATAATTCAACTTTTTATTAGTCATTTAACTGCCCCTTTTATTATTAATATTTAATACCATTATAATACGAAGATAGTTTAATTGAATTGATTTCATAGATTTGTAATATAAAATTAATCTTATTAAGACACTAAAAAAGTAGAAATAATTTAAGAAAAGGCGGAAATACGCCTAATTTTAAATATATTAAAATATTACACTCTTTGGAATATTACATAATAAAGATGTACATTAACTGCAACTTTATTAAATTATTTAGTTCAAATTGTTTTATTCATTAAAATATGTTCAATATTTTCTTCTAAGAAAATATCACCTGAAGCTTTATAACCTAAAGATTCATAAAAGCGTTGTGCATGGCATTGGGCATTAAGCGTTAACATATTATACCCTTGTTCTTTTGCTACTGTTTCAATAAAAAGCATTAAAGCTTTGCCATGACCTGATTTTCTATGTGTTGGTAAAATTGCTACGCGCTCAATTTTTGCTCCATTTTGATAGGGTCTAAACCTTCCAGTTGCAAAAGGGGAGTGTAGTTCATCATAACCTATGACATGAGTAGCGGTAGATTCAAATTGATCTATTTCATTTTCAAGCGGGACTCCTTGTTCATGAACAAAAACTGCTTTTCTAATTTCGTATGCATCATCCAACATTTTAGATGTAGTAACCACTTCGAACATGATAAAACCTCATTTCTTTTGAATATAATAAAACTACCCTATCACATTTATAATGTAATAGGGTAGTTATTTAATGTATTATTGAGCTTCTTGACGTACTAATGCAGTATATTGCCAAAAAATTCTCATTTGTGCAATATTCCAATTGTTCATCCCCATAGTAAAACCTGACGGCCTAAATAAATTGACGTCTGTTACTTCAAGGGCTGCTGCAATTAAATATTGTAGTGGTACACTAAGTTCTTTCATTGTTTCCGTTATACCATTTTGGTCATAAACCCAAGAAAAAGGTAGTTCTGATTCAAAAACATCAACTTTATCAAAAATTTCGGGTAGTGCTACGATATAACATGCACCGTCTACAACAGGGTTGGTTTCACTATCCTTGTAGTAGATTCGTAAAGCTTCATAGTTTTCACGATGTGCGTGATTAACATAGAAAAATTCATTTCTAAAAAGTGCCATATCCTTACTATGGATTAATTGTTGTTCTAAAACGTTAAACATACCGTTTATATTCGCTAATTTTTCATATGTTTTTCGTGACATGTCGCGATCTCCTCTCTACAGCTTAATATAGATTTGTTTGTAATTCTTGTGTGTTTTGTTGTTGATTTGGATCCTGCTGCTGTTGGTTAGGATCTATTTGTTGGTTGTAATCAGATTGTTGATTTGAATCGTTCGGTTGCTCTGTCGTTTGGTTATTATCTGTTTGATTCATATTATTTTGTTGATTTTCATTTGTAGAATTTGGATCTTGTGAATTTGAATTATTTTGTTCCGATTGTGAATTTGAATCGTCTTCATCTTCCTCAGAGCTATCTTTTTGATTTTTACGTAATAAACTACTATCAATTTCTGTTTGTGGTACGAGTGTACCATAAAAGTCGATGACACGTTTATTTAAGAAATCGTCTGTATCTTTAATTTTAGGTAAATTTAAATCGCTGCGCAAAAGATTTGCAGTATCTTGTATATTTTTAATATTAGGATTATAGTAATAAACACCATTTAAATAATCATCTTGACCTTCTAGCTGTTTACTTTTAATTTTAACATCATCTTTTAAGTAAGATGTAGCTAGTGCTTTTACTTCTTTGTAACTTAAATTATGCTTCGCGTTTTTACCTACTATTTCAATTACATCATCTAATTTACTGAATGAATCTGCTTTTTGAGCTTTAATAAATAGCTTTTTAATTAAATCCATCTGTCTTTGGCCACGTTTTAAATCTGAATCTTGATGACGTGTTCTAGCGACTGCTAAAGCTTCATCTCCATTTAGTTTTTGGTGACCTTTTTTCACTTTTATTTTTCCTGTATCGTTTGTATTTGGTTCAGAAATATTATATGGAACATCGTATTCAATGCCACCGAGTTCATCAACGGCATCCACGAATGCTTCCATGTTAATTCTTACATAATAATCAACGGGCACATTTAATGTAGCTTCTACTGAATCCATAGAAGCTGTAGGGCCGTTGTATGCATGTGCGTGTGTAATTTTATCATAATAGCCGACTTCTGGAATGTAACTGATTGTATCGCGTGGGATACTTAACATTCGAATTTGTTCTTTATCTGCGTTAAAAGTAGATAATATCATTGCATCAGTTCTTGATTGTTCAGCACTTTGCCCATTCTTTTCACGACCACTATTATCATCGATACCTAAAAATAAAATAGAGATTGGATCTTTAGACGGGTTTACTTTAGATTCACGAATACTTGATTCTCTAGAAGTATCGCTCGTATTCAATGAATGCTCAAATGCACCTTGTGACGATTTAAGTAATAAAACGGCAAATATAACTGGAACAACTACAAGAATTAAAGATAGAAATATTAAAAGATATTTTAAAAATTTATTCATGTATGAAGCTCCCCATCGTATGTGATTTTGTATATATTACAATATTGATCTAATGTTAAGTTTTTGATTATTTCATTAAATTATTGTAAAGAGAAATTTGTACTATAACTTATAATTTTATAACTAACATTAAAAAATATCAACTAAGAATTTATCCTACTAAAGTTTGAATTATAAATTGGCGTACAGTTGACCATTAAAATATTCTTAATGAAAATAAAAGAAATAATTATTAAGAAAAACGACATGGCTAAAATGATTTATTTATAAACTTACGATATAATTAGCATATGTTAAATGTTATCAATGATTGATAATATTAATATTTTTACTTAAGCAAGTTTTTAAGCAGAGATTTTAAAGTCATAGCGATTTTTGGTATTTATTAAATTAAATCAAAGATAATACCGTATGAATAAATTGTTAATATATTGAAGTTTCAAGGAGGATATAACCATGAAATCAGAATGGTTGGATAAATTAGATGAAAGTTTAGTAAAAAAATTTTATGAAGCACAAACAGAAAAAGAAATAGAAGAAGGGTTTAGCGGAAACCTAACATTTGGCACTGCTGGAATACGTAGTACTTTCGGTTTAGGACCGGGTCGATTGAATGCATTTACAGTCCGCAAAGTTGCATTGGGTTTATCGCAATATTTGAAAGCAAAATTTGATAATCCATCCATCGTAATCCATTTTGACACAAGATTGTTATCGAAAGCATTTTCAGAAGAAATGGCGTCTGTTTTAGCTCAAAATAATATTACTACGATTTTATCAGAAAATTACAAATCCACACCTGAATTATCATTTGCGGTGAGATATTTAAAAACAAGTGCAGGTGTGATGATTACTGCTAGTCATAATCCCAAAAACTATAATGGGATTAAAATATACGATCAAAACGGTGGACAATTATTACCCAATGAATCAGAACATTTAAGTCAATATATTAACGCTATTGAGCATCCACTACAGATTGATAGAGATGATTTTAATTTATTACTCGAAGATAATAAAATCACATATATGTCAAATGAAGTCACTGAAGCTTATAAAAATGAAGTGAAAGATTTAGTAGGGGATATTCCTGAGAAACAAGCTAAAGTCGTACTTACGAGTTTACATGGTACGAGTTTACCTTTGGCTTCTGATATATTATCAGAATTAAACTATGATAACTTTGTTATTGAAAAAGAACAGTCAACCCCAGATGGTAATTTTCCAACTGTAGCGATAGCTAATCCTGAAGATGAGGCTGTTTTTGAACGCGGTATTAAGCTCGCAAACGATACAGATGCACAATTAATTATAGCGACTGATCCTGATGCTGATAGATTGGGTATAATTGAACGTTATAATGACCAAACGTACAGATATTTTAATGGAAATGAAATTGGTATTTTGCTTACTAAATTAAGATTCCAAGATTTAGTAGAAGAAGGTAAGCAACTATACATGATTAAATCTATAGTCACAAGTGAACTTGCGGAAAGATTAGCCTTAGCATTAGATGTAGAAGTGAATAATGTATTAACAGGATTTAAATACATTTCAAATTTATTGGAAACAGAAAGTGCTCATCAAGATAAGCAATTACTAATTGCTTTTGAAGAAAGCCATGGCTATTTAGCAAAGCCATTTTCAAGAGACAAAGATGCAATACAAATGGTTCCTTTATTAATCAAATATAAAAATTTATTAGCGAATAACGGAATGACATTTAAAGATACAATAGAAGATATTTATGCGCATATCGGTGCATATAAAGATAAAACTCTATCACCGACATTTGAAGGCGCAGAAGGCATTGAAAAAATCACTAAAATAATGGATCAATTTAGAAATAAAGATGTTTCAACGATTTGTGGTCTTGAAGTAGCACAAGTTGAGGATTACCAATTAGGTACCATTAAAAATTTAAGAGAGGGTAGTACTGAGGCATTATCATTACCTGAAACCAATTTAATTCGCTTTATTTTTGATGAAGGTTTCATTGCATTGAGACCTTCTGGTACTGAACCTAAAATCAAGTTGTATTTCTCATTAAATATAGAAGATATTGATGCTTTAACAAATCAATTTAAAGAGGAATATATCAATCATATAAAATAACAACAAAGAGGCAACAACATGAAAGTCAACAAATATAAAATAATCATTGTTTTAATCATTTTCATATTTTTGGTTTTAAGTTTTACTGGTTATAGACACTATAAACAAATGAAAGATTATATTAGTCCTTCAAAGATTTCAACCAAGGAAAATGAAAAACAATCATCTAAGAAACAAAAAAAGTTAAAAACAGTCGTTGATCACAAACATCCACAAATTAATAAAATAGATGAATATTTGGAACAAACTCATTTTAATGGTACCATTGCGCTTTTTGAAAAAGGTAAACTTAAATTGAATAAAGGCTATGGTTATCAAGATTTTGAAAAGAGTGAAGAAAATAATGCTAATACGATGTTTTTAATTGGCTCAGCACAAAAATTTTTGACAGGTATCATGTTAAAACAATTAGAAATTGAAGACGAGATTCATATGATGACGCCAGTAAAGCATTATTTAGAATGGTTTGATTCAATTTATCCACTTTCGATTAAGCAACTAATGTTACATCAAAGTGGGTTATATAAATATAAAGCTAATCCAAAATTTAAAGATTTAAATGATGCAACACATGCAATACAACAGAGAGGTATCAACCCTTTAGAATATAATAAATATCAATATAACGATGCTAATTATTTAATATTATCGAAAGTAATAGAGACGGTGACACATAAGTCTTATATGCAGAATTTAAATGAAAGATTAGTGAAACCATATAATTTAGAATATACGGCACGTTATAGTAATTTAAATTTTCAAAAATATATGGCTGTTGGTTATAAAAATGATAAATTAACTGGAAGACGTATTCGTCAAAAACCTAATATATTAAATCAATATGATGGGGCAGGTAACCTTTACATGTCTCCTTATGATATGGGGAAAGTGGTATTAAATTTACAAGACAATAGAATTTTTGACGAAACAACGACCATGCCTTTTATTCATGAAAGTTTGACTACACAATATCCTAGACCATACCGATACGGCTTTTATTCTTTTGCTGATAAAAATAGAATTAATGGCATTTTTTTCGGCAATATATTCACAGTATATTTTAATGATAATTATGTTATTGTACTAGCAACGAATTATGACAACGGCAAAATGAATAATGAATATAAAATGAAACATATTTACTTTAAGTTATTACATCAAGATGGTCATTATAATAGAGTAAAACAGTTGTATTGAAAGGGAATAGTGATAGGTGTGTTAATATCACTGATTAAAACATAACCGTCAATTTCTATCAAACCACGATAGAAATTGACGGTTTTTCTTTTATAATAAGTTGTTTATGTTTTGAGGACAAATTATAGTTCATGTTTCGTAAAATGCATGCTTTTTATACGGTAATGTTAATTAGAGATAAATACATGCATGATATATCTCGCTAAATTAGTTTGTCCATGGATTTCCTTAGAAAAGGTGTGTTAGTTTTTCTGCAAAATAAATACTTTTTTGTTTTGTAAGATGCAGACTGGATTGTCGTAGATATGATTAATTACGAATCTGAGTTCATACATATGATCAAAAATTGTAAATAATAAAAGATGAGTCAAGCGATTTGTGTATTAAAATTTTACTTACAATACTTTAAAGCATCGATAAACATCTGCTTAAAGATATTTGCTTGTACTGACATTACTACGGTTGTATTAGGAAATTGAGATTTGAAGTCAACTACTGAAGCACCCTTGGTTAATTTGCCATCTGTTTCAATTTGAACATCAGCTTCTCGTACAACAAAGTGTTCTGGATGCAGTAGATAAAGCAATGTATAAGCATCATATACATTAATACCTTTTTCAAAATCGTCTCCTCTATAATGTTTGAATAACTGATGCAACATCTTACCAGTCTCGTTGATTGATTTTAGTTCATTAATTGTTTCATGTGTCAAACTAGAACTTCTAGCAACATCTAATCCTATCATTGTTATAGGTAGGCCAGAATTAAATACGATTTGAGCAGCTTCAGGATCACAATAAATGTTAAATTCAGCTAATGGTGTTACATTACCTCGAGATGCTGAGCCACCCATTAATACAATTTCTTTAATGTATGCTTTCACTTCAGGATAAGTCATTAATAATAATGCAATATTCGTTAATGGGCCAATAGGAATAAGCGTGATAGGCGTTTCGCTTTTGAGTAAAACATCTCGCATGGCCTCAACAGCATGAGTAGAATCGAGATCACTTTCATTGATTTCTGGGAAAGTATATCCTTCCATTCCCGATTCACCATGTACTTCACTTGCATCTACAATAGCTGATAAAAGTGGTTGTGAAGCACCTCTATGTACAGGTACATCGCTATTAAAGAAACGTTTGATTTTTAATGCATTAGCAGTTGTTTTTTCGATTCCAACATTACCATTGACTGTAGAAATCATTTTCAAATCAAATTCTGGATGGTTTAAAGCAAAGCTAATCGCTGCTGCATCATCAATACCTGGGTCTGTATCAATAATAATTGGTTGTTTCATAATTATCTAATCCTCCTGTTACAAAAATAGCATTATCAGTTATATTCTACATCTTTTGGAGAAAGAAATGTTACAAAGTAAATTATTTAATGAAAGGTATAGGGGACATGGATACGGGAATAAAAAAAAGACTTCTCTTTCGAGAAGTCTTTTTGGGATTATAAGTGGCTTGAGTGTCCACCTTGCATTACCCAATACGTACCAATAACTGTAATTAGAGTAATGATAACCGCAAATATAACTTTAAACCCTTGTACATTTCCATCTTTACCTTCAGTTAAGTGCATGAACATTAATAATTGTACTGCAGCTTGGATAAAGGCAAAGCCAAAGATGATTGTAATCTTAGCATTTAGTGCCATTGATGTGTATAGGGTTACGAATACTGCTAAAATAGTCAAAACGATTGAGCCAATAAAACCTACTGTGTGTTTTACAATTGTATTCATCCGCTAAACACCATCCCTATCATATATACGGCAGTGAAGATGAAGATCCAAACAACATCTAAGAAGTGCCAATATAAACTTACTATAAATAATTTAGGAGCATTATCTTTATTTAATCCACGCATTGCAACTTGAATTAATAGACATGTAATCCAAACAATCCCTAGAGATACGTGGGCACCATGTGTTCCTAAAAGAATAAAGAAACTAGACCAGTAAGAACCAATAGTTAAGTTAACACCTTCTGAGACATAGTGAGCAAACTCATAAATTTCAAAGCCTACGAACACTACTCCGAATAGTAAAGTGATAATCATCCATATTGTCATTAATTTTGCTTTTTCTTGTCTCATATAGTAAATAGAAATACCACAAGTGTAAGAACTAATTAATAACGCAAATGTCATTATTAAAATTAGGGGTAATTCGAACATTTCAGTTGTCATTTTACCGCCATAATCGCCACCGTGTTGAAGCGTTAATAGGGTTGCGAATAGCGTACCGAATAATGAGACTTCCGCTGTAAGGAATACCCAAAAGCCAAGTCTATTTAAATTACCTTCATGCGAACGTTGATCAATAGTGTTTGCATCATGACTCATGACTTACAGCCTCCCTTTCTTTAATACGTGCTTCACGTAAACGTTTTTCGGTTTCTGCTACTTCAGAAGCTGGAATATGATAACCGTGGTCTACTTGGAAACTGCGGTAAATCATAGTACCAAAGATACCTATTAAGCAAATAACGGCTGGAAGTATAGTTTCAAAGACAAGGAAGAATCCACCGATTGTGAAGAAAATTCCCATCCAGAAACCAACTGGCGTATTATTTGGCATATGGATATCAGAATAATTGTGATTATCTAAGTAGTGTCTACCGTGTTCTTTCATATTTACAAATGTATCGTAGTCATTCCAATCTGGTGTAATAGCAAAGTTGTATTTAGGTGGCATTGCTGAAGCAGTTGACCACTCTAATGTACGTCCTAAGCCATCCCAGTTGTCACCAGTAGCTTCACGTGGTGCTTTGAAGAAACTATATACGATACTAGCAACTAAGAACATAAAGCCTAGTGCCATCATTAATGCACCGACAGTAGAAATTGCGTTTAGCAACCACCATCCATCTTCTGGCATATAAGTGTATAAACGACGTGGCATACCATCTAATCCAAGGATGAATTGAGGTAAGAAACAAACGTTAAATCCAATCATGAATAACCAGAAACTCCATTTGTTTAATGTCTCGTTTAACTTAAATCCAGTCATCTTAGGCCACCAGAAAATGAGTGCACCTAAACAAGCAAATACAACACCAGCTACTAATGTGTAGTGGAAGTGAGCAACTAAGAAGTACGTATTATGGTACTGATAGTCGGCTGCTGCCATTGCAAGCATAACACCAGTTACACCACCAAGTAAGAAGTTAGGAATGAATGCTAATGCGAATAGCATAGGCGATTCAAATGTAATTCTACCTTGATATAAAGTGAATAACCAGTTAAATAATTTAACACCTGTTGGTATACCAATCAGCATAGTTGTGATTGAGAAGAATGAGTTAATTAATGCACCATTACCCATAGTGAAGAAATGGTGAACCCAAACTAAGAAACTAAGGAATGCGATACCTGCTGTTGCCCACACCATACTTTGGTGACCAAACAGACGTTTACGTGCAAATGTTGGAATAATTTCTGAATAAATACCGAATGCCGGTAAGATAACGATATAAACTTCGGGGTGCCCCCATACCCAGAAGAAGTTAGCCCATAGCATTGGCATACCACCATTTGCGACTGTAAAGAATGCAGTATCGAAGATTCTATCTGTTGTAAACAGTGCTAGCGCAACTGTCAATACTGGGAAAGCCAAAATAACGATTAATGCTGTAATGAAAGTAGTAACCGTGAACATTGGCATTTCCATAAATTTCATCGTAGGTGTTTTACATCTAAGTATTGTTACAAAGAAGTTAATACCAGTCATTAGGGTACCTATACCAGAAATCTGTATTGCGATAAGGTAGTAGTTAACCCCAGGTCCTGGACTGAATTCTCCTGCGAGTGGTGCATAGTTAGTCCAACCAGCTGCAGGTGAGCCTCCGATTATAAATGATAGGTTGAATAACAACATACCAGAGAAGAATAACCAGAAACTTACGTTATTTAATACAGGGAATGCAACGTCTCTTGCACCAATTTGAAGAGGTACAATAACATTCCATAAACCAAAGATGAAAGGCATCGCCATAAAGATTATCATTATTACGCCGTGCGTACTAAAGACTTCATTATAGTGATTTCCTTCTAAGAATGTATTATCTGGAATTGCTAATTGTGTACGCATCATTAGGGCATCAATACCACCACGTACGAACATTAATACAGCACAGATTAAATACATAGCACCAATTTTTTTATGGTCAATAGACGTGAACCATTCTCTGTATAGATATTTCCACAATTTAAAGTAAGTAATTACTGCGATTACTGCGATGATAGCAAACGGTGCACCAATTTGCGCCATTGTAATCATCCAGTTACCTTGAACGAGTAATTGATCCCATGGGAAATTCATTAATGTCCACCTCCATGTTCATGGTCTTTTTTCTCAGCTTTAGATGCTTTTTCATCTTTAGCACCTTCTGAGATTTTTTCCATTTCATCCATATTATGTGATTCTTCATCTTTGAATTCACTATCATATGGTTCATTATTGCCTAGAATCATAGCTTTCATACCATGACGTTCATAGTTTGCGTTTGTGATTTGAGGTTTACGTGCAGGTTTATTCGGTTTATCCAATACATCTTTTTTAATTTCTTCAGGTGTATTGAAGTTTGGATCTTTCTGTACGTAATTGAAACGATCATAAGCATGGAAAATATACTCAGGATCAGCTGCTGGATCAACAAACGCCATGTGCGTACCACTGAAAGTTAAGTTTTTATTTTCAGTAGTTGGTAAAAGTTGTTTATCAAAAGTATCTTGATCTAATTCCTTTTGACTTTGAGCATCTTTTACCCAATCCTTGAATTTACTTTGGCTAACAGAATTAACATCAAATGTCTGGCGAGCGAATCCTTCACCGTTGAAGTTTGAGTTACGTCCTCGGAACGTACCTTCTTCGCTAGCAGTTAATGTCCAATCCATTGTCATACCAGTCATCGCGTATTTTTGACCACCTAATTGTGGTATCCAGAAACTTGTCATCATATCCATTGATTGGAGTTTGAAGACAACAGGGCGATCTTTAGGTATTGTTAAGTGGTTAACAGTTTCGATTTTTTCTTCAGGATAACTGAAGAACCACTTATAACCAGCGCTTGTTGCATAGACAACAAGTGGATCGTCTTGTTTTTCCGGTTTAGCTTCATACATATAAAGTGATTTTACTGTAGGAATCGCTAAAGCGATAACGATGATCACCGGAATGATAAACCAAATTGTTTCAATTAAAGAATTGTGGTGCATCTTACCAGACTCGTCTGTTTTGTGTAATCTATATTTATATAGGAACAGAGCAAACATGATAAGTACGGCGGCAATAATAACAAGCATGAAGATGATTGAATAAATAATCAAGAACTTCGAGTCACTTGCTACCGGCCCTTTTGGGTTTAAAACTTCTACATTTGAACAACCACTAAGTATAATTAGTGAGCCAAAGAGTAGAAGCAAAGACTTAAATTTTGACACTTTTTTGACCTCCTAATACTACAATTGTAGGGCTTACCATCAATTTTAAGATATTACGCAATATTTACAAGTGTTTGTGCAAAAAAAATTATTGTAAAATTAAAAGAAACCCAACAAACTCAACGTCTGACGGGCTTTCAAAGATTTGTTAAAATTATGTGTACATTTTGTGAAAAGTGTCATATTTTAGGCGATAGGATAATTTCACACCAAAATTAATTGTTTGAGTGAATTTCATTATGACATATGTATAGATATACTATTTATTTTACTTCAATATATCTTATTGATTTATTCGTTGCACCTTCTGAATCTTCTACAGTATATTCAATTTTATATTTGCCTTCTTTTTCAGTGTTAATATTTCCATCTACTGAAATTTTGTGCGTTAAGTCACCATCTTCTTTATCATAGGCACGTACGCCATTTAATAAATTATAGTTATTTCCTTTATCGATGATAACATCGTTTGTTCCTTTTAATTCGGGGATAGAATTTTCTGTAGCTTCTGCACTTAGATTAGGTGAAACAAGGGTTGCAGATACCCCGAGTGCTGATAATGACTGCATTAATTTATTCATAACGTAAACCTCCGTATGAGCGTCATTTATTTTTTATCTTAAATACACTATATTTTATTTTGATAGAAATTACATCGTACTATAGTCTTAATATAACGTAATTGTGTAAATTAAGTTATAATTTTTCGAAAAAATTCAGTTAACTGTAATAAATTTTTGAAAAATGTAAAAACTACTAAAGAAAATTGAGTGTTTTTGAATAAAACCTTATTGATGGATGTTTTAATAATATAAGAGCTGTTTTAGGAGATGGTTTAAAAATGAATATGAGCGTGGGAAAGAAATCTGATTTTACGAAAAAAGATTTTGTCTGCTTATCTGGCCATATATGATTTGAATTGAAAAGTATAAAATATTTAACTGAACTTCAGCTTACAAACAATTCTCACTTACGCAATTTGTTCGTTTTGTAAAAAATGATTTGAAGTTTTATATAAGGAAGATAGTAGATCAACACGGCCTATATTTCATAAAAGTAAAATAAACGTCAATTTCTATTGTAATCACCTAGAAATTGACGTTTATTCATTAGTTTGAGATATGAAATCTCAGTTTTGCCTGTTATTTAAAATGTTTTTAAATTAAGCGTGTGATTGTTATTCAATACCTCTACGCATTTTTTCGGCCATAAGTGTATTGTTTAATACCATTGTAATAGTCATTGGGCCAACGCCACCAGGTACAGGTGTAATAGCACCAGCAATTTCTTTAACTTCATCATAGGCAATATCACCTTTTAATTTTCCGTTTTCATCTGGTGTATTACCAACATCAATTACAACTGCACCTTCTTTAACATCTTCTTTAGTAACAAGTCCAGGACGTCCAACAGCACTAACGATAATATCAGCGTTTTTTAAATGTTGGTGCATGTCTTTAGTTCTTGAGTGAAGTATCGTTACTGATGCATTTTTTTGTAATAACAGTTTTGATACTGGTTGACCTACAATATGACTTCTACCTATAACAACAGCATCTTTTCCTTCTAAATCAATGTCAGCATGATTTAGCAATTCCATAATACCAAGAGGTGTACAAGGTACAAAAGTTTGTTGGTCAATATATAATTTACCTATATTTTCAGGATGGAATCCATCAACATCTTTAGCGGGGTTAATTGATTCTAGAACTTTTTGTTCGCTAACTTGATCTGGTAGTGGCACTTGAACTAATATGCCACTGACACTGTCATCCTCATTTAAGCGTTGAAGTTCACTTAATACTTTTTCTTCACTAGCACTTTCATCTAAATGTACGATTTCAGAAATCATGCCTATTTTTTCTGCAGCTTTCTTTTTAGAATTCACATAACTTTTACTAGCACCGTCATTACCTACTAATATTACTGATAATTTTGGCGTGTAACCCTTAGTTTGTAAAGCTTCGACTTGATCTTTTAGACCTTGTCTATAATCCTTTGCGATTTGTTTCCCGTCTAAAATTTTTGCGACCATGAAAAAATCCTCCTCCAATGTATGAACTTTAACATAATTAACATCATGTTTTTCAACCAAAAGACGAAAATTTAAAGATTTTTTTGCTTTAAAGTTCGATTTTTGATTGAAAAAGCGATTTTTAGTTGTTATGCTATATCTGTAATATACATCTAATAGACGTAACATTTCAAATTTCTGAAAGGGTGTTCATTTTGAAAGTGGTAGTCATAATGGGTAGTTCTTCCGACTGGGAGACTATGAAAGAAAGTTGTCAAATGTTAGAACAACTAGATATACCGTACGAAAAGAAAGTTGTTTCCGCACATCGTACGCCTCAATTAATGTATGAATTTGCAAAAGGAGCTAGAGACAATGGCTATGATGTCATTATTGCAGGTGCTGGTGGAGCAGCACACTTGCCAGGTATGGTTGCTTCAATGACGACATTACCAGTAATTGGTGTGCCAATAGAATCTAAAAGTTTAAAAGGATTAGATTCTCTTCTATCTATTGTCCAAATGCCGGGTGGTATTCCAGTGGCAACGACAGCTATAGGCAAATCTGGAGCCAAAAATGCAGGAATACTTGCTGCAAGAATGCTCAGCATTGGTAATAAAGTTATCCAAAAGAATTTGGAAAATTATGAAAAATTATTGGTTGAGAAAGTGAGTGATATGCAACATGAACTTCAATAAACTGACATTTGGATCAACGATTGGAATTATTGGTGGCGGGCAATTAGGAAAAATGATGGCACAATCTGCACAGAAAATGGGTTATAAAGTTATCGTTTTAGATCCTGATGAAAATTGTCCATGTCAATATGTAGCGCATCAATTTATAAAAGCAAACTATGATGACGAACAATCGCTTATTCAACTAGGTGAATTGTCCGACGTTATCACATATGAGTTTGAGAATATTTCTGCGCATCAATTACAAACATTAGTTTCTCAATATAATATTCCTCAAGGTTATCAAGCTATACAACTGTTACAGGATAGATTGATTGAAAAGCAAACCTTGCAAGGTGCTGGAACTCAAGTAGCACCATTTATAAAATTATCTGACCCAGATGAGTTATCTCAAGCTATAGAAACAATTGGTTTTCCTTTTATGATAAAAACAAGATTTGGTGGATACGACGGAAAAGGACAATTACTTATTACAAATGAAACAGATTTGGACAATGCAAAAGCGTTAATTGAAAAGCAAGAATGTGTCGCTGAAAAATTTTTAAATCTACAAAAAGAAGTTTCTTTAACGGTAACGATTGGTAACAATAATCAAATTACGTACTTCCCGTTACAAGAGAATGAACATCAAAACCAAATATTATTTAAGACTGTTGTGCCTGCACGTGTGGATTCACAAATTGAACAATTAGCACGAAATGAAGTTGAAAAGATCATCAAACATATTCACTTTGTAGGTACGTTTACAGTGGAGTTTTTCATCGATTCAAACAATCAATTGTTTGTGAACGAAATTGCACCTAGACCTCATAATTCAGGACATTATTCAATTGAAGCGTGTGATTA
The DNA here is from genome assembly GCF_001835975.1 of Staphylococcus sp. HMSC034G07. Taxonomy (NCBI): domain Bacteria; kingdom Bacillati; phylum Bacillota; class Bacilli; order Caryophanales; family Staphylococcaceae; genus Staphylococcus; species Staphylococcus sp. HMSC034G07. The sequence continues at coordinate 15,847 of NZ_KV826609.1, forward strand.
TTCGCAGTTTGATACACATATATTAGCAGTGACAGGTCAACACTTACCAGAAAAAATCGAATTATTAAAACCTAGTGTAATGATGAACTTATTAGGAAGAGATTTAGATCTGTTAGAACATAAATTCGGCGATCATCCTGAATGGCATGTACATATTTATGGAAAATCAAGTCGTAAACCTGACCGTAAAATGGGTCATCTTACAATGCTTACAAACAATGTAGAACAAACAGAACAAACTTTACTAAATCATTTTGAAGGGAGACATGGCTAATGTCTTTGTTATATGAAGGAAAAGCGAAAAGAATTTTTTCTACGGCACAATCAGATGTACTTCGAATTGAATATAAGGATGAAGTCACAGCTGGTAATGGTGCCAAAAAAGATTTTATAGAAGGTAAAGGCCGTTTAAATAATCAAATTACTTCTAGAATTTTCAGTCTTATTCAAGATCGTGATATTAATAGTCACTTTATCGAACAACTATCAGAAACTGAACAACTCGTAAAATCTGTAGACATTATTCCATTAGAGGTCGTAGTTAGAAATATTGCTGCAGGCTCTATAACAAAGAGATTAGGCTTTGATAAAGGTCATAAGTTTGAAAGCCCATTAGTTGAATTCTTTTATAAAAACGACGATTTAAATGACCCTTTAATTACAGAAGATCACATACAATTATTAAATATAGCTAGTAAAGATGAAATTGAAAAATTAAAAGATGCAGCAATAACAGTTAATTCAGTATTGCTTGAATTAATGGATGATATGGATCTAAGACTCGTAGATTTCAAAATAGAGTTTGGACGTAGCACGAATGGCCAAATTTTATTAGCAGATGAAATTTCACCAGATACATGTCGCATTTGGGATAAATATAGTGATACAAATTTCGATAAAGACGTTTATCGTGAAGATACTGGTTCAATCATAGACACTTATCAAACTTTTCTTAATAAATTGGAGGAACTATAAAATGAAAACAATTGAATTGCATATCACATTACAGCCACAAGTATTAGACACACAAGGACAAGCTTTAAATCGCGCAGTACATGATTTAGGATACACACAAGTTAATGATATACGTGTTGGTAAATTACTGTACATGACAGTTGATGAAGCTACTGATGCTGCAGTTCACAATGTCGTTACAACTTTAAGCGAAAAACTTTTTGCAAACACCGTTATTGAAGAATATAGCTATAAAGTATTGGAAGAAGGGGAGAAAGCATAATGAAATTTGCAGTGCTAAAATTCCCAGGATCCAATTGTGATAGGGACATGTATAATGCAGCATTGAAATCTGGTGTAGAAGCAGAATATGTCGACTATAGAAATACATCTTTAGAAGGTTTTGACGGTGTTTTAATACCTGGTGGTTTCTCTTTTGGTGACTATTTACGTTCAGGTGCGATGGCAAGTGTTGCACCTATCACTGAAGAAGTGAAACGTTTCGCTAAAGAAGGGAAACCTGTATTAGGTGTTTGTAACGGATTTCAAATTCTTACAGAAATAGGTTTGCTGCCAGGTGCATTATTGCATAATGATTCACATTTATTTGTAAGTCGTAATGAACTACTAAAAGTAGTCAATAATCATACACCTTTCACTAATTTATATGAAGAGAATGAAAATGTAGTATATCCTGTAGCGCATGGGGAAGGTCATTACTATTGTACATCAGAAATGTATGACAGATTAGAAGAAAACAATCAAATCATTTTAAAATACAAGGATAACCCCAACGGTTCTTACAATGATATTGCAGGTATTGTAAATAAAAACGGAAATGTTTGTGGAATGATGCCGCACCCTGAACGTGCGATGGAATCTTTATTAGGTTCTGATAGTGGCGTTAAGTTATTTGAAGCAATGGTTAATAGTTGGAGGGAACAAAATGTCTAAGTTTATCGAACCAAGTGTGGAAGAAATCAAATTAGAAAAACGATATAAAGATATGGGTTTATCGGAGTCAGAATACGATAAAGTATGTGAAATTTTAGGTCGTGAGCCCAATTTTACTGAAACTGGTATTTTCTCTGTCATGTGGAGTGAACATTGTTCTTATAAACATTCCAAGCCATTTTTAACTCAGTTTCCAACGTCAGGATCACATGTGTTGATGGGGCCTGGTGAAGGTGCAGGCGTCGTAGATATTGGTGACAACCAAGCAGTAGTATTTAAAGTTGAATCACATAATCATCCCTCTGCTGTTGAACCATATCAAGGTGCTGCTACTGGGGTAGGAGGCATTATAAGAGATATTGTTTCAATCGGTGCTAGACCAATAAATTTATTAAATAGTTTACGCTTTGGTGAATTGTCAGAAAAACAAAATCGTCGATTATTACGTGGTGTAGTAGCCGGTATTGGCGGTTATGGCAATTGTATTGGGATTCCAACAACTGCGGGTGAGATAGAATTTGATGATAGATATGATGGCAATCCATTGGTCAATGCAATGTGCGTAGGTATCATTGATCACGATAAAATTCAAAAAGGTACTGCTAAAGGCTCCGGTAATTCAGTTATATATGTGGGATTAAAAACAGGACGTGATGGCATTCACGGTGCTACTTTTGCATCTGAAGAACTAAGTGAAGATAGTGAAAGTAAGAGACCTTCAGTACAAATTGGTGACCCATTTGTTGGAAAAAAATTAATGGAAGCAACTTTAGAAGCAATAACATTTGATGAGCTAGTAGGTATCCAAGATATGGGGGCAGCAGGATTAACATCATCATCTTCTGAAATGGCTGCTAAAGGTGGAAGTGGTTTACATCTACAATTAGAAAAAGTTCCAACAAGAGAAAAAGGTATTTCACCTTATGAAATGATGCTTTCTGAAACTCAGGAACGCATGTTATTAGTAGTTGAAAAAGGATCTGAAGATAAATTCTTAAATTTATTTGATAAGCATGAATTAGATAGTGCTGTTATCGGTGAAGTTACAGATACAGATCGTTTTGTACTTACATATGAAGATGAAATTTTCGCTGATATACCCGTACAGCCATTGTCAGATGAAGCACCTGTTTACGTGCTTGAAGGTGAAACTCCTCAATATAATGAACCTAAAAATGAATACAGTGACATAGATGTCGAAGATGTATTTAATCGTTTACTCATTCATCCAACGATTGCTTCAAAACGTTATTTATACGAGCAGTATGATCAACAAGTTGGTGCGAATACTATTGTCAAACCGGGCTTACAATCATCAGTTGTTCGTGTTGAAGGATCAAATAAAGCAATTGCTTCTACGATAGATGGTGAAGCACGATATGTCTTTAATCATCCATACGAAGGCGGAAAGATGGTAGTAGCAGAAGCATACCGTAATTTGATTTCTGTAGGTGCTACACCTTTAGCGATGACCGATTGTTTGAATTATGGATCACCGGAGAAAAAAGAAATTTATCAACAATTAGCAGATTCTACTAAAGGTATGGCTGAAGCCTGTGAAATATTAAAGACACCAGTCGTTTCTGGCAATGTATCCTTGTATAACGAAACAAAAGAAACTTCAATATTCCCAACACCAGTCGTAGGTATGGTTGGTTTGATTGAAGAAATTGATTATTTCAATGATTTTACGCCAAAAGTGGGTGATACGCTTTATGTTGTAGGCGATACATTTAGCGATTTTGGTGGGAGTCAAATTGAGAAATTACTTTTCAGTAAGGTGAATCATGAAGTTGAAACCATTGATTTATCAAATGAAGTCAAAAGAGGAGAGTCGATTAAAAGGGCAATACGTAATGGTATAGCATCCCACGTACAAACAGTGGGTAAAGGTGGCCTGTTAATGACTTTTGCTCGTATCAGTGCACATTATCAAATGGGCTTAAATGTAACTTTAAATCTAAAAAATGAGCAATTATTCAGTGAAACGCAAGGGCGTTATGTAGTAGCAGTAAAAGGTGACCAACCTTTAGATATCGCAGATGCTATTAAAGTTGGTACATTAACAGAAGATGGAAAATTTGTAGTTTCTAACGGGGACACGTTAATTTCACGTGATGTGAAACAATTGAATGAACAGTGGGAAGGAGCAATTCCTAAATGTATGACTACAACGGATTAAACGAAGAATGTGGCGTTTTTGGTATTTGGAATCATCATGAAGCAGCACAATTGACGTATATGGGTTTACATAGTTTACAACATAGAGGTCAAGAAGGCGCAGGTATGGTGTGTTCTGATGGACAAAAACTCACTGGAGAAAGAGGGCTTGGCTTATTGACTGAAGCCATTTCAGATACACAGTTGGAATCATTTAAGTCCTATCAACATGCGATTGGTCATGTACGATATGCGACATCGGGGAATAAAGGTATAGAGAATATTCAGCCATTTTTGTACCATTTTTATGATATGAGTGTCGCAGTTTGTCATAACGGAAACCTTATAAATGCACAAAGTTTAAGAAAATCTCTTGAGCATCAAGGTTCTATTTTCCATTCTTCTTCAGATACTGAAGTAATCATGCATTTAATTCGTAAAAGTAAAGCGCCAACCTTTGAAGCAGCGTTACAGGAAAGTTTACGAAAAATAAAAGGTGGTTTTACATTTGCGTTATTAACAAAAGATGCATTATATGGTGCTGTTGATCCAAATGCAATCAGACCTTTAGTTGTAGGAAAAATGAAAACAGGTGCTTACATCATCGCAAGTGAAACTTGTGCTATAGATGTTTTAGGTGCAACGTATGTAAGAGATATCCATGCAGGTGAATATGTGGTTATCAATGATGAAGGTATTCGAGTAGAGTCTTATACGAGACATACGAATACGGCGATATCAGCTATGGAGTATATTTATTTTGCTAGACCAGATTCAACTATTGCAGGAAAAAATGTTCATGCGATTCGTAAACAATCTGGTAAACAATTAGCGTTAGAAAGTCCAGTTGAAAATGCAGATATGGTTATTGGTGTACCTAATTCTTCACTCTCAGCAGCCTCTGGTTATGCTGAACAAAGTGGTTTGCCATATGAGATGGGGTTAGTCAAAAATCAATATGTAGCGCGTACATTTATTCAACCAACTCAAGAATTAAGAGAGCAAGGTGTAAGGGTCAAATTATCGGCAGTAAAGGATATCGTACAAGGCAAAAATATCGTCTTAGTGGATGATTCTATTGTTAGAGGCACGACAAGTAAGCGTATAGTACAAATGCTAAAAGATGCTGGAGCTAATGAAGTACATGTACGTATTGCTTCTCCTGAATTTATGTTTCCAAGCTTTTATGGTATAGACGTTTCAACTACTGCTGAACTCATATCAGCGAGCAAATCACCATCAGAAATCAGTGAACATATTGGTTCAGATTCTCTGGCCTATCTAACTGTAGCTGGTTTAATAGATTCAATTGGTCTTGATGTAGATGCTCCTTATAAAGGATTATGTGTAGAAAGTTTTACAGGTGATTATCCTGCTGGTCTTTATGATTATGAACAAGATTATTTTGAACATTTAAGCGAACGTCAAAAAGAATATTTAGCAAATCATAAACAATACTTTGATAGAGAGGGTAATTTAAATGTCTAAAGCATACCAACAAGCAGGTGTTGATATTAGTGCAGGTTATGAAGCGGTTGAACGTATGTCAAGTCATGTTCAAAGAACAATGCGTAAAGAAGTCTTAGGTGGATTAGGCAGTTTTGGTGCTACATTCGATTTATCACAGTTAAATATGAAAGCACCATTACTCGTATCTGGAACAGATGGTGTTGGTACTAAATTAAAGTTAGCGATTGATAATGACAAACACGATACGATAGGTATTGATGCAGTAGCGATGTGTGTCAATGATATTTTAACAACTGGTGCAGAACCATTGTATTTCTTAGATTATATTGCAACACATAAAGTTGTTCCAGAAGTTATTGAACAGATTGTTAAAGGGGTTAGTGACGGTTGTGAAGCTACAAATACAGCACTGATTGGTGGCGAAACAGCTGAAATGGGTGAAATGTATCATGAAGGTGAATATGATTTAGCAGGATTCGCTGTAGGAGCTGTTGAAAAAGAAGCGTATATAGACGGTTCAGCCGTGAAACCAGGTGATGTAATAATAGGTCTTGAATCAAGTGGTATACACTCTAACGGTTACAGCTTGGTACGTAATTTAATAAAAAAATCAGGTATTAATCTACAAGACAAATTTGATCAAAACCACACATTTTTAGATATCTTTTTAGAACCAACACGACTATATGTCAAGCCTGTATTAGCTGTAAAAGAACACGTAAACATACATGCGATGACGCATATTACTGGTGGCGGATTTATTGAAAATATCCCAAGAGCATTGCCTGAGGGTGTAGGTGCAAAAATTGATGTAACTCAATTTCCAACACCAAAGATATTTGAATGGTTGCAAAAACAAGGCAATATTTCGACTAAAGAAATGTACAATGTATTTAATATGGGGATCGGTTTCACCTTAGTTGTTGATACTAATGATGAAGCTAAAGTATTAAATACGTTACAACAAGCACAAGTAAATGCATATAGAATTGGTGAAATTGTTAAAAGTGAAGCGCCAATTCATTTGACGGGGGTATGAAAGTGACAAAAATTGCTATCTTTGCTTCAGGGTCAGGAAGTAACTTTGAAAGTATCATGTCACAAATAGAAGCAGGTCATTTGCCGAACATTGAAGTGACTGCTTTATATACGGATCAGGTTAATGCTTATTGTATTGAGCGAGCAAGAAAATATCATTTAGATGTACATATTAATGAGCTTAAAAACTTTGATTCTAAAGCAGATTATGAGCGGAAAATCATTGAATGGTTAACAACCGAAAAAGTTGAATGGATTATTTTAGCTGGTTATATGAAATTAATCGGTGAAAATATATTAAATGCCTATCAAAAACGTATCATTAATATTCATCCTTCATTATTGCCGAAATATCGTGGTAAAGACGCGATTGGTCAAGCATTAAATAGTGGTGACAAGATCACAGGCACAACAGTACATTTTGTAGATAGTGGGATGGATACAGGAGAAATTATTGAACAACGTACATGTGAAATAAAACCGGATGATACGAAAGAACAATTAGAAGAAAGAATAAAAGCAATTGAACATGAATTGTATCCAGAAGTTATTTCAAAAATTATTCAATAAGAGGTGCCAATAAACATGAAAAAGGCAATTTTAAGCGTATCTAATAAAACAGGCATTGTCCCTTTTGCACAATCACTCCAACAGTTAGGTTATGAGTTATATTCGACTGGTGGTACGATGCGAACGTTAGTCGATGAAAATATTGCAGTTAAATCTATATCAGAACTTACACATTTTGACGAAATTATGGATGGGAGAGTCAAGACATTACATCCAGCCGTTCATGGTGGTATTTTAGCTGATCGTAATAAACCAGAACATTTAGAACAATTAAAAGAACAGCAAATTGATTTAATAGACATGGTTGTTGTAAATCTATATCCATTCAAGGAGACTGTTGCCAATCCAGATGTTACAGAAAATGACGCGATTGAAAATATAGATATTGGTGGGCCTACTATGTTACGTGCAGCAGCTAAAAACTTTAAACACGTTACTACTATTGTTCATCCATCGGATTATAATGAAGTGATTGAAAAACTAAAATCAAATCAATTAGATGAATGTTATAGAAAATCATTGATGATTAAAGTATTTGAACATACGAATCAATATGATAATGCAATTGTTGATTTCTTTAAAGAAAATAAAGAAAGTTTAAGATATGGTGAAAATCCACAACAACAAGCATCATTTGTAAGAACATCTGATGCCAATCATACGTTAGGTGGCGCGAAACAGTTGCATGGTAAGCAATTGAGTTATAACAACATTAAAGATGCAGATGCGGCGTTATCTTTAGTTAAGCAATTTGAAACACCTGCTGCAGTTGCAGTTAAACATATGAATCCTTGTGGTGTAGGTATTGGAACAAATATTTATGAAGCTTATCAGCGTGCATTTGAAGCGGATAGCCAATCCATTTTTGGAGGTATCGTTGCTTTAAATAGAACCGTTGATGCTACTTTGGCTGAAACGTTGCACAGCATATTCTTGGAAGTGATTATTGCACCGAAATTTTCCGATGAAGCGTTAGCGATTTTAAATAAAAAGAAAAATATTAGATTATTAGAAATTGATATGACAATTGATAATAATGAGCAAGAAATAGTATCTGTTTCAGGTGGATATTTAATACAAGATAAAGACAATGTATTAATCAAACGTGATGATTTAAAAGTCGTTACAGAAAATGCACCTACAGAAACTCAATGGGATGCAATGTTGCTTGGTTGGAAAGTGGTTGCCTCTGTTAAAAGTAATGCGATTATCCTATGTAACGATAAACAAACAGTCGGTATTGGTGCCGGTCAAATGAATCGGGTAGGATCAGCACAAATTGCAATAGAACGTGCGATTGAAATTAATGATAATGTCGTAATGGTATCAGATGGTTTCTTCCCGATGGATGATACGGTAGAACTAGCTGCTCAACATGGTATTAAAGCGATCATTCAACCAGGGGGTTCAATTAAAGATCAAGATTCAATAGATATGGCTAATAAATATGGCATTGCAATGGTAACGACTGGCGTTAGACACTTTAAACATTAAAATATTGGAGGCAAAATTATTTATGAAAGTACTAGTCATTGGCACAGGCGGAAGAGAACATATTTTAGCACACAAGTTAAAACAATCTTCACTCGTAAATGAAATTTTTGCAATTCCAGGGAATGACGCAATGTCAGACATTGCAGATGTACATTGTGAAATAGCGGAAACGGACCACACTCAGATTGTTGAATTTGCTGTTGAGCATGATATTTCGTGGGTGATTATTGGCCCTGAACAACCACTTACAGAAGGTTTAGCAGATAAATTAAACGCAAAACAAATTAAAGTGTTTGGGCCAAACCAAGCAGCGGCTCAGATTGAGGGATCAAAATTATTCGCAAAGCAGTTAATGCAGAAATATCATATTCCTACTGCAGAATATAAAGAAATATCAAACAAATCTGATGCACTAAATTATATTGAAACATGCCAGTATCCTATCGTATTAAAGAAAGATGGTTTGGCAGCTGGTAAAGGTGTAATTATAGCTGAGAATTATGGTGAAGCTGAAGCAGCGGTTCATTCATTGTATCCACAAGAGCTTGGTACAGTTGTCTTTGAGCAATTTTTAGAAGGTGAAGAATTCTCATTGATGACATTTGTAAATGGTGATTATGCCGTGCCATTTGATTGTATTGCGCAAGATCATAAACGTGCATATGATGACGATAAAGGGCCTAACACAGGTGGTATGGGGGCGTATTGTCCTGTACCTCATATAGATAAGGAAGTACTTAACCTCACGAATGAAATCATTGCACAACCTATAGCTCAAGCAATGTATAAAGAAGGTTATGAATTTTTTGGCGTCCTTTATATTGGTGTGATTTTAACAGCAGATGGTCCGAAAGTAATAGAATTTAATGCTAGATTTGGCGACCCTGAAGCACAAGTATTACTAACGAGATTGGAAAGTGATTTAATGCAACATATCTTAGATTTAGAGGCTAAAAAGAAAATAGCATTTAAATGGAAAGATTCGTCTGTCGTTGGTGTAATGCTTGCTTCTAAAGGGTACCCTGGAAATTACGAAAAAGGTAAGACTGTTTCAGGTTTTGATTTAAATGGTAATTATTTTGTCAGTGGTTTGAAAAGAGATAAGGATAAATTTGTCACCAATGGTGGTCGTGTCATCTTAGCATTAGGAGAAGGTCATGATATTACTAGTGCTAAAGCAAATGCCTATAAAGCTGCAGAAAAAATTCAAAGCGATGGACTATTTTATCGAAAAGATATTAGTAATAAAGCAATAAAACATTTATAAATATTAAAAAAAGTCGTAATTTCTATTTAGAAGTGTATAGAAATTACGACTTTTTAAATTTTGAAACTGTATATCGTTAAAAGCTATGTGCTCACAGATCAATCTATGTAAATTGACATATAAAAAGATAAGACAAAGTGGTTTAGTTTTTGTCTTATCTTTTCTTAATTGGATAGTAATGAATTTTGGATATAATAAGGTAATCGTTAATATATATTTTTTATACGAACATCGTTTATACCTGTAATCGGTAAGTGAAGTGCTAAGAAATAAGCAACAACCAAAATGATGATAAAAACGATGATTAATAGAAAGTCTTTATACGAGAAAGGTGTATGATAATAGTAGGTGCGCGGACCATCTTTAAAACCTTTTTTCTCCATTGCAACAGCAAGTTGATGAGCTTTTCTAATGTTTTGGCTTAAAAGTGGAATCATAAGATGTTTGATTCTACTAAATAAATTATAATTTTGTTGAGAGATAATTTGATATCTCATTTTTAAAGACTTTCTAAGTTGAACTAAAGTGCTAATCATTAATGGCACCATTCTTATAGCAGCCATAAAAGCATAAGCAACTTTAGGCTTAACTTTTAAATGTTGCATTAGGCTGTAAAAGACCATTACAATTTCAGAAGTGAAAGCAATTAAAATACCGAAAAATGAAACGGTTGTTGTACGTAACGCTAAATGCAGCCCTCTAACTAAACTTTCAGTACTAATTTGAATAAATCCTAATTTAAACAATATATGAGTGCCTTCACCATAAAAAATCATGAATAAAGCTGAAATTAGGCTGAAAGTTATAGTAAAGAAAATAAAAGCAAATGTTATTTTAAATTTTATACCATTGAACATTAATAAAAACAGGAACATCAATAGACAAATATAAATCATAAAATCGAATTGATGTACAAATATAACAAAGAAAAACAAAAAAACAGCTAATGCTAACTTTGTAATGATATTCACATCATCCATGAAAGAGTAGTGTTTTTTCCACATTTCAAACATGATGCTCACCTGCTATCTCTAGAATTTGTTTTTGACTTACACACAATTTACGTGTTGGATAGCGTGCGATAATTTCAGGATCATGTGTAACCATAATAATTGTTTGGCCATCTCTAACGCGTTGTTGGAATAATTTAATTAAATTAAATGTATTATGACTATCTAAACCGAATGTTGGCTCATCTAATAAAATATATTCTGATGTAGAGCTTAAAGCTATTGCTACACTCAGTCTGCGTTTCTGCCCGATTGACAGTTCATAAGGGTGTTGTGATTGAACATCTTCTAAATTTAACATTTTAAGCATTTGAATTGTTTTTTCTTCAGCTTCTGATATAGAAGGATAATTAGCTTTGTTTTGTATAAAAATTTCTTTGTAAACTGAATTCGCAATAAATTGAATTTCAGGATTTTGATATACAAGATACATATTTTTAGCAGCTTCTTTGATTTTAGTAAGCTTTTTGCCATCAAAAGACATTGTGCCTTCATATTTAATAAGTTGCATCATCGATTCTAATAAAGAAGTCTTGCCTGAGCCATTTGTACCGGTGATTGTAATCCATTCGCCACTAGTGATATTAAGTTTTGGTATATCGATAAGTGTCTTTTTACTTCTTTTTATAGTGCCTTGTTCAAAAAGAAATAGATGCTCATTGGCATATAGAATATTAGATTGCTGTAAATCTATAGGTAAAGGTGCTTCATCCCAAGCTTTTGGATGCCAAACGCCATATTCGGATAAAAGGTGTTCATAGTTGTTTAATATGTCAGCTGGTGAGGCATCACCAATAATAACACCATCATAGTTTAATAATATTACACGATCGATATGCTGCCATATATGTTCTACTTTATGTTCAACTATAATCACAGTTTGATCTTGCCATAACGCTTTAATCTTATTCCATAATTCTTCTGTTGATGTTACATCTAACATCGCGGTTGGTTCATCTAGAAATAAAGTATTAGCTTGTTGTAATAATGTTTCTGCAATTGCTAATTTTTGTTTCATACCGCCACTTAAATTATTGATATATTGGTCTTTATTGACGTTTAAATCAACAGACTCGAGTGCTGATTCAATCAATGCATCCATTTTATGTCGTGGCGTTTGTAAATTTTCAAGGACAAAGGCGAGTTCCTCATATACCTTTGGCATACAAAATTGGCTATCAGGTTCTTGAAAAATAACACCACAATCTTGATCAATCTCTAATTTATCGTATTTCATTGGCAAATCAATGAGATTTGGTACGATACCACTTAAAACATTCAATAACGTGCTTTTACCTGAACCAGAGGGACCAAGTATAAGCACCTTCTCTTTATCTTTAATTTCAAGTGATAAATTGTCGAATATTTTCTTTTGTCCATTTGGATATTTAAGACGTAGATTTTCAGTGACTATCAACTTTTATGCTCCTTATAAATTGTCATAATCTTTTTGTGTTGCAGGTCTGAATAATTTGGTTACGCCAGTTTGATCTAATATTTTCACAATATAGTAGGACAACAATCCAGCCACAACAATACCGCTAATCAATCTAAATACGATATAAAGTGTTAAGTTCCATCCTGCAATTTCTCCTAAATAACCATAAGCAAAATCAAGAGGAAGTGTCGCAACAGATGCTAAAAATCCTGCTAACATAGCTACCATTGCCGAACGTGATTTATATCTGAAAATAGCGAAAATAATCTCACATGCTAATCCTTGAAGTAATGCATAGACCATTGTTGGAATATCAAATCTTCCCATGACAATTGTTTCACCTGCACCAGCAGCAAATTCAGCTAAAATCGCAATACCAGCTTTTGGTATAATCAAATATGCAACAATTGCAGCCATAAACCATGCGCCATATGTTAGTTCTTCAATATGAAGACCAGAAACTTGCACTGCCTTATATACTAAAGTCCAAATATTATAGACGATAGCAAACACAACAGCTATAAGTACGGTTACTAAAATTTCTGATAGTTTTAAACCTTTTGACATAAATTCTCCTCCAATAAAAAAACGCACAACCATCTAGAAGTTGCGCGTTAAATATAGGCATACGGATACCAAAAAACATATCACGATACACTTTCCTACGCTAGTTTAATCTAGATCAGGTTCAAAGGGTTTGAGGGTATACCTCATCTCAGTCACTAAACACCCCTAGTGCGAATATTAAATTTAATTTTAACTATAATGTATGACTTTTAATTAGTTATGTCAAGGTGTATTAACGTTGAATTTGATATTTATGACTTCAATCACAACACATAACGTAAGGTTAAATAAAGACTTTTTGTATAGTGCATTGGGTGATGTGGCAGTGTGGTTTTGTTAATTAAAGTTTGTTTAATTCATCGTTTTTAATGAAAAAGGGAATTGTCAAGTTCAGTTACATATCACAATAAATACATGATGTAGTGTAATTTATAAGAAAGTGTTTTTAATTATTGTCCAAATATATCATTGTTAAGATGTTGTTGTGTGCTTCATCCATTTATTCATATGTGTGTCAGAGTAAAGTCTCGAATCATATTTTGAGTAAGAAGTATGAAAATCAAATGACATGATATTAAATAAAGGACTAAAACCATGTAAAAGTGGTTTTAGTCCTTTAGACTAATTATGAGATTGATGTTTCAGATTTTTTAATATTAACCTTGATAGAATGAACAAAAATTAAATGCTATTGTTCTCTTTTAATTTAAATTGTAATGTTCATATAGAAATCAAGCACATTTAGTTTAATCTAAAGTATCTTGAATATTTTTTTTCGTTTCTTCAGTACTATCTTCAGCAGATTCTTTTTTATCTTTCAATTTATCTTCAGCTTCTTTTGCTTTTTCAGCTGCTTTTTTATTTAATTCTTCTTTACTCATAGTTAAACACTCCTTCAATATTCAAATGACTTATGTTTTCAATATACCACTTTATTTGGAAACTAAACCACAAAGATCTAACTGTATATTACGTTAAATTTGAAATATTTGTTTAATCGATTATGTTTGGTGGAAACTTGACTGTACAACTATTTTCTATCATACTATAGACTTATTTATTGATTTATTAAAGACAAGAACTAAATGTTAATATATAATAACTTTGAGGTGAATGGTATGTCTTTTTTAAAGAAACACGCTGAGATATTATATAGTTATATAATAGGCATCGTTTCGCTCTTCACAGGTCTCATCATTTTAATAAATTTATCTATGGTCCATGACTTAAAGGATAAAGGTAAAATTGAATTACATATTCATAATGTTTGGGATTTTATAAATGCATTTTTTGCAGAAATCATAAGAGTCATGAGTAATTATATAGGGAATTTCCCTGTTATAAGTGCAGTATTAATTATTTTATTTGGTATTGCAGTCATCTTACTCGGATTCACGCTATTAAGAACAACAAGATATGATTATGATGTTTCAATCTTCTTCTTAGTGATAGGTATACTGTTCTTCATTATAACACTTATTTTAATGACACAAGTTTATAGCTTCTTTGCTATCATTTTTATTATCCCATTTGTAGTTCATATTGGGTATATTGTATATAAAGATGAACTAAATCCAGATCACAGAAAATATCATTATTTATTAATTATTTTCAGTTATGGGATAAGTTATTTAATTACGCAAATCGTATTATATGGAAGAATAGATAGCGACGAAATTATCCCTATTGATATTTTGAGTGTAAATACATTCTTTTTAATAATGTGGTTACTAGGTCAAATGTCAATTTGGAATTTCTTGTTTTTAAGAAGGGCACTTCCTTTAACAAAACAAGAATTAGGTGAAGAAGAACCTGAATTATCTAGAACAAGCAAAGGTACAGTTACAAACCAAACGAAAGAGCATTTGAAAAGTTTACAAGATAAGACAACTGAGTTTACTCGGAAAACACGTAGAAGTGTTGATATTCAAAAATTAAGAGATAAAAAAGACAAATTTATCGAAAAATGGAAGAATATTATTGATATACAAGAGGATGATATTCCAAATTGGATGAAAATTCCAAAATGGGTTAAATCAGCTTATGTAGAAATATTTTGTGGTGTTGTATTATTATTCTTTACAATTATAGAATTTAATAATAGAAATGCTTTATTTGTTTCAGGTAATTGGGAAATTTCTCAAACACAATATGTGATTGAATGGATTACCTTATTATTACTAATGCTGATTATTATTGCTTATATATTAACGACATTAACGAACTTCTTGAGAGATAAATTCTATTATCTGCAGTTGTTTATGGTTAGTATATTATTTTTCAAATTGTTAACAGAATTTATGAATATTATGGTTCATGGCCTACTATTGTCAATTTTCATTACGCCAATATTGTTTGTGATGTTAATCGCAGTAATTGTATCATTTATTATTAAATTGCGTGAACCTTCAAAAGATTAACAAGTAAATAAACTTTTAAAGGACTGGCTATTGCTAAATGCCAGTCCTTTTTGATTCATGATTGAAATAACACAAAAGATAAAAAACAATAATACAATGTTTGAATTGAGAAATCATTCAATTATAGATAAATGATGTTACGATATTTCTTGAGATGATAGAATAAGAAAGCATAAATTATAAAATTAGAAGAAAGGCTGACATATAATTATGAAAACTGCCGTATTAAATAAAGGTAAAGAAACGAAATATCTAAATGGATACCCATTAATCGATGATGATGACGTGTATGCGCATGATCATTTAAAAGAGGGCGATTTATTCTCGTTAGTAAATGATGAACAAACCTATATTGCAACTGCGTACGTCGGAAGGCAACATAAAGGACTTGGATGGGTATTGAGCTATGATGAAAATGAAGTGATTAATACTCAATTTTTTGAGAGACTTTTTGAAATCGCAATACAAGAAAGAGCGTATTTTTATAATATTGAAGGTACTAATGCTTTTAGAATATTTAATGGTGAAGGTGATGGTGTAGGTGGTCTAACTATTGATAATTATAACGGACACTTTTTAATACAATGGTATTCTAAAGGTATTTATAAATACCGTTATCAAATTTTAAATGCATTAAAAAATACCTTAGAATACAAATCTGTGTTTGAAAAAATGAGATTTAAAGATGCCCAAATAGCTGGAGGGTTTGTTGATGGGGAAGCACCAGAATTTCCTATTATAATCGAAGAAAATTTCACATTTTATAATGTGGATTTAAATGATGGTCCTATGACAGGTATTTTCTTGGATCAAAAAGAAGTACGAAAGAAATTAAGAGATCATTTTGCTGAGGATAGGTATTTGTTAAATGTGTTTAGTTATACTGGTGCTTTTTCAGTTGTCTCAGCAGAAAAGGCCAAAGTCACTACTAGCGTTGATTTAGCTAACAGATCACGCACATTAACAGAAGAAAATTTTGGCTTAAATGCAATTGATCCAAAGACACAATATATATTTGTAATGGATACCTTTGATTATTTTAATTACGCGCGCCGTCATGATTTACTTTATGACACAATCGTTATTGATCCACCTAGTTTTGCAAGAAATAAGAAAAAAACATTTTCAGTATTGAAAGATTACGATAAATTAATACTAGGTGCTTTGGAAGTACTTTCGCCAAATGGAACTTTATTATTGTGTACGAATAATAGTACATTTTCATTAAAAGCATTTAAAAAAATGATTAAAGATACATTGAATAATGCAGAAGTTGATTTTGAACTATCAGAGGTAATGGGATTACCAAAAGATTTTAAAACACATCCACACTATAAACCATCAAAATATTTGAAGGCTATTTTTGTAAATATACAGTAATTTCTGTGAAAGAGGGTAATATTTTTACAGTACAAGATTTTACCAAGGAGTGAATATCATGAGTTTTAAAAATAAAATAACTAATAATGTAACACAGAAAGTCGGAAATAAAGTTTTAAATATTGAAGATATAAAAAATAAAAGCGATATACCAACGACTAACATAGAATTAGATGAACGTCGTCAACGCGCTCAAGCTATAGTGAGAAAAAAATCAATGTTATCTTCAAGTGTTAGTATTGTACCAATACCAGGCCTTGACTTTGGTGTCGATATCAAGCTAATGAGAGATATTATAGAAGACGTTAATAAAATCTATGGTTTAGATCACAAACAAGTAAATTCAATGAGAGAAGATGTAAAAGAACGTATTTTTACAGCTGCTGCAATACAGGGTAGTCAATTTATAGGTAGAAAAGTATCTAATGCCATATTAAAAGTCGTTATTAGAGATGTTGCAAAACGTATGGCTGCTAAACAAACAAAATGGTTCCCACTTGTAGGGCAAGCTATTTCGGCTTCAATCAGTTATTACTTTATGAAAAAAATCGGTGAGGATCATATTGAAAAATGTGAAAAGGTTGTTAAATCTTTAATGTAATGGTGGAGCGTTTTCATAAAAAGTAACAATATTCATTGAATATTGTCATATCATGGGTGCAACGAATTGAATTTATATGTATAATTTGGTAATGTTATTATATAAAACTATGCTAGGTTTTATAATAAACTAACGATTCTAACTATACGAAGGAGACATCATATTATGGAACAAAAATCATATGTAATTATTGACGAAACAGGTATTCATGCACGTCCAGCTACAATGCTTGTTCAAACTGCATCAAAATTTGATTCAGATATTCAATTAGAATATAACGGTAAAAAAGTTAACTTGAAATCAATCATGGGTGTTATGAGTTTAGGTGTAGGTAAAGATGCTGAAATTACAATCTATGCTGATGGTAGCGATGAAACAGATGCAATGGAAGCGATTACTGATATCTTATCTAAAGAAGGATTAACTAAATAATATGTCTAATTATATTAATGGCATTGCTGCTTCAGATGGTGTAGCAATTGCTAAAGCATATTTATTAGTTGAACCTGATCTTTCATACGATAGTGAGAAGATTCGAGATGTCGACGCAGAAATTGCTAAGTTTCAAAATGCTATTGAAACATCTAAAGTTGAATTAACAAAAATTAGAAATAATGCTGAAAAAAATCTTGGTGCTGATAAAGCCGCTATTTTTGATGCACATTTACTAGTCTTAGATGATCCAGAGTTAATTCAACCGATTGAAGATAAAATAAAAAATGAACAAGTTAACGCACCAACTGCGCTTTCTGATGTAACTGGACAATTCATTACTATTTTTGAAGCGATGGATAATGAATACATGAAAGAGCGCGCTGCAGATATTCGTGATGTGTCAAAACGCGTTTTAGCACATATATTGGGTGTGGAATTACCAAATCCTAGTATGATTGATGAAAGCGTTGTTATTATAGGTAATGATTTAACACCTTCTGATACTGCTCAATTAAACAAGGAATTTGTACAAGGCTTTGTTACAAATATTGGAGGTAGAACTTCTCACTCAGCAATTATGAGTCGCTCACTTGAAATTGCTGCAGTAGTAGGAACGAAATCAATCACGCAAGAAGTTAAACAAGGTGATATGATTATTGTTGATGGTTTAACTGGCGAAGTGATTATTGATCCTACAGAAGACGAAGTCATTGCATATCAAAACAAGCGTGAACGTTTCTTTGAAGATAAAAAGGAACTTCAAAAATTACGCGATGAAGAAACAACAACTGTTGATGGTGCTCATGCTGAACTCGCTGCTAATATCGGTACACCAAATGATTTGAAAGGTGTAATTGAAAATGGCGCTGAAGGTGTCGGATTATATCGTACTGAATTTTTATATATGGGTAGAGACGAAATGCCGACTGAAGATGAACAATTTGAAGCTTATAAAAAAGTACTTGAAACAATGGAAGATAAACGCGTTGTTGTTCGTACTTTAGATATTGGTGGAGATAAGGAACTCCCATATTTAAATTTACCAGAAGAAATGAATCCATTCTTAGGATACCGTGCGATTCGTTTATGTTTAGATCAACCTGACATTTTCAGACCGCAATTGCGTGCTTTATTACGTGCGTCAGCTTATGGGAAATTAAATATTATGTTCCCAATGGTAGCGACAATTAAAGAATTCCGTGATGCGAAAGCATTGTTATTAGAGGAAAAAGAAAATTTAACAAATGAAGGTATTGAAGTATCTGATGATATAGAAGTTGGTATCATGGTAGAAATTCCTTCAACTGCAGCATTAGCAGATGTTTTTGCTAAAGAAGTAGATTTCTTCAGCATCGGAACGAATGATTTAATTCAATATACAATGGCCGCAGATCGTATGTCAGAGCGAGTATCTTACTTGTATCAACCATACAATCCAGCAATTTTACGTTTAGTGCAACAAGTGATTGATGCTTCTCATAAAGAAGGCAAATGGACTGGAATGTGTGGAGAAATGGCCGGAGATGAAATTGCTATTCCATTACTATTGGGCCTAGGATTAGATGAATTCTCTATGAGTGCTACATCAATTCTTAAAGCACGTCGTCAAATTAAAGGATTAAGTAAAAATGAGATGGAAGAGTTAGCGCAAAAAGCGATTAACTGTGCTACTTCTGAAGAAGTACAAGATTTAGTAAGTAATTATGCGAAATAAAAAAAGCTGGTAATTCATTATATAATGGATTACCAGTTTTTTAGTTATATTGCGATTTATTTTAATACTAAGCAGATATACATATAACAGTGGATAAGGAGCATCTATCTACTTGCTCATTTTGTTTAATATAGCTGAAATTAGGTTATGGTTAGTTAAAACAACTAAAGCGATGAATTACTTTATTAGCCTAGTTGATTTAGATGATTTTATGGAGTTGTGAAATTTAATGTGTTGTTTCAATATTTAAAACTTGGTTAATTTTATCCATATCAACTTGGTATATTGGTTCACCATTCAATAATATAAAGGGTGTTGCAAATGCATCATAATCAATCATTTCATTTCGATATTGCTGATTAGCAATGTTTTTTTCTATATATTTAAAACCTTTATCAGTTAAATAGTTTTTTATAAAGGTGCAAGGAGGACAATCATTTTGTGTGTAAATGATGATATCAGTCATTCAGCATCAATCCTTTCTACAAAGTCATTTTCTTTAATAGTAAGTGACTTTTAATTATAATTCAAGCTATAAAATTACATGTAATTGGTCATTAATTTGTCACTTAATTCTGAGTTTAACTAATTTTAAAACATAGCCATTGGGTTTATAATGAATGGACGTTGTGATTTTTGTCACAAATAAATTAAAAAGGTGATATTATGGATTCAGTTGAATTAGCTCGTTTTCTAACTGCAATGACACTTGCAGTGCATATCATATTTGCAACAATAGGTGTAGGTGTACCATTGATGTTTGCAGTTGCTGAGTTTTTAGGGATTAAAAAGAATGATCCCCATTATATAACGTTAGCCAAAAGATGGTCTAAAGGTTATACGATTACTGTGGCAGTGGGGGTTGTAACAGGTACGATTATAGGTTTACAACTGTCATTACTATGGCCAACATTTATGCAAATGGGTGGTCATGTGATTGCATTACCATTATTTATGGAAACATTTGCATTTTTCTTTGAAGCGATTTTTTTAAGTATATACTTATATACATGGGATAGATTTAAGGGTAAATGGACGCATTTTTTAATTAGTATACCAGTGATTATTGGAGGTTCTTTCTCTGCCTTCTTTATTACAGCGGTTAATTCATTTATGAATACACCGGCTGGTTTTGAAATTAAAAATGGTAAAATGATAAATGTTGAACCTTGGGTAGCAATGTTTAACGACTCATTTTTAATAAGATCTTTTCACGTTGTAACGACTGCTTTTATGACGATGGCTTTTGTACTAGCTGCCATTGCTGCATTCAAATTAGTGAAAAATAAGTTTAAAAAAGATGCAGAATATCATAAAAAAGCTTTAAAATTAACAATGATACTTGGCGTTGTCTTTACGTTAGGTTCTATGTTGGCAGGAGATTTATCTGCAAAATTTTTACATCAAGAACAACCAGAAAAATTAGCTGCGTATGAATGGCATTTTGATACGGAATCCAATGCTGATTTAGTGCTTTTTGGTTCTTTAAATGAAGAAACACAAGAAGTAACTGGTGCAATTAAAATTCCGAGTCTACTTAGCTTCTTGGCTGATAATAATGTTAATACTAAGGTGAAAGGCTTGGATGAATTTCCAAAAGAACTACATCCACCGATGATTGTCCATTATTATTTCGACTTAATGGTGTCGATGGGCGTGTTCTGTTTAATTGTTTCAGCTGCTTTTGTACTAACATTATGCTTTAAAAAATTACGGAAATTCACTTATTCCAAACCAATGCTATATGGCGCTTTATTAACTGGACCTGCAGCGATGTTGGCAATAGAATTTGGTTGGTTCTTAACGGAACAAGGTCGTCAACCTTGGATTGTGCGTGGTTATCTAAAAGTGGCTGAAGCTGCCACTCAAGCAGGTGGTTTAACGTTCGTAACAATATTATTTGGTATATTATATTTAATATTGATTGTTACTTCTTCTTATGTACTAATAAGGATGTTTAAAAATAAACCAGCATATAAAGAATTTGAAGTAACTTCATCGGAAAGAGGTGATGCATGATGATATTCGCATATATAGGTATCACAGTACTATGGATATTCTTATTTTGTTATATTATTGTTGCATCAATTGATTTTGGTGCTGGTTTCTTTACGTTACATGCTAAATTGACAAAACAAGATAAAAAAATAAACCATTTGATTGCACGTTACCTTAATCCGGTTTGGGAAGTAACGAATGTTTTCTTCGTATTCTTCTTCGTAGGAATGGTTGGGTTTTTCCCAGATTCCGCGATGTATTTTGGTACAGTGTTGCTTTTACCAGCATCAATTGCGTTGATATTGTTGTCCATAAGAGGTGGCTTTTATGCTTTTGAAAACTATGGACCAGACACAAAACTACCATGGCTTGCACTTTATGGTTTAGCAGGATTATTCATACCAGCTGCATTAGCCACTACATTAACGATTTCTGAGGGTGGTTATATTACCGGTTCAAGCAACCATTTAGATTTAAATTGGTTTGAATTATTGTTAAGTCCATATTCATGGTCAGTTGTATTTCTTGCAATCATATCTGTACTTTATATTTCATCTGGATTTTTAACTTATTATGCTTCTAAAGCGAATGATAAACCAGCTTATGATTTATTAAGATACTGGTTCTTATTTTGGGGACCACCAATGATCGCTATTTCATTATTTGTATTCTTATCGTTAAGATTGCAAAATGAAACGCATTTCTATACAGCGGTATTTGATTATTGGTGGATGTTTGCACTCAGCTTTTTATGTTTTGCTGGTACAATGTTACTCACATTGATGAAAAAATGGCATGGTTTTGCATTTGTCTTAGTTATTTTACAAATGGCTTTTGCGTTCTTCGGTTATGGTGTAAGTAAGTTACCATACATTTTATATCCATATATTCGTATAGATGAACATGTTGTGAATAGTGGGATGGCTATTGCTTTAATCATCGCATTTATTTTAGGTTTACTTTTACTAATTCCATCGCTAATATTATTATTGAGATTATTTGTTTTTGATAAAAAATATGTTGAAGGTAAAAAATAGGCGAATATACTTAAATATAGTAGCGATGTTTATTGTTTAAGCTACGGATATTTGATATATTTCAATTATCTTATTTTTGGAGGACGCATATGGATAAAGAATATGTGGTTATAGGTTTAGGTCGTTTTGGCGGTAGTATTGTTAGAGAATTAAATGCTTTAGATATGGATGTTATGGCGATTGATATGGATGAAGCGCGTGTGAATGAATATAGTGATATTGCCACACATGCGGTAATTGCTGACACAACTGACGAAGCTGTGATGAAAAGTTTAGGCATTAGAAATTTTGATCACGTAATTGTTGCAATTGGTGAAAATATTCAATCGAGTACGTTAACGACTTTAATTTTAAAAGAGTTAGGTGTTAAGAAAGTAACGGCAAAAGCTCAAAATGATTATCATGCAAAAATTTTAAATAAAATTGGTGCAGATACCGTTGTTCATCCTGAAAGAGATATGGGTAGGAGAATTGCACATAATGTAGCTAGTGCTAGTGTTTTAGATTATTTAGAACTAGCAGATGAACACTCAATAGTAGAAATTAAAGTTAGTGAAAAAATGGCAGGACAAACCATTATAGAATTAGATATTAGAGCGCAATATGGTATAAGTATTATTGCCATTAAAAGAGGTAGAGACATTATCGTATCTCCAGACCCAAACATAAATATTGAAATTGGGGATATTTTAATTATGATTGGTCATGATAATGACTTAAACCGATTTGAAAAAAAGGTAGTAAGATAAAAATTAATATATGAACTAACGTAGAAGAGGTGGAACAGAACAGTGAGTGATGTCCCACACTCTTCTTTTTTGTGTAAAGTGTATTCTTTAAGGGATTTTGATATTTGTGAATAGACAAGTTATACGAAGGTTCAAACTTAACTTTTAATTAATGTACTCAGTCAAAATAGCAAGTGTTTAATATAAAAATGCCTCATCCATTACAAATGGATGAGGCATTGAGTTTGATTATGATTTGGTTGATTGGTCCGTTTGGTTACCATCATTTTTTTGTTTTTGTTTTGCTTTCTGAGCGATGTTTTTATTATCTTTGTTGTTAGTATCTTTTGTATTTTTGTTTTGAGATTTACTATTGTGTTTTTTTGAATTGTCTTTTTTCTGATTTGGTTTATTTTGTGTTTTTTTATTTTGAGAAGATGTATTATCTTCATTTACCTTCATGATCACTGGTAAAATCATTGGTTTACGTGCAGTTTTTTCAAATAAATACGGCTGTAGTGTTTCAATGATTGATGATTTAATTTGATGCCATTGTATTTCTGGATTTTGATTCAGTTTAGAAATAACATCTGTTTTGATTTTTCTTTGGGCATCATAAATTAATTGACCAGATTCACGCATATAAACAAAACCACGAGAAATGATGTCAGGACCAGATAGTAATTTGTTCGTTTTAAAGTCTATACTAACAACGACGATGACTAGGCCTTCTTCTGACAATAGTTTTCTATCTCGGATAACTACGTTTCCGATATCTCCAATACCGCTACCATCCACTAAAACATTGCCAGATGGTATTCTTCCAGCTTTTCTAGCTGAATTATGTGTTAAAGCTAAAACATCACCGATGTCAAAGATAAACACGTTGTCTGGTTCCACACCACATTCAATTCCTGATTGGCCATGTGCTTTTAACATGCGATATTCACCATGAATTGGGAGGAAGAATTTTGGACGTAACAAGCGTAACATTAATTGTTGATCGCCTTTAGATCCGTGACCAGATGTGTGAATATTTGATACCTTATTGTGTATGACTTCAGCACCTGCTCGGTATAATGCATTTATAGTGCGGTTAATACTTTTAGTATTACCTGGAATAGGTGAAGAACTAAATACTACAGTGTCTTCTGGAATAATTTTAATTTGTTTGTGTGTACCATTAGCAATTCTTGATAGAGCCGCCATTGGTTCACCTTGTGACCCAGTACATAAAATTAGTAATTCATGTTTAGGCACACTATTAATTTTATTTGGTTCTATAAAAGTTTCAGGTGGTGCTTTAATATAACCGAGTTCCATACCAATTTTAATATTGTTTTCCATTGAGCGACCAAAAGTTACAATTTTACGATTGTGTTTAATTGCAGCTTCAACAGCTTGTTGAACACGATAGATATTAGATGCAAAAGTAGCAAAGATGATTCTACCGCTACAATTACGGAATATCTTTTCAACATTTTGGCCAACTTCACGCTCACTCAATGTAAAGTCAGGAACTAATGAATTGGTAGAGTCTGAAAGTAAACAAAGGACACCTTCTTCTCCAAGTTTTGCCATCTTCGCAATATTTGCTGGTTCACCAACTGGTGTAAAGTCAAATTTGAAATCACCAGTATGAACAATATTGCCTTCTGGTGTATTAACGATAACACCATATGATTCTGGGATACTATGTGTTGTTAAATAGAATGAAACTTCGAAATGTTTAGATTTAATAACAGAACTTTCTTCGATTTCAACAAGTTCTGTTGTTCTTAACAAGTGATGTTCTTCTAATTTATTTCTGATTAAACCTAAAGCTAATGGTCCACCATATATAGGCACGTTTATTTGTTTTAATAGGTAGGGCACACCACCTATATGGTCTTCGTGGCCGTGTGTTATGAACAGACCAACTATTTTGTCTTGATTCTGTTCTAAATAAGTAATGTCAGGAATCACGTAATCAATTCCTAATAAATTATCATCAGGGAATTTGATACCTGCATCTATAATTACGATTTCATCCTGATATTCTACGGCATAAGTGTTTTTTCCGATTTCACCTAAGCCACCAAGGGCATATACCGCAACTTCATTTTTATGAATTTGTTTCATTACTCAGCTTGCTCCACATTAAAATGATCTGATTGTTTTTCATATTCTAAATGTGCGCCCTCAAGTTTAGTAATAAACTCGATATTGTAATTACGGTCTTTCAAATATCTTCTTACTTGTTCTTCTGATTGAGCTTCAACATAAATTGTTTGTGTGTGTTCTCTTACGACTACTTCATCTTTGTTATGTTGAAAAAATACTTTAAATACTGCCATTATATCTATTTCCTCCTAAGTTTTAGTTAGATTATTTATATAAACCCTGAAATGTATAATATTTTGTGAGTTTCTCAATTTTAAATAAAATAAATTTCACTAAAAGTGAATTGAAACTACGTTTTATATAAAGAGAACATATGAGCAGTTGCCCAGTATGTTTCTAGGGTCATTTTAAATTCGTTCGTATAGAAAAATACAAATAGAACATATTCGTATGTTTTCAGTTATTTCTCATTTTACATGATGTAGTAGAATAAATAAAGCAGTTTTATTTTCTGCTAAAGCTTAATATGTAGAAAAAAGTGATTCACTTTATAAAAGGTATTTAACTAAGTAAATTTAGGCTACATATATTCAAATATTAAATGAATCATCATATAGCTTGAGTCAATAATAAAAATTAATTATGATTAAAAGGAAATATAATAATTAATAATTTAAAATAGAAAGTAATAGTAGAAAGTAATAAAGACGAGATGAGGATGATTGCTATGGATAAAGTGAAGCGTATTGTTGAAGATATTAAAAGTGAGAAACAACGAACTGACAAGGTCTTTCAAGATATTACATTTGAAATACGTGCGGAACAAGTTATCATGTTTTTCAATTATAATGAAATCATTGACACTGTAAATGAAGATCAAAATTATGTGAAACACAATCATGACCCTGTATTTATTGATATTCAAGAATTAAATGCTTTGAAAAAAGAGTTACAAGAGCTCAATATTATATACCATGAAAGAAGAGACGACTTTATGTAAAAAGAACTGTTAGTAAGCGTACGCGATTGGCACGTTTACTAACAGTTCTTTTTTTATACTTCTACTGCATCTTCATGAGGTTGCAATGGATGTTCTGAATCTATGTGATCATAAAACATGATGCCATTAATATGATCTATTTCATGTTGAACTACAACGGCTGGATAACCCTTTAAACGTAATTTGACATCGTTACCATCTATATCTTTTGCTTTAACAGTAACTCTATATTTACGGTGTACTAGGCCTGGTATATTTTCGTCTACGCTTAAGCACCCTTCACCAGTAGGTAGATAAGCTTCTTGAATGCTATGACTCATAATTTTAGGATTCACTAACATCAAGTCATAACTTTTACCTTCGCCATCATCCGGTAAATAAACCGCAATCATTTTTTTAGAAATATTAATCTGTGGCGCTGCAAGTCCGACACCAGAACGAAGACCATATTTATTAGCAGTTTCTTCATCTTGACTATTTATTAAAAATGTTCTCATAGCTTTTAATGTTTCTCTATCTTCATTTGATAATGGAACCTCGACATCTTTAGCTTTTTCGCGTAGCGTAGGATGTCCATCTCGAATTATATCTTTCATTGTTAACATTTGTTCATACACCTTCCTTAATATAAAATATACCAAAGATTACCAAATAAAATACAGTAATTCATTTGATTTATTAAAATTTATTATATAATATAGCACACGAAAAAGGAGGATTTTTCAAAATGAAATTTAAATATGGTATTGGTGCCATACTAGCTTCCACAGTACTTATAGCTGGATGTACAACGGATAAAGGTGAGATTAAAGATTACAATGAAAAGATACAACAAGCATTTGATGAAGAAAAGCCTGTTTCTTCAGTAGGCAAAAAACTTAACGAACTAGAGCAAGAAAAACAAAAACTTGTGAAAAAAATCAATGGTAAAGACCAACAAGAAGCAAAACAAACTTCTGAAAAAATTGTAGATAATGTTGAGAAAAGAAAAAAAGAATTTAAAAAAGAAGAAAATGCTTTAGAAAATTCAGAAGAAGCGTTTAAAAAAGCTCAAAAACATTTAGATAATATTAGTGACAAAGATAAGAAAAAAGAAGTGAAAGAGTTAAATGATGCTTTGAAAGATAAATATAAGGCACATGATAACTATGCAAATTCATATAAAAATATTATGAATAAAGAAAAAGATTTATTTGAATATGGCTCACGTGATCAAGCTAATCAAGAAGAAATGAATAAAAAAACAGAAGCTGTATCCAAATCATATAAAACTATGGACAAATCATTTAATAAATACAAAGACGCAATGGAAAAAGTAAATAAAGAAAAACAAGATGTTGATAATTTAAATTAACATGAAAATGCTATTAATTTGAAATTTAATGTAAATAACTATAGCATTATAAATGAGGGCGCTTACATTCATTTGAACATTGACGCTTTGAAACTTGAGAATAATATAGTACAGCAAGTTTGAAATTAGTGATACAGTTTTAAAACTGTACCTATTTACTGTATTACAGAACTTTTCATATTTGTTTAACAGTGAAACAGTTTTGTGATACAATGTTAAAGGATAAAATGAATTTCTATTATACGGGAAAGGTATGGTGAATTGAATGGCTCCGAAATTAAAAGCCCAATTCGATGCAGAGAAAGTATTGAAAGATACTGAATCTCAATTTGAAATGATCCAAATTTTGGATGAAGACGGTAATATCGTTAATGAAGATCTAGTACCTGATTTATCAGACGAGCAATTAGTAGAATTAATGGAAAGAATGGTTTGGACACGTATTCTTGATCAACGTTCTATTTCTTTAAATAGACAAGGGAGATTAGGATTCTATGCACCTACTGCTGGACAAGAAGCTTCACAATTAGCTTCACAATACGCATTAGAGCAAGAAGACTTTATTCTTCCTGGTTATCGTGACGTACCACAATTAATTTGGCAAGGTTTGCCATTAACTGAAGCGTTTTTATTCTCTAGAGGCCACTTCAAAGGAAATAGAATGCCTGAGGGTGTTAATGCACTAAGCCCACAAATTATTATCGGTGCACAATATGTACAAACTGCTGGTGTTGCACTTGGACTTAAAAAACGTGGGAAACAAGCTGTAGCAATCACGTATACTGGTGATGGTGGTTCTTCACAAGGTGATTTCTATGAAGGTATTAACTTCGCTTCAGCTTACAAAGCGCCAGCAATTTTTGTGATTCAAAATAATAACTATGCGATTTCTACGCCACGTAGTAAACAAACAGCTGCTGAAACATTAGCTCAAAAAGCGATTTCAGTAGGTATTCCTGGCATACAAGTAGATGGAATGGATGCACTTGCAGTATATCAAGCAACTAAAGAAGCGCGTGATCGTGCTGTGAACGGTGAGGGTCCAACACTTATTGAAACAATTACTTATCGTTATGGTCCACATACAATGGCTGGTGACGATCCAACGAAATACAGAACTTCAGACGAAGATTCTGAATGGGAGAAAAAAGATCCGTTAGTTCGTTTTAGAAAACATCTAGAAAATAAAGGTCTATGGACTGAAGAGAAAGAAAACGAAGTAATCGATCGTGCGAAAGCTGAAATTAAAACTGCTATTAAAGAAGCGGATAATACAGAAAAACAAACAGTTACAGACTTAATGGAAAATATGTATGAAGAAATGCCTCAACATTTAGCAGAACAATATGAAATCTACAAAGAGAAGGAGTCGAAGTAACCGATGGCACAAATGACAATGGTTCAAGCGATTAACAATGCGCTTAAAACCGAATTACAAAATGATGAAAATGTCTTACTTTTCGGTGAAGACGTCGGTGTTAACGGTGGTGTATTCCGTGTAACTGAAGGATTACAAAAAGAATTCGGTGAAGACCGTGTATTTGATACACCTCTAGCTGAATCTGGAATTGGTGGCTTAGCTTTAGGTTTAACTACACAAGGCTACCGTCCAGTAATGGAAATCCAATTCTTAGGATTCGTATTTGAAGTATTTGACTCTGTTGCAGGTCAAATTGCACGTACACGTTTCCGTTCTGGTAACTCAAAACAAGCACCAGTAACAATTCGTGCTCCATTTGGTGGTGGTGTCCATACTCCAGAACTACACGCAGATAATTTAGAAGGTATCTTAGCGCAATCACCAGGATTGAATGTAGTTATTCCATCAAGCCCTTATGACGCAAAAGGATTATTAATTTCTGCAATTAGAAGTAATGACCCAGTTGTATATTTAGAGCACATGAAATTGTATCGTTCTTTCCGTGAAGAAGTTCCAGAAGAAGAGTATACAATTGAAATTGGTAAAGCAAGTGTCAAACAAGAAGGTAATGACATTACTTTAATTGCTTACGGTGCCATGGTACAAGAATCATTAAAAGCTGCTGAAGAGTTAGAAAAAGATGGTCATTCAGTGGAAGTGATTGATTTACGTACGGTACAACCAATCGACTTAGAAACGTTAGTTGCTTCAGTAGAAAAAACTGGACGTGCAGTTGTAGTTCAAGAAGCACAACGCCAAGCTGGTGTTGGAGCAACAGTTGCTTCTGAATTAGCTGAACGTGCAATCCTATCATTAGAAGCACCAATTGCTCGTGTAGCTGCTGCTGATACCGTTTATCCGTTTACTCAAGCAGAAAATGTTTGGTTACCAAACAAAAACGATATCATTGAAAAAGCAAAAGCAACATTAGAATTTTAATAAATATTAATAAGTTTGGGATAGCTTTTGAAATGTTATCCCAGCTTCAATTATTAATAATAAAACAGCATGAGATTGCGAATCATAAGTTCCGTTCTCATTTTCTAATTTTTGACTAAATATGAATTTTTAGGAGGATAATAACGTGGCATTTGAATTTAAATTACCCGATATTGGTGAAGGTATCCACGAAGGTGAAATTGTAAAATGGTTTGTTAAAGCTGGAGATAATATCGAAGAAGATGATGTTTTAGCTGAAGTACAGAATGACAAATCTGTAGTAGAAATCCCATCACCTGTGTCAGGTACAGTAGAGGAAGTACTTGTAGATGAGGGTACAGTAGCTGTTGTCGGCGATACAATTGTTAAAATTGACGCACCTGATGCAGAAGATATGGAATTTAAAGGTAGCGATAGCAGTGAATCTGCAGAAGAAACAGAAGCAGAACCTGCTAAAGAAGAAAGTTCTGAAGCAGCAACGACACAATCATCAGCTGATGCAGATGTAGATGAAAACAAACGTGTTAAAGCAATGCCTTCAGTACGTAAATATGCACGTGAAAATGGTGTGAACATTAAAGCCGTTGTAGCTTCAGGTAAAAATGGACGTACAACGAAAGAAGACATTGATGCATACTTAAATGGAGATGCAAGTGCAGCTTCAACTGAGAGCGCACCTGAAACTTCAGAAGAAACTTCTGCGAGCGCAGCACAATCAGCGCCAGTTTCTAGTGAAGGAGAATTCCCAGAAACAACAGAAAAAATTCCTGCTATGCGTAAAGCAATTGCAAAAGCAATGGTGAATTCTAAACACACTGCACCTCACGTTACTTTAATGGATGAAATCGATGTTCAAGAATTATGGGATCACCGTAAAAAATTCAAAGAAGTAGCAGCTGAGCAAGGTACTAAATTAACATTCTTACCTTACGTTGTGAAAGCACTCGTTTCTGCGCTTAAAAAATATCCAGCGCTTAACACAGAATTTAATGAAGAAGCTGGCGAAATTGTACACAAACATTATTGGAATATTGGTATCGCAGCAGATACAGACAGAGGTTTATTAGTCCCTGTTGTAAAACATGCTGATCGTAAATCTATGTTCCAAATTTCAGATGAGATTAATGAATTAGCTGTAAAAGCACGCGATGGTAAATTAACTTCAGATGAAATGAAAGGTGCTACTTGTACTATTAGTAATATTGGATCAGCAGGTGGACAATGGTTTACACCAGTGATAAATCATCCAGAAGTAGCTATCTTAGGTATTGGTCGTATTGCCCAAAAACCTATCGTTAAAGATGGTGAAATTGTAGCTGCGCCAGTATTATCATTATCATTAAGCTTTGACCATAGACAAATCGATGGTGCTACTGGACAAAATGCAATGAACCATATCAAGCGTTTATTAAATAATCCAGAATTATTATTAATGGAGGGGTAAAACATGGTAGTTGGAGATTTCCCAATTGAAACAGATACTATTGTAATCGGAGCAGGACCTGGAGGATATGTTGCAGCAATTCGTGCAGCACAATTAGGTCAAAAAGTAACAATCGTTGAAAAAGGCGAATTAGGCGGTGTATGTCTTAACGTTGGATGTATTCCATCAAAAGCATTATTACACGCATCTCACCGTTATGATGAAACTAAAAACTCTGAAAATTTAGGTGTTATTGCTGAAAGTGTTTCACTTAAATTTGACAAAGTTCAAGAATTCAAACAGTCAGTCGTTAAGAAATTAACAGGTGGCGTTGAAGGATTATTAAAAGGTAATAAAGTAGAGATTGTTAAAGGTGAAGCTTATTTCGTAGATAACAACAGTTTACGTGTTATGGATGAGAAGAGCGCTCAAACTTATAACTTTAAACATGCAATTATTGCAACTGGTTCAAGACCAATTGAAATTCCTAATTTCGAATTTGGCAATCGCGTTATTGATTCAACTGGTGCTTTAAATTTACAAGAAGTTCCTGGTAAATTAGTAGTAGTTGGTGGCGGTTATATCGGTTCAGAACTAGGTACTGCTTTTGCTAACTTTGGTTCAGAAGTTACTATTTTAGAAGGTGCTAAAGATATCTTAGGTGGCTTCGAAAAACAAATGACACAACCTGTTAAAAAAGGTATGAAAGAAAAAGGCGTTGAAATTGTTACTGAAGCAATGGCTAAATCTGCTGAAGAAACAGACAACGGTGTTAAAGTAACTTACGAAGTTAAAGGTGAAGAACAAACGATTGATGCTGATTATGTATTAGTTACTGTAGGTCGTCGTCCAAACACTGATGAATTAGGCTTAGAAGAATTAGGTCTTAAATTCGCAGATCGTGGATTATTAGAAGTAGACAAACAAAGCCGTACTTCTATCGACAACATTTTCGCAATTGGTGATATCGTTCCGGGGCTGCCATTAGCTCATAAAGCGAGCTATGAAGCGAAAGTAGCTGCTGAGGTTATTTCTGGAGAAGCATCAGAAGTGGATTACATTGGTATGCCAGCTGTATGTTTCACTGAACCAGAATTAGCACAAGTAGGTTACACTGAAGCCCAAGCAAAAGAAGAAGGATTAGAAGTTACAGCTTCTAAATTCCCTTATGCAGCTAACGGTCGTGCCTTATCATTAGATGACACAACTGGATTTGTTAAATTGTTAACACTTAAAGAAGATAATACACTTGTTGGTGCGCAAGTAGTTGGTACTGGTGCTTCTGATATTATCTCTGAATTAGGTTTAGCAATTGAATCTGGTATGAATGCTGAAGATTTAGCATTAACTGTACATGCTCACCCAACTTTAGGTGAAATGTCTATGGAAGCTGCTGAAAAAGCTTTAGGTTTACCAATTCATACAATGTAATAATTTATAAGCACAAATTGTTATGCTTTAGACGTTTTAACTTAAGTGATTAGGAAGTATGAACAGGAACACTGTTCTCGCACTTCCAAGTCAATGTTCAAACATTTAAAGGATATAACAAATAAAAAGGGCGGGAATAAGAAATCAATTTAATATATTGGTTTCTGTCCCGCTCTTTTTTTACTTTTTTAAAATTTTGATAACTACTTGTTAACAAAAGGGAGTGTAATGATATGGAATATTCATATCCTATTGATCTTGAATGGACAAATGAAGAAATGATGCAAGTGGTAACTTTTTTTAATGCCATTGAGCAATACTACGAATCAAAAGTTGAGGGCAAGCTTTTGTTAGAACGCTACAGTCAATTTAAAAAAATAGTTCCAGGTAAAGCTCAAGAAAAGCAAATATTTAAAGAATTTGAGAAGCAAAGTGGCTATAATAGCTACAAAGCTGTAAAATCAGTCAAAGATGCTTCTAACCAAAAATATTTTAGCTCAGAATAAATTTAACTATTGTCATATTAGCCATATTTTGATACTTTTATTAAGCACTAAACATAATGTTTGATAAAAGTAAACAAAATATGGTTTTTTTGTGCAGAGCATGCTAACGTTGTGATTAACAATTAAGCTTTAAATGTGTAAAAGTAGAAGTTATAAAATAAGGTGACAAAATGAAGATAGGGAAAAAATTAAAAAATCTAAGAAATATTAAACAACTTACTCAAAGTGAGTTAGCAGAACGTACAGATTTATCTAAAGGATATGTCTCGCAAATAGAAAGTGAACACGCTTCACCAAGTATGGAAACTTTTTTTAATATTTTAGAAGTGTTAGGTACGACCCCTCGTGAATTTTTTAATGATTCAGCGAATACTAAGGTGTTATATAAGAAAAATGAGCAAATTCACTATGATGAATCTGATAGAGGATATTTATTGAATTGGCCAATTACACAATCAAATAATTTCGAAATGGAACCTTTAATACTTACTTTAAGACCTAATGCATCTTATAAAAGTTTTGATCCTTCAGATTCCGACACATTCATATATTGTTTACAAGGTGAGGTTTCGCTTTTATTAGGGAGTGACTATTATCACGCTGAAGAAGGGGACGCGTTATATTTTAAAGCAAACCAAATACATAGGTTAAAGAACCTTACGTCACAAGATGTGAAAGTGATGGTTGTTGCAACAGCATCATATTTATAGGAGGACAATACATGAACCCTTTATTGACATTTGAATCGGTAAGCAAAGCTTACGATGGAACTCAAATATTAGATAACATAGATTTAAATATTGAATCTGGACATTTTTATACACTATTAGGTCCATCTGGTTGTGGCAAAACTACAATTCTCAAATTGATTGCAGGCTTTGAACAAGTTGATCATGGCCAAATCATTTATCAAGGAAAATCAATTAATCAAGTTCCTGCTAATAAGAGAAAAGTAAATACAGTTTTTCAAGATTATGCACTCTTTCCGCATTTGACTGTATTTGATAACATCGCATTTGGATTAAAAATAAAAAAATTAAACAAGGAAGTCATTAAAACTAAGGTACAAGAAGCTTTAAAATTAGTGAAATTAACTGGCTTTGAAAACAGAATGATAGAAGGCATGAGTGGCGGACAAAAGCAAAGAATTGCGATTGCGCGTGCTATTGTAAATGAACCTGAGATTTTACTTCTAGATGAATCATTATCAGCACTAGATTTAAAACTAAGAACTGAAATGCAATATGAATTAAGAGAAATTCAATCTAGATTAGGCATTACATTTATATTTGTAACACATGATCAAGAAGAAGCATTGGCACTAAGTGACTATATATTTGTAATGAAAGATGGAAAAATACAACAATTTGGTACGCCGATTGATATTTATGATGAACCAGTAAATCGATTTGTTGCTGATTTTATTGGGGAATCTAATATTTTGCAAGGTACGATGGTCAAAGATTATGTCGTTAATATTTACGATCAATCATTTAAGTGTGTTGATATGGGAATTCCGAGTCAACAACAAGTTGAAGTCGTTATCAGACCAGAAGACATTGCATTAGTATCTCCTGGGGACGGGTTATTTGAAGTGACTGTTGAATCCATGTTATTTAGAGGTGTGCACTACGAAATCAATTGTGTAGATAGAAAAGGTTATGAGTGGATGGTGCATTCAACAAAGAAAACTGAAGTAGGCAGTAAAGTAGGTTTATATTTTGAACCAGAAGCGATTCATATTATGGTACCGGGTGAAACTGAAGCAGAATTTGATAAACGCATTAATAGTTATGAGGTAAATGATAATGCGTAAAATAAATAGATTTTTATTTATACCATACATTTTGTGGATGATTTTATTTATTGTTGTGCCAGTTATTTTGTTAATTTATTTTTCTATGATTGATATCCATGGTGATTTTAGTTTAGAAAATTATAAACAAATGATGACAACCAAATATTTTTTGATGTTATGGGACTCTGTATTGTACGCTGTACTTATTACGTTGACTACATTACTTATTAGTTATCCAGCGGCGTATTTTATTCGTACATCAAAACATCAGAATGTATGGTTATTGATATTAATTATACCTACTTGGATTAATTTACTTCTAAAGACCTATGCATTTATCGGGTTGTTCAGTCATGATGGTATTATCAACCGAATATTATATAGTTTACACTTACCTAGAACGGAACTGTTATTTACAGGACCAGCGTTTATAATTGTAGCAAGTTATATTTATATTCCATTTATGATTTTACCAATTTTTAATAATATGAAAGACATACCAAATAATTTATTACAAGCTTCAAGTGATTTAGGTGCTAGTCGTTTAGCCACTTTTAAAAAAGTAATCATGCCTTTAACTAAACGAGGTGTATTAACTGGAGTGCAAGTTACATTTATTCCTGCACTTTCTTTGTTTATGATTACAAGGTTAATTGCTGGAAATAAAGTGATTAATATTGGAACGGCGATAGAGGAACAATTTCTTGTAATTCAAAATTATGGAATGGGTTCTACAATTGCATTATTTCTCATTCTCTTTATGGCATTTGTCTTAATCATCACAAATAATAAATCTACAAATGGAAAAGGGTGAATCATATGAAATGGTATGGCAAACTATATATCGGTATATTAATTGCAGTATTGTACATCCCTATACTGTTTTTAATGTTTTATTCATTTAATTCAGCAGGTAATATGATTCATTTTGAGCATTTTACATTAGCGCACTATCTATCTTTATTTAACAATGACAGATTGTTATCGGTTATTTTTAATACGATTGCAGTGGCATTATTAGCTGCTGCAATTGCAACGGTCGTCGGAACAATGGGAGCCATTGCTTTATATCATTTAAGGAATAAGAAATTAAAAATTTCATTACTAACTTTAAATAATGTGCTAATGGTTTCTTCCGATGTTGTTATTGGTGCATCATTTTTGATTATGTTTACGGCAATTGGTCACTTTACAGGGTTAGGTCTTGGTTTTATCACTGTGCTCATTTCACATATTGCATTTTGCATTCCAATTGTAGTGATAATTGTGTTGCCTAAATTATATGAAATGAATGCACATACGTTAGATGCTGCTAGAGATTTAGGTGCCACTGAGTTACAAGTGTTAAACAAAGTGATGTTACCACATTTATTCCCAGCAATTCTTGGCGGTTTTTTTATGGCATTAACTTATTCATTAGATGATTTTACAGTTAGTTTTTTCGTTACGGGAAACGGATTTAGTGTATTATCAGTAGAAGTTTATGCTATGGCTAGAAAAGGTATAAGTATGGAAATTAATGCGATATCGACTATACTTTTTATAACAATAATCATAGGTATTCTTGGATATTATTTGATACAAAAAATTATCAAACGAAATAAAGCATTGAAGCAGGTGACTCAACAATGAAACGATTTTTACAATTAATCTTGCTCTCAATTTTTGTTGGATTACTATGTCTATGGATAAGTCAAAAACTCACTGAAAAAGAGCACTCTGCTTCAGGTGAAAAAATATATGTGTATAATTGGGGAGAATATATTGATCCAAGTTTAGTAAAAAAATTCCAAAAGGAAACTGGTATTGAAGTTGTGTACGAGACGTTTGATTCTAATGAGGCTATGGAAGCCAAAATACGCAATGGTGGAACAAATTATGATGTTGCTTTTCCAAGTGAATATACGATAGAAAAAATGAAAAAAGAAGGTTTGTTATTACCTTTAAATCATGAGAAAATACCAAATATAAAAAATTTAGATAAAGATTATATGAACATGTCATTTGATAGAGATAATCGTTATTCAGTACCATACTTTTTTGGTACAGTTGGTATTTTATATAATAAAAATGTGTATCCAAAAGATAACTTTAATTCGTGGGAAAGTTTATATAACCCAAAATATGAAAATGATATTTTATTAGTGGATGGTGCAAGAGAAGTTATAGGTTTAGGTTTAAACAAATTAGGCTACAGTTTAAATGATAAAAAAACACAACACTTAGCAGAAGTTGAACATGATTTGAAACAAATAAGTCCTAATATTAAAGGTGTCGTTGGTGATGAAATAACTATGATGCTTGAACAACATGAAGCAAATATCGCGGTTGTGTGGAGCGGTATAGCAGCGCCAATTGTGCAAAATAATAGCGACTTTGATTACGTGGTACCTAAAGAAGGGTCAAACTTGTGGTTTGATAACATGGTTATTCCCAAGACTGCTCAAAATAAAGCAGGTGCACACAAGTTTATCAACTTTATGTTAGATGCACAGAATAGTAAACAAAATACGGAATGGGTAGCTTATGCAACACCTAATAAGACTGCAAGAGCACAATTACCAAAAAATATCAAAGACGATGAACGATTTTATCCTTCAAAACGTACACAAGCAAGATTAGAAGTCTATAAAGATTTAGGTAAGGATACATTAAGTGAATATAATGAACGCTTTTTAAATTTTAAAATGTCGTTAAATTAAAGCGTAGTATAGTAGTTATTTTATCGTTTATTCGATATAATAGTTTGATAAGTAGTATAAGGAGTTGTATAGAAATGTCAGGAGAACAATATACTCAAGTTAGGCGTCCAGTGAGTCGACTAGCAGAAAAGGTATTGGGTTGGTTGAGCTGGATATTCTTACTATTATTAACAATCATCACAATGTTTATTGCACTAGTTTCTTTTAGTAGTGAAAGTTCTATTCAAAATTTAGAAACGTCGTTAAATGGTAATGATTTTATTCAGCAAATACTGGCGAATAATGGATTAAATACGATTCAATTCGTTATTTGGTTACAAAATGGTATATGGGCAGTTATCGTATATTTTATTGTTTGTTTATTAATATCGTTTTTAGCTTTAATATCAATGAATATTAGAATATTATCTGGTTTTTTATTTTTAATAGCTACAATCGTAACTTTACCTTTAGTTCTGTTATTTGTACCACTCATTATACCGATTCTATTTTTAATAGTGGCAATTATGATGTTTGCACGCAAAGATAAAGTAGAAATGATACCAGCATATTATTCTGGTGGTTATCAAGGTGGTTATAATGACTATGGACAAGAAAGAAAAGTAGAACCAAACCCTGAACCAAGAACAGAACCAAACCCACAATATAAAGCACAACAAGATACTTCTGACGTAGAACAACCATCAAATCAAGAACAACAATTAAGAAGAGGTGGGTATAGTTCCGAAGTTGCTAATAAAGTAAATTCGGATATCAATTCAAAAGAGGAAGAACCTCAAGTACTATCTCGACAAGCCAAATATAATTATAAATCAAAACAGCAGTCAAATGATAATGATGAAAATCTTCAAAATGACCTAGCAGATCAAAACTTTGATAGCCAAGCCTCTGAAGAAGAAGCTAGACGTAGACAAGAAGCATTTGAAAAAGAACAACAACTTCAACAAGAAGCATATGAAGAACAACAGCGAATCAAGCAAGAAAAGGCTGAGGAAGCTGCCAGATTGAAACAAGAAAAAGCAGAAGAAAAAGCTCGGATCAAGCAAGAAAAGAAAGCACGTAAACAGCGTGAAAAAGAAAGACGTAAGCAACAACCCAGTGCAGTTAATCAACGAAGAATGAATTTTGAAGAACGAAAGAAAATCACAAGTCAATCTGCAGAGTCATCAGAGAGTGATGAAGAACAAAACCAATCAAGTAAGAATATGCAAAGCGAAGCAGCAGATACAGATAAAGAAAAATAAAGCATGTATTTTATTATGCTATGCACAAAAAAGAGCAAATCCAAAATGAACTGCACCCTGTCAAGTAGACAGTGAAAAAAACAAAATGTTTATGGCTACCTTATATTTACGATATAAGGGTAGCCATTTTTAATGTTATTCTTTCTTGATTAAAAAATTCTATATATGAATTAATTGCTTTTATTGCTGTAGACTTGTCTTTAAAAATCACTTTTTTTCTTCCTCTAAACAATTCACTTTTAATAGTTCCCCATACTCCTTCCATAGGTCCATTATCTATGCAACATCCTGGTCGTGACATACTTTGTTTTATACCAAGTTGCTCTAACGTAACTTTAAATAATCTGCTTGTATATTGATATCCTCTGTCGCTATGCAAGAGTATACCTTCGGTATTCGGCACAAGTTTGACTGCTTTTTTGAGCGTATCTAATACAAATTTATTGTTATTTGAGGTACTTAATTTATGACTGATAATCTGTTTGCTGCCTAAGTCATAAATAGCACTTAAGTAAAGTTTTTTACCATTGCTGAGTTTGAATTCTGTAACGTCAGTTAACCATTTTTTATTTGGGATTTGTTCTTCAAATTTTCTATTTAATATATTATGTGCTGTAATTTCAGGTGTTGTTTTAATATATCGTTTTCTTTTAGGGCGGATAGTAGATTTTAGATTAAGTTGATTCATCAATCTATAGACACGTTTATGATTTACTTTTTGATGTAGTTTAAGTCTTAAATATATGTATATACGACGATATCCATATATGCCTTTGTATTTATTGTAGATATCAACGATATCTTTGATTAATTTTTGGTTTTCAATTTCTTTATTTGATGGTTTTCGATGTAACCATTTATAGTAACTTGAACGTGATATCTTTAATACTGAACATAACCAAGCTATCGGATAAAGGTTTTTAAATGCTTTTACCGTTTGGTATGATGCTTTTTGTCTGATGCCTGTTTCATCAACTTCCTTTCTATTTCTTCTTCCTTTTTTAAAACGTCATTTTCCATTTGAAGAAATTTATTTTTCTCTTTAAGTATCTTAATTTCAGCTTTTAATGCCTCTTCAGGTGTTAATACAGACTGGGGTTTCCCTTTTCCACGTCCATCTTTAAGTCCATCATACCCATGCAAGTTGTACTTTTTCACCCAGTTATATACTTGGCTATAATTGATGTTAAAATGATTTGCTGTTGTCTTATACGATTGGCCATGATTCATATAATAATCAACGATTTCTACACGATCTTCAAATGTTAATGATTTATATTTCAATTGATACACCTCGGGTTTTGGAGAATATGTTTTTAATATTTTACCCGATAAATACTTTGAAATCCATTTGTTTACAGTTGAAGTAGTGGGGATATTATATTTAACTACTAAATCAGTTAAAGATAGGCCATCATTTATATATTCGTGCACAACTTTAAGCTTAAATTCATTTGAGTAAGTATTATTTCTCTGAATTGGTAAAAGCACCTTTATTCCATGCTTCTTAAATTTATAATAGTTAATCAATAATGTTCTAGGAGAACAATTTAAATTTAATTTTTGAATTACATTTTTCATACTATATCCTTCTTCATATAAGCTGAAAGCTTTTTGATAAGTTTCAGGTGATAATTTTCTATGA
This sequence comes from Staphylococcus sp. HMSC034G07, assembly GCF_001835975.1. NCBI lineage: Bacteria > Bacillati > Bacillota > Bacilli > Caryophanales > Staphylococcaceae > Staphylococcus > Staphylococcus sp. HMSC034G07. Next base: position 56,647 of record NZ_KV826609.1, read on the forward strand.
GTCATAAAAAAGCTCCCTTCAAAGTTTACATTTTTAAGTGTCTACTTTGAAGGGAGCATATCAAAATGGATTTGCTTTTTTTTATATGAATATTTGACAATTTTGACCGTTCACAAAATCACTATAATAATGAAAACATACAGAAATCGTCATTAAACAAAGGTATTAGATTTAAAAATAAACAAAACAGCAACTTCAATAAAGAAATTGCTGTTTTATTAGTCTGTATATATTTAAGTAATATGTTTACATAAGTTCTTTAAATGTTTCTAATATTAAATATACATTTAATAAGCTTAAAATAATGATTAATAACCACGATATCGTATTAACCCAAGTTCTGTTTTTAAATTGTCCCATTAAATAACGATTGTTTGTCGCCAATTGTAAAGGTATTAATGAGAATGGTAAAGCTAAACTTAAAAATACTTGTGAAAATACTAGTAATTGTTCAATTTTAGCTTCATCACTTTTAAAAATAATGATACAGAATATAATTGGTAAAATTGCAAGGAGACGTGTAACAAGTCTACGTAACCAATTTGGAATTTTGAGGTGTAAAAAACCTTCCATTACAATTTGTCCAGCCATCGTACCAGTAATTGTAGAATTTTGGCCTGATGCTAATAAAGCAATTGCAAATAAGGTACTCATAATTGCCCCCATAGAAGCTCCTAATATAGGCTGGTTTTGTAAAGCATGATATAGATCGTAGAAACCACCTAATTGATCAGTATTAACACCATAAAATAAGGCTGCACCTAAAACAAGTAATAAGCAATTAATAATAAATGCAATCGAAAGTTGAATATTAGAATCCATTGTAGCATATTTGATTGCATGTGCTTTTGATTTTAGACTATTTCTATCATACATTCTTGACTGCACAATAGAAGAGTGTAGGTATAAGTTGTGTGGCATAATTGTAGCACCAATAATCCCAAGTGCAATAAACAACGCGCTATTATTCGTTATAATTTCTTTGCTTGGTACAAAACCACTTAAAACCTCATTGACATGTGGTGAAGCGATAAACACTTCAAATATAAAGATCACAAGTACAGTGAAAATTAACGTACCTACGATTGCTTCTATCTTTCGGAAACCAAATCGCATAATAAAGAGTAATAAAAATACATCTAATACGGTGATAAGCGCACCAACAAGTAATGGAATGCCAAACAATAAATCTAATGCTATCGCACTTCCGATTACTTCTGCGATATCGGTTGCAATAATTGCTAATTCAGCAATAATCCAAAACACAAAAGATAATGGTTTATTTAAGTAATATTTTGTAGCTTGTGCTAAATCCATACCTGTAGCTATTCCTAATCTTACCGTCATACTTTGTAGTAACATTGCTGATAAGCTAGAGAGTAAAATGACGAATAGCAAAATGTATCCAAATTGTGCACCACCTTGCATTGAAGTAATCCAGTTACCTGGATCCATGTAACCAACTGCTACTAATAATCCTGGACCTAAATAAGATAATAACTTTTGACTAAATTTACCATTGGTATTAATAGAAACCGTATTGTTGATTTCTTCTAAACTTTTATTATGCATTTTTATATTATTAGTCAATAGTGATACCTCCTATACTTCTAACTAACTTTTTATAGATTACTCCAAAAAAATTATTAGGTCAACCTAACAAAGAAAAATTATTAGGTTAAAATTTTACTGCTTTTAATTTTTTATTAGTAAATTAATATTTTGAAATATAGAAAATAATACTTTGTAATTTTGTAATATTGTTAAATTTGCTATGATAGTGATAATGAAAGAATAGGAGGAAAAAATGATGAATCGGAAAGCAGAAAAAATCCTTGCTTGGATTGCAAACGGTCTTAGTTTATTATTTTTAATACTCATGATTTTGGGGTTAATTTTATTGAATTTTCCCGAATCCAAGGAAGCATTAAATCAAATATATGAACAGCAAGGTATGTCTATATCAGCAGATGCACTTAAAGCGTCGATATTAATGCAAGGTGGATTTTTATTATTCGCGACGATTCTAGGATTCTGTGGTGTTTTTACAATTAAAGGAAACAGAATTTTAGCTGGGTGTCTTTTAATTGCAGCGGCTTTAATTAGTATTTTTACTGGTAATTTTATCGCATTAATACTTTGGATAATTGCTGGTATTATGCTGTTAGTAAAAAAAGACAAAATTCAATCACAATATCAAATGAAGTCAAATGACAATAGTGAAAATGGCAAGAATAATGATTCACGACAAAAAAGTGACATGAATCCAGAGCAAGAATTAAAAAAGAAAAAAGATGAGGATCCATATATTTATTAAATTATGTGAACGATTCGTACCATTAAAAGATTTATAAAAAATTGAAAATATACGCTAACTGCTAACAAAGTATTGTCTATGTTAGCAGTTTAGTTATGAGTATAATTTTTGGATTTAATAAGGATACAGACATAGAAATTAAATAAATATATTTTTTTTGCTTCTGTCCGTTAATTTAAAGTTAGTTAACGAAATACGTTAAAGTACATTTATTAACATAAAAAAAGAGTCTAGGTCGACTCAACGATGACCTAAACTCTTTCATATTATTCTTTTTTTAATTCTAATCAACATAACTGGAGTGGGACGACGAATTTTTTTAATAATAATAAATTTCTGTCCCACTCTTTTTATAATGTCTAAGCTATTTATACCTTGGTTGCTTTATAGAATCGGAGTTAAACATTATTTATAAAATTTTAATAACTGTGCGAAAGTCTCTTCTAAAAAGTTTAAGAAAGCTTTATCTGTTTTTAATTCATTCGCATTTGGGGCAAGTGTGCGTGCAACAAATAATTCACCTTTTTTCACTTTTTTAACACGATCAATTGCACTCTGTATATCATCGTCTGACATGTTTGCGATGTAAGTTTTTTCTTGAGACATGTGGTCCAAGCTTAAACTATAATCGGATGGTAAGTTTTTAAGGGTTTGAAATTGTTCTTCAAAAACCTTCACACGCTGCGCTTTATCTTTTGCTTCGTGCATAACACCATACATGACAAATAATTGGTTTTCAAAAAGACCTATTTGAAAATGAGGTAACATTTTATAACCGCGATTGTTAGTTGCAAATGCAACCCATGTATCCTTAGGCGGATTTACACTTCGTCTTGCATGTTTAGCAACGTGAGGATAAAATACTTCTCCTGTTGTTGCCTCTAAATATTGGGAAAAATATTCTCCTAATTCATGTAATTGTGGTCGAACATGTTTATTCAAAGCTTCCATTCTGTTATCTAAACCATCAACAGTAAATGCTTTAAAATCGTTTGCTTTAAATGTATATTTAGCCATTTTAACCTCCTAGTATGTAATTATTATTTTTATTTTAGCACAATATTATTCTATAAACATTGCCATTGCATTTTTCTTTGAACGATATTACATTGCACAGAAACGTGTATAAACCTATGAATCAGGGTAAAAACATAGTATTATTAACTAATATGATATTACATACAATTGACTATTTTAAATATATAGAACTTTATCTTATTAAATATTAATGAAAAGTGAGTCGTGAAAAAGGAGAGGGATACAATGACTGTTTATGAGTTTGCAAAAGGCCTTATTTTAGAAGCGGGCATCAATGTAAAAAAAATCATGAAACAAGGTATAGAAATAGAAACTAAGTCAAATCCCAATGATTTAGTGACGAATGTTGATAAAGCGACTGAAAAGTATATTTTTGACAATATTAAGCAGACTTATCCAGAACATTTAGTAATTGGTGAAGAGGGACATGGACATGACCTTAAAGATGAATCAGGTATTGTATGGGTTGTTGACCCAATCGATGGGACGTTGAATTTTGTACATCAAAAAGAAAATTTTGCAATTTCTATAGGCATATTTAATGATGGCAAACCATATGCAGGATTTGTATACGATGTCATAAATGATAAACTTTACCATGCAAAAGTTGGAGATGGTGCATTTGAAAATGGGAATTCGTTATCTACTATTCAATCGAGTCCTTTAAAAACAAGTATAATTGGTATTAATCCAAATTGGCTTACAAAGCCAAAGTTAGGTGAAGTGTTCAAACCAATTGTGGATGAAGCTAGAAGTGCAAGGGCTTATGGCTCGGCTGCCTTAGAAATTATTCATGTAGCTACGGGTAAATTAGGAGGCTACATTACACCTAGATTACAACCTTGGGATTTTGCTGGTGGTTTAATCATTTTGCAAGAAGTAGGTGGCATAGGCACAGATTTAATGGGAAATGCCTTGTCTATATATGAACCGAGTTCCATAGTAATGGCAAATCCTCAATTACATGCAGAACTATTAGAATTTCATTTTCAAAAAAATAATGAAATGATAGAAGCATTACAAAAACGATTAAAACATTAAGATGATTGTTTTGAATCATATAACTAATCAAATTTTAACTTTTAAAGTAAGTGATGTGATACAGAAAGTCAATGATGGATTAATTAGTAGCGTGTTAAATACAAACTTTAAAGCATTTTTAAATAAAATTAACATATAAAAAAGGACAGAAAATACATTTTTTAATGATTTTCTGTCCTCATTTATTTTATAATTATAACCAATTATTCTCACGATATTTCTTTTTTAAAGTGAAACCGCACCCAAATGTTGCAATGAATAGTATAAATGTTAAAATCATCATTGGAACATTTGTAGCAGCGATACTAAAGCTAAACAAAAGCAAAAATATAACCGCTATGATAGCGAGTACCCAGAATATTGATTTAGATTTTTTTTGTTGCATCCCAACCACACCTTTATAGTTTTCTTTAACCAATTATATGATATAATAAAAAAGTTGCAAAGAAAAGTGGGAATTTACTCGAGAAAGGAAATTATATAAAATGACTAAAATAAGAGAAGATGTTCGTAATATCGCAATCATCGCTCACGTTGACCATGGTAAAACAACATTAGTAGATGAATTATTAAAACAATCAGGAATTTTCCGTGAAAATGAGCATGTTGATGAGAGAGCAATGGATTCTAACGACATAGAAAGAGAACGAGGCATAACAATTCTTGCTAAAAATACGGCAATTAATTATAAAGATAACAGAATCAACATTTTAGATACACCTGGACACGCCGATTTCGGTGGCGAAGTTGAACGTATTATGAAAATGGTTGATGGTGTAATCTTAGTTGTAGACGCTTATGAAGGTACAATGCCACAAACACGTTTCGTATTAAAAAAAGCACTTGAACAAAATTTAAAACCTGTAGTAGTAGTAAATAAAATTGATAAACCTGAAGCTAGACCTGAAGGTGTAGTAGACGAAGTTTTAGATTTATTTATTGAATTAGAAGCTAATGATGAACAATTGGATTTCCCTGTTGTTTATGCATCAGCTGTTAATGGTACTGCAAGTTTAGATTCTGAAAAACAAGATGAAAACATGCAATCACTTTACGAAACAATTATTGATTATGTGCCAGCGCCAATTGATAATAGAGAAGAACCGTTACAATTCCAAATAGCATTGTTGGATTATAACGATTATGTTGGACGTATTGGTGTAGGACGTGTATTTAGAGGAACGATGCGTGTTGGTGATAGTGTATCTTTATTAAAATTAGATGGCTCTGTAAAGAATTTCAGAGTAACTAAAATTTTCGGTTATTTCGGATTAAAACGTGAAGAAATTGAAGAAGCTTATGCAGGCGATTTAATTGCTGTTTCAGGTATGGAAGACATTAACGTAGGTGAAACTGTAACACCTAATGATCATCAAGAGCCTTTACCGGTTCTTAGAATAGATGAACCTACATTGGAAATGACATTTAGAGTTAATAACTCACCGTTTGCTGGACGTGAAGGTGACTTCGTAACGTCTCGTCAAATTCAAGAGCGTTTAGATGAACAATTAGAAACAGATGTATCATTAAAAGTAACTCAAACAGAATCTCCAGATAAATGGATAGTTGCAGGACGTGGTGAACTACATTTATCTATTTTAATTGAAAATATGAGACGTGAAGGTTATGAATTACAAGTTTCAAAACCACAAGTTATCTTAAGAGAAATTGATGGCGTTAAATGTGAACCATTCGAACGTGTACAATGTGAAGTACCACAAGAATATACAGGTGCTGTCATAGAATCATTAGGTCAACGTAAAGGTGAAATGCTAGATATGGTGACTACTGATAATGGTTTAACTCGTCTGATATTTATGGTTCCAGCACGTGGTTTAATCGGTTATACTACTGAGTTTATGTCACAGACACGTGGCTACGGTATTATTAACCATACTTTTGAAGAATTCAAACCTCGTGTTAAAGGCCGTATAGGCGGTAGAAGAAATGGTGCGCTTGTGTCTATGGACAAAGGTCAAGCAAGTTCATATGCGATTATGGGATTAGAAGATCGTGGTACGAACTTTATGGAACCAGGTACTGAAGTATATGAAGGTATGATTGTCGGTGAACACAATCGTGAAAATGACTTAACAGTAAATATTACGAAAGAAAAACACCAAACTAACGTACGTTCAGCTACAAAAGATCAAACAGTTACAATGAAACGCCCAAGAAAATTAACTTTAGAAGAAGCATTACAATTTATCAATGATGATGAATTAGTAGAGGTAACGCCTGAAACGATTCGCATTAGAAAAACAATTTTAGAAAAAGCAGCGCGTGAAAAAGAAGCAAAACGAATCAAACAATTAATGCAAGAAGAAGAGTAATTAGTAAATCATCATAGTATTGGAGCAATAAATACTTTTGATTAACATGGCAATGTCAATTTCTATTGGAATAATATAGAGATTGATGTTGCTTTTTTTTTATGATATTCACTTGTTAAGTAGTAAAAATGATCTGTATTTGGTAATATAATTAGTTCGATTTTTAATTAATTAGGCGTTTTAGTAAAGCAGAGGTGTTATATTAACTTATAACTTTTATACACATGACATCAAATTAAATCATTTAATTGTATTTATTCATGATAGATAAATATTTTGATTTTGTAGCGAATATCTTTGATAAGTAATCGTGAAATCTAGAATAGTAGTTACTGATAAAACTTCAAAGTATATCATGAGTTGCTTGAGTATACAGGATCAGTGTTGTTTCACATCAAGAAAGTTAATTGATAAGCAATGGTGATATAAAACAAACCCTATAAAAGTTTCAAATTGATAGAAACTTTCACAGGGCGTATTTTAAGATTAAGGTTCCAGTTGACTTATAAAATATTAACAGTCGATGACGATGGTCAAAGCTATTAATGATTGCTAATATGATGAAGCTATATTTTGCTTTTTGGTTTAAAAGATGTGTAAGTCTGTACAAATAGATTATCGATGGTCGAAGGTTGTTGCTTGATTACGTTGTTTTGGTGTATCCAGACGACTTTTACATTCGTCGCACATAAAAGTGTGCATTGGATCATTTCTTAATCTTTTAGCTTCTAATGTATTTTGATCAATGAATACTTCGGTATCACAGATAATACATTGCACTTTTATCATTTAAATCACCTCGATGTGAGTAACATACTTGAACTCATATGAATAACCTTGTTCTGGAATATAGACAAAACTATCTACGAAGTTATCTTCATAAAGTCTTTTACCATCACGAGCGAATTGGAAGAAAAGATATGGTAGTAAATCTATTGGCACTTCTATTGAGTCATTATCATTAAATAAACGTATTGCTTTCGCATGATCATAAGGCTCAGCATTTTTGAAAAATGGTGACATATTAATTACAAATGAATTTTCTAAAACTGCTCTTTTTCTATATTTAATTTCTGAATTAAGTGTTGGAGGATTTGTTTGTCCTTCTAAAATTGCACGATTCCATTCCCGATTGTCATCGAAATTGATTGGTTTAGTGCCGTCAAAAACACCACTCTCTAAATCTTCTAATTTAACTTTTCTATCATCAAATATCCAAGTTGTACTATCTAAAGTAATTGGAAATTTAACTTCACCCTTAATTTGAATCATAATCCCACTCCTAATGTATTATAAAAATTTTAAATAAAACGAATCGACAAAAAGTTCAGCCGTTACAATAATTGACATTTTTGTGAATTTAAACGTAATTAAATAGTTTATATCATATGAGATGCTTCATATAAATAAAAATGTCTAATTGCTTGAACGCTCATAGCACAATGATTTGTGTAGTTCGTTTCATTAATTATATATGTAACTAAACTAAATATATCACTATTTCTAATATTATCATAAATAACTAGCCTTAGTATATTACTGAATTCGCTTGCTTTTTCTGTATCAGTAAGATAAACTTTTACATATAAAGTTACAATTGATAGGGGGAGTATGTCATGGTAAAGGGCCAAAAATTAAACAGTGCGGCATATGACCAATTAAATAAAGATGCAGACAGGATTCTTCAATTGATCAAAGTTCAAATGGATAATCTTACATTACCTCAATGCCCATTGTATGAAGAAGTTCTTGATACGCAAATGTTTGGTTTACAAAAAGAAGTTGATTTTGCTGTTGAACTAGGCTTGGTAGACAGAGAAGCGGGCAAAGATTTAATGCTTCGTTTAGAAAAAGAATTGTCCAAATTGCATGAGGCATTTACAAACGTTTAATTGGATTCAGTAATTTTAAAAGTATAAATTTATTTTTACTAAATAAAATGATATAAAGTGAAATTAAGTAGTTAAAAAACTACATAAGATATTTGAAGTGGCTAAGATGTCAATATTATATTGATTGTATCGTAGCCACTTTTTTTGTTTGATAACAAAGGATGTATTAGTATATTAATGATTGAACAACAAATTATATTTGTTCGAAAAATGAATACAATTTTTGATATACTGTTAAAGGTACAATTAATTTAAAAAACAATTTCGGTTTTTAGAATAACGTAACGTTTCTGAAACTTTTATTAAAAATGATTAATATGTAAAGAATATATAAAATAGAATTGGATGATATGTCGAATGAATAACATAAAGAGTTTTTTTCAATATATTAGCAAGAATGCTAAATATATTGATTATCCGTTAGTAATTACATATTTGTTGTTATGTCTCATTGGCTTAGTCATGGTATATAGTGCAAGTATGGTTGCAGCCACTAAAGGTTCTTTAACAGGCGGTGTACCTGTGACAGGAACATATTTTTACACTAGGCAATTAATGTACGTAATTATGAGTATCATTCTTGTTTTTATTATGGCTTTTGTGATGAATGTGAAGTTTTTGGAAACAATTAAGTTTCAAAAATGGATGATGCTTGGGATTATCTTATTATTAATGGCAACGCTTTTAGTAGGAAGTAATATTAATGGTTCGAAAAGTTGGATTAATTTAGGCTTTATGAATTTACAAGCTTCAGAACTGTTGAAAATTGCTTTGATATTATATATTCCATATATGATTGAAAAGAAAAGGCCAAAAGTTTTTAAAAATCCTAAATTAATGACTTCACCAATCATTTTATCTGCTATTTGTATTGGCCTTGTGTTTTTACAGCGCGATGTAGGGCAAACATTATTAATTTTAATAATTTTTTTCTCAATCTTATTTTATGCAGGTATTGGCGTTCAAAAATCGCTAAAATATGGTTTAATTGTTCTTACAGGTGTTGTACTTATTGGTGGCTTATTTTTACTCATAGGGCTCGTGCCAGATTATTTAACGGCTAGATTCAGTACCCTTACAGATCCATTTAGTAATGAAGGTGGCACAGGTTACCACATTTCTAATTCATTAATTGCAATTGGTAATGGAGGATTGTTAGGCCGTGGTTTAGGAAATAGTATTATGAAATTAGGTTATTTGCCGGAACCACATACTGACTTTATTTTCTCTATTATTTGTGAGGAACTTGGACTTGTTGGAGGGCTAATTGTCATTTGCCTATTATTCTTTATTGTATATCGTGCATTTGAACTTGCGAGTAAAACAAGCTCATACTTTTATAAATTAGTTTGTGTAGGTGTTGCGAGTTATATAGGTAGTCAAACATTTGTCAATTTAGGTGGTATTTCAGGCACGATACCTTTAACTGGTGTCCCGTTACCATTTATTAGCTTTGGTGGGTCATCAATGATTAGCTTAAGTATTGCAATGGGACTATTGTTAATTACAGCTAAACAAATTAAAGTAGATGAATCGAAAAGAAGACAGCAACGTAAACATACTAAAAATTTTAGCGTGCCAAAAAATAATTAATACGTGCAAAATAAGCAAACGATTCAACATGCAAATGTTGGAAACGTTTGCTTATTTTTTTATCTGTACAAGCTACTTTTGAAAAAGTTAATAAGTTTAACTCTTTTGATAAGTTTAAGTTATTAATAATGATAACTTTATATTATGTTGTTTTTGTGATATAATCTCTCTTAAATACGATAGGTATCCATTTTTTCAGTGTTAATTACAATAAAATAGTTAGTCTTATCTTTAAAATAAAAGTAATGGTTTTATTGTAATTTTAAAAAATGTGAAAACTATTTTACTGTATACATAGTTCGTATTTTGCTATAATCAATTTTATATTCAACTTTTTAGAAAATTCAAAATTTAAGGGGGACCATGATTTGAAACAAATTAATAAACTTATGGTAGCCAATCGTGGAGAGATAGCAATAAGGATTTTTAGGGCTGCAACAGAATTGAATATTAAAACAGTTGCGATTTATTCAAACGAAGATAAAGGGTCTTTACATAGATATAAAGCTGATGAGTCATATTTAGTTGGGAAAGATTTAGGACCAGCAGAATCATATTTGGATATAGAGCGCATTTTAGATGTTGCGAAACGTGCAGGAGTGGACGCAATTCATCCTGGTTATGGATTTTTAAGTGAAAATGAAACTTTTGCTAAACGCTGTCAAGAAGAGGGGATAAAGTTTATCGGCCCACGTGTCGAACATCTAGACATGTTTGGGGATAAAGTTAAGGCAAGAACGACAGCTATAAATGCTGATTTAAGAGTTATTCCAGGTACAGATGGACCAATTGATAATCAATCCGATGCAATTGCTTTTGCAAATGAAGCCGGCTACCCATTGATGATTAAAGCTACAAGCGGTGGCGGCGGTAAGGGTATGCGTATTGTGCGTTCAGAAGATGAATTGGAAGAAGCATTTCACAGAGCAAAATCTGAAGCAGAGAAATCTTTTGGTAATAGTGAGGTTTATATTGAAAAATATATAGATAATCCAAAACACATTGAAGTACAAGTCATTGGTGATGAACATGGAAACATCGTTCATTTATATGAACGTGATTGTTCTGTCCAAAGACGACATCAGAAAGTTGTTGAAGTTGCGCCATCTGTTGCACTTACTGATGATTTAAGAGAGCGTATATGTGATGCTGCGATTCAATTAATGGAAAATATTGAATATGTAAATGCTGGTACAGTTGAATTTTTAGTATCTGGAGACGATTTCTATTTCATAGAAGTTAACCCTCGTGTACAAGTTGAGCATACAATTTCTGAGATGGTAACAGGTGTAGATATTGTTAAAACTCAAATTCTTGTAGCAGATGGTGAAAAACTATTTGATGATGAAATAGGCATGCCACAACAAAAAGATATTCAAACATTAGGCTATGCGATTCAATGTCGTATTACAACGGAAGATCCAACAAATGACTTTATGCCAGATACTGGTAGAATTATTGCTTATCGCTCAAGTGGTGGCTTTGGTGTCAGACTTGACGCTGGTGATGGTTTCCAAGGTGCCGAGATTTCACCATATTATGATTCATTACTTGTAAAATTATCTACACATGGTATGACGTTTAAACAAGCAAATGAAAAAATGGACCGTTCATTACAAGAAATGCGCATTCGTGGCGTGAAAACTAATGTGCCATTTTTAATTAATGTAATGAGAAATACTCAATTCAAGACCGGAGATTACACGACTAAGTTTATCGAAAGTACACCTGAGTTATTTGATATTGAACCTACATTAGATAGAGGAACAAAGACATTAGAATATATAGGTAATGTATCTATCAATGGTTTTCCTAACGTAGAAAAAAGGCCGAAACCGATTTATGAAACGTCGCCAATTCCTCAGGTTCCAAAAAAGGTTGTCGAAAAATTTGAAGGTACAAAGCAGTTATTAGATCATAAAGGGCCACAAGCAGTTGCGGAATGGTTAAAACAACAAGAAGATGTATTAATTACAGATACAACGTTCAGAGACGCACATCAGTCATTGTTGGCCACACGCGTACGAACTAAAGATATGATGAATATTGCTTCTAAAACAGCAGAAGTAATGAAAGATAGTTTTTCATTAGAAATGTGGGGCGGCGCAACATTTGATGTTGCTTACAACTTCTTAAAAGAAAATCCGTGGGAAAGACTTGAAAGATTAAGAAAAGCTATTCCAAACGTTTTATTCCAAATGCTTTTACGTGCATCTAACGCTGTTGGCTATAAAAACTATCCAGATAATGTCATTAAAAAATTTGTGAAAGAAAGTGCTGATGCAGGTATAGATGTCTTCCGCATATTTGATTCATTAAATTGGATAGATCAAATGAAAGTGGCAAATGAAGCCGTTCAAGAAGCAGGTAAGATTTCAGAGGGCGCTATTTGCTATACAGGTGATTTCTTAAATAGTAATCGTTCTGATATTTACACATTAGATTACTATATAAATATGGCGAAAACACTTGAATCAGAAGGATTCCACATTTTAGCAATTAAAGATATGGCCGGTTTATTAAAACCAAAAGCTGCGTATGAATTAATCGGTGAATTAAAAGCAGCGGTCAATTTACCAATTCATTTACACACACATGATACAAGCGGAAATGGGCTATTAACTTATAAAGAAGCTATAGATGCAGGTGTAGATGTCATTGACACAGCAGTTGCATCTATGAGTGGTTTAACCAGTCAACCTAGTGGTAATTCGTTGTATTATGCACTGAATGGTTTCGGTAGAAGCATGCGTGCAGATATTGATGGTATGGAAGAATTATCACATTATTGGGGTACTGTACGTCAATACTATAGCGATTTCGAAAGTGATATTAAGTCACCTAACACAGAAATTTATCAACATGAAATGCCAGGTGGACAATATTCGAATTTACGTCAACAAGCGAAAAGTTTAGGCTTAGGCAATAGATTTAATGAAGTGAAAGATATGTATAAACGTGTTAATTTCTTATTCGGTGATATTGTTAAAGTAACACCTTCATCAAAAGTTGTTGGTGATATGGCTTTATACATGGTTCAAAATGATTTAGATGAACAAACGATAATAAAAGATGGATATAAATTAGATTTCCCTGAATCTGTCGTATCATTCTTTAAAGGAGAAATTGGTCAGCCGGTAAATGGATTCAATAAAGACCTTCAAAAAGTGATATTGAAAGGTCAAACACCATTAACTGAACGCCCAGGAGAATACTTAGAGCCAGTCGATTTTGAAACAGTGAGACAAGAATTAGAGGAAAAACAACAAAAAGAAGTCACTGAGCAAGATGTAATCAGTTATGTGTTATATCCTAAAGTCTATGAACAATTTATTTCGACACAAGAACAATATGGCAATGTATCACTTCTTGATACGCCAACATTTTTCTTTGGCATGAGAGCAAATGAAACTGTAGAAATTGAGATTGATACAGGTAAGCGATTAATTATTACACTTAAAACGATTACAGAACCTGATGAAAAAGGCGTACGTACGATATTTTATGATATGAATGGTCAGGCTAGACGTATCTTTATACAAGATGAAAATGTGAAAGCCAATGCCAGCGTTAAACCCAAAGCGGATAAACTGAATCCAAATCATATTGGTGCACAAATGCCAGGATCAGTTACAGAAGTTAAAATTACAGAAGGTGAATCTGTGACGAGTGGGCAAGCATTATTGATTACTGAAGCTATGAAGATGGAAACAACTATTCAAGCACCATTTGATGGTGTCGTAAGAAAAGTGACAGTACAAAATGGTGATGCGATTGAAACAGGAGATTTATTAATAGAAATTGAAAAAGAGCAAGAAGATTAAACTAAAAAATGCTGGGATACGGTTAACGTATCCCAGCATTTTTGTAAGTTAATTAAAGTAGATTATCCACCACTTCTTATCGTTCTTAGCATCAATACAATAAAGTAAGCAATTAAACCAAACAATATTGTTATGAATAGTGCGTGCAATAAAGCAATTAATAAATTCACTTCAGTAATAATAGATAAAGCACCTGTAATCACTTGTAAAATTATTAAAATAAATGCAGCGGTATAACCAAAACGAATTGTTCGATTTTCTTTGTAATTATTAATTGCGTGTATAAACGTAATTAAAATCCAAATAAAAGCGATTAAAGCCATACCTCTGTGAGTGAAGTTCACCCAATCTTGTACGTTATGAGGTATTAAATCATTAAATGGAAGCGGCCATTGACCATAAGCTAAACTTGCTTCTTTGTGTCTAACTAAAGCTCCAGTATAAATCGTTAAATATACAATGACTGCCATAATCCATGTGTAGATTCTAAGTGGTTTACGAATAAATAATTCATCAGCTTCGTATTTGCGGTCTACTTCAAAGATAATTAACGCTAAAACAAATACTGAAGAGAATGAAATTAATGAAATACCAAAATGTAACGCTAAAACATAATCGTTTTGTTGCCACATGACTGCTGCTGCACCAACAAGTGCTTGTAATAATAAGAAACCAATACTAATCATGCATAACGGTTTAACTTCTTTGATATAACCAATATGTTTCCAAGCAACTATTACTAGCCATAAAACAAGAATTAAAGATAGACCTGATACTGCACGATGACTTAATTCAATAATTGTTTGTATAGGCAAATTTTGAGGTAAAAAAGCACCATGACATAACGGCCAGTCAGAGCCACAACCATCAGCTGAACCAGTTTTAGTAACTAGGGCACCTCCTAGCTGTACAAATGCCATTATTATCGCTGCCAATACAGATAACCATTTCAGGTTTTTTTTGTTAAACAAGAATTAACCCCCCACAAATAAATAAAACAGAATATGAGTAATGGTTCAGCTCAAATGATAACAACCATTATACTGTAAACCAAAGACTCTTTACATTTACTTCTTTATTTTTAAATAAAACTTAATTATTATTATAACAAGAAATACACTTCTAATTGTGTCACAAAAATGACTATTTGTGAATGTCGATAAAGTGTCACAAATAACTTTGTATAAATGTAGTCAATGACCTTAAATTGATATATCATTGTATTATATGGAAAATTTAGGAGGGAAATTATGAACAAAGAACAAACTTTGTCGCATAATTCTAGTCGTGTAACGTTTAAAGAGTTACAACAAATTATTAAGATGGGACTAGTACAGGGCAATTTAATTCCAGCGTTTGCCGGTTCATGGCTTGCAATTGTGTTGGCAAATCATTCCTTCCTCTCGTCAATACCACAGATTTTAATGATGTTGGTAGGTTCGACATTAATTATGGGGGGCGCATGCGCTTTAAATAATTACTATGATCAAGATATTGACAGTATCATGCCAAGTAAACAGCAAAGACCTTCAGTTAATGGAAAAATTTCAAATAGAAATTTATTATTACTTAGTTTTGGAATGATGCTCGTAGGGGAAGCATTATTATTTGCTTTAAATATACCATCCGGTGTAATTGGATTGTTAGGTATCGTTGGCTATGTGTCATTTTATTCAATTTGGTCTAAACGTCATACAGTTTGGAATACAGTAATTGGGAGTTTTCCTGGTGCTGTACCACCGTTAATAGGTTGGACAGCTATCGAGAGTAATATTAGTATAATTGCTGTAGCGCTATTCTTAGTAATATTTTGTTGGCAACCAGTACATTTTTATGCATTGGCAATAAAACGTAAAGATGAATATAGCTTGGCAAATATTCCGATGTTACCTTCTGTTAAAGGTTTCAAACGCACGAGAGTGAGTATGTTTATATGGCTAATATTGTTATTACCATTACCATTATTATTGAGTGATCTTGGTACAACGTTTATGGTATTAGCTACGTTATTAAACTTAGGCTGGTTATATTTAGGTTTAACTAGTTTTAACAAAGATTCAGATCAAACAAAATGGGCAACAAAAATGTTTGTTTATTCTTTAAACTATTTAGTAGTTTTCTTCGTACTCGTTGTTGTTGTTTCATTAATTAAAATGTTCTAATAAATATTAATAAGGATGGAATTTATGAATTTACCAATCTTACCTACAATTAGCACAACATGTATAGTGATAAGCGCAATCCTTATTGCAATCGGATGGCGTAAAATATGGAAAAGAGAAATCGAAAGTCATAAAAAATTTATGTTACTTGCTGCCGTATTTGCGCTAACATTTTTTATTATTTATGCTTCGAGAACGATATTTATTGGTAATACTGCTTTTGGCGGTCCAGAATCAATTAAGATTTATTATACAATATTCTTAATTTTTCATATCAATTTAGCTACCATTGGTGGGTTATTGGGACTTTTCCAAATTATCACTGCGTTCAAAGACAAGTTTAAACTTCACAGATTTGTAGGACCAATTGCATCAATTGTTTGGTTTTGTACTGCTATCACAGGCGTGATGGTTTATGTACTACTCTATGTATTATATCCAGGCGGAGAAACGACATCATTATTGAAAGCAACTTTCGGTTTTATAAATATACTTAGCTAAGGATGCGAGAGACTAATCTAGCTAAAATATTGATTATATCTAAAAATAACCTGCGACACTTTTGTGTCGCAGGTTATTTTTTATTTAAAGGTTACAGATACATTTGGATTTATTTTATATTAATAAAAATGTGAAAATATGAATTAAGTGTAGAAGCATCTTAACCTAAGATAAATAACTATTTAAGTGTTTTGCTGTAACAGAAGCAGTGTTTGTTAATAGACCATCCGGTTTCCCTTGATATAGTAATTTGCCACCTTTATTTCCAGCATATGGACCAATATCTATAATCCAATCCGCATGCGTCATCATTGTTAAATTATGTTCAATGATTATCACAGTGTTACCTTGCTCAATTAAATTATCAAAACTAGCTAAAATAATTGGTATATCATCTTCATGTAAACCAGTGGTAGGCTCATCAAATACAAAGATATGGCCGCTTACAGTGTGTGTTAAATACTTGCTGAGTTTAACACGTTGTATTTCACCACCAGAAAGTGTATCAAGTGTTTGACCTAAACTCATATAATTTAAGCCAGTTGCCTTCAATGATTGTAAAGGTTCTGCAATAGACCTATTTGTATGGAAGAAATCTAACGCTTCATCCACCGTTAAGTTTAATATATCTGCTATTGAATAGCCTGCAATCGTTGCACTTAATACTTCAGGTTTATATCTTTTACCACCACATACATTACAAATTTGAGTGAAGTCTGGCATAAACGCAAGCTCAGTTTTTAACACGCCTTTGCCATGACACTCAGGACAAGCGCCTTCAGAGTTGTAACTGAATAATGATTTCTTTAAGCCTGTATGATTACTGAAATAGTTACGGACGTCTTCAAATATATCAAGATATGTTAATAAATGAGAACGACTTGAAGCGTGCACCGGTTTTTGATCAATAATAATAGCATCAGTATTATTTTTTAAGCCCCCGTGTATAAGTGTGCTCTTGCCAGATCCAGCTACACCGGTTACCACAGTCATTGCATGTTTAGGAATACGCGCTGAAATATCCTTTAAATTGTTTTGCGTCATATGGTTTAAGTTAATAAACGCATGAGTTGGTCTTACTTTTGATTTTAATTTGTGTTTTTTCTTTAGTGCTTGTCCAGTACTAGAATTTGATGATAACAGACTAGAATAACTACCAGTGAAAATAATTTCACCGCCATTTTTTCCGGCATAAGGTCCTAAATCTATGATGTGATCAGCGATTTTGATAACGTCAGGGTCATGCTCTACAACTAGAACTGTGTTACCTTTGTTTTTAAGCGATTGAATAATTTCATTTATTTTTTGAATATCCTCAGGATGTAGCCCGACACTCGGTTCATCAATGATATAAACTAGGTCACTTAAAGGACTATTTAGATGTCTGATAAGTTTAATACGTTGAGACTCTCCACCTGACAGGGTCTTCGTTTCACGATCCAAAGTAAGATAGTTAAGACCGATATAACTAAGAGATTCTAATTGCTTTAGCAAAGGGTTAATTATAAATTGTGCTTTACTAGATTCTAGTTTTTTTATGAAATGCATCGCATCATCAATAGATAAGTGTGTGAAATCAGCAATATCTAAGCCGTTAATTTTAGATTTTAATACATTTTGATTTAATCTCTTGCCATCACATGTCGGACATTTTTGTGACGTCACAACTCTTTCAATATCATTTTTGAATTTATTTTTTTCGAAATTATCATTTAATAAAAATGAACGTCTGAATCGATGGATCAGCCCTTCGAATTTTGCAGTTTTTGGCCAGTTTTCAGGAGGGTTTTTCAATTTGGTAGGTTTCGTGTATAACAAAGTATCCAATTCTTCTTTAGTATAATGCTTTAATTTCTTGTCATTATCAAATAAACCTGAATATAAATAACGTTTACCACGCCAACTATCTGGTCTGAAAGAAGGGAAACGGATTGCATCTTCATTTAAAGATTTTTCAAAATCTAATAACTCTTCTAAGTTAATATCTTCTATGTATCCAAGGCCAGAGCATGTTTCGCACATACCTTTTGGGTTATTAAAAGAAAAGATATCAGAATATCCTACAAATGGTGTACCGATACGTGACCATAATAAACGGACTGAAGCATATATATCAGAAATTGTACCTACAGTTGAACGTGAATTTCCCCCTAATCTTTTTTGATTGATAATCATAGCTACGGGTAAGTGTTCTATTAAGTCTACGTTTGGTTTACTATATTGTTTTAATTGGTTTTGTATATATGTAGAATATGTTTCGTTAAGTAAACGTTCAGATTCGGCAGCAATTGTATTGAAGACTAATGATGACTTACCTGAACCAGAACGACCAGTGAATACAGAAATTTTATGTTTTGGTATATCTACGGAAATATCTTTCAAATTATTTTGTTTCGCACCGTGAATACGAATGATTGACATTTTTGCCACCCCTTTATTTATTTTATACCCAAAATTTTATTGTCTATTAAGTCGTGTTAAGATAATCTATGATGAAAATGTAAAGGGATGATTACAAATCAATAAATTTGAGGACATGCCTTGCTTGTATCTGTTATAAACATGTACAATGAACCAAAGAATAATGTAGGTGGATGAGCGATGAAGAAACTGATAATTAAAGTTATTGGTGTATTAGTATTGATTTGTTTTATAATTTATTTATTTTACTCACCGCGTTTGAAATTCGATGTTTTAGAAAATCCTAATAAAGATACGTCAAAAACAACACAAAATAAAGATTTTCGAAACACAAAAACAAATGTTGAAAATCCAAAGCTTAAAAAAGGTGTGGGTACTTGGATTGGACAAGATTTACATAATTTAACTGAAAATTATGGACAAGCTGATAGAGTGTATGCATATAAAGGTGGTTTTAAAAACTACGTCTTTAAACAAAAAGATCAATATTATCTTGTAACAACTAAAAAAAATAAGATTAAATCTGTGTATGCCACTGGTAAAAATGCTAACGCTAATCCGGTAGAAATTGGTGACAATGCATCTCATGTTTTCGAAAAGTACAGTATCAATCCGGAACCGACGATTAAAGCTAATGGCAAAACGTATGAAATAGAACTTTCTGATTCAGATATGAAAACACAGACATTAATTAAATTTAATGATGTTTATGCACAAATATATATTGATCAACAAGCTAACGAAATCGTAGGTGTAAGATATTTAGATAGTGAAGCATTAATGGCATTTAAACCTTATCAAATGATAACTGCACAAGAAGATAAAAAGGTGAAAAATAATTATAAAAAAATACCATATGAACAGAATGCAAATCAATTGATGACACTTTATGAAATAACTAATGAAATGCGTAAATTAAAAGATGCAAAACCTTTAAAAATCAACAATGACGTAGCTCATATCGCATCATACAATTTATACGAAGCTATTGATACTGACAGTGTAGAATTCACAGAAGATGCATTAAAACAAAAGCTGAATGAACAAAATATTTCTTTTGTTTCCACTAGTCAAAATGTGGGTTATGATTTTAACGAAGTACCAACTTTAATCCACAGTTGGTTAAACTCTGATATTCATAGATCAAGGATGTTAAATTCTAAATACAATGAAGTTGGCGGCGAAGTGTCAAACGGATATTATACAATTATTTTCATTGAAGATAAGTAGGAGAGATTATTATGATAACAGAAGAAACGGTGAATATTCTTGATGATATTGAGCATTTAAGTGATAAAATACTTGATTCACGATTATATCATTCATTTAAAAAAGCAGAACAAAATTTACAAGAAAACGATGAAGCACATTTACTCTATCAAGCCTTTTTAAAATCAAAAGAACAATATGATGAAATCATGAGATTTGGTAAATATCATCCAGATTACCAAAAAGTGATGTTAGAAACACGTAAACGTAAACGTGCTTATGAAATGCTACCTGTAGTTATGGATTACAAACAAAAAGAGGTTGCATTACAAAACTTAATAGATGAGGTTATCGTGAAAATAGCTTATGCTGTATCTGAAAATGTAAAGATAGAAACTGGCAATCCATTTTTCCAAAAAGATGCAAGTGGTTGTGCTACAGGTGGTTCTTGTAGCTGTTCTTTATAGCAAATCAACGCTGTAGTGTTAATTCATATAAAAGCTGGGCACTTGTAGTGACCCAGCTTTTGTATAATTATTTATTTCGATAGGTGTTTTTAAAACGTTCTGCTAAATCAGGTCTATCAGTGACTAACGTATGCACCCCAGTTTTAACTAAATCATTCATTAAATCTAAATTGTTAATGCCATAAAAGCCTGGAACGATGTTACGTTCATTTAACCACTGAATAAATCTAGGAGAAGTCAATTTAATACCATTAAAATTCACTGGCATTTGAAATGTATGTGCTTGTGGTTTAAACGTGTTACCTAAACCTGATTTGAATTTTAAGAAGCCTTCTGCCACTTCATTTTGGCTTGCGCCAATCGCTATTGTATGGTTGCTTTCTTTTTTGAACAAATTAATTTGATCGCTTTGAAAACTAGTAACTAAAACTCGATTTTGCGCGTGGTTTTTAACAATGATATCGTAAATTATTTTAGGTGCTAATTTACCTTGATTACTTTGTGAATCATCTTTAAGATCAACATTTATCAGTGTGTTAGGATATAATGTTAATAATTCATCAAAAGTCAGTATTTTAGCGTCAGGATGATTACGATAAGGTGTTGAGCCGTTTAAATCCTTGAAATGATAACCTGCGTCTAGCTGTTTTAATTCAGTTAAAGTATGTGTTGCTACTTTTCCAGAGCCATTTGTTGTACGATCAACATCTGCATCATGAAAAACCACTAATTGTTGATCTTTAGTCAATCTCACGTCAATTTCGAATCCGTCTACGTGATGTGATAAAGCATTGTCAAATGCGAGTTTTGTTAGCTCAGGTTTTACTGCCATACCACCACGATGTGCGAAAATGTACGGTGCAGGCTTAGAGAAAAAAGCTGGAACTTCTTGGTTCGTAGGTTTAGCTTTATATTTAGAAAAGAAAATAACACTACCTACTAAACCAACCGTACCTAAAAATGCACCTTTTATTAATTTGTTTATTGTTGTCATGCGCAAATCCTCC
This sequence comes from Staphylococcus sp. HMSC034G07, assembly GCF_001835975.1. Taxonomy (NCBI): domain Bacteria; kingdom Bacillati; phylum Bacillota; class Bacilli; order Caryophanales; family Staphylococcaceae; genus Staphylococcus; species Staphylococcus sp. HMSC034G07. Next base: position 78,452 of record NZ_KV826609.1, read on the forward strand.
TTGATTTGAGTATATACAGTAATATAGCAAATGTTAGCTATTGTTCAAAATAATTGTTATTTATTAATCGAATTAGGCATGATATTATAAAGTGGCTAATAAATGGAGTGATAATAGTATGAATATTGTATCTAGAACAAGTTTAGTTATATATTTAAAACATATGAAACACGAACGCCAAATTAGAAAATTTGGACATATAGTCAGTACGAATAAGTTACAACGTTATGTTATTATGTATATAAATGAAGAAGAGGCTGACACTATTGTAGACAAACTGATGAGCTTAAAATATGTAAAACATATAGCAGGTTCTCCTTATAAATATCTTAAAAAGGAGTATCCAAAAGAACAACATGAATTTTCGTGATTGTATTAAATTTAAATATTTTTTATTAATAAACAAAGTCACATTAGCTTTAAATATAACTACGTGACTTTGTTTTATTTACGACTATTGTAATGGTGGTATCCACCGTTGAAGTCTCAATACACTGATTAAATAATTGAAATAAATACTGTTGGAATGAAAATGCTCGGGTGGTTGCACATCAATTTCTTTCACATCAATGTTGAAACGTGCTGCTTGTTCGTTAATTAAATTGAATTTTTTATTCGAATATGGATATGGATATTTAACTGCATTTACCATAATGTACATCGCCTGAAAATGTTGACCTTGGGTAGGTTTCATAATAATAGCCACTGAAGATAATTGTTTATCAAAAGTAGGGGTGTGGAAATAAACGATATGCTCGATTCGTGCGTGATTGTATTCAATGAGCGTTGTAAATTCAAATAAGTCTGTAAGGCCCTCGCCCAATTGTATAAAGGCTTGTTTCATTTTGCCCCTCCTTTCATGCAGTATGTATTATATAAAAATAACTTAAAGAATGGAAGTGTTTCTCAATGAGAGTGATTTCTGGAATCCATAAAAGTAAACCACTGGAAAGTATGGAAGGTCGTAACACTCGGCCTACGATGGACAAAGTTAAAGAAGGAATTTTTAACAGTCTACACGAAGTATCAGGCATTGGGTTAGATTTATTTGCCGGAAGTGGTGCCTTGGGTATTGAAGCATTGTCTCGAGGAATGGAAAAAGTGATTTTTGTAGATCAAAATTTCAAAGCAATAAAAATTATCAAAGCGAACCTTCAACATTTAAACATTGATGAACAAGCGGAAGTTTATAAAAATAATGCAGATAGAGCACTTAAAGCACTTTCAAAAAGAGAAATACAATTTGATGTTATATTTTTAGACCCACCTTATGATAAGGGATTAATTGATGAAGCGTTAGACGGAATTATAAAGTTTAATTTATTAAAAGAAAATGGTATTATCGTTTGTGAGTTCAATCATAAAGAAGAGATTGATACAAAATCATTTCATGTGATTAAAAGATATCACTATGGATTAACAGACACTTTGTTATTAGAAAAAGGAGATTAAAATGTCTACAACTAAAGCAGTGATTCCAGGAAGTTTTGATCCAATTACATATGGTCATATTGACATCATTGATAGGAGTGCCGATCGCTTTGATGAATTGCACATTTGTGTTTTGAAAAATAACAACAAGTCAGGCACTTTTTCAGTCGATGAGCGCATTGAGTTAATAGAAGCATCTGTAAAACACCTTGATAATGTTACAGTACATCATTTTAATGGATTACTTGTAGATTTTTGTGATGAAATTGGTGCGCAAACAATTATTAGAGGTTTGAGAGCTGTAAGCGATTTTGAATATGAATTGAGATTGACTTCAATGAACAAAAAGTTAAATAGTAATGTAGAAACGATGTACATGATGACAAGTACAAATTATTCCTTTATTAGTTCCAGTGTAGTGAAAGAAGTGGCTGCATATAAGGCTAATGTATCCGATTTTGTACCAGAACATGTTGAAAAAGCATTGAATGAAAAGTTTAAGAAATGATAAAGAACCACTTCCCAACTTGTTGGGTTAGTGGTTCTTATGCATGAGCAGAAGCTCAAGTAATCCTAAATACACTTCTCAACTTGTTGGGTTAGTGGTTCTTATGCTTTCGAGCAGCAGAGAGAAAGTCAACAATGTACACCTGTGATGAAAATTTCTATCAAGAGGATGATAACCATTAATAATAATTCGAACTCACTATTTAATAAATTAAAAGAAACGAAATTAGCCTTTTCGTTTGAAGCCTTAAATATTGAAAACTGGAATCAAGCATATGAAGCTATCAATTTTATGTTTAATCACGTCACTTTTAAAAGTAGATTAGCTAAAAAAACACCAAAGAAACACGGCTATTTTGTTGCGATATGGCGTAAAAATGATCAAGGAAACAACGTACCTTTTAATTATGATGAGATGGAAGATAAATTAGTTATTAATATATTAGATGGTGTGAAAAAAGGACAATTCATTTTTCAAAAAGAAATTCTTATGCGTAAAAATATTTTAAGTTCTGAAAAGCAAAAAGGGAAGATGGCTTTTCGTGTTTATCCAAGTTGGGAAAAAGACTTAAACAAAACTGCAAAACTTACTCAAAAGTGGCAACTCGACTATTTTGTAGATTTATCATATGATGTCGATGAACAGAAATTAATTGAATTATATACATAGTGTTGATTCGAGCTGTTTAATATAGACATCAGTCATTTTCGTACGCTATAAATACGAAAACTAAATGAGGCAAACGGATTTATTTTGATAAAAGTCAAATTGTAGGTAATTAATTACCATTATTACTGAAAATACCTATGGGATACTACTATTGAAAATTAAGCTAAATAATAAAAATAACGCTATATATAAAGCCTATAAATAAAATTCTAAAAAATTATTTACAGGCTCCAATACTAGGATCTTGTTTTAATTGTTTTGATTAGCATTCAGTCATTTTCAGTACGTATGACATGTGTATTGAAATCTGTTTCTGTATGGTGTGTGAGCAAATTATAAATATGTGTTGAATGGATTTCTCGTTCAAATAAATGCGCGTTTTGTTGATTTATTTGCGTAATAAAATGACGTTCTGGAAATTTTTGTTTTAAGTATTTTAAATATTGTTGACCCTTTGCTGACATACCAAGAATGTGCACTGCATTTACAGCGTTATGTTTATGGTTTTGTTGAAAGTTTAGTAAAATATTCATTAAAATACGCTGTATATGTGTATAAGTATACCTTTTTGTTTTAATGAGTGACATGAAATGCTCAAATGATGTAGCATATCTAATTTTATCTAATATGCGATTTTCTAATCCTTCGGACATCGTATAGATATTTTTCAGAGATTGTGGCGTATGACTTAAAATAGCATATTTAATATATGGAAACGTATCTTCTACAGTTGCTTGTGGTTCTTGATAGAGCTGTTGTATTGAGTCGGGAACAACTGATTTCCATTGGTCGTTATGGGCTTGTATTGCATTGCGAATGGAAGTGCCACTAGCGAAATCTAAATTTGAAATATTGGAATCATGGTGGTGACTGCTTTCTCTTGGTATCGTCCAAGGTTTGATATGAGGTGCTAACTTTTGAATCGCTCGCATATAAGAAATACCTAATGTATTATTGGGTGAAGATAATAATGTATGATTGTTTAAAAGTTCACTTAATATTCTTGGATAACTTTTGCCTTCTTTTAGTTTCTTAATAAATTCAGGCGATTGTTCTATTTTAGAGATATTTTGTAGCAATTCATGAAATGAATCGATGTCACCTGATTCACTACCAAATGATAGATGATCTGCATCAACGTAACTCGCTATTTGGACAGCTGTTTCTGCAAAATATTGGCCTGCTGATAATGCAGCTACCGCTGGTAATTCAATGACTAAATCCACTGCACTCAATGCCATTCGAGTACGTGTAAATTTATTATATATGGCAGGTTGACCTCTCATAACAAAATTACCACTCATAATGGCTATAGATATTTCAGAAGCAGTTATTGACTTTGATGTCTGGGCATGGTATAAGTGACCATTGTGGAAAGGATTATATTCAGTGACTAGTGCAACGCTTTTCATTTGCAATTCTCCCTTTCAGAATTCATTATAGATATTGTATCAGATTAATTTGTGTTAAGAAAAAATCTTGACAACTTTTGTCTATAAAGTTAAAATAAATTTTGTGCTTGTTAGAGGTGAAGCCATATGAAATGGTCAATAACACAATTAAGAAAATTCCAAGATAAACCATTTGAGTTCCATCAAACGGTGAATTTTGATCATTTAGTAAAATCATTAGATTTAATAGATTTATCTGATATTGATGTTGAGGGTGAACTAACTGTCAAATCAAATGAAGTCATTGCAGATATGCATATAACTGGAACCTATACGATGGCGTGCGTGCGTACGTTAGTACCAGTCGAAGTGCCTATTGACATAAAATCACAAGAAATTTTTGATTTGGAAGGTAACGCGTATATAGGTGATGACGAAGAAGATGAGCATTATCATGATGCCACAGACGGCATGATTAATCTAAAAGATATTGCTGAAGAACTTGTTATTATTGAAAAGCCAATGCGTGCTTTTGCAAATAATAGCGATCAGATGCTACGTGAAGGTAATGGTTGGGAAGTTATTGACGAGGAACAAGCGGTTGAGCTTGCTGAAGAAGAGGAAGCTGAGCAAATCGATCCTAGGCTTCAAAAACTACAACAATTATATGACGAAGAGCAATAGCGGATTTAAATAATTTATAGTATAATAGATTATTGAGTCTGAAAATAATTTAGTAATGTATGAATATAAGGAGGATATATCATGGCAGTACCAAAAAGAAGAACGTCAAAAACAAGAAAAAATAAACGTCGTACGCATTTTAAAATTTCAGTACCTGGTATGACAGAATGCCCAAATTGTGGTGAATACAAATTATCTCACCGTGTTTGTAAGAACTGTGGTTCATACAAAGGTGAAGAAGTTGTATCTAAATAATTTCATTTATTTAAAGGCTAATGTTTAGCCGAGATTAATCGTTCATTAATTATTCATATAATAATTTATGAGCGATTTTTTATTTTTAATAGTAATGTTATATACAATTGATGGGTTGTGTAAATGATGATTGAAATAAATGCACAAGTAATATTAGAAAAAATAGAAAATAGTGACAGCGAATGGTTGTATAATCAGTTTAGTGATTATTTTCAAGAAATTTCCTCCTATCACGAGTTAGAAAGATTATTGAAATCATATAATACAATTAGACATAAAAATAAATTATACAAACATATACAACTCAATTATAAAGAAGAATACATATGGTTAGATGTAAAGAAAACATCTGGTATTAGTGTGACGTTAAATAAGTATCATGAAATTATTGGTTTCGTGCTTATTCCTATGAATTTGTCAAACAGACATAAAGAAACGAAATTAAGGTATACTATACCAGTTCTAGACACGTGGTTTGTATACGCTGGTGGTGAAAATGAGCTTGTAAATCATCATTACTCATACAAAAATCAACGTTATGCATTAGACCTGATTCTAGTGAAAAATCATCTGACTTATCATGGCAATCCTAATTGCTGTGAAAGTTATTATAGTTATAATCAAAGTGTGATTGCTCCAGCAAATGGTGTTGTAATAGATATCGTAGACGGTATAGCAGATGCACTACCAGGAGAAAATAATATGAAACATCCAGAAGGTAATTACATCATTATTAAACACACGGACAAAGAGTTTAGTATGATAGCGCATCTTAAACCAAATTCCTTTGAAGTCAGTGTCGGAGAGCAGATAAGACGTGGACAATTAATTGCACGAGTAGGAAATTCGGGCAACACAATGGAACCGCACGTACATTTTCAAATTATGAATCAAAGCAATCCACAATTTGCTAAAACATATAAGTGTAAGTTGCTTGATAATGTTTTGCCTGAAAAAGGTGATATGGTAAGTTATAGTGGAGATAGTATAATATTAGAAAATCAATTTGACTTAGCTAGAAGATGCAAACAATTAAGTTCAAATATAAGACATATATTTAAAATTTGAAATAAAGAGGCTATATTATGGAAATGATAACTTCTGCACAAAACAATAAGATTAAAAACGCAAATAAATTGAAAAAGAAACGTGAAAGAGATAAAACAGGTCATGTGCTTATCGAAGGCGTACACTTAATTGACGAAGCACATAAGAGTAATATCAAAATCCTTCAATTATTTGCTATTGATATCGATAGATTAGATGAACAACTCGTAAATGATGTTGAAGAAGTATATGAAATAAATTTAAAAGTTGCAGAATCACTCTCTGGTACGGTTACGCCGCAGGGGTTCTTTGCGATTATAGAAAAAGTGCATTATGAGGAAAAAGCATATCAACAAGTACTGTTACTAGATCGTATCCAAGACCCAGGAAATATGGGAACATTAATACGCACTGCAGATGCAGCAGGCATCGATTTAATCGTGTTAGAAAAAGGAACCGCAGATCCTTATCAAGACAAAGTACTCCGTGCAAGTCAAGGTAGCGTTTTTCATATTCCTATTATAACGAGAGATTTAAGTGAATTTATCGAAGGTTTTAATGGAAATGTTTATGGTACAGCATTAGAGCATGCGATTCCTTATAATCAAGTGAAGCATCAAGAAAGTTTTGCACTGCTCCTTGGAAATGAAGGAGAAGGTGTCAATCCTGATTTATTAAAAAAAACGACTCAGAATTTAAACATTCCTATATATGGTCAAGCCGAAAGTTTAAATGTTGCAATTGCAGGAAGTATATTATTGTATCATTTGAAAGGTTGACCCTTTGAATGAATTTCGTATATAATAAACACATCAATGAAAAATATTAACCTATAAAAAGACGTAAACTAATAGTAGCAGTTGTTCAAGGGAGATTATTCATAGACTGAAAGATAATCCACTGTGATTAGTTTTTTTCATCTTTTTGGTTACTTAAAGAAATTTAAGTCGGAAATCATTTCCGTTATCAAAGATTACAAGTGTATGCGTGTGCATAAATTTGGGTGGTACCACGGAAAGCTTTCGTCCCAGTTTTAAGGGATGGAAGCTTTTTTTGTATGCAATTATTGATCATTTGAAAATATAGATTTTAAATAGGAGGCAAAGTATGGCGCAAACAGAGGCAATGTCTGAGATTAAACAACAAGCATTAGTAGATATAAACGAAGCTCAAAATGAAAAAGAACTACAAGATGTCAAAGTCAAATATTTAGGTAAAAAAGGTTCTGTGACTGGTTTGATGAAACATATGAAAGAATTATCGAATGAAGAAAAACCAGCATACGGACAAAAAGTAAATGAAGTGAGACAAACGATTGAAGGTGAGATTGAATCACGTCGAGAGATTTTAGCAAATGCAAAATTAGAGCAACAATTAACAGAAGAAAAAATCGATGTGACTTTACCTAGCCGTAAAATTTCAATAGGTGCTAAGCATCCGTTAACAAGAACGATTGAGGAAATTGAAGATTTATTTTTAGGTTTGGGTTATGAAATTGTAGATGGATATGAAGTTGAAAAAGATTATTACAATTTCGAAGCATTAAATTTGCCAAAATCACACCCGGCGAGAGATATGCAAGATAGTTTTTATATTACTGAAGATATCTTAATGCGTACGCATACGTCACCGGTTCAAGCAAGAACAATGGAACAACGTAATGGCCAAGGGCCAGTGAAAATTTTATGTCCTGGTAAAGTTTACAGACGTGATTCTGATGACGCAACGCATAGTCACCAATTTACGCAAATTGAAGGATTAGTTGTAGATGAAAATATTCAAATGAGCGATTTAAAAGGTACATTAGAATTGTTAGCTAAACAACTATTTGGTGAAGACAGAGAAATTCGTCTGCGCCCAAGCTACTTCCCATTCACTGAACCATCTGTAGAGGTTGACGTATCATGTTTCAAATGTGGCGGAGCAGGTTGTAATGTCTGTAAACAGACAGGGTGGATAGAAATTTTAGGTGCTGGTATGGTTCACCCAAATGTTTTAGAAATGGCTGGATTTGATGCATCGAAATATACAGGTTTTGCTTTTGGCATGGGACCAGATAGAATTGCGATGCTCAAGTATGGTATCGAAGATATACGACATTTTTATACAAATGATGTGCGTTTCTTAGATCAATTTAAAGCGGTAGAAGATAGAGGTGAATTATAATGTTTATTTCAAAAGAATGGTTAGAGTCGTTTGTAGCAATTAATCAACCTGTAAATGTTCTTGCAGAAAAAATAACACGCACAGGTATTGAAGTAGATGATATTATTGATTACACAAAAGACATTAAAAATTTAGTGGTTGGCTATGTTCAATCTAAAGCACCCCATCCAGATGCAGATAAATTAAGTTTATGCCAAGTTGATATTGGTGAAGAAGCGCCAGTACAAATTGTCTGTGGTGCACCAAATGTTGATGCAGGGCAGAGCGTCATTGTAGCTACAGTAGGTGGACGTTTACCTGGAGGTATAAAAATCAAAAGAGCAAAATTACGCGGTGAACGTTCGGAAGGTATGATTTGTTCATTACAAGAAATAGGTATTTCGCCAAACCTTGTTCCAAAACAATTTGAATCAGGCATATATGTATTTACTTCAGATGTCAAACCTGGTACTGATGCACTTACTGCTTTATATTTAAATGATCAAGTTATGGAATTTGATTTAACACCAAATAGAGCAGATGCGTTAAGTATGATAGGTACTGCTTATGAAACAGCTGCACTTTATAATGTGCCAATGAAAAAGCCAGAAACGCAAAGTGAATTAACGAATGAACAAGCCACAAATGAATTAAGTATCAATGTTCAAAATCAGGACAAGGTGCCTTATTACAGTGCTAGAATAGTGAAAAATGTTAAAATTCATCCTTCACCAGAATGGATGCAAATGAGATTGATTAAAGCAGGTATTCGACCAATCAATAATGTTGTTGATATTTCAAATTATGTATTATTAGAATATGGTCAACCGTTGCATATGTTTGATAAAGATCAAATTGGTTCTGATCAAATAGAAGTGCGTCAAGCTAAGGCAGAGGAAAAAATGACAACACTAGATGATCAAGAGAGAATATTAAAAGATAGCGATATTGTTATTACTAATGGTAATACTCCAATTGCAATTGCAGGTGTGATGGGCGGAGATTTCTCAGAGGTGACTGAAAATACTACAAATGTCATTATTGAAGGTGCGATTTTCGACCCAGTTTCAATTAGACATACTTCTCGACGACTAAACTTACGTAGTGAAGCTTCAAGTCGATTTGAAAAAGGTATTGCAACCGAGTTTGTAGACGAAGCCGTGGACAGAGCATGTTATTTGCTACAACAATATGCAAGTGGAACAGTACTACAAGATCGTGTAGCTGAAGGCGATTTAGGTCAATTTGTGACACCTATTGAAATCACAGTTGAAAAAGTGAACAAAACAATTGGTTTTGAACTATCTAAAGAAGATATTGAAGCGATATTTGTTCAATTAGGATTTGAAACGACACAAGAAGGTAATACACTGACAGTAATGGTTCCTTCGCGTCGTAAAGATATTACAATAAAAGAAGATCTAATCGAAGAAATTGCTCGAATCTATGGTTATGATGAAATACCATCAACGTTACCAGTTTTTGAACACGTAACACCAGGCACACTAAATGATAGACAAGCAAAAACAAGAATTGTAAAAGCGACATTAGAAGGTGCTGGATTAAGCCAAGCGATTAATTATTCACTTGTAGATAAAGCACGTGCAACTGATTTTGCATTGCAGGATCGCTCAACGATATCATTACTGATGCCTATGAGTGAAGCTCATGCCACTTTGAGACAGAGTTTGATTCCACATCTTATTGATGATGTGTCTTATAATGTTGCTCGAAGTAATCATCATGTTGCGCTTTATGAATTGGGCCGTGTATTCTTTGGCAATGGAAAAGATCAATTGCCAGACGAAGTAGAATACTTAAGTGGTATACTAACAGGCGATTATGCTGTCAATACTTGGCAAAGTAAAAAAGAAGCGATTGATTTCTTTGTAGCAAAAGGTGTTGTTGAACGTATTGCTGAAATTTTAGATGTTCAATTTGAATATGAAGCTGGTGAAATAAGTGGATTACATCCAGGCAGAACTGCATTGGTTAAGCTGAATAATGAAATTGTTGGATTTGTAGGGGAATTACATCCACAAACTGAAAACGACTATGATTTAAAACGAACTTATGTATTTGAACTCAATTATGATAAGTTGATGTCAGTTTCCGTTGGTTATATTAATTATCAACCAATTCCAAGATTCCCTGGTGTATCGAGAGATATTGCATTAGTCATTAATCGCGCGATGCCATCAGCCAAAATCGTTAATGTGATTAAAAATAACGGTGGCGACATTTTACAAAATGCAGAAGTCTTTGATGTATATGAAGGTGAACATGTGGCAGAAGATGAAAAATCAATTGCACTTCGTTTATCATATTTAGATACAAAACAAACACTCACTGATGATAAAGTAAATGAAGTACACGATCGTATTTTAGAAGCGTTACAAGCAGAAGGTGCGACGATTAGATAATATTATAAAGCCTTGAATCTATGCCAAATGTGGCGATGATTCAAGGCTTTGTTTTTTACATTAAGAACGTTTTGGGTTATAAATTATCTTTTATTGATGTTTTTTATTTATTAAATTCAAAGCTTTTGTTCTGTTCGCAAAATGCTTTTTAGTCATAGCGTCTAAATATTGGACACCGTTTTTATCAATTATTTTTGCAGCAGCTAAATCTACTTTATTGCTAGCGCCTTTAGGTAATTCAACTTTTGCATGCTTTGATAGTTGATCCATATTTTTCACAAAGGCATAACGTGAAATAATACTTGCAGCAGCGATTGCAATAGACTTTGATTCACCTTTTGTTTCAAATTTTGTCTTATTTTCAAACGGTAGATTGCTAAGTGCATATCTTTTATATACACCAGGCTCAGCAAATTGGTCAATCACAATATAATCAAGTTCATCCGTGTCAATTTTTGCAACGACATTTTTTATAGCTTCGTTATGTAACACTGCCTTCATTTTAACTTGAGACCAACCGGCTTTTTGTTTCTCATTGTATTTTTCATTATGCATTGTTAATAAAGAATGCGGGATGAAAGTTATAATTTGTTCGGCAATCTCTATAATTTTAGCATCAGTAAGTCTTTTAGAATCATCTACACCAAGTGTTTTTAAAATTTGAGCGTGCTTTTTGGATACATAGGCTGCACAAACCGTTAGTGGCCCGAAATAATCACCACTACCTGCTTCGTCGCTGCCGATACATTGAAATTGATTATAGGAGATGTGCTGTTTAGTTTGTTTGCTTTGATTGTGTTTGGTGTCGCTTTTTGAAGGTATTGATTTATTAGGCAACATAGCGTTTGCTACAGATTCGGCATCTTTACCTTGAAACATTACTTTATTAGAATTGTATATCGTAATAGCGGTGTTACGATATTTCGTCCGTGCTTTCATACCTTGTGAAAGATTAGTCGTATTAAAATCAATTTTAGTCATTAATTGTTGTATTTCTTGGTTTGTTAATTTTTGTACTATATTAGCCATTTAGTGACCTCTCTTTGTTCAAATAACTTATTTTAAAATTGGATAATGCATATCATATCATAAATTTAAATAAGTTAGCTATTTATGATATAAATGGCAATATGATATGAAATAAAAATGATTTAAATAATTGTTGTATAATCATTAAATATTTCAAATAGAACAATTCACACCTCTTACAAAAAAATATCTTGTCGTGTATAATAGTTCGTAATAAATATTATAAATTACCAACATATAAATATAAATAAAGTAAAATCATTCAGATTAGAAATAAAATTTAAAAGTCAGGAGTTATTATATGGGTGAGTTTAAAAATCGGATTAACGTAACTATAAATGATCAACATTATACAATAGTCGGAGAAGATAATCCTGAGCATATCCGTTACGTAGCACATTTGGTAGATGAGAGACTCAAAGAGTTAGCAAGTAAAAGTGCAGGTTTAGATACAACTAGAAAAGCAATTCTTACTGCGGTTAATATCATGCATGAAAAAGTGCAAGTAGAAGAAGAAAATGACCGTTTAAGACAAGAAATAAATCAATTGAAGCATAGTGAAGATTAATGATTTTTGATTTAGCGATAGTTGTCATCTTCATATATATTGGCATCATTGGCTTTAGAAGAGGCGTGTGGTTATCGACGATACATCTAAGTGCAACTATTTTTGCTTTGTGGATGGCTCAAAAATATTATTTACAGATAGCACAGCGTTTGGAGTTATTTGTGCCATATCCTAAGACACGCGCTTACGATATGAATTTTGCATTTCAATTTGCAGATTTGCAGCAACGATTTGAGCATATTGTCGCATTTGTAACGATAGCGCTGATTACAAAAGTCATATGTTATGGCATTATCGTTATATTCGATTATACCCTTAAACAAAAATTACCGAATATAACAAGCAGGTTATTTGGTATGATGTTAAGTATTATTCCATCAGTAACTATTAATATAATTTTGTTGTATAGTTGTGCCATATATCCTAATAGGATGATACAGCAACAACTATCTAATTCGATTATAACAGAACATATATTATTACATATTCCGTTTATCTCAATGTTTATCACACAACTATAAAAATAGTGATGTGAAATTTATAGCTTTAAAAAACTAGGAGGTCAAGGCATAACTTAAATACCAAAATGGTTAGGTGATGCTGTCTTGACCTTTTTCTATGGAGTGAAACAAATGACTAAAAAAGAAATTATTCAATTATTAGAAAAAATTGCGGTATATATGGAAATAAAAGGCGAAAACACTTTCAAAATTTCTGCTTATAGAAAAGCCGCTCAAAGCTTGGAAATAGATGAGCGTCCTTTAGACCAAATCGAAGATGTTACAGAGTTAAAAGGTATTGGTAAAGGCGTAGGAGAGGTGATTAATGAATATAGAGAAACAGGTCATTCTACGACTTTAGCAACATTACAAGAAGAAGTGCCAGAAGGATTAATTCCTCTACTTAAAATACAAGGACTCGGTAGCAAAAAAATAGCGAAATTATATAAAGCGCTTAATATTGATGGAAAAGAAGCATTGCAAAAAGCATGTGAAGAAGGAAAAGTAAGTGAGCTAAGTGGATTCGCTAAAAAAACTGAACAAAATATCCTTGAAGCAGTAAAAGCGTTAGGAGCGAAAAAAGAGCGTTATCCAATTGATCAAATGAGAGGACTCAATATAGAAGTTAGCGATTATTTATCCTCAATCGAGTCGATAGAAAAATACGAAGTTGCAGGGAGTTTCCGTCGCTATAAAGAAATGAGTAAGGACTTAGATTATATTATAAGCACAGAACAACCATTAGAAGTTCAAAAAGCTTTATTAAAAATCCCTAACAAGGTTAAAGAAGTAGCAGTTGGAGCAACGAAAATTTCGTTAGAGTTAACCTATGATGATGAAACCATTGGTGTAGATTTTAGATTAATCGAGCCATCTGCTTTTTACCATACACTACAGCATTTTACAGGTTCAAAAGAACATAATATTCGAATCCGTCAATTGGCTAAAGAAAAAAACGAGAAGGTTAGTGAGTATGGTATAGAAGAAGCGGATGGTTCATTAATTCAATATAACAGTGAACAAGAAATTTATAATCATTTTGGAGTAAATTGGATTGCACCTTCAATACGTGAAGATGGTAGTGAATTTGACAAAGATTTAACAGATATAATCAATATCAATGACATCAATGGTGATATTCATATGCATACAACATATAGTGATGGCGCGTTTAGTATTGAAGATATGATAGAGGCTAATATCGCTAAAGGTTACCAGTTTATGGTTATTACAGATCATTCTCAGAGTTTAAAAGTAGCAAATGGACTTTCTGTTGAACGGTTGTTGCGACAAAATGAAGAAATTAAAGCACTAAACGAAAAATATGATGATATTGATATATACTCAGGCATTGAAATGGACATTTTACCTGATGGACGATTAGACTATGATGATGAAATATTAGCACAGCTAGATTATGTCATTGCAGCGATACATCAAAGTTTCAACCAATCTCAAGAAGATATCATGTTTCGTCTAGAGCAAGCATGTCGTAATCCTTATGTCCGTCATATTGCACATCCAACGGGGCGTATCATAGGTAAACGTGCAGGTTATGGGCCTGATATTGATAAATTATGTGAAATCGCAGAAGAAACAAATACTATTTTAGAAATCAATGCGAATCCTAAACGCTTAGATTTAAATTCAGATATAGTTAAAAAGCATACGAATGTGAAACTAACGATTAATACTGATGCGCATCACGTAGACCATTTAGAGTTTATGAAATACGGTATAGCTACTGCACAAAAAGGATTTGTAAATAAAGAGAGAGTTATAAACACAATGGATCGAGAATCTTTTAAAGCATTTATTGACAATAATATAAAATTGAAGAAATAGAGGGATTGTATGAGACAAAAATCATTAAATGTCCTAGAGTTCGATAAAATTAAAACACTTGTTGAAAAAGAAACAATGAGTGATTTAGGGAGAGAGAAAGTTGTTGAAATGGAACCAGCAACTGATATTCAAACAGTCGAATTTCAAATGAATGAAACAGATGAAATTGCTCAAATATACAATAAACACCGTTTACCTAGTTTGAGTGGATTATCAAAGGTTTCATCATTGATTCATAGGGCTACAATTGGTGGTGTATTAAGTGTTAAAGAACTTAATACAATTAAAAGATTAATTCAAATTCAAAATCAATATAAAACATTTTATAATAATTTATTGGAAGAAGAGGAAGCAGTGAATTATGCTATTCTACATGATAGGATGGAACAATTGCCTGTACTTTCAGAGTTGTATCAACATATTCATCAAAAATGTGATGCTAATGATTTATTCGATAATGCGAGTTATGAACTACAAGGTATCCGGAGTAAAATTTCTGGTACGACGCAACGGATAAAACAAAACTTAGATAAAATTGTAAAACGTCAAGCAAATCAGAAAAAATTGTCAGATGCTATTATAACGGTACGTAATGACCGCAATGTTATTCCAGTAAAAGCAGAATATCGTCAAGATTTTAATGGTATCGTTCATGACCAATCAGCTTCTGGTCAAACACTCTATATTGAACCTGCGTCTATTGTTGAAATGAATAATCAGATTAGTCGTCTGCGCAATGAGGAAGCGGCTGAAAGTGAACGAATTTTAACTGAGTTAACAGGTTATGTAGCCGCTGAAGCAGATGCCTGCTTAATTTCGGAAAATATTATGGGACAAATTGACTTTTTAACTGCTAAAGCGCGCTATGCACGTTCAATCAAAGGCACGAAACCTGAATTTACAAGTGAACGAACTGTTTATTTACCTAAAGCATTTCATCCTTTATTAGATAGAGACACGGTTGTAGCTAATACGATTGAATTTGCCGACGATATTGAAACGGTAATCATCACTGGACCTAACACAGGTGGTAAAACAGTAACGTTAAAAACACTGGGACTTATAATTTTGATGGCACAATCAGGGATGTTGATACCTACCTTAGACGGGAGTAAATTAAGCATTTTTGAAAATGTTTATTGTGATATCGGAGACGAACAATCTATTGAACAATCACTATCAACATTTTCATCACACATGAAAAATATTGTTGAAATTTTACAGCATACAAGCAGAAATAGTTTGATACTTTTTGATGAACTTGGTGCTGGAACAGATCCAAGTGAAGGTGCTGCTTTAGCTATGAGTATCCTAGATTATGTTCATGAAATAGGCTCATTAGTTATGGCGACAACGCATTATCCTGAACTTAAAGCATATAGTTACAACAGATCAGGAGTAATGAATGCTAGTGTAGAGTTTGATGTAAATACATTAAGCCCAACATATAAGTTGCTCATGGGTGTGCCGGGCCGTTCTAATGCTTTCGATATTTCAAAAAAATTAGGCCTTAATATGAAAGTGATTCAAAATGCGAAAGCAATGATTGGACAAGATGAACAAGAAATAAATGAAATGATTGCTTCATTAGAGAAAAATTCTAAACGTGTAGACGAACAGAGAATTGAATTAGATAGCTTACTGAGAGAAGCTCAAGAAACACATGATGAACTTGAAAAAGAATACGATAAATATCGTAATCATGAGAAACAATTAATGAGCGAGGCGAAAGACAAAGCCAATCAGCGTGTGAAAGCCGCTACTAAAGAAGCTGATGAGATTATTAAAGAATTACGTGAACTTAGAGACAAAAAAGGTGCCGATGTAAAAGAACATGAGCTCATCAATAAAAAGAAACAGTTAGATGATCAATATGAAGCCAAATCATTGAAACAAAATGTTGAAAAGAAAAAATGGGATGAAATTAAAGTTGGCGATGAAGTAAAAGTTCTAACATATGGGCAAAAAGGTGAAATATTAGAGTTACTAGATGATAATGAAGCAGTTGTTCAAATGGGCATCATTAAAATGAAATTACCTACCAGCGATTTAGAAAAAACAAAAAAGACAAAAGAAGCACCTTCTAAAATGGTTAAACGTGAAAATCGTCAAAGTATTAAAATGGAACTAGACTTACGTGGCTACCGTTATGATGAAGCAATGGTTGCCGTTGATCAGTATTTAGATCAAGCAGTGTTAAGTAATTACGAACAAGTATATATTATTCACGGTAAAGGAACTGGTGCGTTGCAAAAAGGTGTGCAAAAACATTTAAAACAACATAAAAATGTGTCATCATATAGGAACGGCATGCCAAGTGAAGGTGGATTTGGCGTGACCGTCGCAGAATTGAAATAAATGTGAGCAAGAGGTATGCAGATTTGCTTAAAGTCTGTTATAATTTCTTCATCATTTGAAATTTAAGGAGGATTGGCAGTTATGGCAATCGTAAAAGTAACAGATTCAAACTTTGATGAAAATATTCAATCAGGTGTCAATTTAGTAGATTTTTGGGCAACTTGGTGTGGCCCATGTAAGATGATTGCTCCAGTATTAGAAGAATTAGCTGGTGATTATGATGGAAAAGCTAATATTTTAAAACTTGATGTAGATGAAAATCCATCAACAGCTGCTAAATTTGAAGTAATGAGTATCCCAACTTTAATCTTATTTAAAGATGGCGAGCCTGTCGATAAAGTTGTAGGTTTCCAACCTAAAGAAAACTTAGCAGAAGTTATTGAGAAACATTTATAAAAGTACAACGCAACGACCTGGGGCATCTATGAATGTCTCAGGTTTTTTCTGTGACTTTTTGTTATTCCAACTGAAGCCAAAGTTGTTTGAAGTGTCTTTTTTCAGAGCCACACTTCCATTTTGAGGATGAAAGCATTTTATGAATAACAATTAAAATATCTAGTTGTTAGATTTTTGATATGGAAATGAATACTTTGGTTTAATGCTAATGTATATTCTATAATGTAGGTAAGAATTGAAAAGTTTTATTTGCAAACAAGCGTTAATCTCTATATAACTGTTATGCAAATTTTTATAATTACTATTTTAACAATGTACTTTTATTAAGAAAGGAGGGGAACTTAAATGGAAAAATACCAAGAAGATATTAAACAAAAATTAACGGTAGTCCCCACTGAACCAGGTTGCTATTTAATGAAAGATCGAAATGATCAAGTCATTTATGTCGGCAAGGCTAAAAAATTAAGAAATAGATTAAGGTCTTATTTTACAGGTGCACATGATGCTAAAACGACACGACTTGTTTCAGAAATTAGAAACTTTGAATATATTGTAACTTCGAGTGAAACAGAATCTTTACTACTCGAACTTAATTTGATTAAACAATATCAACCGAGATATAACATTTTGTTGAAAGACGATAAAAGTTATCCTTTTATCAAAATTACAAAAGAAAAGTATCCTCGTTTAATCGTGACACGCAC
Source organism: Staphylococcus sp. HMSC034G07 (assembly GCF_001835975.1). NCBI lineage: Bacteria > Bacillati > Bacillota > Bacilli > Caryophanales > Staphylococcaceae > Staphylococcus > Staphylococcus sp. HMSC034G07. Next base: position 96,405 of record NZ_KV826609.1, read on the forward strand.
AGTTAAAAAAGGGACAGGAAAATATTTTGGACCTTATCCTAATGCTTATTCAGCTCAAGAAACAAAAAAGTTATTAGATAGAATTTATCCATTTAGAAAATGTGATAAAATGCCCGACAAATTGTGTTTATATTACCATATTGGTCAGTGTTTAGGACCTTGTGTTTACCCGGTAGATTTAAATAAATATGCGGAAATGACTAAAGAAATCACTGATTTTTTAAATGGTGAAGATAAAACAATACTGAATAACTTAGAACAGAAAATGAACGAAGCGAGTGAATCGTTAGACTTTGAAAGAGCAAAAGAGTATCGAGATTTAATCCAACATATTCACAATTTAACTAAGAAACAAAAAATCACTACTTCAGATAATACTATAAGAGACGTATTTGGCTACAGTGTGTCAAAAGGTTGGATGTGTATTCAAGTGTTTTTCATAAGACAAGGGAATATGATTAAACGAGATGCTACTATGATTCCGCTGCAGCAAACGGAAGAAGAAGAATTTTATACTTTTATAGGTCAGTTTTATGATTTAAATCAACATATTCTCCCTAAAGAAGTGCATATTCCTAAAAATTTAAACAAAGATATTATCCAATCGGTTGTAGATACAAAAATAGTTCAGCCGATTAAGGGCAAGAAAAAAGAAATGATTGATTTAGCAAATCATAATGCTGAAGTTACTTTAGAGAATAAATTTGAACTCATTGCTAAAGATGAATCACGTACCGTGAAGGCGATTGAAGAATTAGGTGACCGCATGGGAATTCAGACACCTATTCGTATAGAAGCTTTTGATAATTCAAACATCCAAGGTGTACACCCAGTTTCAGCCATGGTGTCGTTTATTGATGGTAAACCAAATAAAAAAGGATACCGCAAATATAAAATCAAAACGGTAGATGGCCCAGATGATTATAAATCTATGAGGGAAGTTGTGCGTAGACGTTATACTCGTGTTTTAAATGAAGGTACTCCATTACCAGATTTAATCATCGTTGATGGTGGTAAAGGTCATATGAGCGGGGTTATCGATGTGCTTGAAAACGAATTAGGTTTGGATATACCAGTCGCTGGGTTGCGTAAAAATGATAAACACCAAACTTCAGAGATTTTGTACGGTGAAAGTGCAGAGATTGTACCTTTGAAAAAAAATAGCCAAGCATTTTATTTACTTCAAAGAATACAAGACGAAGTTCATAGATTTGCAATTACATTTCATAGACAAACTCGCCAAAAAACTGGCTTGCAATCAGTATTAGATACCGTCGATGGTATTGGTTCTAAACGAAAAACTAAATTATTACGAACTTTTGGTTCCATAAAGAAAATGAAAGAGGCAAGCATTGAGGATTTAAAATCTTCTGGTTTACCTCAAAAAGTTGCTGAGAATCTTCATCACGCACTATATAACAAATAGATAAAAAAGAATATGGCATGAGAATCATTCTCATGCCCAAAATTTTATGAATTAGTGTTACAATAGCAAATAACAGGAATTCTTTTTTTAAAAGTATATGGAAGCGTTTACTAATTGAGAAAAGTTATCACTTAAATCTAAATAATAAAACAATTGTCAAATTCAACTAGGGGTATTACTTCATTGTTTTATACATACATGTTGAAGTTTATATTGCTATAAATATAAAGCGATTGCATAACATGTTGTTGTTTAGTTTTAGTTGATAAGTATCATCACATTTATACTTTAAAAAAAGATACCAAAAAATTAATTGTTTCACAGGGGGGACTTCCTTTTGGCATATTCGAAAAATCAATTCTATTTAAGACGCTTACATTCTTTGTTAGGCGTAATACCGATAGGTGGATTCTTATTAGTGCATCTACTTGTTAACCATCAAGCTACAAAAGGCGTTGAAGCGTTTAACAAGGCTGCTGGATTTATGGAATCTTTACCATTCTTGATTGCATTGGAGTTTATCGTGATTTATATTCCAATTCTTTATCATGCGGTATATGGTGTACATATTGCCTTTACGGCAAAAGAAAACGTAGGACATTATTCTCAATTTAGAAATTGGATGTTCTTATTACAACGTTTGACTGGTATTATAACGTTTATTTTCATCGGAATACATTTGTGGCAAACACGTATTCAGCGTGCATTAGGTGAAGAAGTTAACTTCGATATGGTACATGATATTGTATCTAATCCAATTTGGTTAATTTTCTATATCATCTGTTTACTTGCTGTAACATTCCACTTTGCAAATGGCTTATGGTCATTTTTAGTTACATGGGGTGTTTTACAATCTAAAAGATCACAACAAATCTTTACATGGGTATCACTTGTTGTATTTATCGTAGTTTCATATATCGGAATAAGTGCTATCCTTGCTTTCGTATAATTTAAAAATGTTTCAGATATATTTAGGGGAGTGACTATTTATGGCAGAGAAGAAAATTATTGTTGTCGGTGGAGGACTTGCCGGTCTGATGTCAACAATTAAAGCAGCAGAACAAGGCGCACATGTTGACTTGTTCTCATTAGTGCCTGTTAAACGTTCACACTCTGTATGTGCACAAGGTGGCATAAACGGAGCAGTGAATACAAAAGGTGAGGGTGACTCACCTGCTGTTCACTTTGATGATACAGTTTACGGTGGAGATTTCTTAGCGAATCAACCACCAGTAAAAGCAATGGCAGAGGAAGCGCCAAACATTATACATTTACTTGATCGTATGGGTGTAATGTTCAATAGAACAAATGAAGGCTTGCTAGATTTCCGTCGCTTCGGTGGTACCATGTATCATAGAACGGCATATGCTGGAGCAACAACTGGTCAACAATTAATGTATGCCTTAGATGAACAAGTACGTAGCTATGAAGTGGATGGTTTAGTTACAAAATATGAAGGATGGGAATTCTTGGGCATTGTCAAAGATGATGACAATATGGCTAGAGGTATTGTGGCTCAAGACATGACATCTTCTGAAATAAAATCATTCGGTTCAGATGCAGTTATTATGGCTACTGGTGGTCCAGGTATCATATTTGGTAAAACAACTAACTCAATGATTAATACTGGTTCTGCTGCGTCAATCGTCTATCAACAAGGTGCGATTTATGCAAATGGTGAGTTTATTCAAATTCATCCAACAGCAATTCCTGGCGATGACAAACTACGATTGATGAGTGAATCAGCTCGTGGTGAAGGTGGCCGAATTTGGACATATAAAGATGGTAAACCATGGTACTTCTTAGAAGAAAAATATCCAGATTATGGTAATTTAGTACCTCGTGATATAGCTACACGTGAAATTTTTGATGTATGTGTGAATCAAAAATTAGGTATTAATGGTGAAAACATGGTCTACCTTGACCTTTCACATAAAGATCCGCATGAGTTGGATGTAAAATTGGGCGGAATCATTGAAATTTATGAAAAATTCACTGGTGACGATCCAAGAAAAGTACCGATGAAAATCTTCCCAGCGGTGCACTATTCAATGGGTGGACTTTATGTAGATTATGATCAAATGACAAATATCAAAGGTTTATTTGCAGCTGGTGAATGTGATTTCTCACAACATGGTGGTAACCGTTTAGGTGCTAATTCATTGTTATCTGCCATATACGGTGGAACAGTTGCAGGACCAAATGCGATTGAATATGTCGCTAATATTGAAAAATCATATACTGATTTAGATGATAGTATTTATGAAAAACGTGTTAAAGAAGAACAAGATAAATTCGATAATTTATTGAAAATGAACGGTACAGAAAATGCGTATAAACTTCATAGAGAACTTGGTGAAGTCATGACAGCAAACGTTACTGTTGTACGTGATAATAAAGCATTATTGGAAACAGACAAGAAAATCGTAGAATTGATGGAACGTTACCAAAATATTGATATTGAAGATACTCAAACTTGGAGTAACCAAGCGGTATTCTTTACGCGTCAGTTATGGAATATGTTAGTATTAGCACGTGTAATTACAATCGGTGCATATAACCGAAATGAGTCTCGTGGGGCACATTATAAACCTGAATTCCCTGAAAGAAACGACGAAGAATGGTTAAAAACGACTTTAGCATCATATCAAGGAAAAACAGAAGCGCCTAAATTTACATACGAGCCAGTAGATGTAAGTTTAATCCCACCTCGTAAACGTGACTATTCAAGTAGTTCTAAAGGAGGTAAATAAAATGGCAGATACTAAAGAAGTAAATGAAACTCAAGCGCAAGACGAACAACAAAGCCAACAACAAAATCAAAATACAATTAAGCTCATCATTAAACGACAAGATGATGCAGAGTCTAATCCTTATGAAGAAGAATTTGAAATTCCTTACAAAGAGAATTTAAATGTTATTGCTTGTTTAATGGAAATTAGACGTAATCCAGTCAATAGTAAAGGTGAGAAAACAACACCTGTTATTTGGGATATGAACTGTTTAGAAGAGGTTTGTGGTGCTTGTTCTATGGTTATCAATGGTAAAGCAAGACAATCTTGTACAGCAATTGTTGATCAATTGGAACAACCAATAAAGTTAGAACCAATGAGTACATTCCCAGTTATTCGTGACTTACAAGTTGATCGTAGTAGAATGTTTGATAATTTGAAACGTATGAAAGCATGGGTACCGATTGACGGTACGTATGACCTTGGACCAGGTCCTCGTATGCCAGAGAAAAAACGTCAAACTGCATATGAATTATCTAAATGTATGACGTGTGGTGTATGTTTAGAAGTTTGTCCAAACGTTACAAGAAACAACGATTTTGTTGGTGCGCAGGCTATTTCACAAGTTAGATTGTTTAACTTACACCCAACAGGTTCAATGACTAAAGATGAACGTTTAAATGCATTGATGGGTGCAGGTGGGTTACAAGAGTGTGGTAACTCACAAAACTGTGTTAACGCATGTCCGAAAGGCATTCCTTTAACGACATCAATTGCTGCATTAAACCGTGAAACTTCTTTCCATATGTTCAAATCATTCTTTGGTTCAGACCACCAAGTAAACTAATATATAATGAAAATGCCAACAAAGTTTAAACTTTGTTGGCATTTTTTTATGAAATATTTTATAGATACAAATTTAATACAGTGATTAAGCTTTAAAAAAGTATATATAATATAATAAAAAATTTAAGTTATTAGTGTATTAAAATATTAATATATAGATAATCTGATTATATAAAAATTTTCCATTAGTAATATTGTGAATTTTGTTAAATAGCGAAGCACTGATGTGACTCTATGAATCAATGATGCTAACCTATTGATAAGTATAACATTTGAATTGTCTGCTATTTTGTATTTTAGGTCTTGGAAAATGATTTTGAAAACGCAGCTATGCTACAATAAAAGACAAGTAAATATATAAGGATGAACAAGATATGGAGAAACCAATTGGAGTTATTGACTCTGGCGTTGGAGGTTTAACAGTTGCTAAAGAAATCATGCGCCAATTACCAAATGAAACCATTTATTATTTAGGAGATATAAAACGCTGTCCATATGGACCAAGAGAAGCTTCTGAGGTAAGACAATTTACTACAGAATTAGCTGAAAAACTCATGACGTTTGATATCAAGATGTTAGTGATTGCATGTAATACTGCAACGGCAGTGGCATTAAAACATTTACAAAACTTATTGGCAATACCTGTTATTGGCGTTATTGAACCAGGTGCTAGAACAGCGATTATGACAACAAAAAATCAGAATGTTTTAATATTAGGTACAGAAGGTACGATTAAATCAGAGGCATATCGACATCACATTAAACAAATAAATCCAAATGTAGAAGTATCTGGTGTGGCATGCCCAGGCTTTGTGCCTCTCGTAGAACAAATGAGATACAAGGATCCAACGATTACGAGTATCGTTATACATCAAACGTTAAAACAGTGGAGAAATAGCAAAGCAGATACAGTTATTTTAGGATGTACACATTATCCTTTACTTTATCAGCCGATTAATGATTATTTTCACGGAGAAAAAGTAGTTATTTCATCTGGACTAGAAACAGCCAGAGAAGTGAGTGCATTATTAACATTCAGTAATGAACACGCAGGTTATAAGAAACAGCCCGCACATAAATTTTTTGCGACAGGAGAAACAGAACATATCGAACGTATTATTGAAGAATGGTTAAATATGAAAGCAACAGTTGAAAAAATAGAAGTTTAAAGTGAGGCGTAAAAAATGGAAGATATTGTTATTGCATCAAATAATAAAGGGAAAATAAATGATTTTAGAGTTATTTTCCCTGATTATAATGTTATAGGCATTTCAGAACTCATCGAAGATTTTGACGTTGAGGAAATAGGTGACACGTTTGAAGAAAATGCAAGACTAAAATCTGAAGCAGCTGCAGAAGCATTAAATAAGCGTGTTATTGCTGATGATAGTGGATTGGAAGTTTTTGCTTTAAATGGAGAGCCAGGTATATATTCAGCGCGTTATGCTGGAGAAACAAAAGATGATAATGCAAATATTGAAAAACTCCTAACTCAGTTAGGTGATGAAACAGACCGTAGTGCACAATTTGTTTGTGTTATTAGCATGAGCGCACCGGGTGAAGATACAGTACAATTTAAAGGAACTGTACAAGGAGAAATCACACTAAATAAAATTGGTGAACATGGCTTTGGATATGATCCTATCTTTTTTGTAGAAGACAAAAATAAAACAATGGCTCAGCTAACTGCAGAAGAAAAAGGACAAATTAGTCATAGAGGTAAAGCAATAGAACAGCTACAAGAATATCTAGAAGGTGATCAATAATGTCGAAATGGATTATAGTTAGTGACAATCATACTGAACAAGGTGTGCTATTTGATATTATAAATCAGCATGAGGATATAGATGCTGCCATTCACTTAGGTGACTCTGAATTCGCTTATGATGATAGTGAACTCAGTTACTTTTATAGAGTGAAAGGGAATACTGATTTTTATCCTGAGTTTCCAAATGAGCAAACAATCGATATAAATGGTATTAAGGCATTTTTAACTCACGGTCATTTATATCAAGTGAATCGTACAAGAATGCCTTTAGCGGAACAAGCAAAAGCAGCAGACTGTAAATTTGCTTTTTATGGTCATACACATGTTGCTAAACATGAAACAATAAATGGTGTGCATGTCATAAATCCAGGTAGTATTTCACAGTCGAGAAGTAATATTGAAGAAACATATGTTGAATTGCTTATTGATGATACGAGATTAGAAGCAACTTTAAATTTCCGTAATCGAAATCATGAAATCATCAGTAGTGAAAATTTTGTACTCTAAATAAGTGGGGTGAATCTACGTCTAGAAATGATTGAATCGTAGGTTCATCTTCGTATTACTGTAAAGCGTTGAATGTAAGAAACATTTTACATTTCAGTGTTGTAAAAATAGTGCTCACGTTAATGGATTGTACTATTTAAAGAATTTAAATAAATTAGCAATATTATGATAAAAAGTTTACAATAGTGAAAAATCATATTTATTTTTAAGGGATAGAGTATTGCTTTATCAGTGTAAATTAGATATAATTATTCTTGTGTTCAAAAGATAATGTCCTGGTAGCTCAGCTGGATAGAGCAATGGCCTTCTAAGCCATCGGTCGGGGGTTCGAATCCCTCCCAGGACGCTATAACCCGTTGTTATGACAACGTTTCAAGCCTGCAGGTGTCAAATATGTGTCAAGGGAATATTTCTCTGACACGTTGGCCCTGCTCTTTTTTATGTTCATCAAGTAAATGTGTATAAACATCTCCCAGGACGCTAATAACGTAAAATACATAATAAATTATGTGTTTACTGACTAGATCGCTAATATATTAGCGGTCTTTTTTTGTTTTTTTACATGCGCAGTGAACAACATATACTGTTAATTTATGGCTTAATAAAGTTAAACTGCTAATTGCAAAATAGGGTTACTTATGAAATTTGTTATTGAATCAAGTAAATTATACTCAAAATATATGAAAGTTTTGTCAGAAAGTAATGCTTTAGCTAGTAAATTTAAACGCGGCTTTGATCATATAGTTATGGCATAACAATTATTATTATATATTGTTGTAATCATTTAAATTTATTAGTTGCTTAAATTGTATATAGACGATTAAGACAATAAATATGTTTTAGGCTAATGCTAAGTGGTATTGAATATATAACTATAAGGTAATATAATTTAATGATTATTTGCGTTTGCGCTACTTCAATTTGAAGTGGCGCTTTTTTGATGTTTGTATCGAATCAATAAATGCATGTATAAACTGTCAGATAAAAATATTGAGAAATACCACAACAAATATAATCATCGTTAAAGCATTTGTTAATTTTATTTATATATAAATTTTATAAATAAATTCTATTTTGTAAATTGTATGACATGGAATTGCGTAAAATACAGTTGGGCATTCAAAACTGTAAACCAATGTATCTTTTGCTACAGTTTTTACTACTATTTAACGAAGTATGAAATAAAACACAAATTTATATGCAAATGTCTTATAGTTATAGATAACAAACGATACTTAATTAAATAACAAATTAACAGTATCGTTTAAAACATAAAAAGCAGTCATAAGCATTTATCTTATAATAAGGAGTGTTTATAATGGAAGGTTTATTTAATGCAATTAAAGATACAGTACAAGCTGGCATAGCAGGAGACGGTGCTAAATTAGGTACAAGTATCGTAAGTATCGTAGAAAACGGAGTAGGTTTAGCAAGTAAATTATTTGGATTCTAATATAAATATATAAATAATAAAGGAGAAATAAATTATGACTAAATTAGCAGAAGCAATTGCAAACACAGTAGAAGCAGCAAAATCAGGTAACGGTTCAGAATTAGGTACAAGTATTGTAGATATCGTTTCAAGTGGTGCAGGTTTACTAGGAAAACTTTTCGGATTTTAAAAAATAGCAGATTATTTATTCTAAATAATGTAATGAGGAGTGTTTATAATGGAAGGTTTATTTAATGCA
>NZ_KV826609.1:105474-361188 GCF_001835975.1 Staphylococcus sp. HMSC034G07
CTGGCATAGCAGGAGACGGTGCTAAATTAGGTACTAGTATTGTAGATATCGTAGAAAATGGTGTAGGTTTAGCAAGTAAATTATTCGGATTTTAATTTGAATTTCTATGACGGACTGGCCAAGGTAATAACCTTGGCCTTTTTTGTTTGCTAATATTTGAAATATGGTATGATGAAATAAAATTCGACTATGTTTATACATTAACGATGACATAATTAATTGACTTTATTAAGTGAATTCATTAAGGGGTTAGAAAATACTATGAATAAAAGATGTTTGCTTATCGATTTTGACGATACAATTGTAGATTTTCATGATGCTGAAGCATATGCATTTCATCAACTTACAAAAAAATATAATTTAGAGACAGATCAAAATGATTTAAATCAATTTATAACTGTAAATCAAGCACATTGGGAAGCGTTTCAACAAAATCAATTAACAAAAACTGAAGTGTTAAGTAAAAGGTTTGAAGTGTATTTTGATTTACATCAAATCAATGTGAATGGGCAAGAAGCGGATGTAATCTTTCGGGATGAACTCGCAAATGCCCCAATAAAGTATTTTATGAATACGGTGGAAACATTGGGTATGCTCAAAAACACTCACGATCTATATATTGTTACCAATGGAGTTTTAGAAACACAACAAAGACGTATAGCAAAAACAGAAATGGGAGATTGGTTTAAAGGTGTGTTTGTATCTGAACAAACTGGATATCAAAAACCTATGCCAGAATTTTTTGATTTTGTTTTTAATAAAATCGGTCATGACAAAAGAGCTCATGCAATGATTGTTGGCGATTCAATAACATCAGATATTTTAGGTGGAAAAAATGCGGCAATAAAAACATGTTGGTTTAATCCAAGAAATAAAATAAATGATACAGAAATTAATCCAGATTATACTATCGAATCGCTTGATCAATTGTTAGATATAGCAAAATAAAAGAAGCGTGAATTATAATCAGAAAAATTGATTGTAATTCACGCTTCATATTATGTTAATGATAATTTAAGAAATGAAAAAGTTTATTTTATTAAAAAACATATACTATATATTAAAAATGCGTGTATCATTTTTTAGTGGCATTGGACAGGAAAATCATGGTGTCCAAATAAGTATATCGTGACCGTCTTTATTTTGTTGTTCGATATCTTTAAATCCATGTTTAATGAAGAAATTTTTTGATTGATTACGAGCAATGACTTTAATAGGTTGACCTTGTTCCTTAGCAAAATCTAGCAGTGCTTCGCCGTAACCACGACCTTGGAAATCACGTAAAACTTCTAATTTCCATAAAATATTATAATCATCAAAATCTGAGAAGTATACTTCTTCAACTTCTCCTTTACGGTATAAAGCCATACGAGCACCTAACCTATCACCGACATATATGCCATAAAATGGTGAGTCCGAACTAGCGTCTATCATTTCACCGCGTAATTCATCTACTAAATATAAATCTTCATTTCCGAAGTTCCTAAAATCTTCAAATAATTCATCTGTTTTGTAATTAATATCTAGTCGTTTAACATTACTCACTTTAGCTTCCCCCTTTGCTTTATTACTAACTATTATACCTTATTTTATTGGATATTTCACAAAAATGAATGCTTAAAACATTTTATGTAAAATCAATATTAATTTGTGCTTTGTTTTAATATATTTAAAGGTACTGATCGTATGTATAAGCATTGGATTACAATGTTGAAAGAGAGTAAGTATAATTTCTAATAAATTTATAAGCCGTAAAATTGTCAATGTTGAATATAAACTTTATACTAAATAGGAATAGAGTAACGTAAGGAGAATTACGAATGGATTGTATGACAACGAAACTTAATGAAAAAGATCAATTTATAGCGAATATTAAAAATAGTGATTCAACTTTAGCTAAGTATTATCATCTTGATGCAATGGATGAACAAAATTATAAAAAAAGACTACTTTCAGAAAATAACGGAAGAGAAGCGTCTCTAGCCAAAATCATTGAAGCATATATGGATGATTTAACATTAGATTATCAACAAAATAAAAATTTAAAAGCACTTAGTAAAGGTGCGAAAGTTGTAATCGGTGGTCAACAAGCTGGTTTGTTTGGTGGACCTTTATATACGTTTCATAAAATATTTTCGATTATTACATTAAGTGAAAAACTATCGAAAGATTACGATACACATGTTGTTCCTGTTTTTTGGATTGCAGGTGAAGATCATGATTTTGATGAAGTAAATCATACTTATGTTTTTAATGAACATACGGCAACGTTACAAAAAATAAAATATAGTACTATGACGCCTCCAGAATCTAGTGTTTCAAAGTATACGCCAGATAAAGAAGCGTTACATAAAGCATTAAATCAATTTTTCAAAGAATTAAAAGAAACTGAGGCTTCTCCAAAACTACTAAACATGTGTAGAAAGATTATCGATAACTATGATGGTTGGACTGACATGTTTAAAGCGTTATTACACGAAGTTTTCAAACATTACGGATTATTACTGATAGATGCAAATGATAAAGCATTGCGTCGTTTAGAAAAGCCAATGTTCAAGGACATTATTAAAAATCATAATTTAGTTGACGATGCCTTTAGGCAAACACAGGCTCAAACTATCACTGACGGTTTAGATCAAATGATACAGACAGAGACGAATGTACATTTGTTTATGGATGATGGTGGTGTAAGACAACTATTAACTTTTGAAAATGGAAGTTTCTATTTAAATAAATCAGAGAAATCGTTTTCGGAACAAGAACTTCTTAATATGGTAGAAACAGACCCAGAAAAATTTTCTAATAATGTCGTTACGAGACCAGTAATGGAAGAATGGCTATTTAATACAGTAGCATTCATAGGCGGCCCTAGTGAAATTAAATATTGGACAGAATTAAGTGAAGTTTTTCGAACATTACAAGTAGATATGCCTATCGTTTTACCACGATTAAGGATTACGTATTTAAATACCAGAATAGAAAAATTAGTAGCACAATATCGATTGAATTGTAATAATATCATTGAAAAAGGAATTGAAGCAGATAAAACAAAGTTTATTAGATCTAAAGCTTCGCAATCTTTTATAGAACAGATTGAAGCTTTAAAAGAACAGCAAAATGATTTGTTTCAATCTCTTCAGGCAGAAGTTAAAGACAATCATGATAATAAGGTATTGTTGAACAAAAATAACGAAATTCACCAAAAGCAATTTGATTATTTAATAAAACGGTATTTATTGAATGTTGAAAGAGAAAATGACATTAGCATGAAACATTTTGAGCTCATAAGTCAAACACTCCATCCAATGGGTGGATTACAAGAAAGAATTTGGAATCCACTTCAAATTATGAATGATTTTGGGATAGATGTGTTTAGTCCCTCCACTTATCCACCACTTTCATACACATTTGATCATATATTGATAAAAACTTAGAGTATCAAGGGAAGCACCCGGTTCATTTAAAAGATGAATCGGGTGTTTTTTTCTATGTTTCAAGAAATTTTGGTGAAATTTGTATAATTAGTGGAGGATAGTGGTGAGATGTGGTAAATTATATATATAAGAAGGTGAGGTGATTATAAATGTTCATGGGTGAATACGAGCATCAATTGGATACTAAGGGACGTATGATTGTTCCGTCCAAATTTCGTTATGACCTAAATGAGCGTTTTATAATTACCCGTGGCCTTGATAAATGCTTATTTGGTTACACTTTAGAAGAATGGCAAGTAATTGAAGAGAAAATGAAAACCTTACCAATGACAAAAAAAGATGCGCGTAAATTCATGCGTATGTTCTTTTCAGGTGCTGTTGAAGTGGAATTAGATAAGCAAGGGCGTATAAATATTCCTCAAAATTTGAGGAAATATGCCAATTTGAGTAAGGAATGTACGGTAATAGGTGTCTCAAACCGTATTGAAATTTGGGATAGAGAAACTTGGAATGATTTTTATGATGAATCAGAAGATAGTTTTGAAGATATTGCCGAAGACTTAATTGACTTTGATTTTTAAATGGAGGCGTTAAATTGTTTCATCATGTCAGCGTTATGCTAAAAGAAACTATAGATTATTTAGATATTAAAGAAGATGGCATATATGTCGACTGTACATTAGGTGGAGCAGGCCATGCCCTCTATTTATTAAATCAAATTGGAGACGAAGGTAGACTTATTGCAATTGATCAAGATACAACAGCACTTGAAAATGCAAAAGAAGTATTGAAAGACCATATACATAAAGTTACCTTCGTCCATAGCAACTTTAGAAAATTAACTGAAATTTTAGATGATTTAAATATTGAAAAAGTAGATGGCATTTATTATGACTTGGGTGTGTCTAGCCCCCAATTAGACGTACCTGAAAGAGGTTTTAGTTATCATAATGATGCGAAATTAGATATGCGTATGGATCAAACCCAATCATTATCAGCGTATGAAGTAGTTAATGATTGGTCATTTGAAAAATTAGTGAGAATTTTTCATCGTTATGGCGAAGAAAAATTTTCGAAACAAATTGCTAGACGAATAGAACAAAATAGAGCACAAAAGCCAATTGAAACAACTTTAGAACTGGTGGATGTTATTAAAGAAGGAATACCTGCTAAGGCAAGACGAAAAGGCGGGCATCCTGCTAAAAGGATTTTCCAAGCAATTAGAATTGCAGTTAATGATGAATTGTCTGCATTTGAAAATTCATTAGAACAAGCAATCGAGCTTGTGAAAGTGAACGGAAGAATATCTGTGATTACGTTCCACTCGTTAGAAGATCGCCTTTGTAAACAAATGTTCCAAGAATATGAAAAAGGCCCCGAAGTGCCAAGAGGCTTACCAGTTATTCCAGAAGCTTATACACCAAAATTGAAAAGAGTTAATCGAAAACCAATTATTGCTACAGATGAAGATTTAGAAAAAAATAATCGAGCGCGTAGTGCCAAGTTACGTATAGCTGAAATACTAAAATAAGGAGTGATTTTTGAGTGGCAGTAGAGAAGATATACCAACCGTATAGTGGAGCAGAACAACAAATACCACAAACGCAACCGTCGCCTCATCCCCAGAGTCAACCCCAGACAGTTAAGCGTAAAGTAATTGTCAAGCTAACTAAGTTTGAAAAGATGTTATACATAGGACTTATAACAGTGATTGCTTTAATAAGTATTTATATGCTATCTTTAAAAATGGATGCGTATGAAACTCGAGAAAAAATTGCAGATTTAGATACAAAAATTGAAAAACAATCTAGTGAAAACAGCGCAATAAAATCTGAAATTAAAAAGAACTCCTCATATGAACGCATTTACGATAAGGCCAAAAAAGATGGAATGAGCCTTAAGAACGATAATGTAAAGGTAGTGCGTAATAATGGCGAAGCGAAGAATTAAATTAAAAAAACCGAAGTTTTCAATTAAAAAAAGTAAAATAGGGGCAGTCCTACTCATTCTTGGATTTGGACTGCTCTTTTTTACGTTGGTTTTAAGATACTCATATATTATGTTGACAGGACACTCTTCTGGTGAAGATTTAATTATGAAAGCGAACGAAAAATACTTAGTAAATAGTCAGCAGCAACCAGAACGAGGTAAGATTTATGACAGAAATGGCAAAGTGTTAGCGGAAGATGTGGAACGGTATAAAGTTGTGGCAGTTGTTGATAAAAAAGCAAGCGAAGGCAGCGATAAACCTAAGCATGTAAAAGACAAAAAAGAAACTGCAAAAAAACTTGCGACAGTGATTGATATGTCAGCAAAAGAAATTGAGAAAAAACTAGATAATAAAAAAGCCTTTCAAGTTGAATTTGGTCAAAAAGGCACAGATTTAACGTATCAAGAGAAAGAAAAAATTGAAAAAATGAAACTTCCTGGTGTGACGTTATATCCAGAAACTGAAAGATTTTATCCTAATGGAAACTTTGCATCTCACTTGATAGGTATAGCTCAAAAAGATCCAGATAGTGGAGAATTAAAAGGTGCTTTAGGTGTTGAAAAAATATTTGATAGCTATCTTTCAGGACAAAAAGGTGCTTTATCGTATATTCATGATATTTGGGGGTATATTGCACCAAACACTAAAAAAGAAAAAGTGCCTAAACGTGGAGATGACGTACATTTAACACTTGATTCAAATATACAGGTTTTCGTTGAAGAAGCGTTAGATGGCATGGTTGAACATTATAAGCCAAAAGATTTGTTTGCCGTAGTGATGGATGCGAAAACAGGAGAAATCTTGGCATTTAGTCAAAGACCAACTTTTAATCCAGAAACTGGTAAAGATTTTGGGAAAAAATGGGCAAATGATTTATATCAAAACACATATGAACCAGGGTCAACTTTTAAATCTTATGGTCTAGCGGCAGCAATTCAAGAAGGCAAATTTAAACCTGATAAAAAATATACTGCTGAACCTAGAGAAGTAATGGGCTCTAAAATATCTGACTGGAATAAAGTAGGTTGGGGAAAAATCTCAATGTCTACTGGTTTCACGTATTCTTCAAACACTTTAATGATGCACTTACAAGATTTAGTTGGCTCAGATAAGATGAAAGAATGGTATGAAAAATTTGGTTTTGGTAAATCTACTAAGAGTATGTTTGATGGTGAATCTACGGGCGGTATAGCTTGGGATAATGAAGCACAGCAAAAAACATCCTCATTTGGTCAATCTACAACTGTAACACCAGTTCAAATGTTAAGAGCGCAATCCGCTTTTAATAATGAAGGTAAAATGCTGCAACCATGGTTTGTAGATAGCGTGAGCAATCCTGTTACTGATGATACTTTTTATAAGGGTAAAAAAGAGTTTGCAGGAAAACCAATTACGAAAGACACTGCTAAGAAAGTGCGTACTGAATTAGACAAAGTTGTAAACAGTGAAGATAGTCATGCTAAAAACTATCAAATTGATGGTTATGACGTAGCAGGTAAAACAGGTACAGCACAAGTTGCTGACTCTGATAATGGTGGTTATGTTCAAGGGGAAAATCCATACTTTGTAAGTTTTATTGGTGATGCACCTAAAGATGATCCAGAAGTAATAGTGTATGCTGGTATGAGTTTAGCACAAAAAAATGACCAAGAAGCTTATGAAATGGGTGTAAGTAAAGCGTTTAAACCTATTATGGAAAACACATTGAAATACTTAAACGTAGGAGATAAAAACTCTAAAGATAAATCTGATGTGAAGTATAGTAAAGTGCCAGATGTTCAAGGTCAGGAAACGCAAAAAGCACAAGATAAGGTGAATGGTAAGTCTCTCGAACCAATTGTCATAGGAAGTGGAGATAAAGTTGTTAAACAATCAGTATCACCAGATAAAGAAGTGCTACCGAATAGTAAGGTATTATTACTGACAGATGGGGATATAACTATGCCAGACATGACAGGTTGGACAAAAGAAGAAGTGATTGCTTTTGAAACCTTGACGCAAACAAAAGTAACTACAAAAGGAAGTGGCTTCGTTTCTAATCAATCTGTTAGTAAAGGACAAAAAGTTGATAAAAAAGATAAAGTAGAAGTGACGTTATCTGCAGAAGCGGTTAATGGTGAGTCTTCGACGACATCATCCAAAGAAAAAGAATCGTCCAAAGATGATTCTAATAAAAAAGATGATAATAACTCAGATTCAAACAGTGATAAACAAAGTGAATAAAAATTTATTGTATTTCTGACGTCACTGGTAAAACATGTTAAAATGTATCATTTGAAAATTGATGCGAGGTAGTAATTTAAATGTTGAATACAAAATATAATTTTGAAATTTGAAACATACTTACTGCCTCGTTACATATGATTTATAAGTTGCACTTAGCATTAACGACATCAATCCAATTTAATATTAAAGGAGCATAATATGGTTTATTTACTAGCGATCATTGCACTACTAATAACATTTATATTAGTCCCTGTATTGATACCAACACTAAAGCGAATGAAATTTGGACAAAGTATAAGAGAAGAAGGCCCTCAAAGCCATATGAAAAAAACAGGTACACCGACGATGGGAGGATTAACTTTCCTACTTAGTATCATTGTCACATCAATATTAGCTATTATTTTTATGGATAATGCAAATCCGATTATATTGTTGTTGTTTGTGACGATTGGTTTTGGATTAATTGGTTTTATTGATGACTATATCATTGTTGTTAAAAAGAACAATCAAGGATTAACGAGTAAACAAAAATTCCTTGCTCAAATCGCTATTGCAGTTGTTTTCTTCATATTAAGCCAAGTGTTTAATCTAACAGACTTTTCAACGGGAATTCATATTCCATTTACAGGTTTAGAAGTACCATTATCAATTGCATATGTAATTTTCATTGTATTTTGGCAGGTTGGTTTTTCTAATGCGGTCAATTTAACAGATGGATTAGATGGACTTTCTACTGGGCTTTCTATTATTGGATTTATTATGTATGCGCTTATGGCATATATCCAAGGTGCAAATTCTATTGGCTTGTTTTGTATTATCATGATTTTCGCATTACTTGGATTCTTACCTTTTAATTTAAATCCCGCTAAGGTATTTATGGGAGATACAGGTAGTTTAGCTCTAGGCGGTATTTTTGCTACAATTTCAATTATGCTAAATCAAGAATTGTCACTTATTTTTATCGGTTTTGTATTTGTAGCTGAAACATTATCAGTTATGATTCAAGTCACATCATATAAGCTTACAGGAAAAAGAGTTTTCAAAATGTCACCACTACATCACCACTTTGAGCTAGTAGGTTGGAATGAAAGAAAAGTTGTTACTGTATTTTGGACAGTTGGTATTATTTCAGGTCTTATTGGCTTATGGATTGGAGTGAATTAAATTGCTGAAATATACAGGTTTAGAAAATAAAAATGTATTAGTAATAGGATTAGCAAAAAGTGGGTATGAAGCTGCGAAATTGTTACAAAAACTTGGTGCAAATGTCGTTGTTAACGATGGCAAAGATTTAAGCCAAGATGCACATGCAATCGATTTAGAAAATATGGGTGTCAAAGTTGTTGGTGGAGCGCATCCATTTTCCTTACTTGATAATGAACCCCTCATTTTTAAAAATCCAGGTATTCCATACACGGTTCCGTTAATTCAAGAAGCGGAACGTCGAGGATTACACATACTTACTGAAGTAGAACTAAGTTATTTAGTTTCCAAAGCGCCCATTATTGGCGTGACTGGAACAAATGGAAAAACAACGGTCACTTCTTTAATAGGTGATATGTTTAAAAAAAGTAGAATTACTGGTAAATTATCTGGCAATATAGGTTATGTAGCTTCAAAAGTGGCACAAGAAGTAGAAGAAGAGGATTACCTTATAACTGAACTCTCTTCATTTCAATTACTAGGTATCGATCAATATAAGCCACATATATCGATTATTACAAATATTTATTCTGCACATTTGGATTATCATGAGAATTTAGAGAATTATCAAAATGCAAAAAAACAAATATATAAAAATCAAACTGAAGAGGATTATTTAATATGTAATTATCATCAACGTCACCTGATTGAATCAGAATCCTTAAAAGCAAAAGTGTATTACTTTTCTACACAACAAGAGGTTGATGGTATATACGTAAAAGATGGTTATATTACATTTAAAGGTTTCCGACTTATTCATAAAGATGACTTAGTATTACCTGGTGAACACAATTTAGAAAATATACTCGCAGCTGTGTTAGCGGCACTATTAGCAGGGGTTTCAGTAAGAGCCATAATAGATAGTTTGACAACTTTTTCTGGTATAGAGCATAGACTTCAATATGTAGGTTCAAACAAAACCAATAAATATTATAATGATTCTAAGGCTACCAATACTTTAGCGACACAGTTTGCTCTAAATTCATTTGAGCAACCCATTATTTGGTTGTGTGGTGGTTTAGACAGAGGCAATGGATTTGATGAATTGATTCCATATATGAATAACGTCAGAGTGATGGTGACCTTTGGTGAGACGCAAGAAAAATTTGTGAAATTAGGTGAGAATCAAGGTAAATATGTAATAAAGGCCACAGATGTAGAAGACGCAGTCGATAAAGTACAATCAGTTATTGAGCCTAATGACGTTGTATTATTATCACCAGCTTGTGCAAGTTGGGATCAATACAATACATTTGAAGAGCGCGGAAATAAGTTTATTAAGAGCTTCCAAGCGCACTTACCTTCACTTTAAAGGTTGTGAAATAAATGTCAGATAAAGTTAGTGAATTTGATTCTGAATATTTAAAAGAGAAACGTGCAAAACGACGTAAAAAACAAAAACAAATCCAATACGCAATCTTCGGTATTTTGCTATTTATTATTTTACTGATTCTTATTTATATGTTCACGCCATTGAGTAAAATCAACTCGGTGACAATTGAAGGTAATGACAATGTATCTAAAGCTTCTATAAAAAAAGCGATAGATGTAAAAGATGACTCTAGAATGTATACCTATAGTACTTCATCAGCTGTTAATAATTTAAAAAAGAATAAATTAATAAAGCATGCAGAAGTAACTAAAGTATTGCCGAATAAGGTGAAGGTTAAAGTGACAGAAAGCCAAATCGTTGGTTTAGTTAAAAAGAAAGATCATTATGTACCGATTCTTGAAGATGGAACAGAATTAGAAAATTATGAAGAAAGTAATGTAACAAATGACGGTCCCGTCCTTGAAGGATTCAAAAAAGAGAAAAAAGAAAAAATAATACAAGAATTAGCAAAAATGCCTACAAAAGTGCGTAGCATGATCGCCGAAGTGCAATATGACCCGCAAGAAAATTTACAAAACCAAATCAAGTTATATACGACAGATGAGATTCAAATTGTGGGTAATTTGAATACTATTGCAAATAAAATGAAGTATTATCCTCAAATGTCACAGTCGTTAGAACGTGATGAATCAGGAAGCTTAAAAAAATCAGGCTACATTGATTTGTCTGTTGGTGCTTCTTTTATTCCTTATAGTGGTGGAAGTACTACTAAATCAACAAGTGATCAAAATGTTGACAAAGGAAACACAGAAGAAGATAAGGCGAAAGACGAGTTACAAAGTGCCTTAAATAAGATAAATAAAGAATCAGACAAAAATAATTAAAAAATTTAGACAAATACATGTGTTTATAGTTCACAAGCGTCAAAACGTATTGTAAACTGTTAATAGTGTGAACATGAATAAGTTATTGTCAGGAGGTGCCTATCTATGGAAGAGCATTATTATGTAAGTATAGATATCGGTTCGTCAAGTGTTAAAGCGATAGTGGGCGAAAAATTTCACAATGGAATAAATGTGATAGGTACAGGACAGACCTACACAAGTGGTATAAAAAATGGTCTTATTGATGATTTCGACATCGCAAAACAAGCGGTTAAAGATACAATCAAAAAAGCCTCTATTGCATCAGGCGTCGATGTTAAAGAAGTATTTTTAAAACTTCCAATTATCGGAACTGAGGTATTTGATGAGTCAAATGAAATTGAATTTTATGAAGATACTGAACTAGATGGTACACACATTGAGCGTGTACTTGAAGGTATTCGTGAAAAAAATGATGTACCCGAAACAGAAATAATAAACGCTTTCCCAATTAAATTTGTTGTGGATGGCGATAATGAAGTGTCAGATCCTAAAGAACTCATTGCAAGACATAGTTTGAAAGTTGAAGCTGGTGTTATTGCGATTCAAAAATCAATTTTAATAAACATGATTAAATGTGTAGAATCTTGTGGTGTAGATGTATTAGATGTATACTCTGATGCATATAACTATGGCTCAGTACTTTCGGCAACTGAGAAAGAACTTGGCGCATGCATTATTGACATTGGTGAGGATATAACACAATTGGCATTTTACGAAAGAGGAGAGCTTGTAGATGCTGATGCTATAGAAATGGCTGGTAGAGATATAACGGAAGATATTGCAAAAGGTTTAAATACTTCTTATGAAACGGCTGAAAAAATCAAACATCAATATGGTCACGCTTTCTTTGATTCAGCGTCGGATCATGATGTGTTTACTATTGATCAAATAAATAGCGAAGAAGAAGCACAATTTACTCAAAAAGATTTGGCAGATGTGATAGAAGCACGTGTGGAAGATATATTCTTTAATGTGTTTGATGTATTACAAGAGTTAGGTCTTACAAAAGTAAATGGTGGTTTCGTTGTAACAGGTGGTTCGGCCAATTTACTAGGCGTTAAAGAATTGCTGCAAGACATGGTAAGTGAAAAAGTAAGAATTCATACGCCATCCCAAATGGGTATAAGAAAACCAGAGTTTTCTTCAGCGATTTCAACGATTTCTAGTAGCATTACTTTCGACGAATTACTAGATTATGTTACAATAAATAATCATGACAGTGAAGAATTTGAAGAAGAAGTCATAGAATCAAATGATCGAGAAAATAGTACGAAGTCAAGCGGATTTGATTGGTTCAAAAAGAAATCAAACAAACAAGAAGAGCCACATACATCAACTTCTGATATAGAAGAACCAGAAGCGTCTGAGGCATACGAACATGAAGACAACATAGAACAAGAAGAAGAAAGTAAACCTCAAGACAAAGAAGAAAGTAAGTTCAAGAAACTTATGAAATCTCTATTCGATTGATTGGCCACTAAAACTAGGAGGAAATTTAAATGTTAGAATTTGAACAAGGATTTAATCATTTAGCGACGTTAAAAGTCATCGGTGTAGGGGGCGGCGGAAATAACGCTGTTAACCGAATGATTGATCATGGTATGAATAATGTTGAATTTATTTCAATCAATACGGATGGACAAGCTTTAAACTTATCTAAAGCTGAGTCTAAAATCCAAATTGGTGAAAAATTAACACGTGGTTTAGGCGCTGGTGCAAACCCTGAAATTGGTAAAAAAGCTGCCGAAGAATCTCGTGAGCAAATTGAAGATGCAATCCAAGGTGCTGATATGGTATTCGTAACAGCAGGAATGGGCGGCGGTACTGGTACAGGTGCTGCTCCAGTTGTAGCAAAAATTGCAAAAGAAATGGGAGCGTTAACAGTTGGTGTTGTTACACGTCCATTCGGGTTTGAAGGCCGTAAGCGTCAAACACAAGCAGCTGCTGGTGTAGAATCAATGAAAGCTGCTGTTGATACATTAATCGTCATCCCTAACGACCGTTTATTAGATATTGTTGATAAGTCAACACCAATGATGGAAGCATTTAAAGAAGCAGACAATGTATTACGTCAAGGTGTTCAAGGTATTTCAGACTTAATCGCTGTTTCAGGTGAAGTTAACCTTGACTTTGCAGACGTTAAAACAATTATGTCTAACCAAGGTTCTGCATTAATGGGTATCGGTGTATCTTCTGGTGAAAACCGTGCTGTAGAAGCTGCTAAAAAAGCTATTTCTTCTCCATTATTAGAAACTTCTATTGTAGGTGCACAAGGTGTGCTAATGAACATTACTGGTGGAGAGTCATTATCATTATTTGAAGCACAAGAAGCAGCAGACATTGTTCAAGATGCAGCTGATGAAGATGTTAATATGATTTTCGGTACTGTGATTAACCCAGAATTACAAGATGAAATCGTAGTAACAGTCATTGCTACTGGATTTGAAGATAAACCTTCATCTCAAGGTCGCAAAGCTTCAAATACTGGATTTGGCAACAGTGCATCATCTGGAAGTACAACTGCAAAAGAAGATTCATTCTCTTCTAGTGCATCACAAACGACAGACAGTGCAAATGAAGGTAGAACACATACTACAAATGAAGATGATATTCCTAGCTTTATCAGAAATCGTGAAGAAAGACGTTCTAGAAGAACTAGACGTTAATCTCGAATGGACTTCTTCTTCTGTTAGTTTTTCATAATAATTAATAATAATTTAGACAATATAAAATATATAAATGTCATCAGGTCCAAAGATCTGATGACTTTTTTGAATTTAGAAGTTGGCATATCATTTGTTGTGAACTACATTATTATGTAGAAAAATATAGTTTTCAATTATTTAGAATCTCCCGAATGTCTTTAGATAGTTTATAAATGTTGAATAGCTGGAGGTTTATAGCATGCAAGAGAAATTTATCAAAGATCGTCATATTTTAAAATATGACGATAATCAATTAAAGAATGTGAAATTGGGTATAACAACAAGAGAAGAAGGATACAGCCATTACCCGAAAGATGCATTTAATATGGCTAGATACATTAATGATGATCAAGATAATGTAACGAGGCACCAAGCGTTACTTGCTTCTGTAATTCAGTTTCCGAGAAATCAATGGGTTTTCCCGATTCAAACACATGAAAATAAGGTAGTTGAAATTACAAACAAAGATAAAGGTACTAATATTGATAGTCTTTCTAATGCATTACATGGTATAGATGGTATGTATACATTTGAAAATGACATTTTATTAACTATGTGTTATGCAGATTGTGTACCAATTTATTTTTATAGCGAAAAACATCACTTTGTAGGCTTAGCTCATGCAGGTTGGCGTGGCACAGTAGGTCAAATTGTCAATCAAATGTTAAAATGTATACCATTTGATTGGAACGACTTAAGCGTTGTTATTGGACCAGCAACTGCAAATTCATATGAAATTAATGATGATATTAAAAGCAAGTTTGAGCAATTACCTATAGATGCTCATCAATATATCGAAACAAGAGGTGACAATCGTCATGGCATAGACCTAAAAAAGGCGAATGCTATGTTGTTAGAGTATGATGGTGTTCCGAAAAATAATATTTATATAACGAATTATGCGACATCGGAAGATTTAAATTTGTTCTTTTCATATAGAGTAGAGAAAGGCGATACAGGTCGTATGTTAGCTTATATTGGTCAATAACTAAGAGGTGTATAAAAATTGGATGTACAACAAAGTTTAGCGCAAATAAATGAACAATTGAAAATACATTGCGAAAAAGGTAATATTACAACAGTCCCGCACGTGATAGCAGTGACAAAATATGTTACAATAGAGCGAGCTAATGATGCTTATCAAGCAGGTATTAGACATTTTGGTGAGAATCGTTTAGAAGGTTTTCAACAAAAGAAAGCAGCTTTACCAGACGATGTAGTCATGCATTTTATCGGTTCTTTACAAACAAGAAAAGTTAAAGAGGTCATTAACGATATCGACTATTTTCACGCTTTAGATCGTCTGAAATTAGCAAAAGAGATTAATAAAAGAGCTGAACATAAAGTGAAATGTTTTGTTCAAGTCAACGTTTCTGGAGAAACGTCAAAACAAGGTATCGCTTTAGATGAGGTAGATACGTTTATTAAGGATTTAGAGCAATATGAAAACATAGAAATAATTGGTCTTATGACGATGGCACCTTATACGCATGATGAACCGTATATTAAAGATTTATTCAAATCATTAAGAGCAAAGAGAGATGAAATTAAAGCGCTCAATTTAAATTATGCACCATGCACAGAATTGTCAATGGGAATGAGTAATGATTACCATTTAGCAGCCGAAGAAGGTGCATCATTTGTGAGAATTGGGACTAAACTTGTAGGAAAAGAGGAGTGAGCCCCGTGGCTTTAAAAGATTTATTTAGTGGTTTTTTCGTAGTTGAAGAGGAAGACGATGATTTACAAGCGCCACCTGAAGAAGAACAAGATAGACAACAAGCGCAGTCTCAAACAAATTATAATAATCAACAAAATGACAATACAGAAAGACAACGCATACAGTCCGTACCCAAAAAACAACCAACAAGATTACAACAATCAACCGGGGAAAGGAAGTATCAAATGAATAACAGTGCACCTAAAAATAATACTAGGAACGTTGTGAACATGAATAATCAAGATCAAAACAATTATGGTTTTACGCAAGAAAGTTCTAAAATGTGTTTATTTGAACCACGCGTCTTTTCAGATACTCAAGACATTGCGGACGAATTAAAAAATCGCAGAGCAACTTTAGTGAACTTACAACGTATTGATAAAGTATCTGCAAAAAGAATTATCGATTTTCTAAGTGGTACCGTTTATGCAATTGGTGGAGACATTCAACGTGTAGGTTCTGACATATTCTTATGTACGCCAGATAATGTTGAAGTTGCAGGAAGCATAACAGACCAAATCGAAAATATGGAATACCAAGGTGAATAGAGGTAAACATTCATGGATATAGGTTTATTAGCAAATATATTTCAATTTATTTTATTCTTGGTTCAAATTTATTACTTTGGGATGATTGTATATTTCTTTATGTCATGGCTTCCAGGCGCACGTGAAAATAAATTCGGTCAATTTTTATCAAAATTGTATGAACCGTTTTTAGAACCATTCCGTAAAATTATTCCACCTATTGGCATGATTGATATTTCATCCATTGTTGCAATAATTGTACTTGTATTATTCCAAACTGGTTTAAAAAATATTTTTAATTTAATTTTAAATTATTTAGTGTAAGTTTTGTATTGAGGATAAATGATATTTGAATAAATTATTAAATAAATGTTAAGCACCTAACGTTAAAAACGCGAGGTGCTTTAACTTATATTTGGAGTGAAATCACATCGATATTTATCAACATTTTAGAAAAGAAGAACATGAATTAATCGATCAACTCATCGATAAGTGTTATCGTGCCAACAACCAATTTGCACCTGTATTAACTTCCTTTTTAGATCCTAGAGGGCAATATATATTAAATGTTGTAGTTGGTAGTTTTCAAGATTTAGAAGTTACTTTTTATGGTGGGCCATATGCTGAGAGACAAAGAGCCATCATAGCACCAGATTACTTTCATCCTGAGGTGGAAGATTTTGAAATCATTCTTTTTGAAATCGATTATCCTCAAAAATTTGTCACACTTCAACACCAACATGTCTTGGGCACAATTATGTCATTGGGAATCGAAAGAGACCAATTAGGTGATATTGTTGTAGATAATCGCATACAATTTACTTTGACAAAGCAATTAGAATCATATATTATATTGGAATTAAATAAAATTAAAGGCGCGACAGTTAAACTAAATGCGCTACCAATAAAAGATATGATACAATCAGTAGAGAACTGGCACTCATCCGAAACAACCGTATCTGGTTTACGTTTAGATGTCGTTCTAAAAGAAATGATTCGTAAATCTCGTTCTATTAGCAAACAGTTAATCGAAAAGAAACGTGTTAAAGTTAATCATACGATTATTGATTCTGCAGATTTCCAACTGGATAAAGGAGACTTACTATCTATTCAAGGTTATGGCAGAGCAATGATTACTGATATTGGTGGAAAAACAAAAAAAGATAAAGTACGAATTTCCTACAAAACTTTATTTAAATAAGTTATACTTATAAAGTGTAGAACAACCGAATTTTAACGACTAAAATAAGCAATGATACCATATAAGATGAAATTTTATTTATGATATTTAATGAAATTACAAAATAGTGTATGATAGAAGGAGGATAATGACGCATGGCTTTTACACCAAGTGAAATAAAAAACAAATCCTTTACTCGTGTGAAAACGGGTTTTGAACCAACTGAAGTTGAAAGTTATCTAGAACAGCTCAGTAATGAAATTGAACGTTTAAAAGAAGATAAAGCACAACTAGAAAAAGTTGTCGAAGATAAAGAAACAAATATTCAATCTTATAAAGATGTGCATCAATCTGTGAGCGATGCATTAGTTCAAGCGAAACAAGCTGGAGAAGAGACGAAAGCAGCAGCCAATAAAGATGCAGAGGCAACAATTGCTAAAGCAAAAAGCGAAGCAGATCGTATTGTCAATGATGCAGTTGAAAAAGCTCGCCGCCTTTCTTTCCAAACAGAAGATATGAAACGCCAATCTAAAATATTTAGATCTCGTTTCCGTATGTTAGTAGAAGCACAGTTAGATTTACTTAAAAATGATGATTGGGATTATTTATTAAATTATGACCTTGATTCTGAACAAGTAACACAAGAGAATATTAATCATTTAAATGAAAATGAATTAACTGAAGAAGAAAAAGCGATGAAAGCAAAAGCTGAAGCAGATAGTACGGCAGAGGTGGATGCAGAAGCAACAGATAACAGCGGTTCAACAGATAATGAGAATAATAAACAATAAACAGCAGACGCGTAAGAAACAGTCGATATATTCAAGCGAGTTAGGGATAGTGTGAGCCTAATATATATTTGTTTCTTATATCACTGTAGTTTTAACTGAATAACATGCAATGAGAGAACTCTAAGTTGAGTTAATCAGGGTGGTAACGCGGTATATATCGTCCCTGTTAATTGAACTTAGAGTTCTTTTTATTGTTAAATACTAAACAAGTCAGAATATTGTAATAAGGAGTGTAGGAAATGGACTACAAAGATACGTTATTAATGCCGAAAACGAATTTTCCAATGCGTGGAGGATTACCGAATAAAGAGCCAAAAATCCAAGAAGAATGGGATGCTAATGATATTTATCAAAAAGCATTAGACAAAAATAAAGATAACGAACATTATATTTTACATGATGGTCCACCATATGCAAATGGTAACTTACATATGGGACATGCGTTAAATAAAATTTTGAAGGATTTTATTACGCGTTATAAAACAATGCAAGGTTTCTATACACCATATGTTCCTGGTTGGGATACACATGGGTTACCAATCGAACAAGCGCTTACTAAAAAAGGTGTTAAGCGTAAAGAATTATCAATTGCTGAATTTAGAAGAAAATGTGAAGCATTTGCGTTAGAACAAATAGAAAATCAAAAAAAAGATTTTAAACGCCTTGGTGTTAAAGGAGATTTTGCTGATCCATATATTACATTAAAACCGGAATATGAAGCTGCACAAATTCGTTTATTTGGTGAAATGGCTGATAAAGGTCTTATTTACAAAGGTAAAAAACCAGTTTATTGGTCACCATCTAGTGAATCATCACTTGCTGAAGCAGAAATTGAATATCAAGATAAGCGTTCGCCATCTATTTATGTAGCATTTGATGTTAAAGATAGCAAAGGTATTGTTGATGAAGATGCAAAATTCGTTATTTGGACTACTACACCTTGGACATTACCATCGAATGTTGCGATCACAGTACACCCAGATTTAATTTATGGTCAATATAATGTGAATGGTGACAAATATATCATCGGTAAAGACTTAGTTGCTAATGTTGCTGAAGCATTAGGATGGAACGAAGATGCCATTGAATTAGAAAAAGAATTCAAAGGTAGTGACTTAGAGTATATCGAAACACAACATCCTTTTGTTGATCGTGTGTCACTCGTGATTAATGGATTACATGTGACAACAGATGCTGGTACAGGGTGTGTCCATACGGCACCTGGACATGGGGAAGACGACTTTGTAGTAGGTCAAAAATATAACTTGCCTGTTATTAGCCCTGTAGATGATAAAGGTGTATTTACAGAAGAAGCCGGTCAATTTGAAGGTATGTTCTACGATAAAGCGAACAAAGAAATTACAGATTTATTAAAAGAAAATGGTTCATTATTAAAATTAGAATTTATTACTCATAGTTACCCACATGATTGGCGTACTAAAAAACCTGTAATTTTCCGTGCAACACCACAATGGTTTGCCTCTATTGATAAAGTACGTCAAGATATTTTAGATGCAATCGAAGATACACACTTCAAGGTTGATTGGGGTAGAACTCGTATTTATAACATGGTAAGAGATCGTGGCGAATGGGTTATATCACGTCAACGTGTTTGGGGTGTACCATTACCAGTATTTTATGCGGAAAATGGCGATATTATTATGACTAAGGAAACTGTTAATCATGTTGCAGATTTATTCCAAGAACATGGTTCAAATGTATGGTTTGAGCGAGAAGCTGCAGAGTTACTACCTGAAGGGTTCACACATCCAAGCAGTCCAAATGGTGTGTTTACAAAAGAAACAGATATCATGGACGTTTGGTTCGATTCTGGATCATCACACCGTGGTGTATTAGAAGAACGTCCGGAACTATCATATCCTGCTGATTTATATCTAGAAGGTAGTGACCAGTACCGAGGTTGGTTTAACTCTTCAATTACAACTTCTGTTGCTACGAGAGGAATTTCACCATATAAAATGTTACTTTCACATGGATTTGTGATGGATGGTGAAGGTAAAAAGATGAGTAAATCATTAGGTAATGTTATTGTACCTGATCAAATCGTCAAACAAAAAGGTGCAGATATTGCGCGTCTTTGGGTAAGTAGTGTAGATTATTTATCAGATGTGCGTATTTCTGATGAAATTTTAAAACAAACTTCTGATGTATATCGTAAAATTAGAAATACCTTAAGATTTATGTTAGGTAATTTAAATGATTATAATCCTTCAACAGATGCAATTGCAGAATCTGAGCTATTAGAAGTAGATAAATATTTATTAAATAGATTACGTGAATTTACTGCGAATACGCTAGACAATTATGATAATTATGATTATTTAGATATATATCAAGAATTACAAAATTTCATTAACGTTGAATTAAGTAATTTCTATTTAGATTACGGTAAAGATATCTTGTACATTGAAGAGCAGAATGCACATAAACGTCGCAGTATGCAAACAGTGTTGTACCAAATTGTAGTAGACATGACAAAATTATTAGCGCCTATCCTAGCGCATACGTCTGAAGAAGTGTGGTCACATATCCCACATGTAGAGGAAGAAAGTGTTCATTTAACACGTATGCCTGAACGTGTAGCAGTTGATGCTGAATTCATGGAAAAATGGAATACATTTATGAAATTGCGTGACGATGTGAACCGTGCTTTAGAAGTTGCGCGTAATGAAAAAGTAATTGGTAAATCATTAGAAGCCAAAGTGGTAATCGGTAGCAATGATAACTTTGATGCGACTACATTTTTACAACAATTCTCTGACTTACAACAATTATTTATTACTTCACAAGCGGAGGTAGTTGATAAAGTTGAAAATGGAGAATCATATCAATATGGTGATATCCACATTGAACATGCTCACGGAGAAAAGTGTGAACGTTGTTGGAACTATAGTGAATCATTGGGTTCAGTAGGTGAATTAGATAACCTATGTCCGCGTTGTCAAGCAGTAGTTAAAACACTTGTTTAAATATTGATAAATGTTAAAGTAAGAACATGGCAAATACGTTATTCATAAAATATTAAACGGTTTTGTTCTGATGTATTTAAATAGAATTATAAAAAGTGCGATATGTATTTTTACATTAAAACAAGTTATGACTAATATTTTTGAAAAACCTGAGACATCAGTACGATGTCCCAGGTTTTCTTTTCGCTAATATAAAAATGAAACGAGTTATTTCACGAATCCAAAAGTAAGATTAAAATGAGCATATTAAAATTTAAAATTAAATAAATCAGATATAATGGATGCAATAAGCAATTAGAAAGGTGTTAAATATGTTCCATAACGAAAGTGCCCATTTTGTAAATGGCATTATATTAAATGTAAGAGATAAAGATGAAATGAAAAAATTTTATGGAGATATTATTGGATTAAATGTAGTAAATGAATCATATTCTACAATTCAATATGAGGTTGGTAATCTGAATCACTTCATGACACTTAATCAAATCAATATGGGAAGAGAACCTCTTGTTTCAGAAGCAGGTTTATTTCACTTAGCGATAAAATTACCATCTAAAACAGACTTAGCAGACTTGCTTGTGCAATTCAGTGAATATAAAATACCTATCAATGGTGGCGAACACGACATTTCAACTTCATTATATTTAGTAGATACGGAAGGAAACGGCTTGGAGTTTTATGTAGATAATCCCATTGATGAATGGTCTATTGAAAATGAAAAAGCAGTTTTAGAAACAAAACCATTAAATGTACCTAAATTACTAACTTATGTCTCAGATGAGAAGTGGCAAGGTATTCCTGATGAAAGTATTATTGGATATATAAATTTAAAAACAATTCGATTAAATAGAGTTAAGCAATATTATAAAAATTACTTTGGTTTGGTACCTTCTTCTGTAGAAACTGACAGTGCGGTTTATTTAGCTTCAAATGGTTATCACCAACATCTCGTAGTGAATAATTGGTTATCAAGTGTAAAACGTATAGAAAATCATAGAACTTATGGTTTAGCGTGTGTAGATTTTCATTTTCCAGAAACAACACATAAATTATTAGCTGGACCTGATGGTATTCAATTTAGGTTTAATTATTATTCCGTACTCTAGAATAATGTCTATTTTAATAACATTTTAAAAAATCAACTTATTATTTGAACTGTAACTTTTTTTATAAGTTTGATTAGGATATAATGAGAGTTGTTGTAAAAAGCGACCGCACGAAGAACAAATAGGAGGTACAGACATGAAACGTCAGTACTATATTGGTATTTCTATATTTATAACAATTGTTATACTTATATTAGATCAAATCACAAAATTTATAATAACTAAAACAATGCAAATTGGTGACTCATTTGAAGTAATCCCTAATTTTTTGAGTATCACTTCACATAGAAATAATGGTGCAGCATGGGGAATTTTAAGTGGAAAGATGGCTTTTTTCTATATTATAACTGTCATTATTCTGATCATACTCATTGTCTTTTTTATAAAAGAAGCGAAGCATAATTTGTTAATGCAAATTGCTATAAGTTTATTGTTTGCTGGTGCTTTAGGTAACTTTATTGACCGCGTATTAAATGGTGAAGTTGTAGACTTTGTTGATACTTATATATTTAGTTATAATTTTCCAATATTTAACGTAGCTGATTCTAGTTTAACTATAGGCGTCGTTTTAGTAATAATCGCATTATTAAGGGATATGAGGACAGAAGAATAGGAGAGATAGTGTATGGAATTTCATGAGTTTAATATAGATGACCCAGCTAATGTAGGACAACGAATAGATAAATTATTGCCTGAATTTAATACTGAATGGTCACGTACTCAAATGCAAGATTGGATTAAAGAAGGCCTGGTTAAAGTCAATGGTAAAGTGATAAAATCCAATTATAAAACTAAGTCAAATGATAAAATTATAGTAACTGAGAAAGAAATTGTTGAGGCAGATATTAAACCAGAAAATCTTAATCTGAATTTTTATTATGAAGACGATGATGTCGCAATTGTATATAAACCTAAAGGGATGGTAGTACATCCATCAGCAGGTCATTATACGGGTACATTAGTAAATGGACTAATGTATCAAATGAAAGACTTATCTGGTATAAACGGAGAGATACGTCCAGGAATTGTACATCGTATTGACAAAGACACTTCCGGGTTATTAATGATTGCAAAAAATGATGTTGCACATCGTAGTTTAGTAGAACAGTTGATAGATAAATCAGTAACGCGTAAATATATTGCATTGGTACATGGTAACATTCCACATGATTATGGTACTGTTGATGCACCTATTGGTAGAAATAAGAATGACCGCCAATCTATGGCTGTAGTTGATGATGGTAAAGACGCGATTACTCACTTTAATGTATTAGAACATTTTAATAAATATACGTTAATAGAATGTCAGTTAGAAACAGGCCGTACTCACCAAATTCGTGTGCATATGAAATACATTGGTTACCCTTTAGTAGGAGATCCCAAATATGGTCAGAAAAAAACATTAGATATTGGTGGTCAAGCATTGCATGCTGCAGTAATCGGTTTTGAACATCCAGTTACACAAGCGTATATTGAAAAGACAGCACCTTTACCAGAGGAATTTGAGCAACTCTTAAATGATGTTCGTAAATCTGATAATTAATAATGCTTTGCTAAGTTATATCGTGAATTTTAGATAATACCATGATATATAAATAGGATTGGAACAGAAATCTAATTTTATTAATTAGATTTCGTTATCTCACCCCAACAAGGATGACTAGAAGTGAAAAAATGATTTAAAGGCAAACGATCGCTTTTATAAAACGAACGATATTCTAATATAGACTTGCAACGATATGTTATTCATGATAATATAATGACAGTTTAATAAAGAACGAACGTCTTTAATTGAAAGTCCAGAGAGGCTTCGAAGACATGTAATGAAAATAGAATATACAAACAAAGTATTTAAGTTATAACAATAGCTAAAGCCATCGTAGTTTTTCGTAAAACGCGATAAAAGTCATAATCACAAGTACAAAAATGGTTATGATGGAGAAATCATCTAAGTTTTAGATATGTCTCTACATTTTGTTTGTAATATTTTATTACGCTACCTCATGTCTTCTGAAGATGTGAGGTTTTTTAATATCATTAAGATTAAGGTAGGTGCCCAAAATGTCAGAACGCGTAATTATGGATGAAGCAGCAATACAAAGAACCGTTACACGTATTGCACACGAAATCTTAGAATACAACAAAGGTACTGATGAATTAATTTTATTAGGCATTAAAACAAGAGGGGCATTTTTAGCACGACGTATCCAACAAAAAATTGAACAAATTGAGGAAATAACTGTCCCAACAGGTACGATTGATATTACACAATTTAGAGATGATTTAGAACAGACAATAGATCAAGTTGCAGAACAGACGTATGAAATTGATGTCAATATAACAAATCAAGTCGTGATTATTGTGGATGATGTTCTATATACTGGGCGTACAGTTAGAGCATCGCTTGATGCAGTACTTCAATATGCAAGACCTAGTAAAATAGGATTAGCAACGCTTATTGATCGTGGACATAGGGAGCTTCCAATACGCGCAGACTTTGTTGGTAAAAATATACCGACCGCTAGAGAAGAAGCTGTCTCGGTTTTTCTTAGTGAAATAGATAGTAGAAATGCAGTTGTAATTGAATAAATCAACACCTTTTAATTCAGTACGAGAGACTGAAAAAGGGAAGAGAATCATGTGGAAGTCAAAGGCAAGTTTCTAGGAAGCCACACTTCAAAATATAGTTATATTATAAAAACATATACTATAGATTCTCTCCATATCATCTGAACTTAATTTAAGCTAAGTATTCAAACAGCAATGCTAACGATTTAAGTCGTAATGTTGTTTGAACAAGCTGAATTTTGATTTGAGGATAGATACTTTTTAAGTCTCTTTACATGAAAACAATGTAAAGGGACTTTTTTATGAGAGGAAGCGGAAAGTCATGGAAAATGAAACAATGTTTGAACGGACAGCTAAACCAGTATTAGATGTACGAGATAAACCTAAGTTAGGACAATGGGCATTTCTAAGCACTCAACATTTATTTGCAATGTTTGGATCGACTGTCCTCGTACCATTTTTAACTGGATTACCGATATCATCTGCTTTACTAGCATCAGGGATAGGGACATTATTATATATATTAATTACACAAGCGAAAATACCCGCATATTTAGGTTCAAGTTTCGCATTTATCACACCAATCATAACTGGATTGAATTCACATAGCTTAGGTGACATGTTAGTAGCATTGTTTATGAGCGGAGTGATGTATGTGCTTATTGGATTAGCTATTAGGTTAAGTGGAACAGGGTGGCTTATGCACTTACTTCCCCCGGTTGTTGTTGGACCAGTTATTATGGTGATTGGTTTGAGTCTGGCTCCTACTGCAGTCAATATGGCGATGTTTGAAAATTCAGGAGATATGAAAGGCTATAACTTAAGTTATTTAGTAGTAGCAATGATTACGCTGCTGGTGACGATTATAGTTCAAGGATACTTTAAAGGTTTCTTGTCCCTTATACCTGTATTAATCGGCATTATAACGGGGTACATTGTGTCAATATTTATGGGGCTTGTTAATTTTAAACCTGTAGCTGAAGCAAAATGGCTGCAACTTCCTGAAGTGTACCTACCATTTAAAGATTACACACCATCATTTCATCTAGGTTTAGTACTTGTCTTAATACCAATCGTTTTTGTGACAGTTAGTGAGCACATTGGACATCAAATGGTGATTAACAAAATCGTAGGAAGAAATTTCTTTAAAGATCCAGGATTAGACAAATCAATTATTGGTGACGGAGTGTCAACGATGTTTGCAAGTATTATAGGTGGCCCACCAAGTACAACATACGGAGAAAATATAGGTGTTTTAGCTATCACGAAAATTTATAGTATATATGTTATTGGAGGTGCTGCAGTCATCGCTATAATATTAGGTTTTGTAGGCAAATTCACAGCATTAGTTTCATCTATACCAACCCCTGTTATGGGAGGTGTATCGATATTACTTTTCGGAATTATTGCAGCAAGTGGTCTGCGAATGCTTGTAGAAAGTGAAGTTGATTTTGCAAGTAACCGAAATCTAGTCATCGCATCAGTCATATTAGTTATAGGTATTGGCAACCTAGTCTTCAATCTGAATGGTATAGGTATAAATTTAGAAATTGAAGGGATGGCATTAGCAGCATTGGCAGGTATTCTACTAAACTTAATTTTACCGCAAGAGATTGAGTCAAATAAATAAACGTCTATTTCAATACTAGGAGGCTGAAAAAATGGATAACTTACTATCAATGGAACATCTAACTACAAATGAGATTTATGAACTAATAGAAATTGCAAGTGGTATTAAAAATGGATCATTTAAACCACATAATTATGAAGACAAATTTGTAGCAAACTTATTTTTTGAAAATTCTACCCGTACGAAAAGTAGCTTTTTAGTAGCAGAGCAAAAATTAGGATTAAAACTGATTGATTTCGAAACGAGCACTTCTTCTGTTCAAAAAGGTGAGAGCTTATACGATACGTGTAAAACATTAGAACAAGTAGGTGCAGATGTTCTAGTAATTAGACATTCAGATACAACATACTATAATGATTTAAATTCACTTAAGTTACCGATTATTAATGCAGGTGATGGTAGTGGACAGCATCCAACACAAAGTTTATTAGACCTAATGACAATATACGAAGAGTATGAAACCTTTAAAGATTTAAATATATTAATATGTGGAGATATTAAAAACTCCCGTGTAGCGAGAAGTAACTTTCAAAGTTTAACCGCACTCGGTGCAAATGTGATGTTCTCAAGTCCAGAAGCGTGGAGAGATGACACTTTAGAAGCACCTTATGTTGATATAGATAAAGTCATAGAGGACATAGACATTGTCATGCTACTAAGAGTACAGCATGAAAGACATGGTGATGAAGAAACAATGAATTTTGAAAATCAAAATTATCATGAAAATTTTGGTTTGACAAAAGCGCGTTATAATCGATTGAAGTCATCTGCAATTGTTATGCATCCCGCGCCTGTCAATCGCGGTGTTGAAATAGATGATTGCTTAGTAGAAGCAGAAAAATCTCGCATCTTTAAACAGATGGAAAATGGTATGTATACACGTATGGCAGTAATTGAGTATATATTACAAACAAAGGAGGCAGCAATAAATGAAATTGCTAACTAATGCGAAAATCTTAGAAAATGGTGAACTTAAAACCACTTCAATTTTAATAGAAGGTAAAACCATAAAAAAAATTGCGTCAGACATAGAGGTTGATGCCGATGTTGAAATCATTGATTTAAAAGGACACTTTGTTGCTCCAGGTTTAGTTGATGTTCATGTACATTTGCGTGAACCAGGCGGTGAACATAAAGAAACAATTGCAACGGGAACACAAGCAGCTGCAAGAGGCGGTTTTACGACAGTTTGTCCAATGCCAAATACACGACCTGTACCTGACTCTGTTGAAAATTTAGAACGTTTAAACAAATTAATCGACGAAAATGCACACGTCAGAGTTTTACCATATAGTGCAATCACAGTTAGGCAAGCAGGTACTGAACATGTTGATTTTGAAGCTTTAGCCCAGTTAGGCACATTTGCTTTTACTGATGATGGCGTAGGTGTACAACAAGCAAATATGATGTATGAAGCTATGCAACAAGCAGCTAAAGTGAATAAAGCAGTCGTTGCTCATTGTGAGGATAATAGCTTGATATATGGCGGCGCTATGCATGAAGGGGAACGTAGTAAAGCATTAGGCATACCGGGGATACCTAATATTTGTGAAGCGGTACAAATTGCGAGAGATGTTTTGCTAGCTGAAGCAGCAGGTGCACATTACCATGTCTGTCACGTATCTACAAAAGAAAGTGTACGAGCTATAAGAGATGCTAAAAAGGCAGGAATTCATGTAACAGCAGAAGTGACACCGCATCATTTATTATTAACAGAAGATGATGTGCCTGGTGATGATGCAATTTATAAAATGAATCCACCTTTAAGAAGTAAAGCAGATCGATCTGCACTAATCGAAGGATTATTAGATGGGACAATTGATTGTATTGCTACAGACCATGCGCCACATGCGAAAGAAGAAAAAGCACAACCAATGACAAAAGCGCCTTTCGGCATTGTTGGTAGTGAAACAGCATTTCCATTATTGTATACACACTTTGTAAAAAATGGTAACTGGTCATTGCAACAATTGGTTGACTATTTAACGATTAAACCATCTCAAATATTTGATTTACCATATGGAAGATTAGAAGAGGGCGGTTTAGCTGACCTTACTGCCATTAATTTAGAAGACGAGAAAGAGATTAGGGCAGAAGATTTTGCGTCAAAAGGGTCAAACACACCATTTATAGGTGAAAAAGTATACGGAACTCCAGTATTAACATTGGTAGAAGGTGAAGTTAAATTTAAGGAGGAAAAGTAATGTTGCAAAAACGCTATTTAGTTTTAGAAGATGGAACATATTATGAAGGTTATCCATTAGGATCGGACCATTTAACGAAAGGCGAAATAGTATTTAATACGGCTATGACTGGGTATCAAGAAACGATATCAGATCCATCTTATACAGGGCAAATTATTACGTTTACTTATCCATTAATAGGAAACTACGGAATTAATCGAGATGATTTTGAATCTTTGATACCAACATTGAATGGTGTTGTTGTCAAAGAAGCAAGCACATATCCGAGTCATTTTCGCATGCAAAAAACATTCCACGAAGTGTTAAAAGATTATGATATCCCAGGTATTTCAGGTGTGGATACACGTAGTATTACTCGAAAAATTAGAAACTATGGCGTTTTAAAAGCAGCTTTTACAGATGATAAGGCAGATATTCCACAATTAATAGAAGAGTTGAAAGTAATTGAATTACCTAGAGATGAAGTGAAAACAGTGTCTACCAAAACACCATATGTCTCTACGGGTTATGATTTAAGTGTTGTACTTGTAGATTTTGGTAAAAAACAAAATATTGTGAGAGAACTTAATTTACGTGGTTGTAATGTTACAGTTGTACCTTATGATTCGACAGCAGAAGAAATTATTAGAATGTCACCAGATGGAGTCATGTTGTCTAATGGACCTGGTGATCCAGAAGAAGTCAAAGTTGCAATTAATATGATTAATGGTATTTTAGGAAAAATTCCTTTCTTTGGTATCTGTTTAGGCCATCAATTATTTGCACTTTCACAAGGCGCTACATCGTTTAAAATGAAATTTGGACATAGAGGGGCAAACCATCCTGTGAAAGATTTAAAGAGTGGGAAAATAGCATTAACTAGCCAAAATCATGGTTATGCGATCGATAAAGATTCATTAGCCAGTACACCTTTAGAAATAACACATATAGCGATTAATGACGGTACAGTTGAAGGTTTAAGACACCAATCATTACCTGCGTTTTCAGTACAATATCATCCTGAAGCAAGTCCTGGACCTACAGATTCAAATTATTTGTTTGATGAATTTATTAAAATGATGCATGACTTTAAAGAAAAGGAGATTTTGACAAATGCCTAAACGTAACGATATTAAAACGATTTTAGTTATAGGATCTGGACCCATTATTATAGGCCAAGCTGCAGAATTTGATTATGCGGGGACACAAGCATGCTTAGCATTACGAGAAGAAGGTTATCGCGTTATATTAGTAAATTCAAATCCAGCTACAATCATGACAGATAATGAAATTGCTGACAAAGTCTACATTGAACCTTTAACGCATGACTTTATTGCACGTATTATTCGTAAAGAACAACCTGATGCGCTGTTACCAACATTAGGTGGTCAAACAGGGCTTAATATGGCGATTCAATTACATGATAGCGGTGTATTAGAAGCGAACAACGTACAATTACTAGGTACTAAATTGGCTTCTATTCAACAAGCGGAAGATAGAGAATTATTTAGAGACTTAATGAATGAGCTAGATGTTTCAGTTCCAGAAAGCGATATCGTCAATACTCTAGAACAGGCGTTTGAATTTAAAGAAGCGGTAGGGTACCCATTAATTGTGAGACCGGCTTTCACGATGGGCGGTACTGGTGGTGGTATTTGCCATAATGATGAAGAGTTTAAACAAGTGGTAACGAATGGCTTACATTACAGTCCGGCAACACAATGCTTAATTGAAAAATCAATCGCAG
Source organism: Staphylococcus sp. HMSC034G07 (assembly GCF_001835975.1). Taxonomy (NCBI): domain Bacteria; kingdom Bacillati; phylum Bacillota; class Bacilli; order Caryophanales; family Staphylococcaceae; genus Staphylococcus; species Staphylococcus sp. HMSC034G07. The sequence goes on from NZ_KV826609.1 coordinate 135,734, forward strand.
GTTTTAAAGAGATTGAATATGAAGTGATGCGAGATAAAAATGATAATGCCATTGTTGTATGTAACATGGAAAATATAGACCCAGTCGGCATACATACTGGCGATTCAATTGTAGTAGCACCTAGTCAAACTTTATCAGATGTTGAATATCAAATGTTACGTGATGTGTCGTTAAAAGTTATTCGTGCTTTAGGCATTGAAGGTGGTTGTAATGTACAACTGGCATTAGACCCACACTCAATGAAATATTATATAATTGAAGTGAACCCACGTGTGTCACGTTCATCAGCTTTAGCTTCTAAGGCTACAGGCTATCCGATTGCAAAATTAGCTGCAAAAATAGCGATAGGTTTATCATTAGATGAAATGTTGAATCCAATCACTAAAACCTCTTATGCTGCATTTGAACCGACGTTGGACTATGTTATTTCAAAAATCCCACGTTTTCCTTTCGATAAATTTGAAAAGGGTGAACGTGTGCTCGGTACACAAATGAAAGCAACTGGTGAGGTAATGGCGATTGGCCGAACATATGAAGAGTCTTTATTAAAAGCAATTCGCTCACTCGAATATGGCGTGCATCATTTGGGATTACCAAATGGTGAAACATACGATTTAGATTATATAAAAGCGCGTATACAAGACCAAGATGATGAGCGCTTATTCTTTATAGGAGAAGCGATAAGAAGAGGTACATCTTTAGAAGAAATACACGAAATGACTAAGATTGATTACTTCTTCTTAAATAAATTCTTGCACATCATTGATATAGAACATGACTTAAAAGTACACAAAGGAGATATAGATTATTTAAAATTTGCTAAGAGTTATGGGTTTAGTGATCGCGTTATTGCACATCGTTTTGATATGTCAGAATCAGAAGTTTATAACTTAAGAAAACAACATAATATTTCACCAGTATATAAAATGGTAGATACATGCGCAGCAGAATTTGAATCAGCTACACCATATTACTATGGCACGTATGAACAAGAAAATGAATCCATTATCACTGAAAAAGAAAAAATATTAGTCTTGGGATCAGGGCCAATAAGAATCGGTCAAGGTGTCGAATTTGATTATGCAACTGTGCATGCTGTGTGGGCTATTCAACAAGCTGGTTATGAAGCTATTATCGTCAATAATAACCCTGAAACAGTATCTACAGACTTTTCAATTTCAGACAAATTATATTTTGAGCCATTAACAGAAGAAGATGTCATGAATATTATAAATATTGAACAGCCAAAAGGTGTAGTAGTACAGTTTGGTGGTCAAACTGCGATTAATTTAGCAGATAAAATTGAAAAGTATGGTGTGAAAATTTTAGGAACGTCACTCGAAGATTTGAATCGTGCGGAAGATCGTAAAGAATTTGAGGCACTGTTACATAAAATTGATGTGCCTCAACCTAAAGGCAAGACAGCAACGTCAACTGATGAAGCGCTCAATAATGCACGTACAATCGGTTATCCTGTAGTAGTTAGACCTTCGTATGTATTAGGTGGACGTGCAATGGAAATCGTGTATAACGATGAAGAGTTAACCAATTATATGAATCAAGCAGTGAAAGCGAGTCCGGATCATCCAGTATTAGTTGATAGATATCTCACAGGTAAAGAAATTGAAGTCGATGCTATTTCTGATGGTGAAACGGTAATTATTCCAGGGATTATGGAACATATTGAACGCGCTGGTGTCCATTCAGGTGATTCGATTGCGGTATATCCTCCACAATCTTTGACACCAAATGAACTTAAAACATTAGAAGATTATACAATTCGCTTAGCGAAAGGGCTAAATATCATAGGTCTAATCAATATACAATTTGTCATTGCACATGATGGTGTTTATGTTTTAGAAGTGAATCCTCGTGCGAGTCGTACAGTTCCTTTCTTAAGTAAAATTACGCATATTCAAATGGCACAGTTGGCCATGCGCGCTATTGTAGGTGAGAAACTTAAGGATTTAGGTTATAACGAGGGCGTTCAACCATATAGTGAAGGTGTCTTTGTTAAAGCTCCGGTATTTAGCTTTAACAAATTGAAAAATGTAGATATTACCTTAGGACCTGAAATGAAATCAACTGGGGAAGTCATGGGGAAAGATTTAACCATGGAAAAAGCATTATATAAAGGTTTGACAGCAAGTGGTATGGAAGTAAAAGATTATGGTACGGTATTGATGACCGTAAGTGATAAAGACAAAGATGAAATTGTGAATATCGCGGCTCGCTTAAATGAAGTCGGCTATAAAATATTAGCTACGGAAGGTACTGCTAAAAAATTAGAAAGTAACCATATCACTGCAGAAACTGTAGGTAAAATTGGTGGAGAAAACGATTTATTATCACGTATACAAACGAATGATGTTCAAATTGTGATCAATACGATGACAAAAGGGAAAGAAGTTGAACGTGATGGTTTTCAAATTAGACGTGCCTCTGTTGAAAATGGCGTACCATGTCTAACTTCATTAGATACTGCAGAAGCATTAACATCCGTTATAGAAAGCATGACTTTCACGATGAAAAATATGTAAAATATAATTAAAAAACTGAAATAATTTTTATGCTTTAATGCAAAGAAATGCTATTGGCAATAGACGGCTAGGATAAAAATATATTTATGAAATTTTTCTCTTAGTCGTCCTTGTCAGTATGAAAAAAATTCCAAAATATTATTGCTGTCATATGTCCATACACGCTTGGCAAATATAATAAAATAGCTATAGATGAGAGGCGATATATATGCAAAATAATCTACCTATCATTGCTTTAGATTTTGAATCAGCAGAAGCGGTTACACAATTTTTAAATCAATTTGATGAACCTTTATTTGTCAAAGTTGGAATGGAACTTTTTTATCAAACTGGGCCTTCATTAATCACTGATATTAAGAAACGTGGTCATAGCATATTCTTAGATTTAAAATTGCATGATATTCCTAACACTGTTGGTAAAGCAATGGAAGGCTTAAGCAAATTAGATGTCGATTTAGTAAATGTACACGCAGCTGGTGGTTCAGAAATGATGAAACGTGCTGTAGAAGGTATTAGAAAATATAACAGTAATATTAAAATTATTGCGGTTACACAATTAACGTCGACTACAGAAACAATGTTGCGTGATGAACAAAATATCCAAAGTACAATGGATGAAGCAGTGTTGAATTATGCTCGTCTAGCTCAATTATCAGGATTAGATGGCGTTGTATGTTCACCACTTGAAGCAAATTTAGTAAAACAGGAATTAGGTGAATCTTTCTTGAAAGTGACACCAGGCATCAGACCAGAAAACACTTCTTCAGATGATCAACAACGTATTACAACACCAGAAAAAGCAAGTGTTTTAGGCGCTACACACATTGTTGTAGGACGACCGATTACACAAAGTGAAAATCCGGTAACGAGTTATCAAAAAATTAAAGAAAGTTGGTTGAAATCACATGACTAAATCAATTGCACAAGCATTGTTAGATATAAAAGCTGTATCATTATCTCCCAATGATCCGTTTACTTGGAGTTCAGGTATTAAATCGCCAATATACTGTGATAATCGCATCACACTAGGTTTTCCTGATGTACGTACTCATATTAGAGATGGCCTGCAAGCATTGATTGAAACACATTTTAAAGATATTGAAGTTATATCAGGAACTGCAACAGCCGGGATTCCACATGCAGCATATGTCTCAGAAGTGATGAACTTACCGATGAATTACGTTAGATCAAAAAGCAAAAGTCATGGTAAACAGAATCAAATTGAAGGTGCATCAAGTGAAGGTAAAAATGTAGTAGTTATAGAAGATTTAATATCTACAGGTGGCTCTTCAATAACTGCAGTAGATGCACTAAAAGCTGCAGGTGCAAATGTATTAGGTGTAGTAGCAATCTTTACTTATGGTTTGAAAAAAGCAGATGACCAATTTACACGAGCTGATATACCCTTCTATACATTAAGCAATTATAATGAACTAATTGAGGTTGCTAGAGAAAATGGAGAAATTTCTGAAAATGATATTACTACATTAGTTGATTGGAGAGATAACTTGTCATAAAATGTTAGATGGAGGGGATGTTATGACAAAAGACTCAAATGTAGCTTATAATCATTTTGCTCATTTAAATAAATTCCTCAAAAAATCAGAAGACTATAGAGCACAATCAACTTCAGAAGACGAAAATAAATGGTTGTTTAACGCTACAGAATCAAATATTTATAAAAAATCAAAATTAAATCTAAAGCAAAAAGGACATATTAAATAAACGATATATGTAAATATATTATATGAATTTGAAACAACATAAAAAATTTATTTAATTAAATTGGTTAAAAAATGCTTAAAAGACTTTTATATATTGATAAAAGGTCTTTTAGGCATTTTTTAATATATAAATATATTTTGTTCATATTTAGTTCACAAAATAGGTTTTAAATAATGAGTATCATATGAAATTTCAAGATAGAAAGGAATGAATGAACTTGAATCAAAAAAAATTTGATATTGTTGCACTATTTTTACTCATTGGTGTGTTTATGGCAGCTTTAGACAACGGCATTATTAGTGCAGCGTTAACCACAATAAATCAATCTTTTGAAATTTCAGCACAAATGGGATCATGGGGCATAACGATTTACACATTAGGTATGGCTGTAACTACACCTATAGCGGGTAAACTTGCTGATATGTATGGTCGTAAAAAAATATTTGTTATTGAAGTCATTTTATTTGGTTTAGGATCATTGTTAGTTGCTTTAAGTCCAAATTATACAATATTTATTATTGCACGATTAATTCAATCATTTGGTGGAGGCGGTTTATTTGTAATCGCTAGTTCACATATTATAGCTACTTACACCAAGGAAAAACAAGGTAGCATGCTTGGTGGGTTAGGTGCAATGAATGGTATTGCTTCGGTATTAGGGCCAAATATAGGAAGTTTATTAATTAACTTAAGTGGAACATGGCATTGGCTATTCCTAATCAATGTGCCAGTGGCAGTAATGATTGTTATTTTTATGATTCTTAAAATGCCAGAAACACAAGAAAAAGTTAAAACTAAAATTGATAAGTACGCCATCATTATATTTTCATTTTCAACATTGCTGATGATGTTTGCGATTAATAATATACAAACGAATAACATTGCTAATAGTATACTTAGCTTTTCAGTGATTGGTTTATTTATATTGGCAATCATTGGTTATGGTATTTTGATTTTAGTAGAATATAAAAACGAAGCAACTGATATAGATGCATTCTTACCTTTCTATTTATTAAAAAAACCAGCTTTTTCAGTAGTATTGATTATGGGCGTTTTATCAGGGATGTTAATTGGTTCCATTATTTTCATTCCTTCCTTTGTTGAAAATGTATTGCATGTTAAAGCTGAGAACAGTGGCTATTGGATGACACCCTTAGCGTTAGCTTCAGGTATTGGCGCGTCAATGGGCGGGAAGATTGTTGATAAAAAAGGCCCGATATTTGCATTAGTGATTGCGAGTATCATTAGCATGATTGGGTATGGAGGCTTAGCCTTTTTAACTTATTCAAGTACGCCATTTTTAATATTTTCAATTATCGCAGGTTTAGGTTTTGGTTTTACTATTGGTGCACCAATGACTGTATTAGCAACTAGATCAGCACATTCAGATAAAAATAATAGTACTGTAATTGGAACATTATCCGTTTCTAGACAAGTCGGCATAACAATTGCACCGACTATGTTTACGACATTCATTCAATTCGGATATAGCCAAATGGGTAGTAAAATTAAAGAAAGTATAAATTCAGCCCATTTTGGTTTCAAAGATATACCCGTTTCGTTAATGAAAACGATGGAACATAATTCAGGCAATCTTACTAAAATATTAGAACAAGTGAATCAAATTTCTAATGATACATTAAGACATGCAATTACAAATGGCATTGAGGATGCTACACACCTAGCGTATATGCCTATATTTTTAACTGCAGTTATTGCAGCTTTTATTATTTTGCTACTTGTAACGCTCTTTAGTAAAGAATTTAAATAAAAAATTTGATAAACTGGTGAAATCGTAAAGAAAGATTAAAAAAAGATTAATTGTAGAAAGTAACGTAAAAAACAGCAACGCAGTATGGTAGACAAGGTTTTAATGTCTACTTTACTGCGTGTTTTGTTTAATATAATACAAAAATGATTGAAATGATTAATGTTATTAAAATGATTAAAAAGTATCGTTATAAAGTTATGATATAAAATGGATTAACGAATCATAATTTTAATGATGATAAAGCCAATGAGTATCACTAAAGCGGCAATCAGTAATGGAATAATGTAATAAAACATGAAATACCTCCAATTATATTTGTATTTATTTTAACTATAAATATTTAAAAGTAAAGTGATTTTATGGTTTTAAGCCGTCAAAGCTTTCAATATTACACACTTTACAAATTAATGTTGCAAACTACATGAAGTGGTATATTGAAATGGGTTGTGTTACATTTGCAATTATACTATGTAACTGTAACAAATGTTATATTTTCATTTATTTTGGTTTTAAATAGATTTGTGAGTATAAAAAACAAATTTGTAAAATTAAAATGAGGCATGATTTGAATACACTTTTTTAGCTTACCTTATTTAATTTTATATTATCAAATGTAAGGGGATATGATATGAAACGTATGAAGCAACTTTTAAAAAACCATACTAAAAATATTATTGTATGCTTAATTGGCGCATTTGTAAGTGCGATTGCTGTAAATTCATTTATATTAGAGTCTAATTTAGGTGATGGGGGTACTGTGGGTATGTCATTAGCATTAAAATATGCCTTTGGTTTTTCACCAGCGATATCCTCATTAATTATTAACACATTGGTCATTATTGTAGGCTGGCGTTTTTTAAGTACCAGAACAGCAGTATATACGTTTATTGCTAATACAGCGATTTCAATCTTTTTAGATTTAACTGAAAATTTTAAGACAGGTATTGATAATTTTGTAATAAATGCTTCGTTTGGTGGCGTTTTAGTAGGTGTAGGTATTGGATTAGTAATTGCTTCTGGTGGTGTGATAGGTGGGACATCAGTCATTGCTAAGATGCTAAATAAATACTTTGACATCAAAACATCGCAAGGCATTTTTGTTTTAGATGGATTAGTTGTCTTGTCTTTTTTATTTGTCTTACCTTTAGAAAACGTCTTATTTACTGTAATTATGATATTTATAACTGAACGTGCTACTGCATTCATTATAGAAGGGTTCCATCCTAAAAAAGCGGTGACTGTGATATCAAGTAGAAATGAGATTATAAGTGATGAAATCAATAGCTTTACAGGTAGAGGTTCAACACTTTTAAAGGGTAAAGGTGGTTATGGTAAACATGAAACAAGCATGTTGTATGTTGTAGTTCCACAATCACAAGTAACTAGAGTTAAAAAGCTTGTAAATGAGGTAGATGAAAATGCCTTTTTAGTCATTCATGATGTGAGAGATGTATTAGGTAATGGATTTATAAATTTATCTTAATGATAGATTGGCAAAGGAGCACTTCATATGACGTGTTGCTAATTGCAAATTTTATTCGTTCGATTTTTTTAAGCATTTGTTTTATTCTAGAATTAAGATGTTTTAAGGAGGCAGTTAAATGGCAATTCCCAAAATAACGACATTTCTAATGTTCAATGGACAAGCAGAAGAAGCAATCAATTTATATGTAGATGCATTTGAAGATGCAGAAATATTAGCGATGGTCAAATATGAAGAAGATGATAAAGAACCCACTGGTGCCGTACAACATGCTATCTTTCGCTTAAAAGATCAAGTTTTTATGGCGATTGATAATATGAATGGTGTCGATGTAGATATGAATCCAGCAATGTCTTTATATGTCACTGTAGATAGTCCGTTAGAAATGGAAAGATTATTCAGTAAATTGAAAAGTGGTGGAGCAATTTTAATGCCTAAAACGGAAATGCCACCATTCAGAGAATTTACATGGATTGTAGATAGATTTGGCGTTAATTTTCAGCTTGCATTACCAGATAAAAAATAAATATTAAAAAGGCTAAGATAAAGTATCATGCACGTGTTACATGTGCTGCTTACTCATAATCTTAGCCTTGTTTTTTAGATTGAAGCATGTTACTAATGCTTTAAAGTATTTGGTGTTATCATGTCACCTTCATTTTTTGAATGTGATCGTAATCAGGTGTAGCATAGAGTGTTTTTTGGTGATCATATGTTACAAATCCTGGTTTTGCGCCAGAAGGTTTGTGAACGTGTCTAATTTCAGTGTAATCAACTGGTATTTGACCAGAATTACCAGCTTTTGAAAAATAACCGGCTAGCATAGCCGCTTCTTTAATAGTATTTTCACTTGGCGCATCATTTAAGATAACCACATGAGACCCTGGGATCTCTTTCGTATGAAACCAAAGATGCTGTTTGCTTGCTTTTTTATTCGTTAAATAATCATTTTGCTTATTATTTTTTCCTACAAGTATGGTATCTCCATCAGTTGAAACATACGATTGCAATTGAATGGTCGGTTTCTTTTTCTTATTTTTTTGCTTCCGCTGTTTCATATAACCTTGTTCAGCAAGCTCTTCTCTAATATCATCAATGTCATCCACAGATATGTGTGCGAGTTGTTGTTCTATATTTTCAAAATATGTGATGTTTTCTTTTGTTAAATCGATTTGTCGCGTTAATTCATGTGCACGTGTTTTCAATTTATTATATTTTTTATAATACATTTGAGCGTTTGTAGCTGGTGACTTTGTTGTATCTAAGGGAATGGTTACTTCCTGACCATCATAATAATTGGTAGTCGTCAGATACTTATCACCTTGTTTAATTCTATAAATATTTGCAGTGATTAATTCACCGTATAATTGCTGTATTTCTTTATCCTTAGTACCTTCTTGTTCGTCGATTAATTTACTGAGTTTATTTTGATATTTATGCAGTTGTTGCTGTACAAATTTGACTAAATCATTTGCACGTTGTTTAACGCGTTCTCTTTCTCCTCTAGCATCGTAATATCTATCTAATAAATCATGTAGAGAATCATATTCAACCATATCATCGTAAAATTGATTTAAGTGCATAAAATAGAAATCTTCTTTTCCTGTTTCATGATTCTTATGAAATACAGGAGTAGGTAATTCCATTGTCTCATTCATAACTGAATTAAATGCCTCTGGTAACGTGTCGGTCGTCATAAATTGTTTACGATTGACAATTTCATTTGTAATTAAAGGACTAAAGCCTTCAAATTGATTTAGCAGTTGCCTAGCGATTTTTCCACTATTGAAATCGATGAATTTTAAAACTTCTGTACCCGTAATACTATATGGATTTGTTTTATTTTGGGTAGGGGGCGCTTCATATTGAAACCCAGGCATAACTGTACGATATTGATTTGTATTTGGAGTTAAATGTTTAAAACCTTCAATAATCTTGCGTTGATCATCTACTAACATTAAATTACTGTGTTTACCCATTATTTCTAAAATAACTGTGCGGTATGTGGTATCACCGATTTCATCTTTACTGTGAATATCTATTTCTACACGTCTATCGTTTCCGATTTGTCTTATAGCTTTAATGAAACCACCCTCTAAATGTTTACGGAATACTCTTGCAAACATTGGTGGTTCAAATGGATTATCATATTTTTTATTCATTAAATGCATTCTAGCAAAACTAGGATGGATCGAGAGTAGAAGTTGATGGTTTTTACGATTTTGACGTATTACCATGATGATTGTATCGTTTTCAGGTTGATTGATTTTATGAATCCTACCATCAACGAGAAATTGTAAAGATTCTACCATTTTTCGTGTAAATAAACCATCGTATGCCATTACTATCAGCCACCTTATTTTTAGTCATTCATCATATTGTAACATGGTGAAAAGATTTGGTCATGAGCAAAGTTTGTTTGAACGTATGCTATACAACCAAACGCTCATTATGGTATCATAGTTTAATAATAGAAGAATAGCTTAGAGAGGTAGTAAGGCATGGATAATGAGAAAGGTTTGTTGATTGTACTTTCTGGACCATCTGGTGTAGGAAAAGGTACAGTTAGAAAAAAAATATTTGATGACCCAACCACATCTTATAAATATTCTATCTCGATGACGACACGTAATATGCGTGAAGGTGAAGTCGATGGTGTAGATTATTTCTTCAAAACAAAGGCAGAGTTTGAAGCGTTAATTAAACAAGATCAATTTATAGAATATGCAGAATATGTGGGAAATTATTACGGTACACCAGTGCAATACGTAAAAGATACTATGGACCAAGGACATGATGTATTTTTAGAAATTGAAGTTGAAGGTGCCAAACAGGTTCGAAAGAAATTCCCTGATGCATTATTTATTTTTCTAGCTCCACCAAGTTTAGATCATTTACGTGAGCGCTTAGTAGGGCGTGGTACTGAGTCAGACGAAAAAATTCAAAGCAGAGTACTTGAAGCTCGTAAAGAAGTTGAAATGATGAATTTATACGATTATGTTGTCGTTAACGATGAAGTAGAATTAGCTAAGCAACGTATTCAATCCATTGTTGAAGCTGAGCATTTGAAAAGGGAAAGAATTGAAGCAAAATATAGAAAAATGATATTGGAGGCAAAAAAATAATGTTATATCCACCATTAAATGATTTAACATCTAAAATCACATCAAAATATTTAATCGCTACAACTGCAGCTAAACGTGCACGTGAGTTGGACGAGCATCCAAATAGTACACTATTAAACAAATATAATTCAGAAAAAGCAGTGGGAAAAGCTTTGGAAGAAATAGCTGGCGGCGAAGTTTATCCTGAAACTACAAAATAACACTTTCTAAGCGAATATTAAATCATATAATTTTATATTTTTGAAAAGTACACCAGGTTAATGATGTGCACTTCAAAAGTCAGACGCATGTGATGACTTTGAGGTTTCATAGCCAAGGTGTGCTTTTTTAATTTGGGCAATAATTTGTGTATAATAAGCAGTAATCATATTTATATTTAAAACAATGAAGCTGAAATATTAAAAGTTAATTTAACTAATGAAAATAAAAACATGCTATGTAATCCAATACATTAACCTAATACAGAATAAAAACATTTGCATATATTTAGTTATATTGAAGATTAAATATATAAACTACTATATTAAACCATTAATAGAAAGATATAAATTATTTGGAGGAAAACTATGATGAAAAATATTTTACTTGCTGTCACTGGTGGTATCGCTGCGTATAAAGCAATAGATTTAACGAGTAAACTCACACAGGCTGATTATAACGTGAGAGTGATGTTAACAGATCATGCACAAGAGTTTGTAACTCCTTTAGCTTTTCAGGCTATTGGTAGAAATCCTGTTTATACGAGTACTTTTAGAGAACACAATCCAGAAGAAATTCAGCATGTTGCTTTAGGAGATTGGGCAGATGCGATTGTTGTAGCACCGGCAACTGCAAATACCATCGCTAAACTAGCAAATGGTATTGCTGATGACATGGTTACATCAACATTATTAGCTACAGAGACACCCAAATTTATCGCTCCTGCAATGAATGTACATATGTATGAGAACAAAAGAACGCAACATAACTTAGCAACATTAAGTTCGGACGGTTATTATTTCTTAGAACCTGGTGAAGGATTCCTAGCTTGTGGTTATGTAGCAAAAGGAAGAATGGAAGAGCCTTTACAAATTGTAGAAAGATTAAATCAGTATTTTAAAAACAACACGTCAGCGACAAAAAACAGTAGATTTAACGGTATGCAAGCATTGGTGACAGCAGGGCCAACCATAGAAGAGCTAGACCCTGTTCGTTATTTATCCAACCGCTCATCAGGTAAAATGGGATATGCACTCGCAGAATCTTTAGCTCAAAGAGGGGCGACCGTGACACTTATATCTGGTCCAACTCATCTAACACCACCTAAGAATGTAGAAGTCATTCAAGTAGAAAGTGCACAACAGATGTTTGAAGCGGTTAAAACGCGATTCAATAAGATGGATATTGTCTTTAAATCTGCAGCGGTATCAGATTATGCTCCAACTGAATTATTAGAACATAAACTTAAAAAACGACAAGGTGATTTGACTGTCACTTTTAAACGCACACCCGATATTTTAAAATACTTGGGTGAGCATAAAGATAAACAATTTTTAGTTGGTTTTGCAGCAGAAACACAAAATATTGAATCATATGCTCAAAAAAAACTAAAAAGTAAAAACGCAGATGTCATCATAGCGAATAATGTTGGCGATCGTACCATTGGGTTTAGCTCTGATGATAATGCATATACTATGTACTATAAAAACGGTGAAACAATATCATTAGGGAAACATAAAAAAGTCATATTAGCGGAGCATATATTAGACAGTTTAGAAACAAGGTGGAAATAAAATGATAGCAAAAGTAATCGTAGATATACCATCTAAAAGTGTTGACTTTACGTTTGATTATTTAATTCCACAAAAATTTCAAGCGATGGTTGAAGTTGGTATGCGCGTGATTGTACCTTTTGGACCGAGAACGATTCAAGGTTATGTTATGGACATCACTCAGCAAACCGACACTAGTATGGACATATCAAAATTAAAAGCAATAAAAGAAATACAAGATATTAAACCTGAATTAACGAAAGAATTAATACAACTTGCAGATTGGTATCATACGTATTTTGTTACAAAACGAATTTCTATGTTAGAGGTTATGCTTCCAAGCGCAATCAAAGCCAAATATACTAAAGTATTTGCAGTTAAAGATACTGAAGCCATACCAGAAAAATTGTTAAAACGATTTGATTCGGAAGGACATTATGCATATAAAGTAGCACAAAAAAATGAAGACTTAACGCTCATTGCACCATTTTTAAAGCAAGGTGCAATTCTTGAAGATACGATTTTGTCTCAAAGTTTAAAGAAAAAGAAACAACGCGCAGTGCGCATTGTCGAAGGCTTTAATGATGATACAGTATTAGAATCTTTGGAAAAATCAAAAAAGCAATATGAATTATATGCTTATTTAATTGATGAAAATCATCACGTAGTTTTTTTAAAACAGTTGGAAGAAATGGGTTTTTCAAAATCTAGCATTGAGACGTTAGTCCGTAAAGGCTTTATTGAGAAATATGATACAACTGTAGAGCGAGATCCTTTTGCAACACGGGTATTTGAACAAGATCAAAAGCAACAACTTACGCAAGAACAACAAGATGCATATGATGCGATACTCGAGACGATTAATAAAGGTGAACAACGTACATTTTTATTACATGGCGTAACGGGTTCTGGTAAGACGGAAGTTTACTTGCAAACTATAGAAAATGTACTCAATCAAGGTAAACAAGCGATGATGTTAGTGCCAGAAATTGCACTCACTCCTCAAATGGTATTAAGATTTAAACGAAGATTTGGAGACGAAGTAGCAGTTTTACACTCAGGATTATCTAAAGGGGAACGTTATGATGAATGGCAAAAAATTAGAGATGGAAAAGCGAGTGTGAGTGTAGGAGCTCGCTCAAGTGTATTTGCCCCTTTCAAAGATTTAGGTATGATCATTATTGATGAAGAACATGAGTCTTCCTATAAACAAGAGGATTATCCTAGATACCATGCTAGAGATATTGCACAATGGCGCAGCCAATATCATCATTGCCCTTTAGTATTAGGCAGTGCTACACCAAGTTTAGAGACATATGCACGTGCAACTAAAGGTGTTTATGAACTATTATCATTACCTCATAGAGTGAATCAGCAAGCTTTGCCAGACGTGAATATCGTAGATATGCGTGCTGAACTTGCTTCTGGCAATCGTTCTATGTTTTCAGAAGATTTGCGTAGTGCGATTCAAGAGCGTTTAGATAAAAAAGAACAAGTTGTTTTATTTTTAAACAGACGTGGATATGCGTCATTTATGTTGTGTCGAGATTGTGGCCATGTCCCTCAATGTCCTAACTGTGATATTTCTCTCACATATCATAAGTCTACGGATCAATTGAAATGCCATTATTGTGGTCATCAAGAAGTACCACCTAATAAGTGTCCCAACTGTGAAAGTGAACATATCAGACAGGTAGGCACAGGTACACAAAGAGTTGAAGAACTATTACAAGAAAATTTTCAGGAAGCAAAAATTATTCGTATGGATGTTGATACCACTTCTCGAAAAGGTGCACACGAACAATTATTAGATGACTTTGGTTCAGGTAAAGGGGATATTTTACTGGGGACACAGATGATAGCGAAAGGTTTGGACTTTCCAAATATTACTTTGGTTGGCGTATTAAATGCTGATACGATGTTAAACTTGCCTGACTTTAGAGCTAGTGAGCGTACATATCAATTGTTGACGCAAGTTTCAGGACGTGCAGGCCGTCATGAAAAAGAGGGACAGGTGATTATACAAACATATAATCCTGATCATTATGCTATTAAAGATGTTCAAGATAATGACTATCATTCCTTTTTCGAAAAAGAAATGAATTATAGAAAGTTAGGTAAATATCCACCATATTTCTTTTTAATTAATTTTACGATTGCGCATAATAATATGAAAAAAGTAATGGAAGCTTCTAAACATATACACAAAATATTGTTACAGCATTTATCAGATAAGGCATTAGTTCTAGGCCCTTCTCCAGCAGTTTTATCACGGATTAATAATGAATATCGCTTCCAAATATTAATAAAATATAAAAGCGAACCTTCATTGCACGAAGCATTAAAGTATTTAGATGATTTTTATCATGATCAGTATTTAAAAGACAAATTATCACTGAAGATAGACATCAATCCACAAATGATGATGTAGGTTGTTGTTGTAAATGGATTAATTGCAGTGTATAAAAGGGGAGTCTTAAAATCAGTATTTTATTGGTTTTAAGGCTCTCTTTTTATTGAATATTAAATATTAATGGTTGAATATGATTGATAGATATAGTAAATTTATTTGCTCATATTTTTTTAAAGGAGTACTAGATATGGAGATGAGAATTGCAAATAAAAATGATATTGAAACAATTATAAAATTAAGAAAAGAACAATTACTTGATCAAGGCATGCATGGTACTGAAGATATTGATGATAATATGAGAGCATATTTTAAAGATGTTTTCGATAAAGGAAACATCTACCAAGTATTTATGATAGATAATCATCAAGTTGTAGCAACAGGAGCTGTTGTCTTCCAACAGATACCACCTGCATATGATAATCATTATGGTGTAGAAGGTTATATTACTAATGTTTATACAACTAAATTATATAGAGGATTAGGTTTGAGTAAACAAATTCTAGAAGAGCTTTTATTAAAGTGTAAAACAGAACAGGTGAATATCGTTAATTTAAAAGCTTCGACTCAAGCAGAGCCATTATATTCTAAAATTGGTTTTATAAAAAATGTATCATCCATGACCATTGAGTTAGCAAATAGTGAAGCGAAACAGTAATAGATATAAAGCTAATTATTATTATATCGTTTATTTAGTTTAACGTTTTAGATGTTTCTAAATAAACTAAATTTTAATATAAGGTATAAATTTAAGGTTTATTTTATTGAAGAAATAATAAAGTAATGTCTTGCTATAGTTAAAATAAATCTAAATATAAAATGAAAAAGTAGAAGTAAGAAGAATGTCATTCAGCTAGTATTTATTTCTTTTTACTTCTACTTTTTAATTAATTCATATTATAAAATATTAAAAAGAATATAAACTGATTAATAAAAATGCTTTCGCATTATAAGTTACAATGATAACATAATATTAATTTATAAAAATTGGTATAGATGTATTATACGCAATTGCTAAACATTTTAATGATTAATATTTAGCGTGATAAATTATGCGATAAAGTTCTCTAGTCATTGATTAAAAGGGGGGATATAAATGGAATATAATCAGTTTGAACAACCTATCGGTAAGTCATTAATCGATTTCTCTCAACCCAAAACACCAACGGCTAATGTGTTAGAAGGGAAGTATTGTAGATTAGAAAAATTAGCTTCAAAACATATTAACCCTTTATTCACTCATTTTAAGGAGCAAGAAGATGCACCTAATTGGACGTATTTACCAGACGCGCAGCCTAAAAGTTATGATGATTTTGCAACCTATATAAAAAATAAAGTACAAACAAAGGATCCATATTTTTTTGCTATAATAGATCAATTTGATAATGATGTAGTAGGTATTTTATCATTACTTAGAATAAATGAACCAAATGCAACAATTGAAGTTGGTCATATTCATTATGCTAATAAAATGAAACGAACACGTATTGCTACAGAAACACACTACTTATTAGCAAAATATATCTTTGACACTTTGGGATATAGAAGGTATGAATGGAAATGTGATGCATTCAATGAGCCTTCTATAAAAGCAGCCAAACGACTTGGCTTTAAATATGAAGGTTTGTTTAAAAATCATACTATTTATAAACAAAGAAGTAGAGATACATACTGGCTCGCTATGTTAGATGATGAGTGGTCAGTATATAAAACTAAGTTTGAGAATTGGTTGAACGAATATAATTTTGATGAATCTGGCAATCAAATAAATAAGTTATCATTATGATATTACAACATTAACTGGATAATAAATATTTTGTAAACCGTAAGCTTGTATAGGAGGCTTACGGTTATATTTGTGATGACGGAATAAAATTAAAGTGAAAATATATGTGATTTCAGTTCGTGTATTTCATCAAAGCTTGGTGCAAATTTAACTAAAATAAGTTATAATGATATGATGAATTTTTATGAGGAGTAATTTGTATGACAATAAAGCAACTTGTTACAGCAGAAAATCCAATTTTGCAAAAGCACGTGCCGGATGTATCACGATTTGACGAAAACTTAGCTCAATTATTGCTCGATTTAGAAGACACAATGTATGAAGTTGAGGCTTCTGCTATATGTGCCCCGCAAATTGGCATTTTACAAAAGGTAGCTATTATAGATATGGAAATAGATGGATTGTTACAACTTATTAATCCAAAAATCATTCGAGAATCTGACCAAAAAGTAACTGAGTTAGAGGGCTCTATTTCATTACCTGACATTTATGGTGAAGTTGAAAGAAGTAAAATGATTGTTGTTAAAAGTAACGATAAAAATGGAAACGAAGTAGAAATGACTGCATATGATGATATTGCACGCATGATATTGCATATGATTGATCATTTTGAAGGTAAACTTTTTACAGAACGTGCAGATAAAATTTTGACTGAAGCAGAAGTGGAGGCGTATTTTGAAAATGAGTAAAATTATTTTTATGGGGACACCAGATTTTTCAACAAAAGTGTTAGAAATGTTAATTGCAGAACATAACGTGATCGCAGTCGTTACTCAACCTGATCGACCAGTTGGCAGAAAACGAAAATTAACACCACCACCAGTGAAACAAGTTGCAATAGAACATGCGATTCCTGTATATCAGCCTGAAAAACTGTCAAAATCTGAAGAATTAGAGATGTTGATTGATTTAAACGCGGATTTAATTGTTACTGCGGCATTTGGCCAATTATTACCACAACGTTTATTGGATTCACCAAAGTTAGGTGCTATCAATGTGCATGCATCATTATTACCTAAATATAGAGGTGGAGCCCCGATACATCAAGCGATTATAGATGGAGAAACACAAACTGGTATTTCTATCATGTATATGGCTAAGAAATTGGATGCTGGAAATATTATAGCTCAAAAAGCGATCGATATTGAACCACAAGATGACGTTGGTGTAATGCATGATAAATTAAGCTTTTTAGGTGCTGAATTATTAAAAGAAACGCTTCCTTCTATCATTAATGGTACGAATGAAAGCATTGTTCAAAATGAAGACGAAGCAACATTTGCATCTAACATTCGTCGAGAAGATGAAAAAATTGATTGGTCAGAACCTGCTGGAGTAGTTTATAACCATATTAGAGGTCTATCTCCATGGCCGGTTGCCTACACAATTATGGATGGAGAAAACTTAAAAGTCTATGCTTCACGCATTGAAAAAGATAAAAACGGTGAGCCAGGTACAATAATAGAGACAACTAAGAAAGCAATTATTGTGGCTACAGGTTCTAGTGATGCGATTGCATTAACAGAGATTCAAGTTGCTGGTAAAAAGAGAATGCCTACAGCTAATTACTTAAGTGGTGTACAATCAACACTCGTTGGGAAGGTATTAAAATGACAATTGAAACTAATGTAAGGTTATTAGCTTTTGAAACACTACAAGATATTATTAATGATAAAGCTTATAGTAATATTATTATTAATGAGGTATTAACAAATAATGAGTTAAATCGAGCTGATAAGAATTTATTAACCGAATTAGTATATGGTACGTTAAAAAGAAAATATACACTAGATTATTATTTGAAACCATTTGTACAAACTAAACTTAAAGGTTGGGTCAGACAGTTACTATGGATGAGTATCTATCAGTATATGTATTTGGATAAAGTTCCTGAACATGCGATTATTAATGAAGCTGTTAATATAGCAAAATATAAAGGCGGCCCACATAACGGTAATGTGGTTAATGGAATCTTGAGAACTCTTATGCGCAGTGAGTTACCAAATTTCAATGAAATTTCGGACGATAAGAAGCGAATTGCTATTCAGTATAGTTTGCCCAAATGGCTTGTTGATCACTGGGTGACACACTTTGGAATAGAAGAAACTGAAGCAATTGCACAATCATTTTTAACAAAAGTGACAACAACTGTAAGGGTTAATTTGACAAGAATTTCAGTTGAACATGTGATGCAACGTTTAGAAGAAGAAGGTTACACTGTAACGCAAGATAATGACATTACAATTTGTTTACATATTAGTGGTAAACCGATTATAGAGTCACGCGTATTTAAAGATGGTTTAGTATCTATCCAAGATAAAAGTTCTATGTTTGTAGCTGACGTGATGAATCTTCAAGATGGCGACCTTGTATTAGATGCTTGTAGTGCACCTGGCGGAAAAGCATGTCATATAGCAGAAAGGCTACATGGTACTGGACATGTAGATGCGACAGACATCCATGAACATAAAATTGATTTGATTGATTTTAACATTCGAAAATTACGATTATCTAACATTTCCGCTTTTAGTCACGATGCGACGGAAAATTATGATAAAGTGTATGATAAGATTTTAGTAGATGCACCTTGTAGTGGCTTAGGTGTACTTAGACATAAGCCAGAAATCAAATACGAACAAAGTCAGCAAAGTATTCAATCTTTAGTGAATATTCAACTAGAAATTTTAAATAATGTGAAACATCATTTACGTCCAGGAGGCACTTTAGTTTATTCAACTTGTACAATAGAACAGTTAGAAAATGAAAATGTAATATATACATTTTTAAAAGAAAATAAAGATTTTGAATTTGATTTATTTGAACATCCAATCAGTGGAGAAAAGGTAAAAACTTTACAAGTGTTACCTCAGCATTTTAATTCTGATGGCTTTTTCATTACTAGGATAAAAAGAAAGGACCAATAAATAATGATAACTGCAGAAAAGAAGAAAAAGAATAAATTTCTTCCCAATTTTGAAAAGCAATCTATATACTCTTTAAGATATGATGAAATGGAAAATTGGTTAAAGGAAAATGGGCAACAAAAATTCAGAGCGAAACAAATCTTTGAATGGTTATATGAAAAACGAGTAGACAGCATTGATGAAATGACAAATTTGTCTAAAGAGTTAAGAGCACTATTGAAAGATCATTTTGCAATGACAGTGATGACGACAGTAGTTAAACAAGAAAGCAAAGATGGTACAATCAAATTCTTATTTGAATTACAAGATGGGTACACAATCGAAACAGTATTAATGAGACATGAATATGGTAATTCCGTATGTGTTACTACTCAAGTGGGTTGCCGTATAGGTTGTACATTCTGTGCATCTACACTAGGTGGCTTAAAGCGTAATTTAGAAGCGGGAGAAATTGTATCTCAAGTGCTTACTGTCCAAAAAGCATTAGATGAAACCGAAGAACGTGTATCTCAAATCGTCATCATGGGTATTGGTGAGCCATTTGAAAACTATGATGAAATGATGGACTTTTTGAAGATTGTTAATCATGACAATGGTTTAAATATAGGTGCGCGTCATATTACTGTTTCTACTTCTGGTATTATACCTAGAATTTATGATTTTGCTGACGAAGATATTCAAATCAATTTTGCAGTAAGCTTACATGGGGCTAATGACGAAATTCGTTCTCGATTAATGCCTATTAACCGAGCGTATAATGTTGAAAAATTAATGGAAGCCATTAAATATTATCAAGAAACAACAAATAGACGTGTTACATTTGAATATGGTCTATTTGGAGGCGTCAACGACCAAGTTGAGCATGCGAGAGAGTTAGCACATTTAATTCAAAAATTAAACTGTCATGTAAATTTAATACCTGTGAACCATGTACCAGAAAGAAATTACGTCAAGACGCCTAAAGAAGATATCTTTAAATTTGAAAAAGAATTAAAGAGACTAGGTATTAATGCAACTATAAGAAGAGAACAAGGTGCTGATATAGATGCAGCATGTGGGCAATTAAGAGCTAAGGAACGAAAAGTAGAAACGAGGTAATAGTATGCTAAAAGCACAATTTTTTACTGACACAGGTCAATATCGTGATAAGAACGAAGATGCAGGTGGTGTGTTCTATAATAAAACAGAACAACAATTACTTGTACTCTGTGATGGTATGGGTGGACATTTAGCAGGAGAAGTAGCAAGTCAATTTGTAACAGATGAATTGCAACGTCGTTTTGAAGAAGAAAATTTAATTGAACCTAACCAAGCCGAGGATTGGCTGAGAACTACACTAAAAGCGATTAATCGTGAATTATATCAACTCTCTGTTGATAATACAGACTATTATGGCATGGGAACAACTTGTGTTTGTGCGTTAGTATTTGATGATTATGTAGTGGTCGCAAATATTGGTGATTCAAGAGGATATTTGGTTAATAGTAGAGAGATTGAACAAATTACAAACGATCATTCTTTCGTTAATCATTTAGTGATGATTGGTCAAATTAGTGCTGAAGAAGCATTCAATCATCCACAAAAAAATATTATTACAAAAGTTATGGGTACGGATAAGGTAGTAACACCAGATATTTTTGTAAAAAGAACTAATTTTTATGATTTTCTATTACTTAACTCGGATGGATTAACAGATTTTGCGAGAAATCATATGATTCAAGAAGAATTAATGCAAGAAAATGATTTAGAAACACACGGCCGGAATCTTATTGAATTAGCAATATCTCAAGAAACGAATGATAATGTGAGTATTGTTTTAGCAGAAATTGAAGGAGATAAGGTATGATTGGAAAATTAATAAGCGAACGTTATAAAGTGATAAAAAAGCTTGGCGGCGGTGGCATGAGCACAGTATATTTGGCTGATGACACAATTTTAAATCGCAATGTAGCAATTAAAGCTATTAGGATACCTTCTGGTGAAAAAGAAGAAACAATTAAGCGTTTTGAACGTGAAGTCCACAATTTAACACAACTTTCACATAAAAATATCGTTAATGTTTTTGATGTCACTGAAAATGATGAAAATTTCTTTTTAGTGATGGAGTACATAGAAGGTCCCACTTTATCAGAATATATTCAACAACATCGACCTCTAGACATCAAAACCGTAATCAAATTTACTGAACAAATTATTGAAGGAATAAAGCATGCACATGATACAAAGATTGTTCATCGTGATGTAAAACCTCAAAATATTTTGGTGAGTCGTGATCAAACACTAAAAATATTAGATTTTGGTATTGCAAAAGCATTAAGCGAAACGACGATGACCCAAACAAATCATGTTTTAGGGACGGTTCAATACCTTTCTCCTGAACAAGCGCGCGGTGATGTAACAGATAACGGCACTGATATATATTCTATTGGTGTTGTACTGTATGAAATGTTAGTAGGACAACCTCCTTTTTCCGGTGAAACAGCAGTAAGCATCGCTATAAAACATATCCAAGATCCGATGCCTAATGTTTCTAGCAAACGTTCTGAAGTCCCACAATCATTGAGCAACGTCGTGCTTAAAGCGACTGAAAAAGATAAGAAAGATCGCTATCAATCGGTTCAGGAAATGCAAGATGACTTGTCTACTGTCCTGACAAAAGAGCGTGAAAATGAATCACCCTATCATTCTGTTGACGCTGACACTAAAACAGTGCCTATTGATAAAGCAGAGATTGCTAATCAGACTCGTGATGAAGATAAAGCAAAAAGCATGAATCAAACCATGCAAATTCCAATTGTTAATCAACAATATTTTCAATCAAATGAGGAACAATTATATACAATGCCTCCGAAAAAAAGATCAAAAAAGAAAAAGTTTTTCTATGGTTTAATCATTGTATTACTGTTGTTTGGATTATTTGGTTTTATGGCCATGGGAATGTTTGGTAATAAATATTTGGAAACACCTAATTTAATAGGTAAGACTGAAAAAGAAGCTGAAGGTATTTTAAAGGATAACAAACTAGAATTAGGCAAAACTACAAGAGCTTATAGTGATAAATATCCTGAGAATAAAATTATTAAAACATCACCTGGTAAAGGTGAACGTTTAGAACAACAAAGTAAAGTGGACATTGTATTATCAAAAGGACCTAAAACTGCAGAAATGCCAAATTTATATGGATTACCAAAAGCAGAAGCATTAAATAAATTAAAAAAATTAGGAATTGATGATGCAAAAGTAGATCAATCTTATACGAAACAAAATGTAGCTAAAGGCTTAATTGAAGCACAGAGTGTTTCGCCAGGTGATAGAGTGAAAATAAATGATAGTGACATTAAATTGACTGAATCATTAGGTGTTAAACAAGTTTATGTGGATGATTATGAGAAAAAATCATTCAAGACAGCTAAATCTGAACTAGAATCTAAAGGATTTAAAGTAGTTACTGTAGAAAAACGCTCTGATAAAACAGTTAAAAAGGACAATGTCATTAGTCAATCACCTAAAGACGAAGAAGTAGATGAAGGTTCTACCGTAGAATTCGTAGTATCTACAGGTAAACCGAAAGCATCAGAGAAAAAAGAAGATAAAGATTCTGAGGAGCAAGAAGATAAGTCATCTAAAGAAGATGATAAACCTCAAACTAAAACATATACAGAAACCTATCAAGTTCCCTATACGGGTGATGATGATGAAAGCCAAGAAGTGAAAGTATATGTGAGAGACAAGGATGACAAAGGATCATCAGCTGCACAAAGCTTCAAAATTAAAGATGATAAAACCGTTACTATTCCAATGACGATTGAAAAAGGAGAGACGGCGGGTTATACGATTCGAGTTGATGGCAAGATTGTAGCTGATAAAGATATTCCTTATGATTTTTAGCGCAACTTAACGAACAAAGTGAAGGGAGTTTAGTTGCGCTTATGCAGAAGCCAAAGGCTTCTGCGAACTGCTTATAAAAAATGACTATAACAGAGTATTATTGCTATCATTCCATGTAGTAATAATGCTCTGTTATTTATTTTTAACTGAAATAGTCTCAAATCGTATTTAAATTAAAAAGCCTTTGCTATAATATAGTATGTAAAGCTTTTAAAAGAGGGGTGCCTAAGTGAAAACAGGACGCATCATAAAATCATTAAGTGGTGTATATCGCGTAGATGTAAATGGCGAAATGTACGACACAAAACCACGTGGATTATTTAGAAAAAATAAATTTTCACCTATTGTTGGTGATGTTGTAGATTTTGAAGTTGAAAATATTACAGAAGGTTATATTCACCATGTTCACGAACGAAAAAATGAATTAAAAAGACCACCAGTTAGCAATGTTGATCATCTAGTATTAGTGATGAGTGCGGTAGAACCTGAATTTTCAACTCAGTTATTGGATAGATTTTTAGTCATAGCACACTCGTATCATATGAGACCTCGCATATTAGTAACTAAACGTGATATTACTCCACCTAGCATGGAAAACAAAATATTACAGACACTAAAAGTTTATGAAGATATGGGATATTATACACAATTTATAAGTGTTGAAGATCATATCGATGAAGTTTTCATGCAATGGGGAGAAGGACTAGTAGTATTAAGCGGTCAATCAGGTGTTGGGAAATCTACGTTATTAAATCGATATTTTCCTGAATTGAATATTGAAACACAACATATATCTAGAGCGTTAAATAGAGGGAGACATACTACAAGGCATGTTGAATTATTTGAACGGAATAATGGCTTTATAGCTGACACACCTGGATTTAGCGCATTAGATTTTAATCATATTCAAAAAGATGAAGTGAAACATTATTTCATGGAAATCAATGAATATGGTGAACTTTGTAAATTTAGAGATTGCAACCATATAAACGAACCCAAGTGTAACGTTAAGCATGAAATAGAAAAAGGGAATATAGCTCACTTTAGATATGAACATTATTTACAATTATTTAATGAAATTGCAAACAGAAAGGAAAGATATTAAGTGGCAAAATTATATCCATCATTATTATCAGCTGATTTTTTACAATTACAAAAGGAATTAAAAGCATTAGAAGATGCAGGTGTTGATGGTGTGCACTTTGATGTGATGGACGGTCAATTTGTTCCAAATATTTCAATTGGATTGCCTATATTAGAAGCCGTTAGAAAGGGTACTGATTTACCAATAGATGTGCATTTAATGATAGAAGAACCAGAAAAATATGTGGAGCTTTTTGCAGCACAGGGTGCAGACATGATTTCAGTACATGTGGAAGCAACACCGCATATTCATAGAGTAATACAACAAATTAAAAATACTAATGTAAAAGCTGGTGTAGTCATTAACCCAGGTACATCGGTGAATACGATTATGCCAGTGCTAAAAATGGTGGATTATGTACTTGTCATGACAGTTAATCCTGGATTTGGCGGTCAAACATTCATTCAAGATAGCATTAGTAAATTGGACGAACTAGTTAAGATAAAAAAAGCATTAAACTTATCATTTGAAATCGAAGTTGATGGTGGCATTAACGATGAAACAGTTGCAACTGTTATCGAACATGGTGCCACTATGTTGGTAGCTGGTTCATATTTCTTTAAACAAAAAGATTATAAACAAGTGACGCAAACATTGAAAGGTTGAAGTCAATGAAAGTCAATTTATTATGTGGTGCAAGAAATTTACCAGAAAATATTTTACAAAATAAGGCAAATGAGTCATGGATAGGGATTGACCGAGGTGCATTAATTTTGATTGAATCAGGTATTATGCCTCAATTTGCAGTCGGTGATTTTGATTCAATAACTAAAGAAGAAAAGGATTATTTGGCTGAAAAACTAGCAATTAATCCATATCATTCTGAAAAAGATGACACTGATTTAGCATTGGGTATCGATCAAGCAATCCATTCAGGCTATAGTGAAATATGTGTTTATGGAGCAACCGGTGGGCGTTTAGACCATTTTATGGGTGCATTGCAAATTTTAGAGAAGCCAGAATATACAAAAAAGAAAATTAATATTAAAATCATTGATCAACAAAATGAAATTTCATATTTATCTGCTAAAGATCATTGTGTTGAAAGAGACTTCAATTATCCATATATATCATTCATCCCAATTACATATCCTACAGTTATTTCATTAGCCAATTTTAAATATGAATTGAAGCAAGCATCTTTACAGCTCGGTTCTACGCTGACAATATCTAATGAATTAATAAAACCACGAGGTACTGTTTCTATTTATTCAGGTAGCGTATTAATGATTAAAAGTAAAGATTGATAAATCGTAGCAAAATTAATTATAAACAAAAAAAGACCAATCCTCCACATAAGGATTGGTCTTTTTCGTGCATTATATTTATTAAACTCTAGTTACTTTACCAGATTTTAAAGCACGTGCAGAAACCCAAACTTTTTTAGGTTTTCCGTCTACAAGAATTCTAACTTTTTGAAGGTTAGCATTCCATCTTCTTTTAGAAGAATTTAAAGCGTGTGAACGATTGTTTCCAGTTGAAGCTTTGCGACCTGTTACGAAACATTGTTTGCCCATGAAAGTACCTCCTTTAATAAATATAAATACACATATCTACTACATACTTGAATAATGTACCACATAAAAAAAATAATGGCAATAAAATGAAAAAAATTTCTTTACATAGCTTCTACTTTTGTTACACTCATTTTATGATATAATTGTAAACTATGGATAATATTGTATTTTTTAATCTTAATATAAAGTTTTAAAGTATCAAAATAAAGTGAGAACCATAAACTAGGAGGCCCAATAAAATGACATTAGAAATTACAAATGATTATGGTAGCATAGACATTTCAAACGAAGTAATAGCTTCAGTTGTGGGTAGTAAAGCGGTAGAATGTTATGGCATTGTAGGAATGGCTTCTAGACAACAAGTAAGAGACGGAATTGCTGAAATTTTAGGTTATGAAAATTATGCAAAAGGCATTGTTGTGAGAGAAGAAAATAGTGTGTTGGATGTTGATATGTATATCATTGTAAGTTACGGTACAAAGATATCAGAAGTTGCAAGCAATGTTCAATCAACTGTCAAATATACATTAGAACAAACATTAAAAGTTAAAGTAAATTCAATTAATATATTTGTACAAGGCGTACGAGTGGATAATGGCAAGAAAAACTAGGAGGACATAACGAGATGGTTAGTAAAATAAATGGTAAATTATTTGCCGAAATGATTATTCAAGGGGCACAAAATTTATCTAATCATTCAGATTTAGTAGATTCATTAAATGTATACCCGGTGCCAGATGGGGATACAGGGACAAATATGAACTTAACAATGACATCAGGCAGAGAAGCAGTAGAAGAGAATTTATCACAGCATATTGGCGAGTTAGGTAAAACATTTTCAAAAGGCTTATTAATGGGGGCACGTGGAAATTCTGGCGTTATCTTATCACAGCTTTTTAGAGGATTTAGCAAAAATTTAGAAAGTTTTAGCGAAATTAATGCAGAGCAATTAGCAGAAAGTTTTAAAGCTGGTGTTAACACTGCATATAAAGCAATTATGAAACCCGTAGAAGGCACAATTTTAACTGTTGCTAGAGATGCTGCGGATGCAGGTATACAAAAGGCACAAGAAACAGAAGATTGCATTGAACTTGTGACATATATTATAGAACAAGCCCAAATTTCTTTAGAGAATACGCCTAATTTATTACCTGTATTAAAAGAAGTTGGTGTAGTTGATAGTGGTGGTAAAGGATTAGTTATCGTTTATGAAGGTTTTCTAAAAGCTTTAAAAGGTGAAACTGTAACTGCAGAAACTCCGAAATTAGATACAGAAACTTTAGTGAATGAAGAACATGACTTCCACGGTGTGATTAATACTGAAGATATTGTTTATGGATATTGTACCGAAATGATGGTTCGTTTTGGGGTAAATAAAAAAGTATTCGATGAAGATACTTTTAGAGAAGAAATGAGTCAATTTGGGGATTCATTATTAGTTATTAATGATGATGAAATTGTAAAAGTTCATGTACATACAGAAAAACCTGGCGATGTTTTTAATTACGGACAACAATACGGTGAATTAATTAAATTAAAAGTTGAGAATATGCGAGAACAACATCGTGAAGTTGTAAAAAAAGAACAAAAAGGTGCAAATACACAACAATCTAATCAAGAAACTTCAACAGTAGACACTGCTGTCATCGCTATTTCTATGGGAGAAGGCATATCAGAATTGTTTAAATCCATGGGTGCGACACATTTAATAAGTGGTGGCCAGACAATGAACCCGTCTACTGAAGATATTGTGAAAGTGATTGAACAATCCCAATGTAAACGTGCAATCATCTTGCCAAATAATAAAAATATTATGATGGCGAGTGAACAAGCTGCATCAATTGTAGATGCTGAAGCTATTGTGATTCCTTCGAAATCTATACCACAAGGAATAGCTGCATTATTTAATTATGATGAATCAGACGAATTAATTGATAATAAAGCACGCATGATTGAATCATTAGAAGTGATAACTTCTGGCTCTGTTACTTACGCTGTTAGAGATACCAAAGTCGATGGTGTAGAAATAAAAAAAGATGCATTTATGGGATTAGTTGAGGATAAAATTGTCACAAGCAATGAAGATGAATTTGAGACTGTTAAACAGTTATTGTCTCAAATGATTACGGACGAAAGTGAAATAATCACTATGATTATCGGTGAAGATGCCAATAGTGATATAACATCTAATGTTGAATCCTGGATTGAAACAACGTATCCAGATATTGAAATAGATCAACATCAAGGTGATCAGCCTGTATATCAATATCTGTTTTCTGTGGAATAATGTTAGTTTGTTGATAACGACAAAAATTTCTATCAATATACGTAATTAGGTATGTGTCATATCTGGTTACGTATATTTATTTTGACGCAAAAAAATGGGTGAAGTTAATGTTTAAAGAAGTATATACTAAATAGATGTAAATATCGTAATAATATTCACGGTAAAGAATAATTATTTTCATTATGTTTATATGTGTATTCAATTCACAATAGTGTGCAATTTGTAATAATTTTGAATTAAAAGCAGTACAACTAAAATTAGTTTATAATGTTAACTTAAATTGTTATAATAATAAAGGTGCAAATAAAATGTAAGCGCAACACTTTAGAATGATTAAAAATAAGGGTGGGGTATCCATTATGAAATATAAAACAGTTTTCGATATAATTGGTCCAACAATGGTTGGTCCATCATCTTCACATACAGCAGGTGCAGTCAGAATTGGCTTAGTAGCTAAAGATTTATTTAATCAAATACCAAAACAAGTTGATATATATTTGTATGGGTCATTTATGGAAACATATAAGGGCCATGGTACAGATGTAGCACTTGTGGGTGGCTTATTAGGATATGATACAGACGACGATCGAATCCAAAAAAGTTTAGAGACTGCTGAAGAAATTGGCATGAAAGTGAATTTTATTGAAATGGCAGAAGAACGCTCTCACCCAAACACTGCAATTATTAATATGAGAGACGGAGAAAAAGAAATTTCTGTTGAAGGTGTGTCTATTGGTGGCGGTAAGATAGAAGTTGTTGCAATCAATGGTTTTAGTATTGCAATTAGTGGTAACTATCCAGCACTTTTAGTATTCCATAAAGATACATTTGGTACGATCGGCCGTGTAGCTAATATATTAGGTGATTCCAGTATTAATGTTGGCAGCATGCAAGTTTCAAGAAAAGAAAAAGGTGACCAAGCATTAATGACATGTGAATTAGATGATGCTATCAATGATGAAATAATAGAAAAAATAAAAAACGTCGATGGTGTAGTGACAGTCTCACTCATGGGCGACGCCTAATGGAGGGATATCAATGTTTAAAAGTGTAAAAGAACTCATTGAAAAATGTGAGACAGAAGATAAAAAAATATATGAAGTGATGCTTGAGCAAGAAATGGAAGTTACTGGTTTATCAGAAGAAGAAGTATATGCACATATGGATAAAAATTTACAAACTATGGAAAATGCATTAGATGAAGGCTTAGAAGGCGTAACTTCAACGACTGGTCTAACAGGTGGAGACGCTGTTTTAATAAAAGAATATTTAAAAACAGGTAAATCTTTATCTGGTGCAACATTATTAGATGCTGTGAGCAAAGCAGTAGCAACAAATGAAGTAAATGCAGCAATGGGTAAAATTTGTGCTACACCAACGGCTGGTTCAGCTGGAGTCGTTCCTGGGGTTCTGTTTGGTTTGAAACCACGATTAGAACCTACACGTAAAGATATGTTGAATTTCTTATTAACTTCAGGCGCATTTGGATTTGTTGTAGCAAATAATGCATCGATATCTGGAGCAGCAGGTGGTTGTCAGGCAGAAGTTGGATCGGCCGCAGCTATGGCTGCAGGTGCGACAGTTGAGCTTGCAGGTGGTACACCACAACAATCTTCGGAAGCTTTTGCAATTTGTTTGAAAAATATGCTAGGTTTAGTATGTGACCCTGTAGCTGGATTAGTAGAAGTACCTTGTGTAAAAAGAAATGCAGCTGGGGCATCTAATGCAATCGTCTCAGCCGATATGGCATTAGCAGGTGTAACTTCCAGAATCCCGACAGACGAAGTAATAGAAGCAATGTATAAAATAGGGCAAACGATGCCTTCAGCGTTGCGTGAAACTGGTCGTGGAGGTTTAGCAGGCACACCGACAGGACAGCGTTTAAAACAAGAAATATTTGGTGATTAAAATGTCAAAAGTCAATTTAATAGAAAGCCCATTTCCATTATCACAAATCAAGGGTTTAGGTCCTAAGCGGTTAGTGGTATTAAATGAATTGAACATTTATACAGTAGAAGATTTAATCTTATATTTACCAACGCGTTATGAAGACAATACTGTAGTTGACTTGAATGAAGAAGAAGATCAAGCGATGGTGACTGTTGTTGGGGAAGTATACTCAACACCCACTGTCGCTTTTTTTGGTAGGAATAAATCTAAGTTGACAGTTCATTTAATGGTTAACAATATTGCTGTAAAATGTGTATTTTTTAATCAACCTTACTTGAAAAAGAAACTAGAACTACACCAAACGGTTACGATTAAAGGAAAATGGAATAGAAATAAGCAAGAAATTAACGGAAATCGAATGTTTTTTAATCAACCAGCAATGGAAGATGTACAATTTGAACCCATTTATCGAATTAAAGAAGGGATAAAGCAAAAACCATTACGTGATATGATTAGGCAAGTTTTAGAACATGTTACGATTCACGAATGGATATCAGATTCATTGAGAGAAAAATATAAATTAGAAACACTAGAAGATACAATCAAAACATTACACCTTGCACCGGACAAAACTTCATTGCTCAAAGCGAGAAGAACTTACGCATTTATTGAATTATTTATGTTTGAACTTAGAATGCAATGGCTAAATAGGTTGGAAAAAATATCAGATGACGCAATCGAAATTGATTATGATATTCAATTAGTAAGAAATTTTATATCATGTTTACCATTTGAATTAACTGATGCACAAAAGCAAAGTGTAAACGAGATATTTAGAGATTTAAAAGCGCCTATTCGCATGCATAGATTGTTACAAGGTGATGTTGGATCAGGAAAAACAGTCGTAGCTGCAATTTGTATGTATGCATTAAAAACAGCAGGTTATCAATCTGCTTTAATGGTACCTACTGAAATACTTGCAGAACAGCATGCTGAAAGTCTTGCAGAAATCTTTGGTGACAGAATGAACATTGCTTTACTTACAGGTTCAGTAAAAGGGAAAAAACGCAAAATTTTGTTGGAACAGCTCGAGCAAAATGAGATAGATTGTATTATTGGTACACATGCGCTTATTCAAGATGACGTTGTCTTTAATAATGTGGGCCTTGTAATTACAGATGAACAGCATCGTTTTGGTGTCAATCAACGACAATTGCTGAGAGAAAAAGGCGCGATGACAAACGTTTTGTTTATGACAGCGACACCTATTCCACGCACATTAGCAATTTCTGTTTTTGGAGAAATGGATGTATCCTCAATCAAACAGTTACCAAAGGGTAGGAAACCTATTATAACCTCTTGGTCTAAACATGAAGCATATGAAAGTGTATTACAACAAATGTCTGCTGAATTAAAAAAAGGTAGGCAAGCATATGTGATTTGTCCATTGATAGAAAGTTCAGAGCATTTAGAAGATGTACAAAATGTAGTTGAATTGTTCGAATCTTTACAAGCCTATTATGGTAAAGGAAAAGTTGGACTACTTCATGGTAAATTAACCTCAGAAGAAAAAGATCAAGTGATGCAACAATTTAGTAATCATGAAATTGATATATTGGTGTCAACGACAGTGGTAGAAGTAGGAGTTAACGTTCCTAATGCAACATTTATGATGATATATGATGCGGATCGATTTGGATTATCAACTTTACATCAATTAAGAGGACGTGTTGGTAGAAGTGAACACCAAAGCTATTGTGTATTAATTGCTTCACCTAAAACTGAAACAGGGATAGAACGTATGAATGTAATGACACAAACAACAGATGGTTTTGAATTAAGTGAACGTGATTTAGAAATGAGAGGACCTGGTGATTTCTTTGGTGTGAAACAAAGTGGGTTACCTGACTTTTTAGTAGCGAATGTTGTTGAAGATTATAAAATGTTAGAAGTAGCGAGAGATGAGGCAGCAGAATTAATTCAATCCGGTGCATTTTTTGAAGATGAGTATCAAAGATTAAGAACATTTGTAGAAGATAATTTACTATATACTAGTTTTGATTAACAAAAACAGCAATTTAGCGTGTCATTTGCTAAACTGCTGTTTTTTTATATTTACGAGCCTACACCTACTTTAGTCCATGCTTGTGCTACAGATTGTGATTCGTTACTATTATGGCCATATAATTCATCTGCTGCTTGTTTTAAGGCAATTTTGGCATCAGAAAATTCAGCATTGGACGTCAAATATTGAGTTAATGCGAGATAGTATATTTGCTCAGCTTTTTCTTTACCAATTGATTGTATCGTTAGATATGCAGCTTTGTTTGGAATACCACTATTAATATGGACACCACCATTATCTTCATCACCAGTATAAAATTGATCCATATGTGCTGGTTGATCATATTTTTCTGGATCTTTTAAACTTCTTAAAGCGTCACCATCTTGATTGGGAGTATATACATCTTCACCCATCAGCCAGTTATCAGGGTCAATAAAATACCCAAATACATCTGAGAAAGATTCGTTGAGTGCACCAGATTGATTTACATATTCTAAATTAGCAGTTCTTTCAGTTACCGCATGTGTTAATTCATGAGCAACAATATCTTTAGCGCCTGATAAGGGATTAAATGTTTGACCATCACCGTCACCGTAAACCATATATTGTCCGGTCCATGCTGCATTATTATAGTTCTTATCAAAATGGACAACTGAATTAATATCAGCAGCATTATCGTCGTAACTATTTCTATCGTGTGTATTTAAATAATAATCATAAACTGCTTTTGCGTAATAGTGTGCATCGACGCCAGGACGTTGTTGTTTTTTATCAAAATATTTTGAATCATTTATGATAGGAGAAAATTGATCAGTGGTTCCATTGGCACTTTCAGTATTAATATGTGCATCTGTCGTTGTATCATTTAAAGTATATTGTCCATTGTTGCTAGATACATTAAGTGGTGATTTTTTATCACCATTCACTCCGATACCAGAGCCTTTTTCTAAAGCGTGTTCAATCACATTTTGTTTTTTTAATATCTCCCCAGTGCTAGCATCAACTTGTATTTGCCAATGTGCAGGCTTAGGAGATATGTAATTTAATTCTATATTATATATATATCTTTCTTTTTTACTATTAACATCTAGTTTGTTTTTAGACACTACTTTAAAGCCATCGATGTTTGTAACGTCATTGCTTTTTTTACCAATTGCTTTAAAGGCTAATTTTTCTGCTTGGGAAGAAGATAGTTTCACCGTATTATTAACGTCGATATGTTGTCTGTGTATATGACCATTGATAAGTGATACGTTTCCATCAGAGTTCACATGGACTTTAATTGTGCTATCATTAGCTAAAATATGATTGATTTTTGGTTTTAATTCATAATGTTTAACACCAGTTGAATCAACACTGCTATTGATTACTTTGTATTGTTTAAATGCATTTTTATTAATAGATTCTGTTTTAGTTTTATTTGTATTGAGCACAGATGTAGCGTTGTTTTGTAGGAAATGTTCTACATCTATTTTATTGGAAATTTTTGTTTCAGTTGAAGTTTCTAAGTTTTCAGGAAGGATACTATTGATTTCTTTTGCGTTACTCTGAGTGGAAAAAGCTGCAAAAAATGTTGCAGATAGCAATGCATTGGTCACTACTTTTTTCAATGTTTACAACCCCTTTGAATTGGAATGAATAATCTATGTATTTCTGAACATTTTTTAATAGTTAAGTGTTTTAAAAACGATAAATTTTATTTTTATATAATTTAACATATTATTATTAAAAGTTATATATTAACTTTAAAAACTTTTTTTGCTTTGGTTATAAAAGTGTTCAGCTTTAACTCAATATAATGGAGAAAGTCTTATGTTTTTAGTTGAGCAATTGAAATAGAAAGTGTTATGATATGTTAGGAATGTTTAAGACTTGGTACTAAAATTAGGGAGTAGTAAACTATGAAGTTAAAAAAACAAGAACGTCGTGAAGCGATAAAAAAAGAAATAGAAAAAAATCCCTTTATTACTGATCTTGATTTAAGCAGTCTTTTTTCAGTCAGTATCCAAACAATAAGGTTGGATCGTACACACTTAAATATTCCTGAATTGAGAAAAAGAATAAAATCCGTTGCGAGAAAAAATCACGAAAGTATTCGATCTATTGATGGAAGTGAAATCATAGGTGATGTGATTAACGTTGAACCAGATCATCAAGCAACATCTCTGATTAATATTGATGAAGATTCAGTATTTACAAGAAATAAGATTGCCAGAGGTCATGTGTTGTTTGCACAGGCCAATTCATTATGTGTGGCACTTATACATAAACCAGTCGTTTTAACTAAAGAAAGTAATGTTTCATTTTTAAAACAAGTTAAATTAAACGATACAGTACGTGCTGAAGCACAAGCTGTCGAAATAACGAATAAATATTTTAAGATAAAAGTAAATTCGTATGTCAAAGATACTTTAGTATTTAGAGGTACATTCAAAATGTATTATACAAGTGAGGATGAACAAAATGGTTAAAATAGCTATCGACATGATGGGTGGCGATGACGCACCTGGCATCGTTTTAGAAGCTGTTGAAAAAGCGGTCAATGATTTTAAAGATTTAGAAATTATATTATTTGGAGACCAAAATAAATGTAATATTAATCACGAAAGAGTGGAAGTACGTCACTGTACAGAAGCGATAACGATGGAAGATGAACCTGTAAGAGCAATTAAACGGAAAAAAAATAGTTCGATGGTGCGCATGGCTGAAGCAGTAAAATCTGGTGAAGCGGATGGATGTGTATCAGCCGGTAATACAGGTGCATTAATGTCTGCAGGACTATTTATTGTTGGTAGAATTAAAGGTGTAGAAAGACCAGCATTAGTGCTTACTTTACCTACTGTATCAGGTAAAGGTTTTGTATTTATGGATGTCGGTGCAAATGCGGATGCTAAAGCAGAACACTTATTGCAATATGCACAATTAGGCAATATTTACGCACAAAAAATACGTAATATTGAACAACCTTCTGTAGCATTGCTTAATATAGGAACTGAAGCAGCTAAAGGAAATACATTAACTAAAAAAGCGTTTAATTTAATGGATGAACAACAAGAATTTCATTTTGCTGGTAATGTAGAAGCGAAAGTATTAATGGATGATGCTGCAGATGTCGTTGTCACAGATGGCTATACTGGTAACATGATCCTAAAAAATCTAGAAGGTGTAGCAAAATCTATAGGAAAAATGTTGAAATCTACACTTTTAAGTAGTTTAAAAAATAAATTAGCAGCGTTAGTCTTACGCAAAGATTTAAATGAGTTAACTACAAAAATGGACTATGCAGAATATGGTGGTTCAGTTTTACTAGGATTGAATGGTATCGTTGTAAAAGCACATGGTAGTTCTAATGCCAAGGCATTTTATTCAGCAATTCGTCAAGCTAAGGTTGCTGGAGAATTAAATATAGTAGATACAATGAGAGAAACGGTGGGGTCAAAAAATGGGTAAAACAGCGATTATTTTTCCTGGACAAGGGTCACAAAAAGTAGGCATGGCTAGTGATTTGTTTAATGAAAGTGATGCCGCAACATCAATTTTAAATGAAGCACAAGCACAATTGGATTTTGATATCTTAGAAACAATGTTTGAAGATGCCGAAGGTAAATTAGGCCAAACTGAAAATACACAACCAGCATTACTTACACATAGTACCGCTTTATTAATGGCATTAAAACAAATTGATGCAGATTATACAATGGGTCATAGCTTAGGTGAGTACGCGAGTCTAGTAGCGAGTGGCGTATTAAAGTTTGAGGACGCGGTAAAAATAGTTCGTAAACGTGGACAATTGATGGCAGCAGCTTTTCCTGATGGTGTTGGTAGCATGGCAGCTGTCCTGGGTTTAAATTACAGTGAAGTTGATGACATTTGCAAACAACTTTCAACAGAAGACGAAGTCATAGAACCTGCTAATATCAATGCACCTGGACAAATTGTGGTTTCAGGGCATAAAACATTAATAGATCAACTTGTTGCTGAAGGAAAATCTTTGGGTGCTAAACGCGTCATGCCTTTAGCCGTTTCTGGTCCTTTCCATTCATCCATGATGCAAGTTATTGAATCGGACTTTGCAAATTATATCGAACAATTTGAATGGAACGACGCCAATTATCCAGTGGTACAAAATGTAAATGCTAAAGGTGAAACAGATGCTAAAGAAATTAAAGAGAATATGATTAAACAATTATACTCTCCGGTTCAATTTATAGATTCTGTGACATGGCTACTTGATCAAGGTGTCGACCATTTTATTGAAATTGGACCAGGTAAAGTACTTTCAGGATTAATAAAAAAAATAAATAGAGATGTTAAGCTTACTTCAATTCAAACATTAGAAGACGTAAAAGGGTGGAATGAAAATGACTAAAAATGCATTAGTAACTGGAGCATCTAGAGGTATTGGTCGTAGTATAGCAATTCAGTTAGCTGAAGAAGGTTATAACGTAGCAGTAAACTATGCAGGTAATAGAGAAAAAGCAGAGGCTGTAGTAGAAGAAGTGAAAGCTAAAGGTGTAGAAAGCTTAGCAATTCAAGCTAATGTTGCCAATGGCGATGAAGTAAAAGCAATGATTAAAGAAGTAGTAAACCAATTTGGTACAGTCGATGTATTAGTCAATAATGCAGGTATTACTAGAGATAATTTATTGATGCGTATGAAAGAAAGTGAATGGGATGACGTTATCGACACTAATTTAAAAGGTGTGTTTAACTGTATTCAAAAGGTTACACCACAAATGTTAAGACAAAAAAGTGGGTCAATCATCAATTTATCTAGTGTAGTTGGTGCAGTAGGAAATCCAGGCCAAGCTAATTATGTTGCAACAAAAGCAGGCGTTATTGGATTGACTAAATCTGCTGCGAAAGAATTAGCTTCAAGAAATATCACAGTTAATGCCGTTGCACCAGGATTTATTGTATCTGACATGACAGATGCATTATCAGATGATTTAAAAGATCAAATGTTGCAACAAATTCCATTAGCAAGATTCGGAGAAGACACTGATATTGCAAATACAGTAGCATTTTTAGCTTCAGACAAAGCAAAATATATTACTGGTCAAACAATACATGTCAATGGTGGTATGTTTATGGAATAGTGTAACTGTACGGACATACCATTTTGAACATGACTTGATATGACTTATGGATGTATGTCATGCTCTAAGTATGTAATTCATTGAAATACTACTTGTATTTCAATCGATAAAATGGGAAAATATAAAAGTCTATCATAGGCTTTTAAAAGGAGGTGAATCGACGTGGAAAACTTCGACAAAGTAAAAGATATCATCGTTGACCGTTTAGGTGTTGACGCTGAAAAAGTAACTCAAGATGCATCTTTCAAAGATGATTTAGGCGCTGACTCACTTGATATTGCTGAATTAGTTATGGAATTAGAAGACGAATTTGGTACTGAAATTCCAGATGAAGAAGCTGAAAAAATCAACACTGTTGGTGATGCAGTTAACTTTATCAATAGTATGGAAAAATAATAAACAAATATCTGAGTCGTGGATTTTACGGCTCAGATTTTTTCTATTAAAAAGCAGTTAACTTTAGTAATCATATCAATAGTAATCGTTAAAGAGGATTAATGTAATATAAATGATAAAATGAATGTATGATTAGCAGTTTTCCCTTTAGTTTTATAATAAATTCACGTAAAATATAAAGGCATAAGTATATAAAAAATTACTTTAAATTGAGGTGGAAAAGTATTGACGAATCATAAAAAAAAGGAAATGGTTAATGCATTCCAAGAAAAGTTTTCAAAAAAAATGCAAGAATTAAATTTGAATTTTAATAAAGTGAATTTATATCAACAAGCATTTTCACATTCGAGCTTTATCAATGATTTCAATATGGATAGATTAGATCATAATGAACGTTTAGAATTTTTAGGAGATGCGGTATTAGAATTGACGGTTTCACGCTATTTGTTTGACAAATATCCAGAGTTACCAGAAGGTAATTTAACGAAAATGCGTGCGACAATTGTTTGTGAGCCTTCACTTGTAATATTCGCGAATAAAATTGCATTACACGAACTTATCTTGTTAGGTAAAGGAGAAGAAAAAACAGGTGGTAGAACAAGACCCTCACTTGTATCAGATGCATTTGAAGCTTTTGTAGGTGCACTGTATTTGGACCAAGGCCTAACCGCTGTTTGGAAATTTGCTGAAAATGTGATTTTTCCATTTGTGGAAGACGATAAACTGGATGGTGTCGTCGACTTTAAAACACAGTTTCAAGAATATGTGCATCAGCAAAACAAAGGTGACGTTACTTATCGTTTAATCAATGAAGAAGGTCCTGCACATCATCGTTTATTTACGTCGGAAGTGATTTTAGAAAACAAGCCGGTTGCGATAGGCAAAGGCAAAACGAAAAAAGAATCAGAGCAACAAGCAGCAGAAAGTGCTTATAAACTCTTGAAAAATAAAGAGGTTTAATGTCAGTTCCATCGTATATTGTGGTGTAGCTTACAGACGATTTAGCGCATGTTGGACGAAAATGTAAATAATTTAAGATGCGTTAATGAATGATGTGAAAGCATTTCTAATAGATGAGTTAATAAAGCATGTAATCATTGCAAGTCGCTGTGACAAATTTATTGATGCACTAATCATATTGAAGCGAGAGCATGAACGTATTTGCATTACGTTGTTTTTATCTCGCATCTGAGAAACACTTTAAAGGAGAATAGCATGGTATATTTGAAATCTATTGATGCCTTTGGATTTAAATCATTTGCTGAACATACAAATGTACAGTTTGATGAAGGTGTCACGGCAATAGTAGGACCTAATGGTAGTGGTAAGAGTAATATTACAGATGCAATTAAGTGGGTTTTAGGTGAACAATCTGCTAAATCATTACGTGGCGCAAAAATGGAAGATATTATTTTTTCTGGTGCAGAACATAGAAAAGCTCAAAATTTTGCTGAAGTAAAATTAAAATTAGATAATAGTTCAGGTAAATTAAATGTTGATACAGAAGAACTCGTAGTCACACGTCGTTTATATAGAAGCGGGGAAAGTGAATATTATTTAAATAATGACCGATCACGACTTAAAGATATTATAGAACTATTTTTAGATTCAGGATTAGGAAAAGAAGCATTCAGTATAATATCTCAAGGTCGCGTAGATGAAATTCTTAATGCAAAGCCAATTGATAGAAGGCAAATATTGGAAGAATCTGCAGGTGTACTAAAATATAAAAAAAGAAAGGCAACTTCTGTGCAAAAATTAGATCAAACAGAAGATAACCTGACGCGTGTAGAAGATATCTTATTTGATTTAGAAGGTCGAGTCGAACCATTACGTGAAGAAGCTGCAATAGCAAAAGAATATAAACATCTGTCTAGTGAAATGGAAAAAAGTGATGTGTTGGTCACTGTTTATGATATTGGACAATATAATCAAAATATTTATGAACTAGACGAAAATCTCAATCGCTTAAAAAGTCAACAAGCTTCAAAAGATGCGGAAAAGGCACAGCATACACAATCATTAAATCAATATAAATCTGAACGGCAACAATTAGATGAAACGATAGAATCTTTAAATTTTAAACTTGTTAAAGCGACTGAAGAAGTTGAAAAATTTGCTGGACAATTGAATGTGTTGGAAGAACGTAAGAAGAATCAATCGCAAACCAATGCACGATTTGAAGAAGAACAAGAAAGCATAGAGACACAAGTGACAAATTTAAAGCAAGAGCAATCAGAAGTAAAAGAACAAATCAAACAGTTAAAAACGAAACAAAATGATCTAAATGAAGAGATACAACAATATGAATCACAACTTTATGTGTCCGATGAACAACATGATGAAAAGTTAGAATCAATAAAAGATGAATACTATCAACTCATGTCAGAACAATCAGATGTCAATAATGATATACGCTTTTTAGAGCATACAATTCAAGAAAATGAAACAAAGCAATCACGTTTAGATTCACGCTTGCTTGATGCCTATAAGGAATTAAAAAATATTCAAACTCAAATCACTGAAACAGAGAAACAAAGTTCAATCGCAAAAAAAGAGTTGAAAAAAGCAGAAAGTGATTTAGCATCTTATGAAAAAAAACTAACGCAACTTAAAAATCAACAAAATGAATACGAAGAGAAATTACATCAAGCATACAGATTTAATGAAAAATTAAAATCACGTATTGATAGTTTAGCAACACAACAAGAAGAATATAGTTATTTTTTCAATGGTGTAAAACACATATTGAAAATGAAAGATAATAAACTTTCTGGCATCCGTGGTGCAGTAGCAGAAGTTATCCAAGTACCTTCGAATTTAACGAAAGCGATTGAAACTGCATTAGGTGCTTCGCTACAACATATCATCGTGGATTCTGAAAAAGATGGTCGTCAAGCAATACAATATTTAAAACAAAATGGTCTAGGAAGAGCTACATTTTTACCATTAAACGTCATTCAACCTCGTAATATTGCCAGCGATATTTTGAAGATAGCTAATAGTTCAATTGGTTTTGTGAACGTTGCTTCAAGTGCGATACAAGTTGAAAATGATTATAAACATGTGATTCAAAATTTATTAGGCAATACAATAATTGTAGACAACTTAAAAAATGCTAACGAATTAGCTAGAAAAATTCGGTATCGAACACGTATCGTAACGTTAGAGGGAGATATTGTAAATCCAGGAGGTTCCATGACTGGTGGTGGTGATCGTAAAACTAAGAGCATTTTATCTCAAAAAGATGAGCTCTCAACAATGCGTGCGCAATTAGAAGATTATCAGCAACAAACTGTTTCATTTGAAAAACAATTTCAAGCAATTAAAGAAGAAGCCGATGCGTTAAGTAATACTTATTTCGATACGAGTCAAAGTTATAATACGATAAAACAAAACGTACATAAATTTGACTTAGAATTAGATAGATTACGTAAACAAGAAACACATTTAAAAAATGAGCATGAAGAATTTGAATTTGAGAAAAATGATGGTTACCAAAGTGAAACAAGTAAGCAAACCTTAAATGACAAAAAAGCGCAATTAGCAACAATCCAAGCGCAATTGCAAAAATTAGAAGAAGATATTAATATCTATACAAAATTATCAAAAGAAGGTAAAGAGAGTACAACGTTAATACAACAAAAATTACATCAAAAACAATCTGATTTAGCAGTAGTTAAAGAAAGATTAAGTACTCAAAAGCAAACGGAAACAAGGTTAACGCATCAACTTAAACAATTAAAAGAGCAAAAACAAAAATTGAGTGAGCAAATTGAATTATTTAATTCGGATGAGATAACTGGTGAAAAAGCTTTCGAAACGATTCAAAATAATATTGAACAAAGTAAAAGTAATAAAGCGCAATTAACAGAAGACTTGGCTACTATTAAATCACAACGCCAAACTTTGAATGATACAATTGAGACAACAGAGCGTAAGTTGGAAGAAGCAAATCAAGATATTTTATCGATTGAAAATCGTTACCAAGATATTAAAGCAGAACAATCTCGTTTAGATGTGCTAATCAATCATGCGATAGACCATTTGAGCGAGCAGTATCATCTTACTTATGAACGGGCAAGTGAATTATATACACTAGAAGAGGATATTGACAGTTTACGAAAAAAAGTAAAATTAACCAAAATGTCTATAGAAGAATTAGGCCCCGTAAATTTAAATGCAATTGAACAATTTGAAGAAATCAACGAACGCTATACATTCTTGAATGAACAACGTGCTGATTTAAGAGCAGCCAAAGCGACGTTAGAACAATTAATAGAAGAAATGGATAATGAAGTGAAAGAACGATTTAAAGAAACTTTTCACGCTGTACAAGGTCATTTTTCTGAAGTATTTAAATCACTATTCGGTGGAGGACAAGCAGAGTTGCGCTTGACAGATGATGATTATTTATCAGCAGGGGTAGATATTATTGTTCAACCACCAGGTAAGAAACTGCAAAACCTATCACTATTAAGTGGTGGGGAACGTGCTTTGAGTGCAATTGCTTTGTTGTTCGCTATTTTAAAAGTGAGATCGGCACCATTTGTCATTTTAGATGAAGTAGAAGCAGCTTTAGACGAAGCCAATGTTATACGTTATGCACAATATTTAAAAGCATTATCAAACCAAACTCAATTTATTGTCATTACACATCGTAAGGGTACAATGGAATTTTCTGATCGCTTATACGGTGTAACGATGCAAGAGTC
Organism: Staphylococcus sp. HMSC034G07; assembly: GCF_001835975.1. Lineage (NCBI taxonomy): Bacteria > Bacillati > Bacillota > Bacilli > Caryophanales > Staphylococcaceae > Staphylococcus > Staphylococcus sp. HMSC034G07. The sequence continues at coordinate 178,250 of NZ_KV826609.1, forward strand.
AGGTGTATCAAAATTAGTAAGTGTCAATTTAAATACGATTGATGAAGTCATTAAGGAGGAACAAGTATGAGCTTTTTCAAACGACTAAAAGATAAATTCACAACGTCTGCAGAAAATCAAAAACCAGACGAATTAGAACAAGAACAACAATCTGAATTAGATGTAGATCAACCTCAATCATCCGAAGCACCTAAGGAAAAAACAAAGCAGCCAAAAAAATTAAAAGAAGCTGATTTTGATGACGATGGATTAATTTCAATTGAGGACTTTGAAGAAATTGAAGCGCAACAACTTGGTGCAAAATTTAGAGCTGGATTAGAAAAATCACGTGAAAATTTCCAAGAGCAGTTAAACAATTTAATTGCACGTTATCGTAAAGTTGATGAAGATTTCTTTGAAGCACTGGAAGAAATGTTAATAACTGCAGATGTTGGTTTTAACACAGTGATGGAACTCGTAGAAGAATTACGTACCGAAGCACAACGTCGTAATATTTCAGAAACTGAAGATTTGCGAGAAGTTATCGTAGAAAAAATTGTAGAAATCTATCATCAAGACGATGAACACTCAGAAATTATGAACATTGAAAATGAAGGGTTAAATGTCATTTTAATGGTAGGTGTCAATGGTGTGGGCAAAACGACAACAATTGGTAAATTAGCACATCGCTACCAAGCTGAAGGTAAGAAAGTGATGCTAGCAGCTGGTGATACTTTTAGAGCTGGTGCTATTGAACAACTCAAAATTTGGGGAGAGCGTGTTGGCGTAGAAGTAATGAGTCAAAAAGAAGGTTCGGATCCTGCAGCGGTTATGTATGATGCCATTAATGCAGCTAAAAGTAAGGGTGTAGATATTTTAATATGTGATACTGCTGGCCGTTTACAAAACAAATCTAATTTGATGAATGAACTAGAAAAAGTAAAACGTGTGATAGGTAGAGCAGTACCTGAAGCGCCTCATGAAGTCCTACTTTGTTTAGATGCTACTACTGGACAAAATGCCTTGTCCCAAGCTAAATCATTCAAAGAGGTTACGAATGTGACTGGTATTGTATTAACTAAACTGGATGGTACTGCAAAAGGCGGTATCGTTTTAGCGATACGTAATGAATTAAAAATACCAGTTAAATATGTTGGTTTAGGTGAAAAATTAGATGATTTACAACCATTTAATCCAGAAAGCTATGTATATGGACTGTTTGCTGATATGATTGAACAAAATGTTGATGATTCAAATGCAGCGGATGATCATACAGATAGCACGGATGTACAGAATGAAGGCCATACAGATGACACAAAATGATTTAATTAAGACTATACGTATGAATTATTTATTTGATTTTTATCAATCATTATTAACGGAAAAACAACGTAACTATCTAGAACTATTTTATCTACAAGATTATTCTTTAAGTGAGATTGCAGATACGTTTGATGTGAGCCGCCAAGCAGTGTATGATAACATAAGAAGAACTGGTGATTTAGTAGAAGATTATGAAATGAAACTAGGCCTTTATCAAAATTTTGAAAAACGACAAAACATATATGAAGCGATCAAAAAGCATATTGATGAGCCAGAAATAATTAAACAGTATCTTCAAACGCTTGAAGATTTGGAATAATTGAGAGTATAAAGGAGGGTAATGATATGGCATTTGAAGGATTATCCGATCGTCTTCAAGGGACGATGCAAAAGATCCGTGGCAAAGGAAAAGTTACTGAAGCAGATATTAAATTAATGATGCGAGAAGTTCGACTAGCATTACTTGAAGCAGACGTTAACTTTAAAGTCGTAAAGGATTTTGTCAAAACCGTATCAGAACGAGCTTTAGGTTCAGATGTAATGAAGTCATTAACACCTGGACAACAAGTCATTAAGATAGTACAAGAAGAACTTACGCAACTGATGGGTGGCGAAAATGCAACCATCAAGATGGCCAATAAACCGCCAACAGTTGTGATGATGGTTGGTTTACAAGGTGCAGGTAAAACTACAACTGCAGGTAAATTAGCATTACTCATGCGTAAAAAATACAACAAAAAACCATTATTAGTAGCAGCCGATATTTATAGACCAGCTGCGATTGATCAATTACAAACTGTTGGTAAGCAAATTGACATTCCTGTTTACAGTGAAGGGGACCAAGTAAAACCTCAACAAATTGTAGAAAATGCAATTAAACACGCAAAGGAAGAACATTTAGATTTTGTTATTATTGATACGGCAGGTCGTTTGCACGTTGATGAAGCATTAATGGAAGAATTAAGTGATGTAAAAGAAATTACTAAACCAGATGAGATTATGCTTGTTGTTGATGCGATGACTGGTCAAGACGCAGTAAATGTAGCGCAATCGTTTGATGAACAGCTAGAAGTTTCAGGTGTAACCTTGACTAAACTAGATGGTGATACACGTGGTGGTGCTGCTTTATCAATTAGATCAGTGACACAAAAGCCAATTAAATTTGTTGGTATGAGTGAAAAATTAGATGGTTTAGAACCATTTCATCCAGAACGTATGGCTTCTCGAATATTAGGTATGGGTGATGTGTTAAGTTTAATAGAAAAAGCACAACAAGATGTAGATGAAGATAAAGCAAAAGATTTAGAAAAGAAAATGCGTACGTCATCATTTACTTTGGAAGATTTCTTAGAACAATTAGATCAAGTTAAAAACCTTGGTCCATTAGATGACATTATGAAAATGATTCCTGGCATGAACAAAATGAAAGGGATGAATAATCTTAATATGGATGATAAACAAATTGACCATATTAAAGCTATTATTCAATCTATGACACCTAATGAACGAAATAATCCAGAAACATTAAATGTATCACGTAAAAAACGTATAGCTAAGGGTTCAGGACGTACTGTTCAAGAAGTTAACAGATTGATGAAACAATTTAATGAAATGAAGAAAATGATGAAGCAATTTTCTGGTGGCGGCAAAGGTAAAAAAGGTAAACGTAAGCAAATGGAGAATATGTTAAATGGTATGAATTTACCATTTTAACAATTTTGTCTATAAAATAGTTGTAAAAGTAGTGAGTAGAACATAAGGCATATTACAAAGTAAAGGACCAATCCGTATGAAAATGGATTGGTCCTTTTTATATGAATCATAAGTGATTTTGCTCGTGCATGCTTGCCTGGGGATATGGCTCGAGCCAGTAGTCTCTCGCTCATATCATAACCCTAGGCGTCAGCGCGTTACAAAATCATGGAAAATATTAAATGATGAAATTTTATGTTTAGGTGGGAAGTTATTTAATTTGATTTAGGTAAATTCATATTTTCCCTAAATGTCTTACCCTCATATTTTATTCTAAAAAGATTTCTTTTTTGTAATTCAGGAATGATGTAATCTACAAAATCTTCTAAGCTATTTGGTAAAGTTGGTGGCATTAAATTAAATCCATCAGCTACCCCTGCATTGAACCAACGTTCCATTTCGTCAACAATCTGTTCAGGCGTTCCGATGAGTGTCAAGTGTCCACCACCTGCACTGAGATAGCCTAACAATTGTCGTAAAGTTGGGTTTTTATCTTTTATAATTTCCAATACAGTTTGGTAACGACCTTTAGGGCCATTAAAAGATTCCAATGGTGGTAAAGGTGGGACCGGTTCATCCAAATCCCAATTATGACAATCTTGATGAATGAAAAATTCTAATTGATTTAATGCTGTTTCAGTTGCTAAATGTGTGTCTAGTTTTTGCTTTTTAGCATAAGCTTCTTCGTATGTTGGTGCGACATATGTGACTAGTCCTGGAAAGACTTTTAAACTGTTCTTTGATTTACCTGCTAATTCCAGTTGATGATTTAATCTTTTTCTAAATGTAGTAGCTTGTTGTATATTCCAAGCTACTGCATAAACGGCATCTGCGTATTTCGTAGCTAGTGCAATACCAGGGTCGGATGCACCAGCTTGCATAGCAACAGGTTTTCCTTGTAGGCTACTTGGTGTTGTTAAAGGTCCTTGTACTTTAAAGTGTTCTCCAGTATGACTAATGGCATGGATATGATTTGCATTGATTAGAATATCTTGTGTCTTGTCATGTACAAAATCTTCTAAGCTCCAAGATGTTAATAGTTGATTCATAACACATGCAAATTCATCTGCTTTTTTGTAGCGTTCGTGATGTGCGGGTAAACTAGACATGCTATGATTTGCAGCTTCTAAATCCGTCATAGATGTTACTAAATTCCAACCTGCACGTCCTTGGCTCATATGATCAAGACTCAATAATTGTCTTGCAGCAGTAAAAGGATTCGAAAATGTACTTGAGATAGTCGCAACAAGACCTATATGATGAGTTACTTGCGCAATTGCTGCTAAATTCATTAAAGGGTCAAACCAAAAAGCAGGCATGTCATTATCCGTTTTTGCAGGAAAAGATTGATTATCAGCAAAAAATATAGCATCTAGCAAGCCTCGTTCTGATAGTCGAGCTAACGATTGATAATAATTGATATCACCGATTCGTTCAATACTAGAATCTTGCATACGCCATGCAGCTTGGTGATGGCCACAACCGTAAATTAATACACCTATATTGAGATGTTGATCGTGCGTCATAATTGATGCCCTCCATATTTTAGTTCATTGTTAAACCGCCATCTACGGTAATATTTTGACCAGTGATACCATTAGCTTGATCGCTAACTAGAAATGCCACCATATTTGCTACATCTTGTGGTGTTGTTACTTTATGTAATGGTGTAGTCTGTTCAATTAAATCAAATACTTCATCTGAAGTGGCAGCACTGGCGTCTGTAGTTTTTAATAAACCACCAGAAACGACATTAGCTTTGATGCCATATTGACCAAGTTCAGCAGCAATATTTCTTGTAAAACCGATTAAACTTGATTTAGCGGTAGTATATTCATGATAGGGAACGACAGGATTTTGGTATAAATTCGTTCCGATAGATATAATAGTACCTGATTTATGCTCAATAAATTGGTCGATAACACTTTGGGTTACATTAAAAGCGCCTTTTAGAGTGCCGTCAATTTGTTGTTGGTAATCTGACCAATTTAAGTCTTTAAATGATTTTTGGCGAGAAGGATCAAATTTAAACCCTATAAGCGCATTATTCACAACAGCATCTATTTTTCCAAAATGATTGGTGGCTTCTGCAATTAATTGATCTACTTGTGCTCTGTCTGTGACATCAGCACGAATCGCAATTGCATGTTCGTGACCAATTTCGTCTACAACCTTTTCTGCTAATGTCTTATTCTGAAAATAATTGATAATTACATGATGCCCTTGGCTACCTAAAGTTTTTGCAATGGATGCTCCTAATCCTCTACTGCTACCAGTTATAAGTATTGTTTTACTCATCATTTCACTCCTAGAATCATTTATTAAATAAAAAAATACACAACCTCCATAAGAGAAGCTGTGTACTAAAAATCTACAATCTATAGTTAATATATTGATATAGCTTTGTTATTTTTGTAACACTTCCCTCCGCTAGTATGGACTAGATCAGGTTCAAAGGGTTTGAGTAAATCTCATCTCAGTTAAAAAACACCCCTAGTGCATTTAATATTTAATTTATTTTCAATTTATAGTGTTTAATAGTTAATGTCAAGTTTACGATGATATCGAAAATAATATTGGTACAATGAAGTGATTAAAAGTATAAAATGGTAAAGAAGAAACTCTTTACAAACTTCTAGATAACTGTTAATATTATTTCTTGTAGAAAATAAAAATTAGAACAATCAAAGGAGAGAATATAAATGGCAGTTAAATTACGTTTAACACGTTTAGGCTCAAAAAGAAATCCATTCTATCGTATCGTAGCAGCAGATGCTCGTGCGCCACGTGATGGTCGTAACATCGAACAAATCGGAACTTATAATCCAAATAATGTAAATGCTCCAGAAGTTAAAATTGACGAAGAGTTAGCATTAAAATGGTTGAAAAATGGTGCTAAACCAACAGATACTGTACACAACATCTTATCAAGAGAAGGTATCTTGAAAAAATTTGACGATCAAAAATAATCGTCATTATTAGCACATAAAAATTTTTAAAAAAGAGAGAGTCGTGGAAATCGTAGTCATTTAAAATGATTTCGACGACTCATCTCGGTATGGATGACTATGGTTGAATGTTAACCATTGTGCATGCCAATATAATCATAAAAGGCTGAGACAATTCGTTTGTCCCAGCCTTTTAAATTAGCATACCGGTAATCATTTATATAAATCAACATCAACAATTTAGTAGGCTTATACGAGTGAATACATTGATCAAGAATGACTTAAGATGATTTATACAATATTTTAGCTCATAACATATAGAGAAGGTTTAAAATAATACTAACAATTCATGTTATAATTATTTTAGTCGAAAAATAAAAAATAACGAATTTCAATGATACATATACATTATCGGAGGAGCTTATATGAAAGTAGAAATAGGCAAAATTATCAATACACATGGTATAAAAGGCGAAATTAAAGTCAAATCTCACTCAGATTTTACAGATGTACGCTTTCAACCAGGTGAAACTGTGATGATAGAACGTCAAAACGAACCAACAATAGAATTGAAAATTGCGACATATCGTATGCATAAAGGCTTGCACATGTTGACCTTTGAAGGTATCAACAATATTAATGATATTGAGCATTTAAAAGGTGAAATCCTATTACAAGAACGAGATCATGAAGAAATTGAATTAGGGGAGCACGAATACTATTACTCAGATATTATTGGTTGTACCGTATTCGATGATAATGAAACTCCTGTTGGAAGAGTGATAGAAATTTTTGAAACGGGTGCCAATGATGTATGGGTTGTCAAAGGGGATAAAGAATATCTTATACCATATATAGAAGATGTTGTTAAACATATAGATATTGAAGGTAGACGTATTGATATTACGCCTATGGAAGGACTGTTGGATTAATGAAAATAGATTATTTAACTTTGTTTCCTCAAATGTTTGACGGCGTATTAAATCAATCGATTTTAAAAAGAGCGCAAGATAAGGAAATGCTACAAATTAATACTGTTGATTTTAGAGATTTTGCTGAAAATAAGCATAATCAAGTAGATGATTATCCTTTCGGTGGAGGGCAAGGTATGGTGCTTAAACCAGAACCTATATTTAATGCGATGAAGAATATTGAAAAAACAGAAAATACACGCGTGATTTTAATGTGCCCACAAGGTAGACCATTTAATCAGGAAATTGCACAGGAACTCAGTCATTCAGAGCATTTAGTTTTTATTTGTGGGCATTATGAAGGATATGATGAACGCATTCGCCAGCATTTAGTTACGGATGAGATTTCTATGGGAGATTATGTTTTAACAGGTGGAGAATTACCTGCGATGGTAATGACCGATGCAATTGTAAGATTAATTCCAGGTGTTTTAGGTAATCAACAATCACATGAAGATGATTCTTTTCAGGATGGATTATTAGAATTTCCACAATATACTAGACCACGTTCATATCAAGATATGAACGTACCAGAGGTATTATTGTCAGGAAATCATGCACATATTGATCAATGGCGTCATGAGCAAAAACTGATACGTACATGGGAAAAGCGTCCAGATTTATTAGAAAATTATCCACTTACGGATAAAGACAAAGATATTTTAGAAAGATACAAAAAGCAATTGAAAAATGAATAACAGTGTGCTAACATAATTTAAGTGTGCGACACACGAAAATCACTATGATCCGCTGCTATATATTTGTCTAGGCAAGAACATAGGTTGAAGGAGAGAAAAAATAATGAGTAATCACAAATTAATCGAAGCAGTAACACAATCACAATTACGCACAGACTTACCTTCATTCCGTCCAGGTGACACTTTAAGAGTTCACGTACGTATTATTGAAGGTACTCGCGAACGTATCCAAGTATTCGAAGGTGTTGTAATCAAACGTCGTGGTGGAGGTATTTCAGAAACTTTCACAGTACGTAAGATTTCTTCAGGTGTAGGTGTGGAACGTACATTCCCATTACACACTCCAAAAATCGAAAAAATTGAAGTTAAACGTCGCGGTAAAGTACGTCGTGCTAAATTATATTACTTACGTGAATTACGTGGTAAAGCTGCTAGAATTAAAGAAATTCGTTAATCAGCATAAAAGTCATAAAAAAGAAGCGGTTCCTAATCGGAACTGCTTCTTTTTTATATTTTGTAATCAATTTGAAGATGATATTATTTTTTAATATAAATCCATTTTGTATAAACGAAACTTAAAATGATTCCAATAATACTTATTATTACTAATAACCATGTATGGGGCGGTGTATATTTAAGTGTAATTGTCTTTTGTCCTTGCTCTACAGGAATTACTGTCATGATACCATTACCTTTTTTAACTGGTAATGTTTTGCCTTTGTCTGTATAAGCTTTCATTCCATCTCTATAAGGCATTGGCAATACGAGGTAGCCTTCATCATTTTTATTTTTTTTAATTGTATAATGACGTGGATTTTGTGAAACTTTCACAGAATGTAGTTGTTTATGTGCTTTCTTTAATACATCGTAGTTTTCTCCATAAATTCCTTTAACATTAAAGCGATAATTACCTTTAGATAATTTTATATTCAAGTCTTGCACAGATTTTACTCGCATCGTTACTGGAGTGACAAAACGTCTATATTTATAAGATAGGTTATTACGATGTTGATTATATTCATTCACACCAACATTGTGAGCCTTGTCTGGCCCTAACAATTCAACATCCATCTCTACATAGAGATCTTCATACTGATTTGCAATAGATGCTGGTAACTGATAATGGACACCTCCACCATCCTTAGAAACGGTTAATTTATTTTTTTGTGTAAGCTTTGCATTAATTAAATTGGTAGAAGTTTCTGATAGTAAGTTTTTATTTGGTGTGAACTGTTGATTTGTAAAATATTCATCTGCTTGATCAAAAACTACCCCCTGTAACATAGCTTGTTCTTTATCCATAGGCGATTTGAGATCTTTTTTATCGAATACTTTATTTGTAATGTGCGCACTTGGATAATTGGCTTTATTTGTTGAATGTATAAAGGATTCCTCATCAGAATGTTTGATTGTACTTTGCTTAGAAAAGCCATAGGGGATATTCTTGTCTTCTGGGCGACGTATACGATCATTGACATCCCAAAGTGCCATCAAATTTGCTCTATTTGAAAGTAGACGATAAGTGCTGTTTTTATCCGTATGCATATTGATTTGTAATGTTTTATCATAATACTTTAAAATGTCGCCATCGAAAATGCTTGAATATAATGCAATACCGTTAAAATGATATATCATTGGTGAATTCAAGCCGTATTGTGACATGTAATCAATTCTACTGAATGGATCGTCTTGATGCTGTTTAATTTTATCTATTTTATTCGCTAATGCAGGACTTTTATATTTTGAATCATGCATTGATGAAACAGTTGATTCGTATTTTTGAACATTATTGAAATGGTCGTTATCTAAAATAATCGCTTGTTGAATAATGAATAATATGATTAGCACAATAGACGGCCATTTTAATTTAAATAGTGATTTTTTATAAAGCAATATGCCGATAAAAATCATAATTACGAGACAGATGCCCATCCATGTCATTTTCTGGTCTTTAACGATCATTTGCATGATTCCCATAATCATTAATACTGGAAGGGAAGCGAATATATACGACTTCAAAGATAATTCAGATAAATAATGAATGAACAATGCTATTAATCCAGCAGTAGTAAGTGCAAATATATAAACCCAACGGCGTTCAGGCGTTGAGAACCCATTAAACATACTATCGAAAAGAGGGGTTAGTGACCCTATAAGCATGATCCAAGTTGCAATCGCAAAAAGTTTATAATAATAATGTCGATATAGTTTAAAAGATAGTAAGGCAATGAGTGCGATGATAGTCACAGTGATATAAAATCCGTTTGTAAAAAAATGTTTTTGTCGTGCGAAATCTGTAATGACACCAAAATTAAAATTAGGATTACTTACTCTATCATTGTTTAAAAAAGAAGAAACGCCAGTATAAAAGCCCCAAATAGCAATTAAAGAACTTAATATAACAGCTGTAGGAATCATCCAAAGTTGTTGTTTCCTAGTAACAATATCTTTTGCATGAGGAAATACACATCTATAGATAAAGTAAGTCAAAATTACAATGGCTTCGTAATAACTAAAATAAAAATTAGAAAATAATGTTAAAGCAATAGAAAAAATAAATAATCCTATTTTTCTTTCTTTGTAAAACCGTTCAATACCGAGCAAAGATAGGGGAAGAAAAATTAATAAATCTCCATAATATGACCAAGTAAAATTAAAATAAATAACGGTTGTTGAAGCTGCATATAACATTGAAGCCAAAAATACTATGTGTTTTTTGAGCTTGATATAATTAAAGAAATAGAACGCAACGGTAAATGTAGCGATGCATTTGAAAAAAGCTACTATTAATTGATTGCTTGCCCAATACGTGATGTCGCTAGGGTTGCTATTAAATATTACTTCAGATAACCACACGAATAAAAAATTAATTAGTACAAAAGGTGAGGTTGCATAGTAATAGGATAAATCTTTAACATAATCTCCACCTAAACCAAAAGAATGGTCATAAAAACTTTTGAATTGGCTAAGGTGTTCGTAAAGATACATTTGGAAAGGCATCATTTGCCTAAAACCATCACCATGACCACTAAATACAGTACCGTCAGTTAAATAGCGATAAATATACGGTGTGAACGTTAATAAAGCTACGCCGACGCCCATTAAAAGAATTGTTAAAAATCTTGTTAGTTTGTGGGACCAAATTCTATGAAACACGGTCATACCTCATCTCAGATAAACTCCTTTATTTAAGTTTAGATTTTTTCTTTAGACACCAAAAAATACTTATTAAGATACTTATAACTGAAATTATAATCATCGTAAACCAATATTTAGGGCGGTATTTAATGGTAATTTCACTATCTTGTTTAGTGACTGGTACGCCAGTCATCATATAATTTACTTTTTTAGGTTTTACTTTTTTATGATCTACATAAGCCACCATACCGTCACGATATGGAATGTTAATCGTTGCGATTCCCTTTGTATGTGGTGCTAACTTCACTTTTACTCCATTTTTAATATCATTATAATAATGATTTTGTTTCTTATTATAGGCTTTTTTGAGTTTGCTATAATTTTCACCATGAAGACTTTGAATATCAAAATAATAACTACCTCTAGGGTTAATAGCTATGTTAATATTACCATCTTTGTCTGGTTGTGTCCTATATAGTTGGTTTTCAACACCAGTTTTATAGGTCGAATTGTTATACAACCGGTGGTTAGCATAATTATTTATATTAATTGTATAATTACTGTCGGGTTGACCACGTCGAACTTTTAAATTTAAATAAAAGTCTGAATAACGTTTTCTTATGTGATTTGGGACGTGAATTTTAATCTGACCTTGGTTTTTGGTCAGATAGATTTGTTGATTATTTTTCACTTTTATATTTTGGTAAGATATTTTAGTCGCATCGATAAGGTTTTGTGCGTTATCCGTGTAAGGTTTACCTGAATTTTTTATAACAACACCATCCAACATCGCATGTTCTCGATCGATAGGCGTTTTTAAAGTGTCGGAATTATATATTTGATTAGTCACTTTTACAGTAGGCAAGTTTAAAGTATTCTCATAAATGTGGTATTGTCCCTCACTTTTTACATTTTTAAAATAACTAGGCACATTGTTTTCGTAATCTTTTAACATTAAATATTTCATTGAAAATAAACTGCTAATATTTTGTCGTCCATTAGTACTTTGGTATCTACTCACTGATTCAGATTGAAGGTTAATTTTCAAATCATCATAGTAATAGTCTAAAATGTTATGATGAAAAATACTTGAATATAAACTTGAACCTTTAAAGAATTGATACATCGGTGTGTTATCTTGTTCATTAACACGCCAATCGATACGTTCGTCTTCCGTTTTTGAATGATTCATTTCAGAGACTAATTGTCTTTGTAACGGTGTGTTAAATAGACTTGCATTGACATAATAGCGATTTGCTCGTTCAACATGGTCTTCAAAATAAATTTGATTGCGTATAAAAACGGCTACTACAAGTGTCGCTAATATCAATATGGCAGTATAATAAAAATAAATGAAACGTTTACGATAAGCTGAAGTTTTAAGACATAGTACTAGCAAGCCTATCAAACAAACAATAGGTGTAAACCAGAGCCATGCAACAAAATCATCATAAATCCATGCACTCACATAAATAAAACTTAAACTGATGATTGAAGAAAAAATATAGTTTTTAATTGTTAACGTGCTAAAGTATTTTACATATAACCCAATGAGTAATGCAGCGTTAAAAGCAATTAGGTAATGCCATCTTTTTTGGGGAGCAGAAAAACCATTAAAGAGCTGGTCGACAAATGGCAAATAATTAGCACCTATAGTAAGTATCATAAAAATTGCAAATAACTTAAAATAAAAATGCTTGTATAGTTTAAATGATAACAGTGCTTGTATTACTATAAATAAAATGACTATTAAGTAATTGTCATAAAATACATTCGTGTTTTGGTTGAAAGGTTCTAAAAAATCTACGTCTCCATTAAAAGGTATACGTCTGTTATTGGTATAAGCACGTAAACCGTGATAAAAAAAGAAAAGACTGCAACCAAATGCTAAAATTGCAGCAATGAAGATGGTATATATTGCTTTAAACCTAGGTACGATATCATGTCTATGTTTAAATATTAGTCTAACTGTAAAATAGATTAGACCTACGATGAGTTGATAATACGCAAAATAAAAGTTATTTATTAAGGAAACTGTGACTACGATGATAAACATGGCTTTTTTTTCTTTTTGTAAAAATAATTCAATAGACCATAAGAGTAGCGGTAATAATATAAAAATATCACTGAAAAATGGCCAATATACAGTAAATCTAAAATAGAGTGGTGATATGACAAAAAGATATGACGTTAGTACTGCGATGCTTTTATTTTGAGTAATATAGCGTACAAAACCAAAAGTTGCTAACATCGCTAATGTTGATTTAAAAATGGACAATACAATAGCATTTGTCATCCAAAACATAATGTCTTGCGTGTCCCAATCAATCGCTAACTTTATGAGAAAGATGAAAATTACATTAAGTATAAACAAAATATTGGTTGAAAAATAGTAACTTAGGTCAGTGAAAAAATCTCCACCTAATCCGAAATCAGTGGCGTAAAACCATTGACCTTGACTCCATTTATCATACAAATACATTTGCATCGGTATCATTTGTTCCATGCCATCATTGGGCCCCGTAAATAAAACACCCTCATTTATAAATCTATAGATAACATAGCCATGTCCAATGATTGCTAATATAAAGCATAATAATATGTAAAAAAGCATCCTTTTCATGAGTAGTCTCCTGTAATCGAATTATTATTAATTCTATTGTAACGATTTTTTAGATTTATTGATAAAAATTACCATTATTTAATTTAAGAAAATTAATTTAAATATTATACTTATTTTGAAATTTAATATTGATAAGATACTCAGTTGGTTAGTTTCACTACAGTTCTAGACAATTTGGTAATTATTATAGGAAAATAGTGTGAATGAATTTTTTTAATAAAGTAAATACAAATTTTTATTTATAACTATTCACCCCTCATGTTATGATTTTAAGGTCAATGAATGGTATGAATAAAATATATAATTTTGAAACATAAACGTATGAGAAAGGTGATGTACATGGTAATTCAATGGTATCCAGGGCATATGGCGAAAGCAAAACGCGAAGTTGCAGAACAATTAAAGAAAGTAGATGTTGTTTTTGAACTAGTAGATGCTCGTATTCCTTATAGTTCAAGAAACCCAATGATTGATGATGTTATACAGCAAAAACCGAGAGTAGTTATTTTGAATAAAAAAGACATGGCGAATTTAAAAGAATTAGAAAAATGGGAGTCTTATTTTAAAGAAAAAGGCTATTATCCTGTGGGGATTGATGCTAAACATGGAAAAGGACTAAAATTAGTAGAACAAGAAGCTATTAAAGCAACACAAGAAAAATTTGATCGTGAAAAGAAAAAAGGATTAAAACCACGTGCGATTCGTGCGATGATCGTCGGCATTCCTAATGTTGGGAAATCTACACTTATTAATAAGTTAGCCCACAAATCTATTGCTAAAACTGGAAATACACCTGGTGTTACAAAGCAACAACAATGGATCAAAGTTGGCAATTCGCTCCAATTATTAGATACACCAGGTATACTTTGGCCCAAATTTGAAGACCAACTCGTAGGAAAAAAACTAAGTATTACAGGTGCGATTAAAGATAGTATCGTTCATTTAGATGAAGTTGCCATTTACGGTCTTGAATTTTTAAAAGCGCATGATTATGAAGGATTGAAAAATCATTATAAAATAGATGTACCGATAGAAGCAGAAACTATAGAATGGTTTGATGCTATTGGACGTCGTAGAGGATTGTTGCGTAGTGGTAATGAAGTTGACTATGAAGCGGTCATTGAATTAATCATACATGAAATTAGAAATGCGAAAATAGGAACATATACGTTTGATGTTATTAAAGAAATGGAAGTGTAACGTGAATTTATGAAGCAAACAATCAAAGATATTAAAGACCACTTAGCCACCTTACACTCAGTTAATGAAATCCAGCTTCAACCATTTTATAAAGATGACCGTAAAGGTGTCCAAAAAGCCATAGCAACACGAATCAAGCAACTAGATAAGGAACAACAATTATTAAATCAATATCAAGCTATGACTTTTTATGAAAATCAAATATTAGCAAATGATGGAAATGCGATGATTTGTGGTATCGATGAAGTAGGCAGAGGCCCACTCGCAGGACCAGTTGTTGCATGTGCGGTGATATTAAATCATAATCATCACTTTACAGGCCTCAATGATTCGAAGCAACTGACCGCCAAAAAAAGAAAAGTATTAGAGTGCCAATTATTAGATGAATTACATGCTTATGCATTCGGCTATGCCACTGTAGAAGAAATTGATGAAATCAACATTTATGAAGCGACAAAATTAGCTATGAAACGTGCGATCAATGGATTGCCTGTTCAGCCAACCCATTTACTCATTGATGCGATGACACTAGAAACAGATATCAATCAAACATCACTTGTGAAAGGTGATGCTAAAAGTGTATCAATTGCTGCAGCAAGTGTCCTAGCTAAAGAAAATAGGGACAGATATATGACGCAGCTTGCACAAAAGTTTCCGGAGTATGGGTTTGAAAAAAACGTTGGTTACGGAACTCAACAACATTTAGATGCAATTAAAAATCACGGCATTTTAAATGCCCACAGAAAAACATTTCAACCAATTAAATCGCTTTATAAATAATCTAAAAATTAAAAGAATTGAAATAAGTAGTTTAAATCAGTTTACAATAGCGCTTTCATTTCCTATAATTAAATATGAACTTAACCTAAGAAACAGGAGGATGGAGAATGAATATCCACGAGTATCAAGGTAAAGCAATATTTCGTTCAATGGGCGTTGCTGTCCCAGAAGGACGTGTAGCATTTACTGTTGAAGAAGCAGTTGAAAAGGCAAAAGAATTAGATTCAAATGTATATGTTGTAAAAGCGCAAATTCACGCCGGGGGTAGAGGTAATGCAGGCGGCGTTAAAATTGCAAAATCACTATCTGAAGTGGAAACATATGCGAAAGAATTATTAGGTAAAACATTAGTAACACATCAAACAGGGCCAGAAGGTAAAGAAATTAAGCGCCTTTACATAGAAGAAGGCTGCGACATTCAAAAAGAATATTATGTTGGATTTGTAATCGATCGTGCAACTGACAGAGTAACTTTGATGGCATCAGAAGAAGGCGGTACTGAAATCGAAAAGGTTGCTGCTGAGACACCTGAAAAAATCTTCAAAGAAACAATCGATCCAGTTGTTGGATTAGCGCCTTATCAAGCAAGAAGAATTGCTTTCAATATTAATATTCCTAAAGAATCAATTAATAAAGCAGCTAAATTTTTAGTATCACTTTATAATGTATTTATTGAAAAAGATTGTTCAATTGTTGAAATCAACCCACTTGTAACTACAGGTGATGGACAAGTACTTGCATTAGATGCAAAACTTAATTTTGATGATAATGCGTTATTTAAACATAAAGATATCCAAGAATTACGCGATTTAGAAGAAGAAGATCCAAAAGAAATCGAAGCTTCTAAATATGATTTATCATACATTGCATTAGATGGCGACATTGGTTGTATGGTAAATGGTGCTGGTCTAGCAATGGCGACAATGGATACAATTAATCACTTTGGTGGTAATCCAGCGAACTTCCTTGACGTAGGGGGCGGTGCAACGAAAGAAAAAGTTACTGAAGCGTTTAAAATCATATTAGGTGATGAAAACGTAAAAGGTATCTTTGTTAATATCTTTGGTGGTATTATGAAATGCGATATCATTGCTGAAGGTATTGTTGCTGCAGTTAAAGAAGTTGAACTAACTTTACCGTTAGTTGTACGTTTAGAAGGTACAAATGTTGAAAGAGGTAAAGAAATTCTGAATGAATCAGGATTAGCTATTGAACCAGCTGCAACAATGGCAGAAGGCGCACAAAAAATCGTAAAACTTGTAAAAGAAGCGTAAGGAAAGGATGGGAACGCTAAGATGAGCGTAATGATAGATAAAAATACAAAAGTAATTGTACAAGGTATCACAGGGTCTACTGCACTTTTCCATACAAAACAAATGCTTGAATATGGTACGCAAATTGTTGCAGGGGTAACTCCAGGTAAAGGTGGACAAGTAGTAGAAGGCGTACCAGTTTTCAATACTGTTGAAGAAGCTAAAGAAGAAACTGGTGCAACTGTTTCAGTAATCTATGTACCTGCTCCATTTGCAGCAGATGCTATTTTAGAATGTATTGAAGCTGAGTTAGATTTAGCTATATGTATCACGGAGCATATTCCAGTTATCGATATGGTTAAAGTAAAACGTTATTCAGAAGGCAAGAAAACACGTGTGATTGGACCAAACTGTCCAGGTGTTATTACTGCAGATGAATGTAAGATTGGTATCATGCCTGGTTATATACACAAAAAAGGCCATGTGGGCGTCGTTTCACGTTCAGGTACATTAACTTATGAAGCTGTACATCAGTTGACTGAAGAAGGCATTGGTCAAACTACTGCAGTAGGTATCGGAGGAGATCCAGTTAACGGTACTAACTTTATTGATGTATTAAAACAATTTAATGAAGATGATGAAACGAAAGCAGTTGTTATGATTGGTGAAATCGGTGGTACTGCTGAAGAAGAAGCTGCCGAATGGATTAAAGCTAACATGAATAAACCTGTTGTAGGTTTCGTTGGTGGACAAACAGCTCCTCCAGGAAAACGTATGGGTCATGCTGGCGCAATTGTTTCTGGCGGTAAAGGTACAGCAGAAGAGAAAATTAAAACACTAAACAGTTGTGGTGTGAAAACTGCTGATACACCATCAGAAATTGGCACAACATTAATTGATGCTGCAAAAGAAGCTGGTATCTATGAACAGTTACTTACTATTAAATAAAGCAATTTAATAATAGAATAGCTTAAAAATGAGCACAAACTCCTAAAATATGTTGGAGTTTGTGCTATTTTCAGTGTTTGAATTTTGTATGGTGTTGAAGTAGTGTGGGGGTACGTATTTAAATTTCTTCTTAAAACTAGATTACAAATACAGTCTAAATGAATTTAATTTGTAAACAAACTTTATATCGTTTTACTTTATAATTATTTTATAAAGGAGTACGATATATGAACATAGATTATTTATTTTTAAAATTGCGTTTCTCAGGATTGTCCACACATCAAATACATCGATTGCTGAAATATAAGAATGATTTTATGTTTTACAATAAACACGAGCAGCAAGCAATATTACAACTATATTTATCAACAATTAAATCTAAAAAGAAAGATCAAATATATCAAGATTTTGTAAACAATCCCATTGATGCCATTCTTATTCAATTACATAAATGGAACATTAATTTTATTGGTATTAACCATCCATCATATCCGAAATTGCTTCGCGAAATACATGATCCTCCACTTATACTTTTTTATAAAGGAGATATCACGTTAACAACGCGTGATCAAACCCTTGCAATCGTTGGATCTAGACATGCTACTCGATATACAGGGGATGCATTGAAATTCCTTTTCCCTTCATTTAAAAAGAAAGATCTAACCATAGTCTCTGGATTAGCAGAAGGTGCAGACCAAGCAGCACATCAACATGCATTAGACAATCAAATGTCAGCGATTGCGGTGTTAGGATTTGGCCATCTTAATCATTATCCCAAATCAACGCAAAATATTAGAAATCAACTTGAGCGCACTGGCTTAGTCATAAGTGAATATTTACCATATCAAAAGCCGCTTAAACATCATTTTCCAGAAAGAAATAGATTAATTAGTGGTTTATCAAAAGGGGTTTTGATTACAGAATCTACAATTAAAAGTGGTACTTCTATTACGACTAATTGTGCATTAGAACAAAATAGAGAAGTATATGTTTTGCCAGGTTCGATGTTCAATGATATGACAATGGGGAACTTAATAAGTGCGCAAGAAGGGGCGAAAATTGTTATATCTGCGAAAGACATCATAGATGATTTTAACTAAAATTTAGATCAATGTATTTATTTGAACAATTGTTTTATAGTTGAAAAAGATGTGTATAAACAGTGTCTTTTCCTTTATTTAATTCTAAATACGCCTTTGATTAAATAAATTTAAAATTAAAAACATTGACAAAAACAAAATAGACCGTTTATCATTTATCTTTGTAATTAGAAATGCAAGGGGGTAACTACTTTGGCAGAAAATTTAGTCATAGTTGAATCGCCTGCAAAAGCTAAAACCATTGAAAAATATTTAGGTAAAAAATATAAAGTTATCGCATCTATGGGGCATGTAAGAGATTTGCCAAGAAGCCAAATGGGCGTAGATGTAGAAAATGACTATGAACCCAAATATATTACTATACGCGGTAAGGGCCCTGTTGTTAAGGAATTAAAAAAACATGCTAAGAAAGCAAAAAATATATTCTTAGCAAGTGACCCCGACCGTGAAGGTGAGGCAATTGCTTGGCATTTAGCGAATATATTGAATTTAGAAGACGCTACTGAAAATAGAGTAGTATTTAATGAAATAACCAAAGATGCAGTGAAACAAAG
This sequence comes from Staphylococcus sp. HMSC034G07, assembly GCF_001835975.1. NCBI lineage: Bacteria > Bacillati > Bacillota > Bacilli > Caryophanales > Staphylococcaceae > Staphylococcus > Staphylococcus sp. HMSC034G07. Next base: position 197,517 of record NZ_KV826609.1, read on the forward strand.
TTTTAAACATCCTAGAGGCATAGAAATGGAACTTGTGGATGCACAACAAGCTAGAAGAATTTTAGACCGTTTAGTTGGTTATAATATTTCTCCTGTTTTATGGAAGAAAGTTAAAAAAGGACTTTCTGCTGGTCGCGTACAATCTGTCGCATTAAGATTAGTCATTGATCGTGAAAATGAAATTAGAAATTTTAAACCAGAAGAATATTGGAAAATAGAAGGAGAATTTAGATATAAAAAATCTAAATTTAGTGCTAAATTCTTACATTATAAAAACAAGCCATACAAATTAACTAATAAAAATGATGTTGAGACGATAACGTCACAGCTTGATGGGGATCAATTTGAAGTTACAAAGGTAACAAAAAAAGAAAAGACGCGTTATCCTGCTAATCCATTTACGACTTCAACACTTCAACAAGAAGCTGCAAGAAAATTGAATTTCAAAGCGCGTAAAACAATGATGCTTGCCCAACAATTATATGAAGGTATTGACTTGAAAAGACAAGGTACAGTTGGTTTAATCACTTATATGCGTACAGATTCTACTAGAATTTCTGAACAAGCTAAAAGTGAAGCCAAGGATTATATTAAAGACACTTATGGTAATGAATATACTTCGAATCGTAAATCTAAAGGTCAAGGAGATCAAGATGCACACGAAGCTATAAGACCATCAAGTACTTTACGTACACCTAGCGAAATGAAAAATTATTTAACTAGAGATCAACATAGACTGTATAAATTAATTTGGGAGCGTTTTGTAGCAAGTCAAATGGCACCTGCTATTTTAGATACAGTAGCATTAGATTTAACACAAAATGATTTGAAATTCAGAGCAAATGGGCAAACAATTAAATTCAAAGGTTTTATGACTTTATACGTTGAAACAAAAGATGATGGAGATGAAGGTAAAGAAAATAAATTACCTAATATCAATGAAGGTGAAATGGTTACAGCAACCAATATTGAACCTTCACAACATTTCACTCAACCTCCACCACGTTATACAGAAGCAAGATTGGTAAAAACTTTAGAAGAAATGAAAATTGGTCGTCCTTCAACTTATGCACCGACAATTGATACTATACAAAAAAGGAACTATGTTAAAAATGAAAGTAAACGGTTTGTTCCTACCGAATTAGGCGAAATTGTTCATGAACAAGTAAAAGAATATTTCCCAGAAATTATAGATGTAGATTTTACAGTTAATATGGAGACATTACTCGATAAAGTTGCAGAAGGTGAAATTGCTTGGAAAAAAGTTATTTCAGATTTCTATAATAGTTTTAAGCAAGATGTTGAACGTGCAGAGGAAGAAATGGAAAAAATAGAAATTAAAGATGAACCTGCAGGAGAAGATTGTGAAGTTTGCGGTGCACCAATGGTTATAAAAATGGGTCGATATGGTAAATTTATGGCATGTTCAAACTTCCCTGATTGTAGAAACACTAAAGCAATCGTCAAAACAATTGGTGTGACTTGCCCTAAATGTAAAGAGGGCGATGTCGTTGAACGTAAGTCTAAGAAAAATCGTATCTTCTATGGTTGTTCTAAATATCCCGAATGTGATTTTGTAACTTGGGATAAACCTATTGGACGTGATTGTCCAAAATGTGAACATTATTTAGTTGAGAAAAAACAAGGACGTAAAAGTCAGGTTGTTTGCTCAAATTGTGATTACAAAGAAGAAGAACAAAAATAACAAATATATAAATTGATTATTAGAAAAGGAAACTGTATTTTTTAATAATATTTAGCAACTTACGATTCATATTTATAATGTAGAGATATGTTATTTAGCTTATAAAATAGTGTCGTAGTTGCTATTTTTTTGTATAGGAGGATATATATATGACTCAAATTGTCAATATTGTAGGGGCTGGCTTAGCTGGCTCAGAAGCCGCTTATCAATTAGCGCAAAGAGGCATTCATGTAAATTTAATTGAAATGAGGCCAGTTAAACAAACGCCGGCACATCATACAGATAAATTTGCTGAATTAGTTTGTTCCAATTCATTACGTGGCAATGCGCTTACGAATGCCGTGGGTGTATTGAAAGAAGAAATGCGTCGAATGGATTCATTGGTTATAACTGCAGCAGACAAAGCGCGTGTTCCTGCTGGTGGTGCGTTAGCTGTAGATAGACATGATTTTGCAGGGTATATTACTGAAACATTGAAAAACCATCCGAATGTAACTGTAATTAATGAAGAAATTAACACTATACCTGATGGATATACAATCATTGCTACTGGTCCATTAACAACAGATCAATTAGCTCAAGAAATTGTTGACGCAACAGGTAAAGATCAACTATATTTTTATGATGCTGCAGCACCGATTATTGAAAAAGATAGTATTGATATGAATAAAGTTTATTTAAAGTCACGTTATGATAAAGGTGAAGCTGCTTATTTAAATTGTCCGATGACGGAAAAAGAGTTTAACAGATTTTATGATGCTTTATTAGAAGCAGAGGTCGCACCAGTGAATGAATTTGAAAAAGAAAAATATTTCGAAGGTTGTATGCCATTTGAAGTAATGGCAGCACGTGGACGTAAAACGTTATTGTTTGGTCCGATGAAACCAGTTGGCTTAGAAGATCCCAAGACTGGCGAAATACCATATGCAGTTGTACAGTTACGTCAAGACGATGCTGCTGGTACTTTGTATAATTTAGTAGGGTTTCAAACACATCTAAAGTGGGGTGCACAAAAAGAAGTACTTAGATTGATACCAGGTTTAGAGAATGTTGAAATTGTTCGATACGGTGTCATGCATAGAAACACATTTATTAACTCCCCTGATGTACTCACTGAAACTTATGAATTAAAAGGAAGAGAATCTCTTCATTTTGCTGGTCAAATGACTGGTGTAGAAGGTTATGTAGAAAGTGCAGCAAGCGGCTTGATTGCTGGTATCAACGTAGCTCATAAAGTTGAAAATAAAGGAAGGGTTATTTTCCCTAGAGAAACGATGCTGGGTAGCATGGCTTATTATATTGCTCATGCGAAAAATGAAAAAAACTTCCAGCCGATGAATGCCAATTTTGGTTTGCTACCGGATTTAGATGAAAAAATTAAAGATAAAAAAATAAGATATGAACAACTTGCTCATAGAGCTTTGACATATTTGGACAACTTTAAAGAAACATTATGATGTTAATATAGTGAAATATTGATTCAGAAAATTAAAAAAAGTTTTTCTCAATTTAATAGTTATGTTTCGCAGTTCCCTCTATCGATATGCTACAATTTATATCGATGGAGGGGTTTTTATTGGAAGAAATCCAACAAGCTTATTTATACATGCTTAAAGTAGAACGACATTTTTCTGAACATACATTGAAATCATATCATGATGATTTAGAGCAATTTAATGATTTTTTAAATCAAGAGCATTTAAGCTTAGCTAATTTTGAATATAAAGATGCTAGAAATTACCTAAGTTTTTTATATTCAAAAAACTTGAAAAGAACATCGGTTTCTCGTAAAATTTCTACGCTGAGAAGTTTTTATGAGTATTGGATGGTACAAGACGAAAGTGTCATAAATCCATTTATACAATTAGTTCATCCGAAAAAAGAACAATATTTACCGCACTTTTTTTATGAAGAAGAAATGGAAGCATTATTTAAAACAGTAGATAAAGATTTAAAAAAAGGATTAAGAGATCGTGTTATTTTGGAGCTTTTATATGCTACTGGTATCAGGGTATCAGAGTTAGTAAATATCAAAGAGCAAGATTTGGATATGAATTTACCAGGTGTTAAAGTTTTAGGTAAGGGTGGTAAAGAAAGGTTTATCCCTTTCGGTGAATTTTGTAAACAAAGCATTGAACATTACTTAGAAGCATTTAGTCCTAAAAAAGGTACTGAACACGACTATTTGTTAGTTAACATGAACGGTGCGCCTATCACTGAGCGTGGCATTCGTTATGTGTTAAATGATGTAGTGAAACGAACTGCAGGTGTAACAGATATACATCCGCATAAATTAAGACATACATTTGCTACACATATGTTAAATCAGGGTGCTGACTTAAGAACAGTGCAATCATTACTAGGACATGTCAATTTATCGACGACAGGTCGTTATACACATGTTACGAATGATCAATTAAAAAAAGTATATTTAAATGCACATCCTCGTGCAAAAAAGGAGAATTAAAATATGAGTACATCTATTCATGCGACAACTATTTACGCAGTACAACATAATGGACATTCGGCAATGGCTGGTGACGGACAAGTAACACTTGGCGAACAAGTTATTATGAAAAAAACCGCTAGAAAAGTTCGACGCTTATATAATGATAAAGTGTTAGCTGGATTCGCAGGTAGTGTGGCAGATGCTTTTACACTATTTGAAAAGTTCGAGACAAAATTACAACAGTTTAGCGGTAATTTAGAAAGAGCCGCTGTTGAGTTAGCGCAAGAATGGAGAGGCGATAAACAGTTAAGACAGCTAGAAGCGATGCTTATTGTGATGGATAAAGATTCAATACTAGTCGTAAGTGGTACTGGAGAAGTGATTGCGCCAGATGATGATTTAATTGCAATTGGATCCGGTGGCAATTATGCCTTAAGTGCAGGTAGAGCATTAAAACGTCATGCTACTGATTTAAGTGCGCGTGAGATGGCATATGAAAGTTTAAAGGTTGCCTCTGATATTTGCGTGTTTACGAATGACCAAATCGTTGTGGAAGAACTTTAAAAAACTTATATTTTAAAATATGTTGTAATAACAAAAAGTAAAAATTTATGAAATAAATGTATAATAAATAATGGATTTTTGAAGAAAATAAAGTAACGGAGGTATTTCTCATATGGAGTCGAATGGTATTAAATTAACGCCAAAAGATATCGTTTCAAAACTTAACGAATATATAGTTGGTCAAGATGACGCTAAACGCAAGGTAGCAGTAGCATTAAGAAATAGATATAGACGAAGCCTACTTTCTGACGAAGAGAAACAAGAAATTGCACCGAAAAACATTTTAATGATTGGACCAACTGGCGTAGGGAAAACTGAAATTGCGCGACGCATGGCTAAAGTGGTTGGTGCGCCTTTTATTAAAGTAGAAGCTACGAAATTCACCGAAGTAGGATACGTTGGGCGTGACGTTGAAAGTATGGTTAGAGACTTAGTTGATATTGCTGTTAGATTGGTAAAAGAGCAAAAGAAAGCGTTAGTTGAAGATGAAGCACGAAGTAAAGCAAACGAAAAATTAGTTAAACTTTTAGTTCCAAGCATGAAAAAGAAAGCAAATAGCACTAACAGCAACAACCCTTTAGAGTCTCTTTTTGGCGGAGCAATACCTAATTTTGGTCAAAATAATGAGGACGATGATGAAGAAACGCCAACTGAAGAAATCAAAACAAAGCGTTCTGAAATCAAACAACAATTATTAAATGGTTCACTTGAAGAAGAAAAAGTGAGATTAAAAGTCGAACAGGACCCAGGTGCTTTAGGTATGTTAGGTACAAATCAAAACCAACAAATGCAAGATATGATGAACCAACTAATGCCTAAGAAAAAAGTGGAAAGAGAAGTCCCTGTCAAAACTGCTCGAAATATTTTGACTGATGAATATGCGGATGAACTGATTGACCAAGAAACTGCCAATCAAGAGGCTATTGAGCTAGCCGAACAAATGGGAATTATTTTTATTGACGAAATAGATAAAGTGGCTACTAACAATCAAAATTCAGGTCAAGATGTTTCACGACAAGGTGTACAAAGAGATATTTTACCTATACTTGAAGGTAGCATGGTTCAAACTAAATATGGTACTGTTAATACTGAACATATGCTATTCATTGGTGCTGGTGCATTCCATGTTTCAAAACCAAGTGATTTAATACCTGAATTACAAGGTCGTTTCCCAATTCGTGTTGAATTAGAAAGCCTTTCTGTGGAAGACTTTGTAAGCATTTTAACTGAACCCAAATTATCATTGATTAAACAGTATGAAGCGCTACTCCAAACGGAACAAGTAACGGTGAATTTCACCGAAGAAGCGATTAAACGTTTGGCAGAGATTGCCTTTCAAGTTAACCAAGATACAGATAATATTGGTGCGCGTAGATTGCATACAATACTTGAAAAAATGTTAGAAGATTTATCGTTCGAAGCACCGAGCATGCCACATGCCGTTGTAGATATCACACCTCAATATGTTGATGATAAGTTGAAATCAATTTCAACAAATAAAGATTTAAGTGCATTTATTTTATAATATAAACAAAAAGGAGAAGTAATATGAGCTTATTATCAAAAACAAGAGAATTAAATACACTTTTGCAAAAGCACAAAGGAATCGCTGTAGACTTTAAAGACGTCGCACAAACGATAAGTAGTGTAACAGTGACAAATGTTTTCATTGTGTCAAGAAAAGGTAAAATTTTAGGATCAAGTTTAAATGAATTGTTAAAAAATGAACGTATTATTCAAATGCTAGAAAATAGACACATACCTGTGGAATATACAGATAAGTTAATGGATGTAAAAGAAACAGAATCCAATATTGGAATAGAAAGTGATCTTTCAGTTTTTCCACCTGAAAACGAAGATGTATTTAAAGATAGTAAGTCAACTATCTTTCCAATATTAGGTGGCGGAGAAAGACTAGGTACGTTAGTGCTAGGACGTGTACAAGACGACTTTTCTGAAAATGATCTTGTTTTAGGTGAGTATGCGGCTACAGTTATTGGTATGGAAATTCTGCGTGAAAAACATAATGAAGTTGAACAAGAAGCTAGAGATAAAGCTGCGATTAATATGGCAATCAATTCATTATCATACTCAGAAAGTGAAGCGATTGAACATATTTTTGAAGAATTAGGTGGTAAAGAAGGCTTGTTGATTGCTTCTAAAGTAGCTGACAGGGTTGGAATTACACGTTCTGTGATTGTTAATGCATTGCGTAAGTTAGAAAGCGCAGGAGTTATTGAATCACGTTCATTAGGTATGAAAGGTACGTTTATTAAAGTTAAAAAAGAAAAATTCTTAGATGAATTAGATAGAATAAAATAAAATGTAGAATCACTTTTAAATGTGATTGCTATATACGCTTTCATATCATTTAGTATATCCATGCGTTATGCGTTTATTTAGTGAATATGTAAAAAATAAATACAATATCATTTTATAATGGAAACTGCTTACTATATAAAGTGTTACAGTGATATTTGAATTGATAAAAATATGACTTGAATCTTCACTATTATAAATGAGAAATTATAAGCTGAACTATTGCTTTATATGTATGAATATGATATATTTATTCACGGCTATTAAGCCAATACGCACATAGAGAGCGGAAGTATAAAGGGTGCGATAAATTTTTATCGTGTTTATATGAGCTTTTTATGGAGGTAAAAAACCAATAGGAGGATTTTATTTATGGCAGTAATTTCAATGAAACAATTACTAGAAGCAGGTGTTCACTTCGGTCACCAAACACGCCGTTGGAACCCAAAAATGAAAAGATACATCTTCACTGAAAGAAACGGTATCTACATTATCGACTTACAAAAAACAGTGAAGAAAGTAGAAGAAGCTTACAACTTTATAAAACAAATTTCAGAAGATGGCGGAAAAGTTTTATTTGTTGGTACGAAAAAACAAGCACAAGAATCAGTGAAAGCTGAAGCTGAACGTGCTGGTCAATTCTACGTTAACCAAAGATGGTTAGGTGGTATTTTAACTAACTATAAAACAATTTCAAAACGTATCAAACGTATTTCTGAAATTGAAAAAATGGAAGAAGATGGCTTATTCGAAGTATTACCTAAAAAAGAAGTAGTAGAACTAAGAAAAGAATATGACCGTTTAATTAAATTCTTAGGCGGAATTCGTGATATGAAATCTATGCCTCAAGCATTATTTGTAGTTGACCCTCGTAAAGAGCGCAACGCAATTGCTGAAGCACGTAAATTACACATCCCAATCGTTGGTATTGTGGATACTAACTGTGATCCAGATGAGATCGATTATGTTATCCCTGCAAACGATGATGCTATCCGTGCCGTTAAGTTATTAACAGGTAAAATGGCAGATGCAATCTTAGAAGGTCAACAAGGTGTATCAAATGAAGAAGTAGCGGCTGAACAAAACATTGATTTAAATGAATCAAAAGAAGAAGCTACTGAAGCAGAAACAACTGAAGAAAACACTTCTGTTGAATCAAACTAAGAATAATGTAAAATGGGTGATAAGATATTTAAGCTTATCACCTTTTTTTAAAATAAATATATTAAAATTCATTAAATAATGGAGGAATATGAAATGGCAATTTCAGCTAAACTTGTAAAAGAATTACGTGAAAAAACTGGCGCTGGTATGATGGACTGTAAAAAAGCGTTGACAGAAACTGATGGTGATATTGATAAAGCTATTGATTACCTACGTGAAAAAGGTATTGCGAAAGCAGCTAAAAAAGCTGACCGTATCGCTGCAGAAGGACTAGTACATGTAGAAGAAAAAGGAAATGAAGCGGCAATCGTAGAAATTAATTCAGAAACTGACTTCGTAGCACGTAACGAAGGTTTCCAAGAATTAGTGAAAGAAATTGCTACACAAGTGTTAGAGAGTAAAGCTGATACTGTTGAAGCTTTATTAGAATCTGAATTAGCTGACGGTAAAACTGTAGACCAACGCATGAAAGAAGCAATCTCTACAATCGGAGAAAAATTAAGTATCCGTCGTTTTGCTGTTAGAACAAAATCAGATAATGATGCATTTGGTTCATATTTACACATGGGTGGACGTATCGGTGTATTAACAGTTGTTGAAGGTACTACTGATAGCGATGCTGCTAAAGATGTAGCTATGCATATTGCTGCGATTAACCCTAAATATGTTTCATCTGAACAAGTAAGTGAAGATGAAATTGCTCATGAAAAAGAAGTATTGAAACAACAAGCTTTAAACGAAGGCAAACCAGAAAAAATTGTTGAAAAAATGGTTGAAGGTCGTTTACGTAAATATTTACAAGAAATTTGTGCAGTTGACCAAAACTTTGTTAAAGATCCTGATCAAACAGTTGAAGCTTTCTTAAAATCAAAAGGTGGAAAACTAGTTGACTTCGTACGTTATGAAGTAGGCGAAGGTATGGAAAAACGTGAAGAAAACTTTGCTGACGAAGTAAAAGGACAAATGAAATAATATTTCATAGTTTGAACAAGAAAGAAGACACCTTTTTGTGCTCCGTATGAAAGACTTACTTTTATATTGGAAGTTCTACTGTGTCTTCTTTACTTGTATCAAATACATATTTTCACAATAGAGAGGATAAGACAATGGCTCAAACTTCTAAATATAAACGTGTCGTTTTAAAATTAAGTGGTGAAGCACTAGCAGGTGAAGATGGATTCGGGATAAATCCCATAATTATTAAAAGTGTTGCTCAACAAGTAGCTGAGGTAGCAAAAATGGATTGTGAAATTGCAGTGATTGTTGGCGGAGGTAATATCTGGAGAGGTAAAACTGGTAGTGATCTAGGTATGGATCGTGGTACAGCAGATTATATGGGCATGCTAGCTACTGTTATGAATGCTTTAGCACTACAAGACAGTTTGGAACAATTAGAGTGTGATACACGTGTATTAACTTCTATAGAGATGAAACAAGTTGCAGAACCTTATATTCGTCGTCGCGCAATTAGACACTTAGAGAAAAAGCGTGTTGTTATATTTGCTGCTGGCATAGGTAATCCATACTTCTCAACTGACACAACTGCAGCTTTACGTGCTGCTGAAGTTGAAGCAGATGTTATCTTAATGGGCAAAAATAATGTTGATGGTGTCTATTCTGCAGATCCTAAAAAAGATGAAAATGCGGTTAAATATGAACATTTAACACATATTCAAATGTTACAAGAAGGCTTACAAGTCATGGACTCAACAGCATCTTCTTTCTGTATGGATAACAATATCCCGTTGAATGTATTCTCTATCACAGAAGAAGGAAATATTAAACGCGCTGTTATGGGTGAAAAAATAGGAACATTAATTACAAAATAATTTAGAGGTGTATAAAATGAGTGACATAATTAATGACACGAAAACAAAGATGAAAAAATCAATTGATAGTCTTTCAAGAGAGTTAGCTAATATTAGTGCTGGTAGAGCAAATTCAAACCTTTTAAACGGTGTTACTGTTGATTATTATGGAGCACCAACACCTATTCAACAATTAGCGAGTATCAATGTACCAGAAGCTCGTCTTTTAGTCATTTCACCATACGACAAAACATCAGTGGCTAATATTGAAAAAGCAATTAATGCAGCAAACTTAGGCGTAAACCCATCTAGTGATGGTGAGGTCATTCGTATAAGTGTGCCTGCATTAACAGAAGAACGTCGTAAAGAGCTTGTAAAAGAAGTTAAAAAAATTGGTGAAGATTCTAAAGTTGCAGTTAGAAACGTACGCCGTGATTCGAATGACGAACTTAAAAAGCAAGAGAAAAACGGTGACATCACTGAAGATGACTTAAGAACTCAAACGAATGAAGTACAAAAAATAACTGACGATTCTATAAATGACATTGATAAATTATTAGAAGAAAAAGAACAAGATATTATGTCAGTATAAACATGGTAATTATGATATGTTTTTTGTGAGTAAATACTCAACATTAAGTTGTTTGGTATTGAAAATGAAGCATATTATAAATTTATCTGAACTGTATCAAATCAGACTTTGGTACAGTTTTTTTATTTGTTTATTCATTGCGCTTATCTAGTATGATAAAATGATAGATAATTGCATTTAGAAGCTAATTTAATAAGCAGAGATGATAACGCTCGGAGGAAATACCATGTTTAAAAAGCTAAACAAGAAAAAAAACCAGCCTAATGCATCCAACAATGAGTTGGATTTACATAATGTACCTAATCATATAGCAATTATTATGGATGGCAATGGACGCTGGGCTAAACAAAGAAAATTGCCTAGAATCAAAGGCCATTATCAAGGTATGCAAACGATTAAAAAAATAACTAAAGAAGCTAGTGATTTAGGTATTAAATATTTAACGTTGTATGCATTTTCAACTGAAAATTGGACAAGACCTAAAAATGAAGTCAATTATATCATGAACTTGCCGGTTAACTTTTTAAAAACCTTTTTACCTGAATTAATAGAAAATAATGTTAAAGTAGAAACGATTGGTTTTTTAAATGATTTACCAACTGCAACACTTGAAGCGATTAATAAGGCAAAAGAACAGACCAAAGCAAACACAGGATTAAAATTAATTTTTGCAATTAACTATGGTGGACGTGCTGAAATTGTCCATAGTGTAAAATCAATTTATGAAAAATTATCTTCAGAAGGCTTATCCAGTGATCATATTACAGAGCAATTGATTAACGAACATTTAATGACCCACGATTATCCTGATCCAGACCTTTTAATTAGAACCTCAGGTGAGCAACGAATTAGTAACTTTCTTATCTGGCAAGTATCTTACAGTGAATTTATATTCAATGAAAAATTTTGGCCAGATTTTGACAAAGAAGAATTAATAAACTGTATTAAAATTTATCAATCTCGTCAAAGACGTTTTGGGGGATTATAAATAGTTAGGAGAATAGTATGAAAGTTAGAACTTTAACAGCAATAATAGCACTTATTGTTTTTCTACCTGTATTGTTAAAGGGTGGCCTTGTACTAATGCTTTTTTCTTATTTATTAGCATTTATAGGTCTCAAAGAATTGTTGAATATGAATATGATAAAGTTCCTATCCATCCCAGGAATTATAAGTGCATTAGGAATATTAATTATTATGATACCGCAAGAAGCAGGTACATGGGTAAACGATTTACAATTAAAATCTTTAATAGCAATGAGTTTTATTTTACTCAGTTATACAGTACTTTCTAAAAATAGATTTAGTTTTATGGATGCTGCCTTTTGTTTAATGTCTATAGCTTATGTAGGGATAGGCTTCATGTATCTATATGAAACTAGATCAGAAGGATTACATTACATACTTTTAGCTTTCTTAATTGTGTGGTCTACAGATACTGGCGCGTATATTTTTGGTAGATTAATGGGTAAACATAAATTATGGCCTGTCATCAGTCCCAATAAAACAATTGAAGGGTTTATTGGCGGCATTATTTGTAGTTTGATAGTTCCGCTTGTAATGATGATGTTTATAGATTTTGATATTGCAATATGGTTACTACTGTTATGTACGGTTATTTTAAGTATGTTTGGTCAGTTAGGAGACTTAGTAGAGTCAGGCTTTAAACGTCATTTTGGTGTGAAGGATTCTGGACGCATTTTACCTGGTCACGGTGGTATATTAGATCGATTTGATAGTTTTATGTTTGTCTTACCATTATTAAACATATTCTTAATATAAGTGATTTTAAGGTAAACGAAGTGCCAATAAAATTGTATAATTGAACAATAAAAGGAGTTATGAATTTAAATGTCGATGAGAAATCAAATGAAACATTTAAGTTTTTAACTCCTTTTCATAAGTTTTTAAAATATGTTACAGAGAAATTAAGTGTTAAGTCATGATAATTTTTTCTACTGCATAAAGTTACGTGTATCAGCTAGTATTGTTATGTTATAATTTTATAATCAAAAGCATTAAAATAGCTTATATATTATAGCAATATAAAAAATAATGGAACAATCTTACGGAAAATATGAGGTGTATCAATTTGAGTTTTCTAGTGACAATTATTTCTTTTATAATCGTATTTGGTGTTCTTGTAACAGTTCATGAATACGGTCATATGTTTTTTGCAAAAAGAGCTGGCATTATGTGTCCAGAATTTGCAATTGGAATGGGGCCAAAAATTTTTAGTTTCAGAAAAAATGAAACTTTATATACCATTCGTTTATTGCCTGTTGGAGGATATGTAAGAATGGCAGGTGACGGGTTGGAGGAACCACCCGTTCAACCAGGTATGCATGTAAAGATAAAATTAAATGATAAAGATGAAATCACACATATCATTTTAGATGATCAACATAAGTTCCAACAAATTGAAGCAATGGAAGTTAAACAATGTGATTTTAAAGAAGATTTATACATTGAAGGTGTAACTGCATATGATCAGCAAAGACATCATTATCAAATTGCTGACAAAGCCTATTTTGTTGAGAATGGTAGTTTAATTCAAATAGCTCCCAAAAACCGACAATTCACACACAAAAAGCCTTATCAAAAATTCTTAACACTGTTTGCTGGCCCATTATTTAACTTTTTACTTACATTAGTATTATTTATTGGCTTAGCTTATTATCAAGGTACACCAACAAATACAGTTGATAAAGTGGCGCAAGATAGCCCAGCAGCACACGCAGGCTTAAAAACAGGTGATACTATCGTGAAAATTGCTGACAAATCTATCAATAGTAAATCTGATATAGATCAAGCAATATCACAGGTTAAAGACAAAAAGACACAAATTAAAGTAGAACGAGATGGTAAAACAGAAACCTTGCAAGTAAAACCAAAAAAATATGAACAAAAAGTAACTAAAACACATTCAGAAACTAAATATTTGTTAGGTTATACTGCTTCTATAGAACATACGGTATTTAAACCGATTACTGAAGGCGTAAAGCAAACAATTGTAGCTGGAAAACTGATATTTACCGCGATTTTAAGCATGATTGCGAGCATTTTCACCGGTCAATTTTCATTTGATATGTTAAATGGTCCAGTCGGTATCTATCATACAGTTGACTCTGTTGTTAAAACAGGTATTATTAATTTGATTTCTTGGACAGCTTTACTAAGCGTCAATTTAGGTTTAATGAATTTATTACCAGTCCCAGCACTTGATGGCGGACGAATCTTATTTGTAATATATGAAGCGATTTTCAGAAAACCATTAAACAAAAAAGCAGAAACGACAATTATTGCAATTGGTGCAGTATTTGTATTAATTGTAATGGTCTTAGTGACGTGGAATGACATTCAACGTTATTTCTTATAAAAGGAGAGCATGTAAATGAAACAATCTAAAGTATTTATACCAACGATGAAAGAGGTACCTGCAGCAGCTGAAGCTTTGAGTCATAGACTTTTGTTAAAAGCAGGATTAATCAAACAAAGTACGAGTGGTATTTATAGCTATTTACCGTTAGCTGCTAAAGTTTTGAATAACATTGAAAGTATTGTAAGACAAGAAATGGAACGTATCGACGCTGTGGAAATTTTAATGCCAGCGTTACAAAAAGCTGAACTATGGGAAGAATCCGGTCGTTGGAGTGCATATGGTCCAGAATTGATGCGTTTGAAAGACAGACATGGTCGTGAGTTTGCACTTGGACCAACACATGAAGAACTTATAACATCTGTAATCAGAGATGAACTTAAATCATATAAACAATTACCACTTACTTTATTCCAAATACAATCTAAATTTAGAGATGAAAAACGCCCGCGCTTTGGATTGTTACGTGGTCGTGAATTTATTATGAAAGATGCATATTCATTTCATGCTGATGAGACTTCATTAGATGAAACATACCAAGATATGTATCACGCATATGACCGCATATTTAAACGTGTCGGAATAAATGCGCGACCAGTAGTTGCAGATTCAGGTGCTATTGGTGGCAGTCATACACATGAATTTATGGCTTTAAGTGAAATTGGTGAAGACACAATAGTTTATAGTGAAAATAGTGATTATGCAGCTAATATTGAAAAAGCTGAGGTTGTATATCATCCCAATGAAAAGCATGATGAGGTAGCGTCATTAACCAAAATAGAAACACCTCAAGTACATACAGCACAAGCATTAGCAACATTTTTAGAAAAACCACTGGATGAAATCACAAAATCCATGGTATTTAATGTTGATGGTGAATTTATTATGGTACTTGTACGTGGTCACCATGAAATTAATGATGTGAAATTAAAAGCGTTCTTTGGTACGGATCACATCGAATTAGCTACAGAAGATGAAATTAAAAATTTATTAGGTGCATCTCCTGGTTCACTTGGTCCTATTTTCGATAAAAACATCAAAGTATATGCTGATAATTTTATAAAAGATTTAAATAATATTGTTGTAGGTGCTAATGAAGATGGTTACCATTTATTGAATGCAAACGTAGGGCGTGACTTTGAAATCGAAGCTTATGGAGACTTTAGATTTATTTTAGAAGGAGAGCCTTTAGCTGATGGATCAGGTGATGCTAAATTTGCCGAAGGAATTGAAGTTGGGCAAGTATTTAAACTTGGTACTAAATATTCTGAAGCAATGAATGCAACATTCCTGGATAATCAAGGTAAAGCTAAACCTTTATTAATGGGATGTTATGGTATAGGTATTTCTAGGACTTTAAGTGCGATTGTTGAGCAAAATAATGATGAAAATGGTATTATATGGCCGAAATCAGTAACGCCATTTGATTTACATTTAATTACAATCAATCCTAAAAAAGAAGAACAACGTGAATTGGCTGATCAATTATATAAACAATTAAAAGAAACATATGATGTACTTTATGATGACCGTAAAGAACGTGCAGGTGTTAAATTTAATGATGCCGATTTAATAGGATTACCAATTAGAGTAGTAGTTGGTAAAAATGCTGCTGAAGGTATCGTAGAAGTTAAACGACGTGATACAGGTGAAAGTGAAGATGTTCAAATTGATAACTTAAATAGTTATATTAATGATTTATACCTAAGTATATAAGTCAACAGTCAACTTTAACAAAATGATTGCTATCATATACGTTGCTAAAATTAAGATGTAAGTTAAAACATTAATACGCATATACTTTATATAAATGCATATCATTGCTAAAAGTATTAGATGAAACTTTTAGTTTAACCTGTACTTTAATGTTTGATCATCCTTAATTAGTGAGCGGGAAAGCGAAATCGAATGAATCATGTTTGATTTCATTCCCGCTCTTATTTATGATAAGAAACCATAATGTAAAAATAGTAAAGTTTAAGTATTAGAAATTAAAGGTTTTACGTTATAAGATAGATAATGTACAAAATACATACGCGACAGTTAAAGAAATTATATGAATTAGTAACGTAGTGTAATTAATAGTAAGGTGGTTATCGTCATGTCAATGACAAATCAAGAAAAATTCAAGATCTTAGCTGATCAAATTAAAATTGCAGATCATTTGGATCCAGAAATTTTAGCACAAAGTGAATTAACACGTGTAGATGTTAAAACAACGGATCGTACCTGGGTATTTCAGATAACATTTCCATATTTTTTACCAATTGAAGATTATCTGTTATTTATGAATGCAATTACTGAAGAATTTAAAACAATCGCTAAAGTCGATTGTAATTTTACAATCACAAATAAAGCGAATCAAGATGAATATGCATTGAAATACTTTAGTTATTGCATTGACCAAACAAAATTATCACCTAAAGTAAAAGGTCAGCTTAAGCAAAAGCGCTTAATTATGTCAGGGGATGTGCTCAAAGTCATGTGTCAGAATGATATAGAGCGAGATCATTTTGACAAAGCGTGCAATGGAAGTTTGATTAAAGCATTTCAACAATGTGGTTTTGCAATCAGCAGTATCATTTTTGAAACAGACCAAACATCTAATGGAGACGATTTGGCATCGTTAGAAGCACACATTCAACAAGAAGATGAGCAAAGTGCACGTGAAGCCACTGAAAAGTTAGAAAAGATGCGTGCTGAAAAAGCTAAACAACAAGATAATAATGAAAGTACTGTAGCTAAATGTCAAATTGGAAAACCAATTCAAATAGAAAATGTAAAACCAATTGAATCGATTATTGAAGAGGAATTTAAAGTTGCAGTTGAAGGTGTTATCTTTGATATTAATTTAAAAGAATTGAAAAGTGGACGCCATATTGTAGAACTAAAAGTTACAGATTATACAGACTCCTTAGTATTGAAAATGTTCACTAGAAAAAATAAAGATGATTTAGCTCATTTTAAAGCTCTCAGTGTCGGTAAATGGGTTCGAGCACAAGGCAGAATAGAAGAAGATACATTCGTACGTGATTTAGTCATGATGATGTCTGATATAGAAGAAATAAAAAAAGCAGTTAAACAAGATAAAGCAGACGAAAAACGCGTAGAATTTCACTTGCATTCGTCCATGAGTCAGATGGACGGCATTCCGAATATAAGTGCATATGTAGAACAAGCAGCTAAATGGGGCCACAAAGCTATTGCAATTACTGATCATAATGTGGTTCAAGCATTTCCAGATGCGCATGCTGCAGCAGAAAAAAATGATATTAAAATGATTTATGGCATGGAAGGCATGTTGGTCGATGATGGTGTGCCCATAGCGTATAAGCCTCAAGACATTGATTTAAAAACTGCAACATATGTTGTTTTTGACGTTGAAACAACAGGTCTATCTAATCAGTATGATAAAATTATCGAACTCGCAGCTGTAAAAGTACAAGAAGGAGAAATTATTGATAAGTTTGAACGTTTTAGTAATCCACACGAACGTTTATCTGAAACAATCAAGAATTTAACGCATATCACAGACGATATGCTCGTCAATGCACCTGAAATTGAAACTGTTTTAACCGAGTTTAAAGCGTGGGTCGGTGACGCGGTATTTGTAGCACATAATGCATCATTTGATATGGGGTTCATTGATACCGGTTATGAAAAAACTGGCCTAGGCGCATCAACTAACGGTGTGATAGATACACTTGAACTTTCTAGAACCATCAACACTGAATATGGAAAACATGGTCTGAACTTTTTAGCTAAAAAATATGGTGTAGATTTAACACAACATCACAGAGCGATTTATGATACTGAAGCAACAGCTTATATTTTTATAAAGATGTTAAAACAATTAGAAGAAGCAGAAGTTTATAATCATCAAGATATTAATAAGTCTTTATCAAATGAAGACGCTTATAAACGTGCTCGCCCAAATCACGTAACACTTATTGTGCAAAATCAACAGGGCTTAAAGAACTTATTTAAAATAGTAAGCGCATCTTTAGTTAAATATTATTATAGAACACCTAGAATTCCACGTTCACTTTTAGATGAATATCGAGAAGGTATTCTTGTTGGTTCCGCATGTGATGAAGGTGAAGTATTTACTGCAGTAATGCAAAAAGACCAATCTCAAGTGGAAAGAATAGCAAAATACTATGATTTTATTGAAGTACAACCACCTGCATTATACCAAGATTTAATAGATAGAGAATTGGTGAGAGATAATGAAACATTACATGAAATTTATCAACGTCTCATCCAAGCTGGAGATGTGAATGATATACCTGTTATTGCAACAGGAAACGCGCATTATCTAAATGAACATGATGGTATTGCACGTAAAATTTTAATAGCATCACAGCCAGGTAACCCGTTAAATCGTAGTACTTTACCTGAGGCGCACTTTAGAACTACGGATGAAATGTTAGATGAATTACATTTCTTAGGTGAAGCAAAAGCACATGAATTAGTTGTGAAAAATACAAATGACTTAGCAGACCGTATTGAACGCGTAGTTCCGATAAAGGATGAATTGTATACGCCCCGCATGGAAGGTGCTAATGATGAAATACGAGATATGAGTTATGCTAACGCCAGAGCATTGTATGGTGAAGATTTACCACAAATTGTAATTGACCGATTAGAGAAAGAGCTTGAAAGTATCATTGGGAATGGTTTTTCTGTGATATATTTAATTTCACAAAGACTGGTTAAAAAATCATTAGATGACGGTTATCTAGTTGGATCACGTGGCTCTGTAGGTTCGAGTTTTGTAGCGACAATGACTGAAATTACAGAAGTTAACCCATTACCTCCACATTATATTTGTCCAGAATGTAAAGAAAGTGAGTTCTTTAACGATGGATCCGTTGGTTCTGGTTTTGATTTACCAGATAAAAAATGTGCCACATGTGGATGTGATTTAATTAAAGAAGGCCAGGATATACCTTTTGAAACTTTCTTAGGTTTTAAAGGTGATAAGGTTCCTGATATCGACTTGAACTTTAGTGGTGAATATCAACCACAAGCTCATAATTATACAAAAGAATTATTTGGTGAAGATAAAGTCTTTCGTGCAGGTACAATTGGTACGGTGGCTGAAAAAACAGCTTTCGGTTTTGTGAAAGGATTTTTAAATGATCAAGATATTCACAAAAGAGGCGCTGAAGTTGATAGACTCGTAAAAGGTTGTACTGGTGTAAAACGTACAACAGGACAACACCCTGGAGGCATCATCGTTGTACCAGATTATATGGATATCTACGATTTTACACCTGTTCAATTTCCGGCAGATGATCAATCATCGGCTTGGATGACGACTCATTTTGATTTCCATTCAATACATGATAACGTTTTGAAACTGGATATATTAGGACATGATGATCCGACGATGATTCGTATGCTGCAGGATTTATCAGGTATTGATCCTAAAACGATACCTGTCGATGATAAGGAAACTATGGGTATTTTTAGTTCGCCAGAACCTTTAGGTGTAACTTCAGAACAAATTTTATGTAAAACTGGAACATTTGGTGTGCCAGAATTTGGTACAGGATTTGTGCGCCAAATGTTAGAAGATACCAAGCCAACTACATTTTCAGAGTTAGTTAGAATATCTGGATTATCACATGGTACGGATGTTTGGCTAGGTAACGCACAAGATTTAATACGCTCAGGAACTTGTGATTTATCAAGTGTTATTTGTTGTCGTGATGATATTATGGTTTATTTAATGTATAACGGTTTAGAGCCTTCACTCGCCTTCAAGACAATGGAATTTGTACGTAAAGGTAAAGGGTTAACTGACGATATGGTTGAAGCAATGGTAGACAATGAAGTGCCAGATTGGTATTTAGATTCATGTAGAAAAATTAAATACATGTTCCCTAAAGCCCATGCGGCAGCATATGTATTGATGGCAGTACGTATTGCGTATTTCAAAGTTCATTATCCACTTTATTATTATGCAAGTTACTTTACGGTACGTGCATCTGATTTTGATTTAATTTCAATGATTAAGGATAAAGAAAGTATTCGAAATACAGTAAACGATATGTATTCACGTTATATGGATTTAGCCAAAAAAGAAAAAGATACTTTAACAGTATTAGAAATCATGAACGAAATGGCGCAACGCGGTTATCGTATGCAACCAATTAGTTTAGAGAAAAGTAAAGCATTTGATTTTATCATTGAAGATGATAGTTTGATTCCGCCATTTATTGCTGTTCCTGGATTAGGCGAAAACGTTGCACAACGTATCGTTGAAGCACGTGAAGAAGGACCGTTTTTATCAAAAGAAGATTTAAATAAAAAAGCTGGATTGTCACAAAAAGTCATCGAGTATTTAGATGAACTTGGTTCATTACCTAACTTGCCAGATAAAGCACAATTATCAATATTTGATATGTAATCGAGCAATATATTAGTAGGTATGGAATAAAAAATGTTAAATGTATAAAATTTTGATATTAGTTATTGTCATACTATATGAAAATATATAGTTGTTTGTATAGGAAATGAACATATGGTATAATAATATTGCTTAAAAAATTAGACTCAGGCAGGAAGAGTGGGCGTTATACCCGCTCTTTTCTATTTGCCAAAAAAGGAGGTCAGTATGAGTAAAGTAACTGAGCAAGTTGAATCAATTATTCAACCCGTCCTTAACGACTTAAATTTTGAATTAGTTGAAGTCGAATACACAAAAGAAGGAAAAGATTACTTCTTAAGAGTATCCATTGATAAAGAAGGTGGCGTCGATTTAAACGATTGTGCCTTAGCTTCTGAAAAGATTAGTGAAATTATGGATGAAGAAGATCCTATTCAAGAAATGTATTATTTAGATGTAGCTTCTCCAGGTGCTGAAAGACCTATAAAAAAAGAAAAAGATTTCCAAAATGCTGTTACAAAACCAATATACGTTTCTTTATATGCGCC
The DNA here is from genome assembly GCF_001835975.1 of Staphylococcus sp. HMSC034G07. Classification (NCBI taxonomy): domain Bacteria; kingdom Bacillati; phylum Bacillota; class Bacilli; order Caryophanales; family Staphylococcaceae; genus Staphylococcus; species Staphylococcus sp. HMSC034G07. Next base: position 218,442 of record NZ_KV826609.1, read on the forward strand.
AATTGAAGGTGGAAAAGAATGGTTAGGTATCTTAAAAGAAGTAACAAGTGAAACGATTATTATGGAAGTAAAAGAAAAGTCAAAGAAGAAACAAGTTGAAATTCCAAGAAATAAAATCGCTAAAGCACGTCATGCTGTAATGCTTTAATGTGATGAGGAGGATGATAAGTCGTGTCAAGTAATGAATTATTATTAGCAACTGAATATTTAGAAAAAGAAAAAAAGATTCCAAGAGAAGTATTAATTGATGCAATTGAAGCAGCGCTAATTACTGCATATAAAAAGAACTATGACAGTGCAAGAAGTGTACGCGTTGAGTTAAACATGGATGAAGGTACATTTCATGTAATTGCTCGTAAACAAGTTGTAGAAGAAGTAATGGATAATAGAGAAGAAATTGACTTAAGTACAGCGCTAGTTAAAAACCCAGCATATGAAGTTGGTGATATATACGAAGAAGATGTAACACCAAGTGACTTTGGGCGTGTAGGTGCACAAGCTGCGAAACAAGCAGTAATGCAGCGTTTACGTGATGCTGAACGTGAAATATTATATGATGAATTTATCGATAAAGAAGATGATATTGTTAATGGTCTTATTGATAGAGTAGATCACCGCTATGTTTATGTTAATTTAGGACGTACAGAAGCTGTATTATCTGAGGCTGAGAGAAGCCCTAATGATAGTTATATTCCTAATGAAAGAATTAGAGTGTATGTCAATAAAGTAGAGCAAACGACAAAAGGACCGCAAATTTACGTTTCTCGTAGCCATCCAGGATTACTCAAACGTTTATTTGAACAAGAAGTACCAGAGATTTTTGACGGTACAGTCATTGTAAAATCTGTGGCACGTGAAGCAGGAGACCGCTCTAAAATCAGTGTTCATTCAGATAACCCAGATATCGATGCAGTAGGTGCATGTGTGGGTGCTAAAGGTTCTCGTGTTGAAGCGGTTGTAGAAGAATTAGGTGGCGAAAAAATTGACATTGTTCAATGGAATGAAGATCCGAAGGTCTTTGTTAAAAATGCTTTAAGTCCATCTCAAGTACTACAAGTGATTGTTGATGAAGCAAACCAATCAACTATTGTAGTTGTGCCTGATTATCAATTATCGTTAGCGATTGGTAAGCGTGGACAAAACGCACGTTTAGCTGCGAAATTAACTGGTTGGAAAATTGATATTAAATCAGAAAGTGATGCTAGAGCTGAAGGTGTTTATCCGACAGACGAAGCACTAGAAATAGAAGAAGATGAAAATATTGAACAGGATACAAACATTGATTTGGAAGATGTGAATATTGAAACGCATGACTTAAAAACGGATGATGAAACAGATAGCATAGATGAAGATGACGCTGAAAAATAATTTGGAGTGAGCTTTTATGAAAAAGAAAAAAATTCCAATGCGTAAATGTATACTTTCAAATGAAATGCATCCAAAAAAAGATATGATTCGAGTTGTTATTAATAAAGAAGGCGAAATTTTTGCCGATGCTACAGGAAAACAACAAGGTCGTGGTGCATATGTATCAAAAGATGTTAAATTAGTAGAAGATGCACAAAAACAAGGTGTATTAGAAAAATACTTTAAAGTTGATGCAGAAACTCTAGATCCTGTATACAAGGAAATTATACGTCTTATTTATCGCGAAGAGATACCTAAATGACTATAGAGAAAATCGTAAATTTTTTAGGTTTAGCAATGCGTGCTGGAAAAGTAAAAACAGGTGAATCGGTCATTTTAAATGACATTAAGAAAAATAGGTTAAAGCTCGTAATTATTGCAACTGATGCTTCTGAAAATACAAAGACAAAGTTTCAGAGCAAGTGTGAAAGTTACCATATATCATTTCGCATATTTGGAACAAGAGCTGAATTAGGACAAGCTTTAGGTAAAGCAGAACGAGTTAACATTGGAATCACTGATCAAGGCTTTGCTAAAAAGTTAGTGTCAATGATAGATGAATATCGTAAGGAGTGACTATATGAGTAAAATAAGAATTTACGAATACGCCAAAGATTTAAAATTAAAAAGTAAAGATATTATAGATGAGTTAAAGAAAATGGACGTTGAGGTAACGAGCCATATGCAAACGTTAGAAGATGACCAAATCAAGGCATTAGATAAGGTTTATAAACCAGAGAAATCGAATGCATCAGAAAATAAACAACAAGGTCAAAATCAACAAAAACCATCAAATAACAAGTCTAATGCTAATAAAAAAGATAATAATCAAAACAACAAAAATAACAACAAAAATAACAACAAAAATAAGAAAAACAGCAAAAACAGCAAAAATAACAACAAAAATAAACAAACTAAACAAGAAGAACCAAAAGAAATACCTTCACACATCACTTATCAAGAAGGTATCACAGTTGGAGAACTTGCTGAAAAAATCAATGTTGATTCTTCAGAAATAATTAAAAAGTTATTCTTATTAGGCATCATGGCTAACATTAATCAAGCATTAGATGATGAAACTTTAGAATTAATTGCTGATGATTATGGTGTTGAAGTTGAAAAAGAAGTTGTTGTTGATGAAGAAGATTTATCAATTTACTTTGATGATGAATCTGAAGATGAAGATGCAGTAGAAAGACCAGCAGTTGTTACTATTATGGGACACGTTGATCATGGTAAAACAACGTTATTGGATTCTATCCGTCACACACAAGTAACAGCAGGTGAAGCTGGTGGTATTACACAACATATCGGTGCTTATCAAATTGAAAATGATGGCAAAAAAATCACTTTCCTTGATACACCAGGACATGCTGCATTCACAACAATGCGTGCACGTGGTGCGCAAGTAACTGATATTACAATTTTAGTTGTAGCAGCAGATGATGGTGTAATGCCTCAAACGATAGAAGCAATCAACCATGCCAAAGAAGCGAATGTACCAACGATTGTAGCAGTTAATAAAGTTGATAAACCGACTGCTAACCCTGATCGAGTAATGCAAGAATTGACAGAATACGGTTTAATTCCAGAAGACTGGGGTGGCGATACAATTTTCGTACCGCTTTCTGCTTTAAGTGGCGATGGTATAGAAGATTTAATAGAAATGATTGTGCTTACATCTGAAATTCAAGAACTAAAAGCAAATCCTGCTAAAAAAGCAGTAGGTACAGTGATAGAAGCAGAATTAGATAAGTCACGTGGTCCATCTGCATCACTTCTAGTGCAAAATGGTACACTGCATGTTGGAGATGCTTTGGTTGTTGGTAATACGTATGGTAGAATTCGTGCAATGGTTAATGACTTAGGACAAAGAATTAAATCTGCAGAACCGTCTACGCCTGTTGAAATCACAGGTATTCATGATGTACCACAAGCTGGGGATCGTTTTGTTGTGTTTAAAGATGAGAAACAAGCAAGACGTATTGGTGAAGCACGTCATGAAGCTAATGTTTTACAACAGCGTCAAGAAAGTAAGAGCGTTTCACTAGATAATTTATTTGAACAAATGAAACAAGGTGAAATGAAAGATTTAAATGTCATCATTAAAGGTGATGTTCAAGGTTCTGTCGAAGCACTTGCAGCTTCACTAATGAAAATTGAAGTAGAAGGCGTTAATGTTCGCATAATTCATACTGCAGTAGGTGCGATTAATGAATCTGATGTAACTTTAGCGAATGCGTCAAATGGTATCATCATTGGCTTTAACGTAAGACCGGATACTGGTGCCAAACGTGCAGCCGAAACAGAAGGTGTAGATATGAGATTACACCGTGTTATTTATAGTGTTATTGAAGAAATAGAAGCTGCAATGAAAGGCTTACTAGATCCAGAATATGAAGAACAAGTGATTGGCCAAGCAGAAGTGCGTCAAACATTTAAAGTTTCAAAAGTGGGTACAATAGCTGGTAGTTATGTTACAGATGGTAAGATTACGAGAAATGCGGGTGTCCGTGTTATCAGAGATGGTATCGTCCAATTTGAAGGTGAACTGGACACATTAAAACGTTATAAAGACGATGCAAAAGAAGTAGCTCAAGGCTATGAATGTGGTATCACGATTGAAAAATATAACGACCTAAAAGAAGGCGACATAATAGAAGCTTTCGAAATGGTTGAAATTAAAAGATAAAGACAGTTATCTTAAGAAAATACAAAAATTTTAAACCGTAGGCTAATTTATCATGTTAGCTTACGGTTTTTTTCTTTTAAATATGTTATCTTTTGGGTAAGAGAAGGTGTGGCTTTGAAGCATTTGAAAAAAATGTTTATTTTTATAATTTAATATAATGTTTTGTTTTAAGTGCATAGTTACTCATAAAATTAGATATTTATTAAGCATTGTAAACCAGTTAAAAAATTTTTAGTAAAATTGCTTGTTATTTTAATATGGACACTAACTGTCTATGTACTTAATTAAACTTAGCATAAATAGGAGGTTATAAGTGATGAGTGAATATTTAAAAGAAATAAATGAATTTTGGCAAGAATATTTGGATCAATATAACTCTATTTATGACTTAGAAACTTTAAATGAAATCAGAGAAAGACATGACATGACTGCTTTTCTACACCCTCAAGATTTAGCATATTTAAAAAGAAATTTTGGTGAAGATTTTAGTAACATACCAAGATTTAAAAAGTTGATTGATTTTGCAAATGGAAAAGTAAAAATCAATAAGCATAGACAACGAATTGTCCAAAATGAAGCAGAATTAAGTCCAGCCATAGCAAGACCGTATTTTGGAAATCCTGAAAGAGCAGATATTGTAATATTGAAAAAAAAGGCGGAAAATGATTTTATAATTAATGATCCTACCTTACCAGATGATATGGTGGTACATTATCGTAATAGAATATTGCAAGACATACAAGGTAAATTGAATTTAAACGGTCATAAGGTATTTATTCCTTATATAGATCATCATTGTTGGTTTAAGAAATATATATATAGTAACGGATCAATTTTGAAGCAATTCAATATTAATCCCAATAGAGTGATGGTTATGAATTTCTTTCCATATCAAACTGGTCATACAGCAGGTATACCAAAAGATTTTTTAACATTTAACCATTATCTACCGTCACAAGTTATGAATTTTGAACTCTTATTAAAAATTATAAATGATGATAAGCGTCGAATTTATATTGTTAGTGAAGAAGAACTCTTTATTTCAATCTTTAAAAATTTTACTAATAGTGATTTACATCAATATCTTGTTGACAATTTGTTTGTGCTGTCATCTAAACAGAATAGACACATCACAGCATGTAATGTATTGAGTTATAAAGAGCATATTAGACGTTTAAAAAAGGAAGAGTCATTGAATAAAATAGATTATTATAAGTGGAATCAGCAACAAAAGAAAGAGCGAGAGCTAGGGAATTCAGATTTTATAAGAAAGCTTAAAGCTATTCAATATAAAGAAGCATTACCGCGTTAGTAAAATTGAACTGACTAAAAAGGTAACTTTCATTTCAAATGATATGAAAGTTACCTTTAATATGTAGTTAAATATGATAATGCTTGAATAATGATTTGATTTGATTTTTAAAATCTTCTACATAATGATCTGGTTTTAATAAAATGATTTCTTGTGGATATTCATATGCTAAATTTAGGCATTCGTTTTTTGAGATTATGAGTTCTGCTTCAATAAATGCTTCATTATTTTGTGAATTTAGTACTATAAATTGCCGTTGAATTTGTTCCCATATGGAAGGGCGAAATTTCATAATGACTGTTGGAACTTGCAGAAAGATATTTTCATCAAATGCTTCATCATATTGCTCGATATCTTGTATTGAATTTAAATCTTGTGTAAAAATTTCGTGTTGATATATATAAGTAATCCAATATTTATTTTTGAAATATCTTGTGTATACCGGTACGACTTTATACGTTTGATTGTCAACATCATTTAGCAATATAATCTGTTTGTTTTGTATAGCAAGTTGAATTTTATAAATAAGTGTGGATTCTGTTAATTCGTGATTGATTGTAAATTGATTAAGTAATGTATTAGATAAAAATTTTTCAGCTAGATTCGAATTACTGTTTAGCCCTCTAATTAAATTGTAGGTATCGATATGAATGTGAGGTGTGAAATTTTTCATCCTAAATAGCAAGTTAAGTAACCGATTATTTTTAAATTTATAGCGATCTATACTAATGCGATGTCGGCCTATATTATTTTCATAAACAATCCTTGCATTTAGCCCTTCCCATTCATGGTCTTCATATAAAAAGTTATTTATATCACTAAAATCTCGTTGTATGGACCTTACATTAACGTTTAATTGTTGTGCAAGTTCTTCTTTGCTTAATTTTTTTCCGTTAAATAGACGAGTGAAAATATAAAGTAGTCTTTCTGATTTATCCAAGTATACACGCTCCTTATCATTTCAATAGAAAAATTCATTTTTTATTAGTTTGAATTATAGCATGATACTTTCTATAATGTGTAAAACATTATAAAATAAATTAAAAACTTAAATGATATTAAAGTAGTGATTTTTTATAAAATTAAACTTAGTTTTTCATAAATGATCATTGTATTTAAAAAACAAAAATGTAATAAAGTTTCATTTTATAACACTTTGGAAATATAATTGTGCCTAACTGTTATGAAATCATGTTTAATTGTTTCAGAGCTATTACCTTTTTGAGTTATAATGAATTTGTAATTAAATTTTTAAACGTAAAAAAGAAGGAAGTTTGTTTGACGTTGTGAAATGAACTGTCATATAATCTTTAAGTAAGATAAATATACATGTATGAATGATATTTGTGAGGTGAAATATAATATGAATATGAGAGCTGAACGTGTTGGCGAACAAATGAAACAAGAAATTATGGATATTGTTAATAATAAAGTCAAGGACCCTAGAATTGGTTTCCTAACAATAACAGAAGTTCAATTGACGAATGATTTATCTATTGCAACAATTTATTTAACTGTACTTGGAAATGATAAACAAATTGATGATACGTTTAAAGGTTTAGAGAAAGCGAAAGGTTTTATAAAATCTGAAATTGGTTCAAGAATGCGCTTAAGAATTGTTCCAGATTTAAAATTTGAATACGATGAATCGATAGACTACGGTAATAAAATTGAAAAGATGATTCAAGATTTACACAAAAATGATTAATTTTAAAAGCTGAAACAAATACCCATTGAGATATTTGTTTCAGCTTTTTTATAACCATTTATTTATTGAGACGTGTTAATATAAATAAGGAATGATATTAAAAGGACGATTGAAGGTGACATTAAAATGTATAACGGTATTTTACCTGTTTATAAAGAACGTGGTTTAACAAGCCATGATGTTGTATTTAAATTAAGGAAGATTTTAAAAACAAAAAAGGTTGGACACACTGGTACATTAGATCCTGAAGTATCAGGTGTATTACCCATATGTATAGGTTCAGCAACAAAGGTAAGCGATTATATTATGGAAATGGGAAAGACTTATTTTGCAACTGTATATTTAGGGTTTAGTACAACTACAGAAGATCAGACAGGTGAAATTTTAGAAAAAAAGCACATTGAGGAAAATACACTTATAGAGGCGCAGATTGATAGCGCAATAGCACGTTTTGAAGGTGTCATTACGCAAATTCCTCCAATGTATTCATCAGTAAAGGTGAATGGTAAAAAGCTTTATGAATATGCAAGGAAAAATGAAACAGTCGAAAGGCCTTCAAGAGAAGTTGAGATTTACGATATTAAACGAGCGTCTGATTTAAGATTTGAAAATCGAGGTTGTCAATTTGATATCAGAGTAAAGTGTGGTAAAGGTACTTATATTAGAACGTTGGCAACAGATATAGGGAAGATGCTTGATATACCAGCACATATGTCAAAGTTAACAAGAATACAAAGCGGTGGGTTTGATATTGAAGATAGCCTTTCAATCGAACATGTACAATCACTACATGAGCACGAAACATTACAAGAAAATCTTTTTCCGATAGAATATGGTTTGAGAGGTTTGAAAAAAGTCAATATTTCAAACGAAAATCAGAAAAATAAAATATTGAATGGTCAAAAGTTTAGTAAGAATGAATTTGATCATTCTATTAACACGTTGGTTGTGATGTTTGACACAAAAGAAAATAAGGCATTAGCAATTTACACACCACATCCTGATAAACCATATGAAATAAAACCAAAGAAGGTATTTAACTAAAGGAGAAATAACCATGAAAGTAATTGAAGTAACTCACCCGATTCAAGAAAATCAGTATATATCAGAAGATGTAGCAATGGCTTTTGGTTTTTTTGATGGCATGCATAAGGGACATGCAGAGGTATTTGATACTTTAGAAAAAAAGGCAGAGGCATCGAATTTAAAGAAAGCTGTAATGACATTTGATCCACATCCTTCTGTTGTTTTAAACCCTGAACTTAAACGTACAGATTACTTAACACCGATTCAAGATAAAATAGAAATATTAGAATCATATGGTATTGATTATTGTATCGTTATTAATTTTTCATCTAAATTCGCCAATGTAAGTGCTGAAGAATTTATACGAGAATATATCATTAATAATCATGTAAAAGAAGTGGTTGCAGGATTTGACTTCACTTTCGGCAAATTTGGAAAAGGCAACATGATGATTTTAGATGAAATGACGGAATTTAATACGACTATCGTGAGTAAACAAGAGCTCGAATCGGAAAAAATTTCTACAACAGATATTAGAAAATCACTCAAAACAGGAGACTTACAAAAAGCTAACGATGAACTTGGATATCGATATCGAATTAAAGGTATGGTTGTACAAGGCGAAAAACGTGGGAGAACAATTGGCTTTCCCACTGCGAATGTAGAGCCAAGTGGAGATTACGTTTTGCCTAAAAATGGTGTTTATGCTGTGAGTATGAAAATAGGTGCAGATGATAAAGTTTATCGTGGAGCTGCCAATGTTGGCGTCAAACCCACATTTCATGATCCGTCTAAAGCGCAAGTTGTAATAGAAGTTAACCTGTTTGACTTTCATGAAAACATATATGGTGAGCGTGTTATCGTTTATTGGCATCATTATTTAAGACCAGAAGTTAAATTTGATGGTATAGATCCTTTGGTTGAACAAATGAATAAAGATAAAGAAAAAGCGAAATATTTACTTTCTGTTGATTTTGGTGACGAAATATCATATAATATTTAAGTCTGATGTGTTAAACACACATACTAGGCACCTTTATCTTGGCAGTTCGAGACTCCGACGTTTTGCTCGGATAAAGGCGCATAAAAATAAAAAGGAGGAAATTGACTATGGCAATTTCACAAGAACGTAAAAATGAATTAATTAAAGAATATCGCACACACGAAGCGGACACTGGTTCTCCAGAAGTACAAATCGCTGTGTTAACTGCAGAAATCACTGCATTAAACACTCACTTACGTGAACACACGAAAGACCACCATTCACGTCGTGGATTATTGAAAATGGTAGGTCGTCGTAGACACCTATTAAACTACTTACGTAGCAAAGATATTCAACGTTACCGTGAATTAATTAAATCATTAGGTATCCGTCGTTAATCTTTAGACGTATATTTATCGGGAAAGAACCTTTGGGGTCTTTCCCTTTTTTATAATTTTTGCATTTATAATTATACATTAAACTATATACTAATATAAATCTTTATTAATAAATGATATGATAGGATTAACAGATAAATGAGAGGAGATTCGTAATGTCTCAAGAAAAAAAAGTTTTCAAAACCGAGTGGGCAAATAGATCTTTAACGATTGAAACGGGACAATTAGCCAAACAAGCAAACGGTGCAGTACTTGTTAGATATGGTGATACAGTCGTTTTATCTACTGCAGTAGCATCAAAAGAACCACGAGATGGTGACTTTTTCCCATTAATGGTTAACTATGAAGAAAAAATGTATGCTGCAGGTAAAATACCTGGTGGTTTTAAAAAACGCGAAGGACGTCCAAGTGATGAAGCCACGTTAACTGCACGTTTAATTGATAGACCCATTCGACCACTGTTCCCTAAAGGTTACAGATATGACGTTCAAATTATGAATACAGTATTGAGTGCTGATCCAGATTGCTCTCCTGAAATGGCAGCAATGATAGGTTCGTCAATGGCATTAAGTGTTTCTGACATACCTTTTCAAGGTCCAATAGCAGGTGTAAACGTTGGTTATATAGATGGTGAATATGTGATTAATCCTACCGTTGCACAAAAAGAAGTATCTAGACTCGATTTAGAAGTAGCTGGTCATAAAGATGCGGTGAATATGGTAGAAGCTGGTGCAAGTGAAATTACAGAAAATGAAATGCTTGAAGCGATTTTCTTTGGACATCAAGAAATTCAACGTCTAGTTAGCTTCCAAGAAGAAATTATCGACCATATTCAACCAGAGAAAAAAGCATTTATTCCTGTTGAAAAAGATGAATCACTGGTTGCCAATGTAAAATCATTAACTGAATCATATGGTTTGAAAGAGGCCGTATTAACATTTGACAAGCAACAAAGAGATATTAATTTAGATGAACTTAAAGAGAAGGTTGCATCAGAATTTGTTGATGAAAATGATGACGAAAATGAAGCATTAATCAAAGAGGTCTACAGTATATTAGATGACTTGGTTAAAGAAGAAGTTAGACGTCTCATTGCAGAAGAAAAAATTAGACCAGATGGTCGTAAAACAGATGAAATTCGTCCATTAGAATCTGAAGTAGGTATTTTACCAAGAGCACATGGTTCAGGTTTATTCACAAGAGGACAAACTCAAGCACTTTCAGTATTAACATTAGGGTCAATGAGTGAATACCAAATCTTAGATGGTCTTGGTGAAGAAGAACAAAAACGTTTTATGCATCACTATAATTTCCCAAATTATTCAGTTGGTGAAACTGGTCCAGTTCGTTCACCTGGTCGACGTGAAATTGGACATGGTGCGTTGGGAGAACGTGCGCTTAGCCACATCATTCCAGACGTTAAAGATTTCCCATATACTGTGAGAATAGTGAGTGAAGTATTAGAATCAAACGGTTCATCATCACAAGCTTCTATTTGCGGGTCCACACTAGCGTTGATGGACGCAGGTGTTCCAATCAAAGCCCCAGTTGCGGGTATTGCCATGGGATTAGTGACACGTGACGATAGTTATACGATTTTAACAGATATACAGGGCATGGAAGATGCGCTTGGAGACATGGACTTTAAAGTAGCAGGTACATCGGAAGGTATTACAGCTATACAAATGGATATCAAAATTGATGGTTTAACTAAAGAAATTATTAAAGAAGCGCTTGAACAGGCTCGAGAAGGTCGTTTAGCCATATTAGATCATATGTTAAAAACAATTGATACGCCACGTAGTGAACTTAGTGCTTTTGCACCTAAGGTTGTTACGATGTCTATTAAACCTGAAAAAATTAGAGATGTCATTGGTCCTGGTGGTAAAAAAATCAATGAAATCATTGATGAAACGGGTGTTAAATTAGATATCGAACAAGATGGAACGATATTTATTGGTGCAGTAGATAATGATGCGATTGAAAAAGCACGTAGTATCATAGACGAAATCACACGAGAAGCGGTAGTTGGAGAGGTATACAATGGTACAGTTAAACGTATTGAAAAATATGGTGCCTTTGTTGAATTATTCCCAGGTAAAGACGCACTTGTACACATTTCGCAAATTGCTAATGAGCGCATTGATAAAGTAGAAGATGTGTTGAAAGTAGGAGACACATTTAAAATTAAAGTTACAGAAATTGATAAACAAGGTAGAGTAAATGCTTCGCATAAAGCATTACTATCTAATCATTCTAAATAATGTTTATTGCTAGAGACTGGTAAAATGATGAGAACTGCTTACAATAGAATTACTTTAATTCTATTGTAGAAAAGTTCAAGTCAGTTCACTGGTTTCTTTTTTTAATGTTTGAGCTAGTCTAATAAAAAATATTAAGTCAAAAGTTAAATACATATTTGAAAATGCACATTAAAAAGTGCGATTAATACGACATTACGCTCCTGAGAAAAATTTTTACATAAATACAAATCCTCCAATGATATATTTTAAAACAACTAAAGAACTACTTTAATAGTGTACATAAGGCCTATTTTCACTTATAATAAACTATGAGTTTATATATGGACGGGTAATTTAAATAGGAGGTAACATTTTGAGTTTAATTAAGAAAAAAAATAAAAATATTCGTATTATCCCTCTCGGAGGCGTTGGGGAAATTGCGAAAAATATGTATATCGTTGAAGTAGACGATGAAATGTTTATGTTAGATGCGGGACTGATGTTTCCAGAAGATGAAATGTTAGGTGTAGATATTGTTATTCCTGATATTCAATATGTGATAGAAAATAAAGAGAGATTAAAAGGTATATTCCTAACGCACGGGCATGAGCATGCGATAGGAGCTGTAACTTATGTGCTTGAACAAGTTGATGCGCCTGTTTATGGATCGAAATTAACAATTGCATTAATCAAGGAAAATATGAAGGCGCGCAATGTTAATAAGAAAGTTAGATATTATACTGTTAATAATGAATCAATTATGCGCTTTAAGGGTGTTAATGTCACATTCTTTAATACTACTCATAGTATTCCAGATAGTTTAGGTGTTTGTATACACACTTCATATGGTGCGATTGTTTACACTGGAGAATTCAAATTCGATCAAAGTTTACAAGGTCATTATGCACCAGATTTGAAAAAGATGACTGAAATTGGACAAGATGGTGTGTTTGCGTTAATCAGTGATTCTACTGAAGCAGAAAAACCAGGTTATAATACACCTGAAAACGTGATAGAATCTCATATGTATGATGCGTTTACAAAGGTGAAAGGTAGATTAATCGTTTCATGTTATGCATCTAATTTTATTCGTATTCAACAAGTTTTAAACATTGCACAAAGGTTAAATAGAAAAGTGTCTTTTCTAGGTCGTTCGTTAGAAAGTTCGTTTAATATCGCTAGAAAGCTTGGCTATTTTGATATTTCTAAGGATCTACTAATACCAATTAATGAAGTGGAAAATTATCCCAAAAACGAAGTGATTATCATTGCTACTGGTATGCAAGGAGAACCTGTTGAAGCTTTAAGTCAAATGGCTCAAAAGAAACATAAAATCATGAATATTGAAGAAGGAGATTCCGTCTTCTTAGCAATTACTGCATCTGCTAATATGGAAGTGATTGTTGGAAATACGTTAAATGAACTCGTTCGAGCAGGCGCAGAAATCATTCCAAACAGTAAAAAAATTCATACATCAAGTCATGGTTGTATGGAAGAGTTAAAAATGATGATTAATATCATGAAACCTGAGTATTTCATCCCAGTAAATGGTGAATTTAAAATGCAAATTGCCCATGCCAAGTTAGCTAATGAGGCAGGCGTCCAACCAGAAAAAATATTCTTAGTGGAAAAAGGCGATGTAGTAAACTACGATGGCGAAGAAATGATTTTAAATGAGAAAGTTAATTCTGGCAATGTGCTCATTGATGGTATAGGTGTAGGTGATGTTGGTAACATCGTATTACGTGACCGTCATTTACTTGCTGAAGATGGTATTTTTATCGCAGTCGTAACGCTAGACCCTAAGAATCGTAGAATTGCTGCTGGTCCAGAAATTCAATCACGTGGTTTTGTTTACGTAAGGGAAAGTGAGGCTTTATTAAATGAAGCTGAAGAAAAAGTACGTGAAATCGTTGAATTAGGTTTACAAGAAAAACGTATTGAATGGTCAGAAATCAAGCAAAATATGCGTGATCAAGTAAGCAAACTACTTTTTGAAAATACAAAACGCCGTCCGATGATTATTCCGGTAATTTCTGAAATTTAATAATTTCTATTCTAAAATAAAGAGGTTAAGACAGACGCTTTGGTAAAGTTATTTAAAAGTACATTGTATATATGTTATATCTAAACAAATTATATACAACCTTTAAATATACTGGAGCGAATAATGTCTTACCTCTTTTATGTTATTATAAGTATGTAATAAAATGATTTTATAGTATTTAAAAGCATATTTATTATGTGTATTTTCACTTGTAATTAAAATACACATTTATGGTTCATATACATATTGAAAAAACAGAGTTGAAAAGAAGGTGTGAATGTTGGCACAAACAAGAAAGAGCTCAACAACAAAGAAAAAAACATCGAATACGAAAAAGAAAACCGCAAATAATAAAAAAAAGAAAAGTGATAGTCCTTTAAGATATATTATTGCGATAGTGATTTTTATTGCTATCATCCTTGGTGTTTTTCAATTGGGTATTATAGGCACCATGATAGATAGTTTCTTCAATTACTTATTTGGTACAAGTAGGTATTTAACTTATATATTAATCTTGATTAGTACTGTATTCATTACTTATTATAAAGCGTTACCAAAGACAAGACGTACCACTGGCGCATTTGTTTTACAAATTGCATTGTTACTTGTGACTCAAATAGTATACTATTTCATGCATAGAGCACAATCGCTCAGAGAGCCTGTGCTATCATATGTTTATAAATCTTATGAACATACGACATTTCCAAATTTTGGTGGAGGCTTATTTGGACATTACTTATTGGCATTATTGATACCTCTTATTTCAATTGTCGGAGTTATTATTGTAACGATATTATTAATCGCTTCTAGTTTTATCTTATTGACAAAACAAAGACATAGAGATGTATCTAAAGTTGCTTTTGAAAAAATGAAAATAAAAAGTCAGGATGCTTCTGCAAATCTTAAAGAGCGTCGCAAAGAAAATAAAATTAAGAAAGATGCTAAAGCACGTATAAAAGCAGAAAGAAAAGCTGAAAAAGCAGCTGAGCAATCACAATCTCAAAATAACGTTAAAGATGTCACTGATTTACCTGAGATTAGCAGCAACACGACTGAGCAACAATCAATTCCGATTTATGGTCATAACGATTATAAAGATGAAGATATTCAACAAGCACAACCTCAAAATAAAAGGTCTAAACGTGTTTTTGATCAAAATAATCAAAGTGCGGCGCAGCAAATGAATCAAGAAGATAATGGAATTACAGAGCAACCTTTAAACGAATTAGAAGAAAGTGAAGCATATGATGAAGATGCAGCTTCAAATTCTATATCTGAGGCAGGAGAAGTAGAAAACGAAGCCTATAAAATACCGCCATTAACGTTATTGAAACAGCCAGCTAAACAGAAATCAACTTCTAAAGCTGAAGTGCAGAAAAAAGGGCAGTTGTTAGAAAACACTTTAAAAAACTTTGGTGTAGATGCTAAAGTCACTCAAATTAAAATAGGTCCAGCAGTGACACAATATGAAATACAACCCGCTCAAGGTGTTAAAGTAAGTAAGATTGTTAATCTTCATAATGATATTGCGTTAGCATTAGCAGCTAAGGACATACGTATCGAAGCACCAATACCTGGCCGATCTGCTGTTGGTATAGAAGTACCAAATGATAAGATTTCACTTGTTTCTTTAAAAGAAGTGTTAGATGAAAAATTTCCAGCTTCGAATAAATTAGAAGTAGGACTAGGTAGAGATATTTCAGGTGACCCAATCACAGTAGAACTTAACAAAATGCCTCATTTACTTGTAGCAGGTTCTACAGGAAGCGGGAAATCTGTTTGTATCAATGGTATTATTACAAGTATCCTATTAAATGCAAAGCCACATGAAGTTAAACTTATGTTAATTGATCCGAAAATGGTAGAATTAAACGTATACAATGGCATCCCTCATTTGCTCATACCTGTTGTAACCAATCCTCATAAAGCATCACAAGCTTTGGAAAAAGTAGTTGCAGAAATGGAAAGAAGGTATGACTTGTTTCAACATTCTTCTACTAGAAATATTGAAGGTTATAATGAAGCGATTAGAAAACAAAATGAAGCGTTAGATGAAAAGCAATCAGAATTACCATATATTGTCGTGATTGTAGATGAGTTAGCAGATTTAATGATGGTTGCTGGTAAAGAAGTAGAAAACGCAATTCAAAGAATTACACAAATGGCACGTGCTGCTGGTATTCACTTAATAATCGCAACACAACGTCCATCCGTTGATGTAATTACTGGTTTAATCAAAAATAATATTCCGTCTAGAATTGCCTTTGCTGTGAGTTCACAAACTGATTCTAGAACAATCATTGATAGTGGCGGAGCAGATAAATTACTTGGTAAAGGTGATATGCTTTATGTAGCTAATGGTGGATCAACTAGAACAAGAGTTCAAGGTGCGTTTTTAAGTGACCAAGAGGTTCAAGACATCGTAAATTATGTCGTAGAGCAACAAAAAGCGAATTATGTAAAAGAAATGGAACCTGATGCCCCAGTTGAAAAATCAGAAATGAAGAGTGAAGATGCCTTATATGATGAAGCGTATTTATTTGTAATTGAACAACAAAAGGCAAGTACATCGTTATTGCAAAGACAATTTAGAATTGGTTACAACCGTGCTTCTAGATTGATGGATGATTTAGAACGTAATCAAGTGATTGGACCACAAAAAGGTAGTAAACCTAGACAAATACTTGTGGATTTAGATAGTGATGAGGTGTAAATATGGAATTAACTTCTGTTTATAAAGTAAAAGAATGGCTGATTCAAGAGATAAGTACGAGAGGATTGAAACCGGGAGATGCTTTACCTAGTAATCTTGCGGTTGCTAGAAAATTAAATGTTAAAACAGATGAAGTATACGATGCAGTTGATGAACTAATTACTGAGCAAGTGCTATCTAATAATTTAGAAGAAGGTGCAAGTGTTAAAAAGCTGCACCCATTCTTCTATCCATTAGATGAGTTGGTTAGTATTAGTAAAATGATAGAAGATCAAGGGTATCATGCGAGTACAGAATTTATAAATTTAGACGAAAAACCTGCGACCTCTTTAGATGCTAAAAGATTAAATCTTCCTGAAAAGGCGTTGGTGACAATTATTGAACGTGTGAGAATGGCTGACCGCATGCCAGTTGTTTATTGTTTGGATAAGCTACCAGCTGAAGATTTAACATGTGCAGAGTATCAAAATAGTGATGAATCTTTGTTAAATGCTTTGGAATATTATGCTTCGAAAAAAGTGGCATATGCAGAAACTGAGATTGAAGCTATTGGTTATGAACCACATATTTCGGATGTTTTAGATGCTTCGCCGCATGAGGGACTTATGTTATTGAAATTAATTCATTATGATAAAAATGATCAACCAATACTTTATTCTTTTAATTATTTCAAAAGTAGTTTAGTAAAATTTAAAACGGTTAGAAATAGTATATAATAACAAAATTATGAAAGTGAGGTTTGACAATTTGAAAATTAATGAACAACAAAATAATTTGCATATTAATGTGTTACCAACAACAAAGTTCAAAACGACCACAATTACTTTAAAATTTATGGCACCATTAGATAGTGAAACCATGACAGCTCGATCAATTCTCAGTAAGTTACTCGTGCGTGCTACAAAAAAATGGCCAACAGACAAGGCGTTTAACCGTCATCTTTCAGAATTGTATGGCGCGTATGTTAATAGCTTTGTCTCAAAATTTAAAGACAAACATGTCATCACAATATCATTGGAATTAGTGAATGAACGCTATCTTACTGATCAAACCCCATTATTTGAAGAAGGTTTAGATTTGTTGAGAGAAATGATTTGGAATCCTTTAGTTGTTAATGATCGTTTTGACGAAAACTTCGTTTCACAGGAAAAAGCTTTATTAACTAAAAAATTAGAAGCAATGGTTGATAATAAATCTCAAATATCTTTTTTAAATTTATTGAAATATATGTTTGGTGAACAACCATATCGTCACCTAGCTTCAGGACAAGTAGATTACATAGCAGATATTTCACCTGAAAATTTATATCATACATATCAATCTATGCTACACAACGACTATTGTGCTGTTTATGTCGTGGGTAATGTAGATGAACAAGAAGTAAAATCTCAAATCAAAACTTATTTTGATATAAAACCATTCCAATTCAAACAATCTCATGCGACGCCAGTGCCACAAGCAGATAAAGTGCCACAAGAAATTATTGAAACAGATGAAGTGGATCAAGCTAAATTAAATATAGGATTTAAATTGCCTGTACAATTTGGAGATAAACAATATTTTGCCAGTGTTGTTTTTAATACTATGTTTGGCGGAGATCCATCTTCCGTTTTGTTTAACGAAGTACGAGAAAAACAAAGTTTAGCATATTCAATTCATTCCCAAATAGATGCAAAAAATGGTTTTATGTTTGTTCTTAGTGGTGTTTCATCTGACAAATATGAAGTAGCGAAAGATACAATTATTGCGGAATTTGAAAAGTTCCAGCAAGGTCAATTTAGCGAAGAAAAATTAGAACTTGCTAAAAAGATTATTATTTCACAGCGTCAAGAGTCATATGACCGTCCTAAACGTATCATAGAGATATTAAATAATAATATTCTATTAGAACATGATATATCAGAGGAAGCGTACATTAAACACATTCAAGATGTGGATCATGCTGAAATCATAGATTTAGCAAAAAATATAGAACTCAATACAATCTATGTTTTAACGAAAGGGGGTAATTATTAATGCAAAGCACATACTATAAGCAAATAGATGAAAATGTATTTGAAGCTGAGTTAAACAATGGATTGAAATTATTTGTTATACCTAAAACTGGCTTTCAGAAAACATTTGTTACATATACAACTCAATTTGGTTCCTTAGACCGTAAATTTAAACCACATGGCAGTGAAGATTTTGTTACTGTACCAGATGGTGTAGCGCACTTTTTAGAACATAAACTATTTGAAAATGAGGAAGAAGACTTGTTTACTGCATTTGCAGAAGATAATGCACAAGTAAATGCCTTTACTAGTTTTGACCGAACAAGTTATTTGTTTAGTGCAACAGATAATATTGAAAGCAATATAAAACGCTTGTTAACCATGGTTGAAACACCATACTTTACCGAAGCATCTGTAGATAAAGAAAAAGGTATTATAGCTGAAGAAATAAAAATGTATCAAGAGCAACCTGGATATAAATTAATGTTTAATACATTAAGAGCTATGTATGAATCACATCCAATTCGTGTAGATATAGCTGGTAGTGTAGAAAGTATTTATGAAATAACTAAAGAAGATTTATACCTATGCTATGAAACATTTTATCATCCTTCTAATATGGTTTTATTTGTTGTTGGAGATGTAGATGTAGACCATATTTACAATGTTGTTGCTGACCATGAAAATCAAAGAGATAAAACGAATCAACCTCGAATAGTTAGGGATTCTTTAAAAGAACAGGATAGTGTAAAAGAAAAAGTAGTCACTGAAAAGATGAAATTGCAATCACCTCGAATTATGCTTGGCTTTAAAAATATGCCATTAACTGATGTGCCAGATAGATTATTGGTAAAAAAAGATTTAGAAATGACTTTGTTTTTTGAATTACTATTTGGTGAAGAAACTGACTTTTATCAAATGTTACTTAATGAAGAGTTGATAGATGAAACATTTGGGTATCAATTTGTATTAGAGCCTACATATAGTTTTTCCATGATTACCAGTGCGACTCAACAACCAGATAAGTTAAAAAAATTATTGTTGGATGAACTCGAAGCAAAACAGGGCAATTTAACTGATACAGAAGCATTTAATTTATTGAAAAAGCAATTTATTGGTGAGTTTATATCTGGTTTGAATTCGCCTGAATATATTGCGAACCAATATACAAAACTTTATTTTGAAGGTGTAAGTTTATTTGATCTATTAGATATTGTTGAAAGTATTACATTGGAAAGCGTAAATGAAACGGCACAATCGAGTTTGAATTTATCCCAAATTGTAGATAGTCGTTTGGAGATGAAATAAACAATGAAAGCTTTAGTTATAGGTGGCTCAGGGTCAATTGGTTCTGCAATCGTTAATCGCTTATTATCTGATGGGTATGAAGTCATCGTTCATTATAATAATACAGATATCAATAAATTAAAGTTTCAGTTCAACCATAGTTCAGTGCAATTGGTACAATGTGATTTGCGCAACGTAGATGATTTTAACCAATATTTTCATTTTATAAAAAATTTAGATTGTCTTATTTATGCGAGTGGCACTGCATTGTATGGTCAGTTGCAAGATATGACGGATGCAATGATTGATGAGCATTATCAAATTCACGTACGCCAATTCATTAGAATGTGTAGATATTTTGTAGATCAGTTACGACAAAGTCAAAATGGGCGGATTATAGTTATTTCATCAATATGGGGAGAAACAGGTGCGAGTATGGAAACAGTCTACTCGGCGATGAAGTCAGCTCAAATTGGCTTCGTAAAAGCACTGAGTCAAGAATTATCATTGACTTCAGTCACTGTGAACGCGATCGCACCTGGTTTTGTAAGTGGTAATATGTTAAAAGCTTGGGGAGAAAATGATCTTGAAACTTTATCTCAAGATTTACCACAACAAAGATTTATTGAACCAGAAGAAGTTGCCCATACTTGTAGTTATCTTTGTAATCCATTAGCCAAAAGTGTCACTGGTACAATACAAAAAGTGAATGGTGCTTGGTATTTATAATTTTTGAAATAATAGAAAAAATAAACCACCTGTGAATCATTCAATGATATAATATCAATATCATTCATTACATTACTTTTTAAATTATTTATGTGGTACTATGCTTTTTTCATTAAATAAATAACTGAAAATGTGATAGATTTTAGTCAAAGCGCATTGTTGCGATTTATAAACTAAGGGGTGTATATGCCATGACAGTTGCTACAAAAAAAGAATGGTATTTAGAATATGAAATTACAATGAACAGAGCTGGATTATTAGGTGACGTTTCCAGTTTATTAGGTATGATGGGTATTAGTATTGTTACAATAAATGGCATTGACGAAGGCAGAAGAGGTCTATTAATTAAATCAGATAACCTTGAAAAAGTTAGTAGATTTGAAAATATCGTTAGTGAAATTGATGACATCTCTATTACTAAATTGCGTAAACCAGAATTACGAGATCGATTGGCTGTACGACATGGTAGATACATAGAACAAGATGCTGCTGATAAAAAAACATTTCGTTTTGAAAGAGAAGATTTAGGTTTATTAGTAGATTTTATGGCCGAATTATTTAAAGAAAAAGGGCATAAATTAATCGGTATTAGAGGTATGCCTAGAGTAGGTAAAACTGAATCGATTGTTGCTGGTAGTGTCTGTGCCCATAAGCGTTGGCTATTTATTAGTTCTACGCTAATTAAACAAACTGTTCGTAGTTCGCTCATCAAAGGTGAGTATGATTCTGATCATGTCTATATTATTGATGGTGCGGTTACAGCCAGAGAATCTAACCAAAAACATCAAGAATTAGTGAAAGAAGTTATGAGCTTACCAGCGATTAAAGTTGTAGAACATCCAGATTTATTTGTGGAAACTAGTGATTATGAGATGAGTGATTTTGATTATATCATTGAGCTAAGAGAAAATAAAAATCAAGAAATCCATTATGAAGAAATGAAAAAACATACCGTAAAAAGTAAAAATAATCTTGATTTCGGTGACGATGTTTTCGGTGGTGGTTTTGGATTTTTTGAATAGTAAAAGATAATGGATGAGGAGGACTAACATCGTGAGTTTAGTTGGTCAAACTTTAAAAGGACGTCGCGAAAGATTAGGTATGACATTAACAGAATTAGAAAACCGAACAGAAATCAAACGCCAAGCTTTAACACTCATTGAAAATAATGATTTTGAGTCCCTTAAAAATGCAGATTATGTAGAAGGTTTTATTCGCAAATATGCAAAGGCTGTAAATATTGATGCTGAACAGCTTATTCATGCACATAGAGATGAAATTCCTAATCATGATAACAATTTGAAAGAAACGATTGATGCTTTTTCTTCAGATCATCAACCTACTTATCGTAGTAAAAACAAAGAACCTCTGCAGTTAGCAGTAGTAATAAGTCTAGTGATTATTATCACTGCCATACTGTGGATATTAGCGGTATTATTTTTATAAAAAATGTTATTGTAGTTTTGTTGTAAGTTATATATATAGAAATGAGGATTTGAAATGAATATTCCGAATTGGATAACTGTCTTTAGAGTTATATTAATTCCAGTATTTCTATTATTCGCTTTAGTAGATTTTGGTTTTGGTAATGTAACTTTTATTGGTGGATATGAAATTAGAATTGAATTATTGATTAGTGGTATTATCTTTATTGTTGCTTCGTTAAGTGACTTTGCAGATGGTTACTTAGCAAGAAAATGGCAGCTTGTTACAAATATGGGTAAATTTTTAGACCCATTAGCAGATAAATTACTCGTTTCAAGTGCTTTGATTGCTCTTGTTGAAATTGGGTTAACAAACTCATGGGTTGCGATTATTATTATTGCACGTGAATTTGCGGTTACAGGGTTACGTTTATTACAAATCGAACAAGGTTTTGTAAGCGCAGCAGGCCAATTAGGTAAAATTAAAACGGCGGTTACGATGATTGCGTTAGTATGGATTTTACTAGGCGACCCATTAGCTACATGGATTGGTTTTCCAATAGGTCAGGTGCTATTATACATAGGGGTATTCTTTACGATTCTATCTGGTATTGAATACTTTTATAAAGGTAGAGATGTATTTAAGGCTAAATAATATGAGTTTGGTTCTGGCAAACATGAATTCAACTGGAAAGTGTTTTTAAGCACCTTTCCAGTTTTTTTGTTAAAATAGTATATCTTGATACAGAATCGTTATTCATTAAGACAGAATAATCTTCAAACGAAATTTTAGTTTTTAAATAGAATTGGATTTATAATATAAATAATAAGTTTAACAAATTAAATAGCGAAATTTTTCTTTCGGACAAGGAGGGGAAAGTGTGAATATATCAATTATAGCAGTTGGATCTGAATTATTGCTGGGTCAAATTGCAAATACCAATGGTCAATATCTATCAAAATTATTTAATGATATAGGACATAGTGTTGTAGAACACACTGTAGTAGGAGATAATCCTAATAGACTTGAAAGAGCAATACATTCATCATTGGAACAATATGATGCTGTTATTCTTACTGGTGGATTAGGACCTACTAAAGATGATTTAACAAAGCATACGGTAGCTCAAATATTAGATCGCAATTTAGTAACGGATGAAAAGTCATTGATGTATATTGAGCATTATTTTAAAGATCAAAATGTTGAAATGACTCCGAACAATAAACAACAAGCACTAGTCATTGAAGGCGCAACAGTTTTAGAAAATAAAGTAGGTATGGCACCAGGTATGCTGATTGAATATAACGATAAACACATCGCTCTATTGCCTGGTCCACCTAAAGAAATGCAACCGATGGCAAAAGATGGCTTATTACCATATTTTTTAACTGGAGAAGGTATTATTTTTTCAGAATTATTGCGTTTTGCAGGGATAGGTGAATCTAAAGTTGAAACTATTTTAATTGATTTGATAGATAATCAAACAAATCCTACTATTGCACCATTAGCTGGTACGCATGAAGTTAATATAAGACTGACGGCGAATGGTAACTCTAAACAAGAGTGTGAAGCACTAATAGCACCAGTAAAAAAAGAAATCCTGTCACGTATAGGTAAATATTATTACGGGTCAGATGATAATTCCATAGAATCATCCTTTTTAGCACATATGAAACAATCATTTGCAATCTATGATGGTGTAACAGATGGCGAATTATATTCTAGAATGAAAGATCATGATTATTCAAATAAGCTATTTGGTATGTTACCCCATCACCAACAGTTTATAAATTCTAAAGAGGATATGGAGCATCAATTACTAATTTCATGCCGTATCGTCAAAGATTTGTATAATGCTGAAATTGGTATTTCATTATTACATGAAAATGGTACAGTATACTTAGGTATTTTAGAAAACGAATGCCTAACCATTAAATCATTTAAAATGACGAAGAATAGAAATTTAATTAAAAAAAGATCACAAAACTATTCATTGATTAGATTATTAAACTACTTTAGAGAAAAAAATTAATAATTCAAAACAAACAATGATTAGTACGTACGTTCCCTTTTTGTGAAGAATTGTTCTATTAGTAGCGAACAAATATTCGCAAAATGCTTGCAGAATACTTTAAATCAATGTATAGTATGGTTAAGATATTTTTCAGAGATAAATCTCATTTAGGAGGTCCAGTGTTTTGGATAATGATCGTCAAAAAGCTTTAGATACAGTAATTAAAAATATGGAAAAATCATTTGGTAAAGGTGCAGTAATGAAACTTGGTGATAATGAAGCACGTAAAGTTTCTAGTGTATCAAGTGGTTCGGTAACACTAGATAACGCATTAGGAGTTGGTGGTTACCCTAAAGGTAGAATCATAGAAATATATGGGCCAGAAAGTTCTGGTAAAACAACAGTTGCATTACATGCCATAGCCGAGGTACAAAAAAATGGTGGTATCGCTGCATTTATTGATGCTGAACATGCTTTAGACCCTGTTTATGCAGAAGCATTAGGTGTTGATATTCAAAACTTATACTTATCTCAACCAGATCATGGTGAGCAAGGTTTAGAAATCGCTGAAGCATTTGTTAGAAGTGGTGCGGTTGATATCGTCGTTGTCGACTCAGTAGCTGCGTTAACACCGAAGGCTGAAATTGAAGGCGAAATGGGCGATACACATGTCGGTTTACAAGCACGTTTAATGTCACAAGCATTACGTAAATTGTCTGGTGCTATTTCTAAATCAAATACAACTGCTGTATTTATAAACCAAATTCGTGAAAAAGTTGGCGTTATGTTTGGTAATCCTGAAACGACACCAGGTGGACGTGCATTAAAATTCTATAGTTCTGTACGTTTAGAAGTTCGTCGTGCTGAACAGTTGAAACAAGGTCAAGAAATTGTTGGTAACAGAACAAAAATCAAAGTGGTAAAAAACAAAGTAGCACCTCCATTTAGAGTGGCTGAAGTTGATATGATGTACGGAAAAGGTATCTCTAAAGAAGGAGAGCTCATAGACCTTGGTGTAGAAAATGAAATCGTTAATAAATCGGGTGCTTGGTATTCATATAATGGTGAGCGTATGGGTCAAGGTAAAGAAAACGTTAAATTATATTTAAAAGAAAATCCAAAAGTTAAACAAGAAATCGATCAGAAATTGCGAGAAAAACTTGGTATTTTTGATGGTGACGTAGATGAAAAAGAGGAAGAAGATGCACCAGCTACACTTTTTGATGAAAAAGATGAGTAACTTATAATTTAAATTAAAATATAATAGTTTTCCTTATAAAATAAGTATGTATTTATAAATACATACTTATTTTTTTGTGATTGCATATAGGTTCAAAATTATTAAATAAAAATTTTTTATGATGAAAAAACAACAAGAAATAAGCAATAGCAGTAACTGTAACTATTTTAATGTAAAAGAAGCTATTCAAATATTTAATTAATGTAGTTGCACACCTTGACACTTCTTAGTTTGAAACCGTACAATTACATTGTATGATTCTTATATAACTTCATATAATCATATTGAATTTGATATACAGAGCAAAATCCTAGAAAAAGGGGGTGTTTGTGTGAATTTATTAAACCTCCTACTCATTTTGCTAGGTATTATTCTCGGAGTTGTTGTAGGGTATATTATTGCCCGAAATATATTGCATCAAAAGCAATTACAAGCAAGACAAACTGCAGAAGATATTATCGAACATGGTAATAAAGAAGCAGAGAATATTAAGAAGGAAAAGCTCCTTGAAGCTAAAGAAGAGAATCAAATCTTAAAAGAGCAAAGTGAAAATGAACTTCGTGAAAGACGCGGTGATCTTCAAAGGCAAGAAGCACGACTTCTTCAAAAAGAAGAAAACTTAGAGCGAAAATCTGATCTTTTAGATAAAAAGGATGAGATTTTAGAGCAAAAAGAGTCTAAACTTGAAGAACGACAACAACAATTAGATGCAAAAGAGAGTAGTGTTCAGTCATTAATAAATAAGCATGAACAAGAATTAGAACGCATCTCTGGTCTCACTCAAGAAGAAGCTGCTAACGAACAACTTCAAAGAGTCGAGGAAGAATTGTCACATGATATTGCAATACTTGTTAAGGAAAAAGAGAAAGAAGCAAAAGAAGCAGTCGATAAAAATGCAAAAGAATTATTAGCAACTACTGTACAACGGTTAGCTGCAGAGCATACTTCAGAATCTACAGTATCAGTTGTTAATTTACCAAATGACGAAATGAAAGGTCGAATTATTGGTAGAGAAGGTAGAAATATAAGAACGTTAGAAACGTTAACTGGTATTGATTTAATTATAGATGATACACCAGAAGCAGTTATTCTATCAGGTTTTGACCCAATTAGACGCGAAATTGCAAGAACTGCATTAGTAAATCTTGTTTCAGATGGACGTATCCATCCTGGAAGAATTGAAGATATGGTTGAAAAAGCTCGAAAAGAAGTTGACGATATTATAAGAGATGCTGGTGAACAAGCAACATTTGAAATTAATGTGCATAATATGCATCCAGATTTAGTTAAAATTCTAGGTCGTTTACAATATCGTACTAGCTATGGTCAAAATGTGTTAAAACATTCTATAGAGGTTGCCCATTTAAGCGGCATGTTAGCGGCTGAATTAGGAGAAGATGTTACATTGGCCAAACGTGCTGGACTACTTCATGATGTTGGTAAAGCTATCGACCATGAAGTTGAAGGCAGTCACGTTGAAATTGGTGTAGAATTAGCTAAAAAATACGCTGAAAGTGAAACAGTATTAAATGCTATACATTCACATCACGGTGATGTAGAACCAACTTCTATTATTTCTATATTAGTTGCAGCAGCAGATGCACTATCAGCTGCAAGACCAGGTGCTCGTAAAGAGACCCTAGAAAATTATATTAGAAGGTTAGAAAGACTAGAAACACTCTCAGAAAGTTATGATGGTGTTGAAAAAGCATTTGCAATCCAAGCTGGTAGAGAAATTCGAGTTATCGTATCACCAGAAACTATCGACGACTTAAAGTCACACCGCTTAGCAAGAGATATTAAGAGTCAGATTGAAGATGAACTTCAATATCCTGGCCATATAAAAGTGACAGTTGTTCGTGAGACTAGAGCAATTGAATACGCAAAATAATAAATAAGAACTTAATTAAGTTACGGAATAACTGCTAGTAGAGATGTAAAATTTTACTAGCAGTTATTTTTAGTTTGTAAAACCGATATTATTAAGAAGTATAGTTAAAGTAAAAATACATTGTGGTTAACTTCACCCTTTTTCGATTTAACATATTTCACTCGTAACAGCTGACACTTGGATTGGATAGAATGATTTATTTGTGAGAGCTATTGCAAGATCGGATTATGTAAACCATATTACAGCACAATCACACTCGTACATGCTTTAATTCAAAAGACTAGGTTAGAAATCTGGAAAAAAATAAAGGAGTCTAGGATGAACAATAATGTTCCCCAGACTCCTTTGTTTTGAAACTAAACACTATACTTCAGTCTCTTTTATTACTGTGAATTACGTTAAGTTATTTTAATTCTAAATCTACTTTACTTAATTCTTTAATTACTTCGGCAGTGTCATAACAATTTGTGGAGATATTGGCATATCTTTCAGCAAGTCTATAAGCATTGATATATAACTCCAAGCTATCTTTAGCAATCTCCTCCGGATTGTCACTATTTGAAGGGTTTGCAGAAACAACTAAATCAGCAAAATGTTGTGGATCAATATTAATTGACATATCTTACATACAACTCCTATTTTTTTGAAATGATACATAACTATAATATAAATATTACCACCAATCATAAATTTAAAACAAAGTAATGTTTATGAATATTTATTAAAGAGCCTTTTCATCATCGCTAATTTCAATTAAACTAACAGTAAGAGAGGATGACACGTAAATGAGAATTTTATTTATTGGGGATATTGTTGGTAAAATAGGTAGAGAAGCTATTTCAAACTATTTGCCCAAGTTGAAACAAACTTATAAACCTACGGTTACAATCGTAAATGCAGAAAATGCAGCACATGGTAAAGGTTTGACTGAAAAAATATACAAATCTTTATTAAGAGAAGGCGTTGATTTTATGACAATGGGTAATCATACATATGGTCAACGACAAATTTATGATTTTATAGAAAATGCCAATCGCATGGTTCGCCCTGCCAATTTTCCAGATGAAGCACCTGGTGTTGGTATGCGCTACATTCAAATTAACGAAATCAAATTGGCTATCATTAATTTACAGGGACGAGCATTTATGCAAGATATTGATGATCCGTTTAAAAAAGCTGATGCGTTAGTAACTGAAGCAAAAAAAGAAACAGATTATATCTTTGTTGACTTTCATGCTGAGACGACTTCAGAAAAAAATGCAATGGGATGGTATTTAGATAATAGAGTTAGTGCTGTTGTCGGCACACATACACATATCCAAACTTCAGATGAAAGAATATTACCTGGAGGCACAGGATATATTACAGATGTAGGTATGACAGGATACTATGATGGTATTCTTGGTATTAATCGTGAAGAGGTGATTACGCGTTTTATCACAAGTTTACCACAAAGACATGTTGTTCCTGATGAAGGTCGTAGTGTATTATCAGGTGTGATTATAGATTTAAACAAAGATGGTAAAACAAAACGTATCGAACGTATTCTTATCAATGATGACCATCCTTTTAAATAATCGTCCATTAGTATGAATTTTAAAATAAACCGCTCTTTTCATAGTAAAAGCGTGGTTTGTTTTGGTATGATGAAATATGAATTATTATAACCACTAGGAGGCTAGATGATATGAAATCTCAAGTATCATGGAAAGTGGGCGGACAACAAGGGGAAGGTATCGAATCAACAGGTGAAATCTTTGCCACTGCTATGAACCGTAAAGGATACTACTTATATGGGTATCGTCATTTTTCAAGTAGAATCAAAGGCGGTCATACAAATAATAAAATTAGAGTATCAACATCACCAGTACATGCAATTAGTGATGATTTAGATATATTAATCGCATTTGATCAAGAAACAATTGAAGTGAACCACCATGAGATGCGTAAAGACAGTGTGATTATTGCTGATAGTAAAGCTAAACCAGAAAAACCTGAACATTGTGACGCACAATTGGTTGCGCTACCTTTTACTGCCACTGCGAAAGAATTAGGCACTACTTTAATGAAAAATATGGTCGCGGTTGGAGCGACATGTGCAGTAATGAACTTAGACATTTCAGATTTTGAGACACTTATCACCAATATGTTTACTAAAAAAGGTGATAAAGTTGTAGAAATGAATATTGAAGCATTGAATGAAGGTTACCGTTTAATGAACGAACAATTAAGTCATATTGATGGTGATTTTGTTTTAGAAAAAACAGAAGGCACACCACATCTATATATGATTGGTAACGATGCGATAGGTCTAGGTGCGTTGTCAGCTGGTTCTCGATTTATGGCAGCTTATCCTATTACACCAGCATCTGAAATCATGGAATATATGATTGAAAATTTACCCAAAGTTGGGGGTACTGTTGTACAAACTGAAGATGAAATCGCTGCGGCAAATATGGCAATAGGCTCTAACTATGCTGGTGTACGTGCATTTACAGCGAGCGCTGGTCCTGGTCTTTCACTCATGATGGAAGCAATTGGCCTTTCTGGTATGACGGAAACGCCATTTGTTGTAATCAATACACAACGCGGCGGTCCGTCCACTGGATTGCCTACCAAGCAAGAACAATCAGACCTTATGCAAATGATCTACGGTACGCATGGCGATATACCTAAAATAGTTGTAGCACCAACAGATGCTGAAGATGCATTTTACCTTACGATAGAAGCTTTCAATCTTGCTGAAATGTATCAATGCCCGGTCATTATTTTAAGTGATTTACAATTGTCATTAGGTAAACAAACTGTAGAATCATTAGATTATAATAAAATTGAAATAAACCGAGGAGAAACGATTCAATCGGATATAGAAAGAGATGAAGATGATAAAACATACTTCAAACGATATGCGTTGACTGAAAGTGGAGTCTCTCCAAGACCAATCCCTGGAGTTAAAGGGGGCATCCACCATGTCACAGGTGTGGAACATAATGAAGAAGGTAAGACAAGTGAAGCAGCTGATAACAGACAACAGCAAATGGATAAACGGATGCGAAAAACAGAACATCTATTGATCAATCAACCTGTAGAAAATAATGCAGTCCATGATGAAGCAGACATACTTTATTTAGGTTTCATCTCTACTAAAGGTGCGATTCAAGAAGGTAAAGAAAGGTTAGAGCAACAAGGATTGAAGGTTAATCATTTACAAATCAGACAACTACATCCTTTCCCAAGCAAAACGATACAAGAAGCGGTTGATAAAGCTTCAAAAGTTGTCGTTGTGGAACATAACTATCAAGGACAACTTTCCAATATATTAAAAATGAATGTGAACGTTGGAGATAAATTAATTAATCAAACGAAATATGATGGTACGCCATTCTTACCAAATGAAATAGAAGCCAAAGGATTAGAAATTGCCAAAAATTTAAAGGAGTTGGTATAAGTGGCAACATTTAAAGATTTTAGAAATAATGTGAAGCCCAATTGGTGCCCAGGTTGTGGAGATTTCTCTGTTCAAGCAGCTATTCAAAAAGCAGCTGCAAATGTTGGGCTAGAACCTGAAGAAGTTGCAATTATAACAGGTATCGGGTGTTCAGGCCGCTTATCAGGTTATGTTAATTCATACGGTGTACATGGGATCCATGGTCGTTCATTACCATTAGCACAAGGCGTGAAAATGGCTAATAAAGACTTGACCGTAATTGCCTCTGGTGGTGATGGTGATGGATATGCGATTGGTATGGGACATACGATCCATGCGTTGCGTAGAAATATGGACATGACATATATAGTGATGGATAATCAAATCTATGGTTTAACTAAAGGACAAACATCACCTTCATCAGCACAAGGGTTTGTGACTAAATCTACGCCTAAAGGTAATATTGAGAAAAATGTTGCGCCATTAGAACTTGCGTTGTCTTCAGGTGCTACATTTGTTGCACAAGGTTTTTCTAGTGATATTAAAGGATTAACTAAAATGTTGGAAGATGCAATTAACCATGACGGTTTTTCATTCGTTAACGTATTCTCTCCATGTGTAACATATAATAAAGTCAACACTTATGATTGGTTTAAAGAAAATCTTACAAGTATTGATGAAATTGAAGATTTTGATGCGACTGACAAACAAAAAGCTACTCAAAAGGTTTTAGAGTATAATTCATTACTTAAAGGCATTGTATATCAAGACACGGAAACACCTTCTTATGAATCTCAAATTGAAGAAATAGAAGGTACAGCATTAGCCAAAAAAGATATTCACCTTGATGAACAACAATTTAAAGACTTAACAAAGCAGTTTGTATAAGCGTTTATCTACTTAAATAAGAATCAATAGCGTAAAATAACTAGCTGATCACAAAAGATGATTTTCATAGAAAAAATCATTGTTTTATATTTGTGAATCAGCTAGTTTTATATTTATATACGAAAAATGGAAGGTTAGAGAGATATGGTTGATTACTTTGAAACAATGACGGAATTATTAACTTACACAAATGAAGATAAAGATTGGGAAATTCAAACGTGTGAAAGAGATTCACCAGTACTTATTACTGCTGTCCATGGCGGTGCTATAGAAAGAGGAACTACTGAAGTTGCACAACATTTAAGTGAAACAGGTAATTATAGTTTTTATAGTTTTAAAGGTGTAAGAAAAAATAAAAACAATGAACTTCATGTAACTTCAATTCATTTTGATGAGCCAAAATTACAAAAGATTGTGACTGAACATGCTCAAGTTATATCTATACATGGTTGCATGGGTAAGAAAAATGAAGTGTATA
Organism: Staphylococcus sp. HMSC034G07; assembly: GCF_001835975.1. Classification (NCBI taxonomy): domain Bacteria; kingdom Bacillati; phylum Bacillota; class Bacilli; order Caryophanales; family Staphylococcaceae; genus Staphylococcus; species Staphylococcus sp. HMSC034G07. The sequence continues at coordinate 250,343 of NZ_KV826609.1, forward strand.
TCGGTGGTAGAGATAAAGCACTAATTACGCAGATAAAACAAACGTTAAATGAAACAGGAATCGTTACAAAGGATGCACCTTCTCATATTTCTGGTAAACAACAGGATAACTTTGTGAATTGTGGTCAAAAAGGTATGGGGGTACAGTTAGAATTGACTGTTAACTTTAGGAAGCATTGTTTTGTTAATAAAAAATTTAATTTAAATGACCGAGAAAATCGTTCGAACTGGTCAACCTATTTAGAAGCGTTTTCAAAAGCAATGATTAAAGCAATCAATAATCAGCAATAGTTAACTGTAAATATTGAGTTAATAAATTATCAAAAACTTAACAGTGATTTAAAATAATGGACGCTAAAATGTGGTATACAAAAAGTGTACATATAAAATAGAGGGGGATAATCAATGGCTGATCGATTTAAATCTATGACGGAATTAATGCAGCTAACGGAGGAAAATACGGATTGGATTATTAATTCAATTGACCGAAATAGCAATGTTATCATAACTGCAATTCATGGCGGAGCAATAGAACCTGCTACTACCGAATTGGCGGAATTAACAGCTGAAAAAGGTGGTTTTGACTACTTTACGTTTAAAGCAATTAGAACAAAAGGTAATGCAGAATTACATGTGACGTCCAGACATTATGATGAACCTAAATTAATGAAAATGATTGCAAATAATCAATATGCCATCGCGATACATGGCTGTAAAGGTGAAGATGAAATTGTTTATATGGGTGGTAAGGATGAGCAATTAATGGATGAGATGACGGCAGAATTTGAAAAATTAGGGATAATTGTCAGACAAGCCCCGTCACATATGTCTGGTGCGCATGATGACAATATTGTAAATTGCTGTAAAACTGAGAAAGGTGTCCAACTCGAGTTAACCTCAGGAATAAGAAAGAAATTGTTTGAAAATGAACGTTATAATAAAAAAAGTAGAGAGAACAGTAGTAACTGGGCTCAGTTTATGTATGATTTTGCAGATGCAATTATTAATGCTACTAAAAATTTAGTGTAATATTGAAAAAGAAAAACAAATAAGTTATTATAGATTTATTATATCTATAATAGGAAGATGATAAATTTATGAAATTTTCAAAGGCGACTGATTATGCTTTACATGCACTGTTATTTATGATTAATAATCAAGGTGATCAAAAAAAGATTCCTGTACAAGACTTAGCATCAGTTTTAGGTGTTTCTACAACTTATTTATCAAAAGTAATGACACGTTTAGTTAAGCGTAATATCATTTCTGCTAGTAGTGGTGCTAAAGGCGGATATCAATTAAAGAATGGATGGGATTCAGTATCTATCTATGAAGTCATTGTTACGATAGATGGGGAGCAAAGTTTATTAGAAGACACTTTTAATCATGATGAAGGCTGTCCTATCAAAGCTATAATGGAAGATGCTGAAACAACTTTGGTAACAACTTTGAAGCAAAAGAAACTATCGAGTCTGCTAAAACCTGTAGTTAAATAATTTTATAGTATAGAAATAGCAAAGCATAAACTATTTCTATACACTTTTTTAAAACTATTATAGATATTAAAAGTCTTTAATAGACGTGTAATTAAAAGGAGTGGAATGATGGAATATGAAGTAATTGTCATAGGCGGTGGCCCAGCAGGTATGAGCGCTGCATTGAATTTTGGTAGAGGAATGATGCATACATTAGTCATCGATGAAGATAAACCACGAAATAAAGTTACTCAATTATCACATGGTTATTTAACGCAAGATGGTATTTCGCCACAAAAATTTAAACAACAAGCTATAGAAGATGTCTCCAAATACAAAGATGTATCCATAGTGAATGCAAGGGTCGTAGATATTATACAAATTGAATCCGGATTTAAAGTATCAACAGCATCAAAATCCTATACAGCCAAGCAAATACTTGTTGCTACAGGTGTTAGAGAACATTTACCTAAAATAAATAATATTGAATCCTTTTACGGTAAAACGGTATTTTATTGTCCTTGGTGTGATGGCTTTGAAATGAAACATACTCAATTAGGCGTATTTTACTCTGATAAAGATGTAATACACATTGTTAAATTATTGAGAAATTTTTCGAAAAAAATCACTGTATTTACTAATGGTATTGAAACGTTAGAGCCAGAGGCAATTAAATTTTTAGAACAACATCATATTGAGGTCTGTTCAACAACGATCAAAAAACTATTAGGAGAGCAGGGACAATTAAAAGGAGTCGAATTAGAAGATGGTAGTGTCATAAAAATAGAAGGTGCATTTACACAAATGGGGTGGGATACCGAATTCAATTTTCTAAATAATATATTGTTAGAACGTGATGAACAGGGCAAAATCAAATCATCACCATATGGAGAAACAAATATTAATGGATTATATGTAACTGGAGAGACTAAGGACAATTTTCCTAGCCAATTAATCGATGCGGCTTCAAATGGTGGTAACGTTGCTAAAAATATGATGATGTCACTTATAAACGAAACCTATCAATAAATAAACAAAGCTTTCGATTTCTATACCTTAAGTTAATGTTTTGGTAAACTGAAGGTAAGTAAAATTTAAGGGGTTGAACAAGTATGAATGATACTTTAATGAGTGTACAAATTATTCCTAAAACTGCTAATGGTGAAGATGTTATACCTTACGTAGATGAAGCAATTCAAGTGATCGATGATTCTGGTTTGGAATATCGCGTTGGACCTTTAGAAACAACTGTACAAGGTGAGATGAATGAATGTTTAATATTAATCCAAAAGCTTAATGAGCGAATGGTAGAACTAGAAATACCAAGTACTATCAGTCAAGTGAAATTTTATCATGTTCCAGAAGGTATAACGATTGAAACATTAACTGGAAAATATGATGAAATCTAAGTAGTTTTCTTGTAAGGTATTGCATTATGATAGTGTAAAATTGAAATTAAAGTCATAACTATAAGGTACATCGTTTATTTAATAAATGTTATTAAATGATACGTAAGTGCCTTATTTTTGTATCATTATTTTATTAAAAATGTTTGTTATTGGACAAAGTATATTTAATCAAGATGGTTTTTATTGTAAAATGTACTTTTGAAATCAACATTCATTATTGTAGATGACTTTTGCACTTTATTGCTAAATTTAATATAATGAAATAATGATTATAGATAAAGTTATAGAACTTTGAACGACTCGATTGTAAAACAGCGAGATAAGATCTATTTTAATGCGTTTGTTCATAGTTTTTATGATATAGAAAGGGTTTTGTTAGCGTGAATGAAGAACAAAGAAAGCAAACTTCTATAGATGTTTTGGCCGAGCGCGATAAGAAGACAAAAGATTATAGTAAGTATTTTGAGCATGTATACCAACCACCAAGTTTAAAAGAAGCACGTAAACGTGGTAAAGAAGAAGTACATTATAACCGTGATTTTCAAATCGATGAAAAATATCGTGGTATGGGTAAAGGTAAAACATTTTTAATAAAAACATATGGTTGCCAAATGAATGCACATGATACAGAAGTAATGGCAGGTATTTTAAGTGCTTTAGGTTATCAGCCAACAGAAGAAATCGATGAAGCGGATGTTATTTTAATTAACACTTGTGCAATTCGTGAAAATGCAGAGAATAAAGTGTTTAGCGAGATTGGCAATTTAAAACACTTGAAAAAAGAAAAACCTGAAACAGTTATTGGTGTTTGCGGTTGTATGTCTCAAGAAGAATCAGTCGTGAATAAAATATTAAAATCATATCAAAATGTGGATATGATTTTTGGTACGCATAATATACACAGACTGCCTGAAATACTCGAAGAAGCTTATCTCTCAAAAGCAATGGTGGTAGAAGTTTGGTCTAAAGAAGGCGATGTAATTGAAAATTTACCTAAAGTCAGAAAAGGTAATATAAAAGCATGGGTTAATATCATGTATGGCTGTGACAAATTCTGTACATACTGTATTGTGCCATTTACACGAGGTAAAGAGCGTAGTAGAAGACCACAAGATATTATAGACGAAGTTAGAGATTTAGCTCGTCAAGGATATCAAGAAGTTACACTATTAGGTCAAAATGTTAATTCATACGGTAAGGATATTGATGGATTAGAATATGGACTTGGCGACTTGCTAGAAGATATTTCGAAAATAGATATTCCTAGAGTACGTTTCACTACGAGTCACCCATGGGATTTCACCGATCGTATGATAGAAGTGATTGCTAACGGTGGAAACATCGTTCCACATGTGCATTTGCCCGTACAATCAGGAAATAATGCTGTTCTTAAAATTATGGGACGTAAATATACGAGAGAAAGCTATCTAGATTTAGTCAATCGTATTAAGTCAAAAATACCTGATGTTGCTTTAACAACAGATATTATCGTAGGCTATCCAAATGAAACTGCAGAACAATTTGAAGAAACATTGACTTTATATGATGAAGTAGCATTTGAACATGCATATACGTATATTTATTCTCAAAGAGATGGCACGCCAGCAGCTAAAATGAAAGATAATGTACCATTAGAGGAAAAAAAGGCAAGATTACAACAGTTAAATAAAAAAGTAGCCTATTATTCTGAACAAGCTATGGCACAATATGAAGGCCAAACAGTACAAGTTCTTTGTGAAGGTGCTAGTAAGAAAGATGATACTGTACTTGCAGGTTATACGAATAAAAATAAACTAGTTAATTTTAAAGCACCTAAAGAAATGATTGGAAAGATTGTTGATGTAAAAGTTGATGAAGCTAAACAGTTTTCATTGAATGGTACGTTTTTAGGCGTTAGTGAAAAAGCAGTGGTGACACAATAATGTATGAAAAAGATGAAATATTGGCAGAGGCAGATAAACTCAGTCAACGTATTCAATCATTAGACACTGTTAAAGAATATCAAGCAATTGAACAGCAAATTCATCAAAATAAAAATATTGAAACACGTATGAAAGACTTGAAAAAAACGCAGAAACAGTCTGTTAATTTACAAAATTATGGTAAACAGCAGGCACTGCGTCAGTCTGAAGATAAAATTCAAGATATCGAGCAAAACCTCAATATTATACCTATTGTTGAAGAATTTAGAGAATCACAAGCACAGGCAAATGACTTATTGCAAATGATGATTAGTACGATGTCAAACCGTTTAAATGAAATTCAACAAGATAAAGATTAATGCATAATCCATATGTAGAAAGGAAATGAGCAATATGAAAACAAGAAAATTAACACTGACTGCGATATTGATTGCAATAAATGTAGTGTTAAGTAGCATTGTTGTTATACCACTTGGGCCTATCAAAGCGGCGCCTATACAACATTTAATCAATGTGATATGTGCGGTATTTGTGGGGCCTTGGTTTGGTCTGGCACAAGCGTTTATTTCTTCGCTGTTAAGAATGGTGTTTGGTACCGGTAGTTTCTTTGCATTTCCTGGAAGTATGGTAGGTGTATTATTAGCAAGTGGTTTTTACTTTTATCGCAAGCATATTTTTATGGCAGCAATCGGTGAAGTTATAGGTACAGGCATCATTGGTAGTATTATGTGTATACCATTAGCCTGGGTATTAGGTTTTGCTAACTTTGCTGTCAAGCCTTTAATGATAGCTTTTATTGCTTCAAGTGTGATTGGTGCAATGATTAGTTATGTTATTTTAATGGTTATGAAAAGAAAAGGCATCTTAAAACGATTCTTATAAATATGAAAAGGTTAAGTTTCATTGCTTTTAACATATCAATGATTTAATTATAATGTGGATTTGTAATTAATTAATTGTATGTGCAAATGAAGCTTAATCTTTTTTATTTTATAAATATCATTCATCAAGTAGTTAAACGACAACATTTTACATCAATCCTAATTTGTAAGCATAAGCGTAAAAACTAAAGTTATGTTAAAATTTAAGAGTTAAATGGACAATAAAAATATCGAAATATGGTTTAAAAGTACGAAATAATATAAGAATAGAAACTAGTTATAAAGTAAAAATAGCAATCAGTTAAACAAGTGAGCAACCATCTGATTTAATGATATAACATACATAAATAATAGTTTATTTAATGTATTGTAAATAACAGTAAGAAACTAATAGAAGGATTGTGAAAGATTAAATGACTAACCAAACGCCAATGATGCAACAGTATTTAAAAATAAAATCACAATATCAAGATTGTTTATTATTTTTTAGATTAGGCGACTTTTATGAAATGTTTTTTGAAGATGCGAAAGAAGCTTCTAGAGTTCTAGAGATTACATTAACAAAGCGTGATGCTAAAAAAGAAAATCCTATTCCTATGTGTGGGGTACCTTACCACTCAGCAGATGGCTATATTGAAACATTAATTAATAATGGATATAAAGTAGCTATTTGTGAGCAAATGGAAGATCCTAGACAGACAAAAGGAATGGTGAAACGTGAAGTTGTTAGAATCGTTACGCCAGGTACGGTTATGGATCAAGGTGGCGTAGATGAAAAACAAAATAATTATATTTTGAGCTTTGTACAAATAAATGACTGTTATGCATTAAGTTATTGTGATGTATCTACGGGAGAACTAAAAGTAACTTCCTTTAACGATCAAGCTACATTAATAAATGAAATAACAACCATTAATCCAAATGAAATCGTGGTAAATGAGCATATTGATGAAGAACTAAAACGTCAAATAAGTTTAACAACTGAAACGATTACAGTATTGAATGAAATATCAGATGCACATTATGCAGTAAATACTAGTAATGAACAATCTTTATACAATGCGACTCAGTTATTACTTGATTATATTTTTCATACGCAAAAACGAGATCTATCTCATATAGAAACTGTTGTTAAATATGAAGCAGTAGATTTTATGAAAATGGACTTTTATGCAAAAAGAAATTTAGAATTGACAGAAAGTATTCGTCTGAAAAGTAAAAAAGGGACATTGCTATGGTTGATGGATGAAACTAAGACCCCTATGGGTGCAAGAAGATTAAAACAATGGATTGATAGACCGTTAATCCACAAAAATCAAATTGAATCACGTCTAGATACAGTTGAGCAATTTATAGACTTTTTTATAGAGAGAGATACATTGAGAGAACATCTTAATCAAGTATATGATATCGAGCGCTTAGTTGGTCGAGTGAGTTATGGTAATGTAAATGCTAGAGATCTAATTCAACTCAAACATTCAATTTCTGAAATACCCAATATTAAGCAATTATTAGATCGTTTAGATACAGAAACTACTGAGCAATTTAAAGCTCTTGAACCTTTAGATGAACTGTTAGCATTATTAGAAAATAGTTTGAAAGAAGAACCGCCAATATCTGTTAAAGAAGGTGGATTATTCAAAAAAGGATTTAATCAGGAGCTAGATGAATATTTAGAAGCATCGAAGAATGGTAAATCTTGGTTGGCTGAACTTCAGACTAAGGAGCGTCAACGCACTGGTATTAAATCACTGAAGATTAGCTTTAACAAAGTGTTTGGATACTTTATTGAAATTACAAGAGCCAACTTGCAAGGTTTTGACCCTTCTGCATATGGTTATCATCGTAAACAAACCTTATCAAATGCAGAACGGTTTATTACGGATGAATTAAAAGAAAAAGAAGACATAATATTAGGCGCTGAAGATAAAGCGATTGAATTAGAATATCAATTATTCGTTGAATTACGTGAACAAATAAAGACATATACAGAACGCTTACAAAAACAAGCAAAAGTTATTTCTGAATTAGATTGTTTGCAAAGTTTTGCCGAGATAGCACAAAAATATAATTATGCAAGACCTGCATTTAGCGAAGACAAAACACTTAAATTAACAAATTCGAGACATCCTGTTGTAGAACGCGTTATGGATCACAACGACTATGTGCCAAATGATTGTAATTTAGATCAAGATACGTTTATCTATTTAATCACTGGACCTAATATGTCTGGGAAATCTACTTATATGAGACAAGTTGCAATCATAAGCATTATGGCACAAATGGGTGCTTATGTGCCGTGTGAAACAGCTGTATTACCAGTTTTTGATCAAATATTTACAAGAATTGGAGCTGCAGATGATTTAGTTTCTGGTAAAAGTACATTTATGGTTGAGATGTTGGAAGCACAAAAAGCACTCGCTAACGCTACAGAAAATAGTTTAATTATTTTTGATGAAATAGGTAGGGGAACCTCTACTTATGATGGATTAGCATTGGCACAAGCAATGATTGAATTCGTGGCACATACTTCTCATGCTAAGACATTATTCTCTACACATTATCACGAGTTAACAACATTAGATCAGTCGTTGCCTTCGTTGAAAAATGTTCATGTTGCAGCAAATGAATACAAAGGTGAGCTTATCTTCTTACACAAAGTTAAAGACGGGGCTGTCGATGATAGTTATGGTATCCAAGTTGCGAAGTTAGCACATTTACCAGAAGCAGTTATATCACGTGCACAAGTGATTCTAGATGCATTTGAACAAAATAATAATCATGGACAAGCGACAAATGAACAAATGAACGTTATTAAATCGGGCGTGGAAGCACCGCCGATAGAAAAATCATTTGTATCTGAAAACGAGCACAGCTATAACGATGACACGCAAGCACAAAGTAGCCACCAATTTGAACAAGCAGCTTTTGATTTGTTTGATTATCCTGCGGAACAAAGTGAAGTAGAGACTGAAATTAAGCAATTAAATTTATCGAATATGACACCGATAGAAGCTCTAGTAAAACTTAGTGAATTACAAAAACAGTTAAAATAGAGGTGAGGTCATTCAATGGGTAAAATAAAAGAATTACAGACATCTTTAGCAAATAAAATAGCAGCCGGTGAAGTAGTAGAAAGACCTGGATCGGTTGTGAAAGAATTATTGGAAAATGCAATTGATGCTCAAGCGACAGAAATAAACATAGAGGTTGAACAATCAGGAGTCGCTTCTATACGTGTGGTTGACAATGGTACTGGTATAGAAATCGATGATTTAGACTTAGTATTCCATCGCCATGCAACAAGTAAATTAGATGCAGATGTTGATTTGTTCCATATTCGCACATTAGGATTTCGCGGTGAGGCTTTAGCTAGTATTTCTTCAGTTTCTAAGGTGACATTGAAAACATGTACAGATAATCAAGAAGGCCAAGAAATTTATGTGGAAAATGGGGAAGTTTTAAATCGAAAACCAGCTAAAGCAAAAAGAGGCACAGATATTTTGGTAGAGTCATTGTTTTATAATACGCCAGCACGTTTAAAATATATTAAAAGTCTCTATACAGAACTTGGAAAGATTACAGATATCGTGAACCGTATGGCTATGAGTCATCCTGATATTCGTATTTCACTAGTTTCTGATGGTAAAACAATATTAAAAACAAATGGATCAGGTAGAACAAATGAAGTCATGGCAGAAATTTATGGTATGAAAATTGCAAAAGATCTAGTTCATGTAACGGGTGATACAAGTGATTATCATTTAGATGCTTATTTTGCAAAGCCAGAACATTCTAGAAGTAATAAGCATTATATTTCTATCTTTATTAATGGCAGATATATTAAAAACTTCTTATTAAATAAAGCAATTTTAGAGGGCTATCATACTTTATTAATGGTCGGTCGTTATCCAATATGCTATATCAACATTGAAATGGATCCGATATTGGTAGATGTTAATGTGCACCCAACTAAACTAGAGGTAAGGTTATCAAAAGAAGACCAGCTTTTTGAATTAATTGTGACAAAAATTCGTGAAGCATTTAAAGATCGTATTTTAATTCCTCAAAATGATATGGATAAAATGACGAAGAAAAACAAGGTATTAGACCAATTTGAGCAACAGAAAATGGACTTCGAAAAACGGCAACAACAAAATAACCTTGAGCAAAATGTTGAGCAATCAAGTGAACCAAACGTGAATAATGCAAATAACGCAAGTGCAGACAATTCAACATCCTATATAAATCAACCGGATAATGAACGAAGCGGCATTCAAGAGTCACAAAATGATTATGATGATTATAAGAAAATACAAAATGATTTGCTTTATGATTTAGAAACGACAAGTAGTGATTCTACTGATAACGAAGTATCAACCGCGGATAACATTTTACAAGACAATGGTGAAGAAGATATTAAAGGGCGCGTGAGTGCTTCGCCAACACGTAGAATACCTTATATGGAAATTGTTGGACAAGTGCATGGCACTTACATCATCGCTCAAAATGAAAATGGTATGTTTATGATTGATCAACACGCAGCTCAAGAAAGAATAAAGTATGAATATTTCAGAGAAAAAATTGGTGATGTTGTAAATGAAAGTCAAAATTTATTGATTCCATTAACTTTCCATTTTTCAAAAGATGAATTAATGATAATTAATCAATATAAAGATGAATTAGATAAAGTAGGCGTGCATTTAGAACCATTTGGTGGACATGATTACATTGTAGATAGCTATCCAGTATGGTTTCCTAAAGAAGAAGCTGAAGAAATCATCAAGGATATGATCGAATATGTATTAGAACATAAAAAAGTTGACGTGAGAAAAATTCGTGAAGAAGCTGCGATTATGATGAGCTGTAAAAAATCAATCAAGGCTAACCACTATCTAAAAAATAACGAGATGGCAGATTTAGTTAATCAATTGAGAGACACTGAAGACCCATTTACCTGTCCACACGGTAGACCCATTATTATTAATTTCTCAAATTATGAATTAGAACGCCTATTTAAACGTATTGTCTAAGGAGGAATTCATGTTGAAACCGCATATTTTGCCTGCAGTTCGCTCAATGAAAGATTTAGAAAAATTAACGATGACCGATTACAAGGCATGTGTCATGTTAGATGCGCATATCGGACATGTTAAAAGTATTATGGGTCTATTAAACAAGAATAAGATTGAAACATACATGCATATCGATTTAATCAAAGGTATGAGCCATGATGAATTTGCTTGTGAATATATCATTCAAAATTATCATCCTAAAGGCATCGTTTCAACTAAGACAAAAGTAATTAATAAAGCAAAATCATTAAATACTACAACCGTGTTCAGAGTGTTTGTATTAGATAGTCATGCACTATCTAGAAGTATCGAATTGATTAAGCGTGTAGAACCAGATTTTGTGGAAGTTTTACCTGGTATTGCTACTAAAGCAATACGTATCATTAACGAAGAAACAAATACTGCAGTAATTGCAGGTGGGCTCATAAATAGCAAAGAAGAAGTAGATGTTGCAGTTTCAAATGGTGCAAAATATATTACAACTAGTGACCGATCACTATGGTAATCGAATCATGTATTGTCACTAAAATGATAAAAATTTAACTATTTCCATATTATTGGTTCATTTATTTGTAATCAATCGTTGTGAACGAGTATAAGGGGATGACGACAATGATAAAACCAAAGCAATTGAAAGTAGGAGACACAGTAGCAATTGTGTCTCTTTCTTCTGGTTTAGCAGGTGAAAGTAATATGTTATGGCGAACTCGACAAGGCATTCAACGTTTGGAAAATGAATTTGGCTTAAAAGTCAAAGTAATGCCAAATGCCTTAAAAGGTGTAGTGTTTATTCACAATCATCCAGAATGTAGAGCTAAAGATTTAAATGAAGCAGTAAAAGATCAAGAAGTTAAAGCTATTATTAGTTGTATTGGCGGAGAAGATGCGATACGTATTTTACCTTATGTAGATTTCCAAGCAATTGCAAACAACCCTAAAATATTCAGTGGTTATTCAGATACAACAACAGTACATTTGATGTTTTATAAAATGGGAATAGTTAGTTTTTATGGTCAGGCATTACTTACTGACTTTGCAGAAAATATAGCAATGGATACATATACAGTAGAGAATATTAACAAGTGTTGGTTTAATACAAATAAAATAGGAAAAATAGAACCAGCATTTTATATGAGACCATATGGATTAAAATGGAATAAACAAAACAAATATACATGTAGAGCTAAAATAGAACAAAAAGGATACGAAATATTAAATGGAAATAAAAAAGTGAGCGGACACCTTTTAGGTGGAAATCTAGAAACTTTTGTTGATTTAATGCATACATCAATATTTCCTGAAATTGAAGCATTTAATGGTGCAATATTATTTTTAGAAACCTCAGAAGACACACCTACACCTGATATGTTTGCTAAATATTTAGAGGAATTGCTGAAGCAAGGGATTTTAAATCACCTGAATGGTATGATTTTTGGTAAGCCATTTAATAATGTATATTATGAAAATTATAAAAGAGAGATATTAAAAATAATTAAAAAAAGCAATAATCCTAAAATGGTAGTTTTTTATAATTTATCATTTGGTCATAACGAGCCCAAACATGCGATTCCTTATGGGTTAACGGCACAAATTGACCCATTGACTAGTCAATTTAGTATTGATGAAAATAGTGTGATATCAACTTGAGTTGTGACAACTTTTTTACAAAGTATTTGACAACGCTTACAACAACGGTGTAAGATGTACACAAGTTAATATTTAGAACAGAGATGGGAGATTTCTACAGTAATTAAACCGGTGGTTCACAACTGGATATAATTGTAGGGGTCTCCCTGTCTTATTTTAGGAGGAGTCTTTATGAGTGAATATTTTGCTGAATTTTTGGGAACAGCAATACTTATACTATTTGGAGGAGGCGTTGTTGCAAACGTCAACTTAAAAAGAAGTAATGGGAATGGCGCAGATTGGATTGTTATTGCTACAGGTTGGGGATTAGCAGTTACTATGGGAGTGTACGCGGTAGGTAATATTTCAGGTGCACATTTAAATCCTGCAGTTACTTTAGCATTTGCCATGGATGGTGCCATTAGTTGGGCTATGGTGCCAGGCTATATTATCTGTCAAATTCTAGGTGGTATCGTTGGTGGTGCATTAGTTTGGTTAATGTATTTAGCACAATGGAAAGCCACAGAAGACCAAGGCACAAAATTAGCTGTATTTTCTACAGCACCTGCCATTAAAAACTATTTTGCAAACTTCATGAGTGAAATTATTGGTACAGGTATTTTAACAATGGGGCTTTTATTCATTGGTATGAACAAAATTGCTGATGGTTTAAATCCATTAATTGTCGGTAGTTTAATCGTTGCAATTGGATTAAGTCTAGGTGGGCCAACAGGTTATGCAATTAACCCAGCTCGTGATTTAGGTCCACGTATTGCACATGCGATTTTACCAATCGCAGGTAAAGGTGATTCTAATTGGTCATATGCAATTGTACCTGTGTTAGGACCTGTAACTGGTGGTATGATTGGTGCAGTGATTTACAGATTATTTTACAAAGGTGCATTTGATACAATGTCGGTAGTTGCTATTGTATTATTAATTATCACACTTATTTTAGGCGTAACGTTAAATAAAGCGAAAAATGCTAAAGGTATAGAAACTATATATTAATTACGTTTAATTTAAGTGTATTTACGTTAAAATATAACTAGATATTATTGTCATTGTATTAATATAAAATTATTAGTTGAGTGAACTAATAAAAATTGGGTACAGAGAAATATATATATCAATGTGAATTACATATGTAATTCGTATTACGAACATTTGAAGAGGGAGCTAATCATTATGGAAAAATATATTTTGTCAATCGACCAAGGCACTACGAGTTCGAGAGCAATTCTATTTGATCAAGATGGAAAAATTAAAGGAGTTGCACAGCGTGAATTCAAACAATATTTTCCAAAATCAGGCTGGGTAGAACATGATGCCAATGAAATTTGGACGTCCGTTTTAGCTGTTATGGCGGAAGTTTTAAATGAAGAAAACATCGGTGCAGATCAAATAGCTGGTATTGGTATTACAAACCAACGTGAAACTACGGTTGTATGGGATAAGAAAACATCAAGACCAGTATATCATGCGATTGTTTGGCAATCTCGTCAAACTCAAGGCATCTGTCAAGAATTAAAAGAACAAGGTTTAGAAGATAAATTTAGAGAAAAAACAGGTCTTTTACTAGATCCATATTTTGCTGGAACAAAAGTTAAATGGATTCTAGATAATGTGGAAGGTGCTAGAGAGAAAGCTGATAATGGAGATTTATTATTCGGTACTATTGATTCTTGGCTAGTGTGGAAATTATCTGGTGGTAAAGCTCATATTACAGATTATACGAATGCAAGCCGTACGTTGATTTATAATATCCATGATTTAGAATGGGACCAAGAATTATTGGATATATTAGAAATTCCAAATACTATGTTACCTGAGGTTAAAGAATCTAGTGAAGTTTATGCAAATACCATTGATTATCATTTCTTCGGACAAGAAATTCCAATTGCTGGTATTGCAGGTGACCAACAGGCAGCATTATTTGGTCAAGCATGCTTTGAACGTGGAGATGTAAAAAACACTTACGGTACAGGTGGCTTTATGCTGATGAACACTGGTGAAGAAGCTGTAGCATCTGAAAGTGGATTATTAACAACAATTGCCTATGGACTAGACGGAAAAGTTAATTATGCACTTGAAGGTTCTATCTTTGTTTCAGGATCAGCTATTCAATGGTTGAGAGATGGATTGAGAATGATTAATTCTGCACCACAATCAGAAAATTACGCGGAACGTGTAGAATCTACGGAAGGTGTTTATGTTGTGCCAGCATTCGTAGGTTTAGGAACACCATATTGGGATGCTGATGCACGTGGAGCAATCTTTGGTTTAACGCGTGGTACTGAAAAAGAACACTTTATTCGTGCTACATTAGAATCATTGTGTTATCAAACACGTGATGTGCTTGAAGCAATGGAAAAAGATTCTGATATTACAGTAAATAACCTACGTGTCGACGGTGGTGCTGTTAAAAATAACTTTATTATGCAATTCCAATCAGACTTATTAAACGTGAGTGTGGAACGTCCAGAAATTAACGAAACAACAGCTTTAGGTGCAGCTTATTTAGCTGGTTTAGCTGTAGGTTTCTGGGATAGTAAAGATGAAATTGCTAACCGTTGGAAACTTGAAAAAGAATTTAATCCAGATATGGAAGAAAAAGAAAGAAATAAATTATACAAAGGCTGGAAAAAAGCTGTAGAGGCCACTCAAGTCTTTAAGCTAGACGAAGAATAAAAGAATTAGACTTATCTAAGTTTCTTATGCTATAATAAGGGTAAGTTAATATTATCGAGATGAGAATTGAGAGACACTGTTCGTACAATTATATATGTATGGGATAGGTCTCTCTTTTTTTATTACTACTAGGAGGCGCTAGATTTTATGAGTTTATCAACTTTGAAAAGAGAACAGATTAAGCAAGATTTAAAAAATGATACTTTTGATGTTGTCATTATCGGTGGAGGTATTACTGGTGCAGGTATTGCATTAGATGCAACACAAAGAGGTATGAAAGTCGCGTTAGTAGAAATGCAAGACTTTGCACAAGGTACAAGTTCACGTTCAACAAAATTAGTGCATGGTGGTTTGCGTTACTTGAAACAATTGCAAGTTGGCGTTGTAGCAGAAACTGGACGTGAACGTGCAATTGTATATGAAAATGGGCCTCATGTAACGACACCTGAACGTATGCTATTGCCAATGCATAAAGGTGGTTCTATGGGTAAATTTACTACATCTATTGGCTTAGCAATGTATGATAGACTAGCAGGCGTTAAAAAATCAGAACGTAAAACAATGTTAAATGCTAAAGAAACGTTAGCGAAAGAGCCACTTGTTAAAAAATCAGGATTAAAAGGTGGCGGATCTTATGTTGAATATCGTACAGATGATGCGCGTTTAACAATTGAAGTCATGAAACGTGCAGCTGAAAAAGGTGCCACAGTAATCAATCATACGAAATCAGTACATTTCACATATGATTCAAATGAAAAGGTCAACGGTATTCATGCAGAAGACCAAATTTCTGGTGAGACTTATCCAATTAAGGCTAAAAAAGTAATCAATGCAAGTGGCCCATGGGTAGATGAAGTACGTAGTGGTGATTATGCACGTAATAACAAACAATTACGTTTAACAAAAGGTGTTCATATTGTTATTGATCAATCAAAATTCCCATTAGGACAAGCAGTATACTTTGATACTGAAAAAGATGGACGTATGATTTTTGCGATTCCTCGTGAAGGTAAAGCATACGTAGGTACAACAGATACATTTTACGATAACGATAAAACATCACCATTAGCTACACAAGAAGACAGAGATTACTTAATTGATGCGATCAACTATATGTTCCCAGATGTAAATGTAGCTGATGAAGATATTGAGTCATCATGGGCTGGCGTAAGACCATTAATTTTAGAAGAAGGTAAAGACCCATCAGAAATTTCTCGTAAAGATGAAGTTTGGGAAGGTAAATCAGGCCTACTTACAATTGCTGGTGGTAAATTAACTGGTTATCGTCATATGGCATTAGAAATTGTAGACCTATTATCTAAACGCTTAAAATCAGAATACGGTTTGAAATTTGATAAATGTGCTACAAAACACTTACCAATTTCTGGTGGAGATGTTGGTGGTAGTGCAAACTTTGATCAATTTATTGATAAAAAAGTTGAAGATGCTAAAGCTTATCAAATAGATGATGCGACAGCACGTCATTTCGCAACGAAATACGGTTCAAATGTAGAAGAATTATTCAAAATTGCTCAAACAGCACAATATCAAGAATCTGGTTTACCTTTAGATATTTACACAGAATTGATTTATTCTATTCAAAACGAAATGGTTCATCGTCCAACAGATTTCTTTATTCGTCGTACTGGTAAACTTTATTTCAAAATAGATGACGTTCTCAATTATAAAGATCAAGTTATTGATGTAATGGCTGAATTACTAGGTTACACAGATATTCAAAAAGACTTGTTTACAAAAGAACTTCAAACTGCAATTGATGAAGCACAAACAGGTAATAATCAACCTGCAGTTAAAGAATAAATTAAATATTGTCCGAATCTAACATTTGTTCCTTATCCAATAATGAGTTAGTAGATTCAAATTTTGAACAATAGTTCTTTCCCTTCAAAGTAGACATTAAAAAATGTAGACTTTGGAGGGGTTTTTATATTTTTAATGAGGTTTTGCATTTAATTTTATCAATAATAGCGCTGTAACAAGTGATAAGCCGAATAGCATTGTATTTGAAAACAGTGTATTTTAAAGGTATATTGTATAATGTATGATGAATGAAATGAAATGAAACGTGATTTGGGGGTAAAACATGAGTGGAAATGAGTTTAAAATCACTGTTGCAGATGGAACGACTTTAGAAGTGAAATTGAATAAGGCGAAAAAAGACACGATTGGTGTTATACACTTACTTCATGGCATGGCAGAACATATGGATCGATATGATGCACTTATTGATTCATTAAACCAACAAGGATATGATGTACTACGACACAACCATAGAGGGCATGGTAAAGATATAGCATCATATGAACGTGGTCACATTGATAGTATGGAGCAAGTGGCAGATGATACTTTTGAAATTGCACAGACGTTGTATTCAGATACTGTGCATACGCCATATATTATATTGGGGCATTCAATGGGTTCTATTATTGCTAGAATTTTCACCCAAAAATATCCAGATGTTGCACAAGGCATGATTCTATCAGGAACAATGCAATACCCTAAGTTTTTAGGGAAATGCGTACAAATAATTTTAAAACTTATCACTTTAATAACTGGTAAAAGACGTCGTTTGAAATGGTTAAACCAAATAATGTATAAAACTTTCAATAAAAATATAGAAAACAACAAATCGAAAAATGATTGGTTATCCAGCGATGACCAAGAAGTTGAAAAATTTGAAAAAGACCCTTTTACTGGATTTTTAGTCTCAAATCAACTGATTTTTGAAACAGTAAAGTATATGTTACAGACAAGCAAATTAAAAAACATAAAAAAAATGAAGTCAGATCTTCCTATTTTACTAATTTCTGGAAAAGATGATGCGATAGGCAATTATGGAAAAGGGATTAGACATTTAGGAAAACTATATAAAAAGGGTAAAATTCATCATATTACAGTACATTTATACAAAAATAAAAGACATGAAGTATTATTTGAAAAAGATGCTACGACTACGTGGCAACATATGTATGATTGGATAGAAAGACAAATTTTAAAAAAATATAACAGAGTAGATAAAGCATAAAGAGAGTTGATATAAGTGCAGAGCGATAAACCTTTTATAATTGCATTAGTTGGTCCAACAGCTGTTGGTAAAACAGAATTAAGCATCGAATTGGCTAAAAGATTTAATGGTGAAATTATTAGCGGAGATTCTATGCAAGTCTATAAACATATGGATATTGGAACAGCAAAAATAAATAGAGAAGAGATGGCGGATATTCCACATCATATGATAGATATTCTTGAACCTGATGAAACATTTTCTGCGTATGATTTTAAAAATAGAGCGCAAAATTTAATAGATGAAATTACGGCTAGAGGTCATATGCCTATCATCGTAGGCGGTACAGGTTTGTATATCCAATCATTAATTTATAATTATGCTTTCGAAGATGAAACGATATCTGAAGCACAACAAATTAAAGTAGACCATACGCTAAATGAATTAGATTCATTATCAAATGAAGTATTGCATGATTATTTAGCTTCGATAGATAAAGATTCAGCTGATACTATTCACCCAAATAATCGTAAAAGGGTACGTAGAGCGATTGAATATTATTTAAAAACAAAAAAACTTTTAAGTTCACGCAAGAAAAATCAACAATATACAGAAAATTATGATACATTATTAATAGGGATAGAAATGTCACGCGAAACTTTATATCAAAGAATTAATAAACGTGTAGATATAATGTTGGAACGCGGATTACTAAATGAAGTGAAACAACTCGTTGAAGATGGTTTTGAGACTTGTCAAAGTATGCAAGCTATCGGATATAAAGAGATGTTACCTGTAATTAAAAATGAGGCTAGTCTAGCCGAAGCAACAAATAAATTGAAAAAGCATTCTAGAAATTATGCTAAAAGACAAATGACTTGGTTCAAAAACAAGCTCGACGTAGTATGGTTAGATAGAGAGATAATGTCACTTTCATTGATGTTAGATGAAGTTTCAGTCCAAATAAAGAAAAGGAGAACATAACATGAATACAACAGAAAACATCCAAGATAAATTCCTAGGACAATTTAAGGCTGATCAAACGAAAGTTATCGTATTTTTAGTGAATGGTTTTCAAATGAAAGGTATTATCGAAGATTATGATGACAATTTGGTTTGTTTATTAACACAAGGAAAGCAACATCTTATTTATAAACATGCTATCAGTACATTCACACTTGATGATGCAGTAGAAGAAGTATAACATTAAAAAAACAATTTATTTTTGCATACTTTAAAAGAAGAAAGCTACACTTTGATAGAAATTATCAAGTGTAGCTTTCTTCTTTAAATCAGTAATTTATTTATAATAACGCTTCAATATCAGCTTCAATTTGGCTCGGTTTTTTCTGTGGCGCATATCGATTAGTTACATTACCTTCTCTATCGATTAAAAATTTGGTGAAGTTCCATTTGATTTTTTCATTGAAAAATCCATTTTGTTGTTCTGTCAGAAATTGATATAAAGGGTGTTGATTTTCGCCTTTGACATCAATTTTTTCGTGCATTGGGAAAGAAACGCCATAGTTGATTTTACAGTTTTGAGTAGCTTCTTCACCCGTACCTGGTTCTTGACCCCCAAATTGGTTACATGGAAAACCTAGCACAACAAATCCTCGATCTTTATAGTTGTCGTATAAGTGTTGTAGTCCTTCAAATTGTGGTGTGAAGCCACACTCACTTGCAGTATTGACAATTAGTAATACTTTATTTTTATATTCTTCTAACTTGTAAGTTTCGCCATTTGGTTTTTGAACTTCTATATCGTATATAGTCATATCGTGTCACCTCTTATTATTAATTTAACATAATTTGAGAAGATAGTCTTTATATAAACACTATGATAAAATAGCAAAGAAAACTTTGAAAGAGGTGCATGTTATGAGCCAACAAACACATACGACTAAAAAAGAATTAGAGACAGCAATTTTAGTTGGCGTACAAGCTCAAACCGATGAAGTGTTTGATTTTGAATCAACAATGGAAGAATTAGCTTCATTGTCTGAAACATGCCAATTAAATGTACAAGCTGAATTCACCCAGAACAGACAACATTTTGATAATAAATATTACGTTGGAAAAGGTAAATTAGAGGACATAAAAGCTTATATAGAAATGAATGATATAGATGTAGTTGTTGCTAATGATGAATTGACTACAGCCCAGTCAAAAACATTAAATGGTAATCTGAACGTTAAAATTATCGACAGAACACAACTGATTTTAGAGATATTTGCACTTCGAGCAAGAAGTAAAGAAGGTAAGCTTCAGGTAGAATTAGCGCAATTAGATTATTTATTACCTAGACTTCAAGGTCATGGGCGCAGTTTATCAAGATTAGGTGGTGGCATCGGAACGAGAGGTCCAGGTGAAACTAAGTTAGAAATGGATCGTCGTCATATTAGAACACGTATGAATGAAATCAAACATCAATTAGAAACGGTGGTTGAACATCGAGAGCGATATCGCAACAAACGTGAACAAAATAATGTGTTTCAAGTAGCACTTATTGGATATACAAACGCTGGTAAATCATCTTGGTTTAATGCATTGGCGAATGAAGCTACTTATGAGAAAAACTTGCTTTTTGCTACGCTAGATCCTAAAACAAGACAAATTCAAATCAATGATGGATTTAACCTAATCATATCTGATACGGTTGGTTTTATTCAAAAACTACCAACTACACTCATTGCTGCGTTTAAATCCACTTTAGAAGAGGCGAAAGGCGCAGATTTGCTATTACATGTTGTGGATGCTAGTCATCCTGAATATCGAGTTCAGTATGATACAGTAAACCAAATCATAGGTGACTTAGATATGGGGCATATTCCACAAGCTATTATTTTTAATAAAAAAGATTTACACGAAGGAACTATGCCAACAACTCATTTACCATCAGTTTTTGTTTCAAGTAAAAATGAAGAAGATGAAGACAAAGTGAAACAATTACTTATAGAGCAAGTTAAATCAGCTTTAACTTTTTATGAAGAAAATGTCTCAAGTGCTGATGCGGATAGATTATATTTCTTGAAACAACATACACTCGTCACAGAAATCATATTTAATGAGAAAGATGCAACATATACTGTAAAAGGGTTTAAAAAAGAATAGGAAGAAGAATTACGATGAAAAATATGAAACAATTAATAGCAGATACAGAAGCAAAACTAGAACCTTATTTTAAAAATATAGAAGAGATTGCTTATATCAATCAAGAAAAAGTGTTGGACGCGTTCCACGCTGTTAAAGTATCCGAAAGTGACTTACTTGGCACAACGGGTTATGGATATGATGATATAGGTCGAGATCATTTAGAAGCTTTATATGCACATGCATTTAAGGCGGAAGACGCATTAGTGCGCCCTCAGATTATTTCTGGTACGCATGCGATTACAATTGCTTTACAAAGTACTTTGAAATATGGGGATGAATTAATGTATATTACAGGTAATCCTTACGATACATTATTAGAAGTGATAGGTATTAATGGTAATGGTATAGAAAGTTTAAAAGAACACGGAGTAATATATAATAAAGTAGACTTAAAGCACGGTGAAATCGATATTGATAAGGTATTAACTAAAATATCACCACAAACTAAGGTCATCGCTATTCAGCGTTCGAAAGGTTATGATCAACGACCATCCATAGATTTAACAAAAATAGAAAGTGCAATTCAACAAATAAAAGCGCAATATCCTGAAATCATAATATTTGTAGATAATTGCTATGGTGAATTTGTAGAAGAACGAGAACCTATAGAGTGCGGCGCTGATTTAATGGCTGGTTCCTTAATTAAAAACCCTGGTGGAGGGCTAGCTAAAATCGGTGGTTATATCGTTGGAAATGAAACATTGGTGGAAAGATGTGGATACCGTTTAACTGCGCCAGGAATTGGTAAAGAAGCTGGTGCCTCACTATATTCGTTACAAGAAATGTATCAAGGATTTTTCTTAGCGCCTCATGTTGTGAGCCAAAGTTTGAAAGGTGCATTATTTACGAGTTTGTTACTAGAACAAATGAATATGCACACCTCACCAAGATTTGATGTGCCTAGAACGGATTTAATTCAAACGGTCACTTTTGATACGAAGGAACAGATGATTCAATTTTGCCAAAGTATTCAAGCAGCTTCACCGATTAACGCACATTTTAGTCCTGAACCATCTTATATGCCGGGTTATGAAGATGATGTCATTATGGCTGCGGGTACGTTTGTTCAAGGTTCTTCAATTGAATTATCAGCAGATGGTCCTATAAGACCACCGTATGAGGCTTATGTTCAAGGTGGCTTAACGTATGAACACGTTAAATTAGCTGTAACAAGAGCTGTTGAAAAAATATTTTAATAAATTTAAAGAGAGGCCACATTGTATTTATAGCTAGGTCAAATAGCAAATTAAAATGCATATGTGGCTTTTTCTAATTATAGAAAAAAATTCGGAAAATTCTGCGATTAAATGTAGGAAGTGCATTATAAAGTCAATTAAATCAATGGTTTGAAGTATATGTTAGAAAACCTGACATATTTTTGAATTGCTTTAAGAATTATGCTAAATTAAATACAAGTTCAAAAATAGAGGTGATTGGATTGGAGTCAAAAGATACGATACGACGAAGCATGCCGGTCTTCTCTATGAGTGTTGTTACGAAATTAAGTGAACTAACTGCTAGACAAGTTCGCTATTATGAGACACATGAACTGATTAAACCACATAGGTCAGAAGGAAATAAACGACTTTTTTCGTTAAACGATTTGGAACGCCTTTTAGAGATAAAAAGATTGATAGAAAAAGGCTTTAATTTAAAAGGTATTAAACAGATTTTAAATGACGAACATGATCACCTTTCTGATGATGAACAAGAAACGAGAAAACAAATGATTGTTGATGCTACACAGAAACCACAACGAGAAGCGATTCCGATAAATCGTGGTGACTTATCTCGATTTATCAAATAAAATTAATGGGGGACATTTATAATGGCAAAACGTACATTTACCAAGGAAGACATACACAAGTTCGCTAAGGAAGAAAATGTCAGATACCTGCGTTTGCAATTCACTGATATTTTAGGTGTTATTAAAAACGTGGAAGTACCAGTAAGCCAATTAGAAAAAGTTTTAGACAATGAAATGATGTTTGATGGATCTTCAATCGAAGGCTTCGTCCGTATTGAAGAATCAGATATGTATTTATGTCCAGATTTAGATACATGGGTTATTTTCCCATGGACAGCAGGTCAAGGCAAAGTGGCTCGTCTTATCTGCGATGTTTATAAAACAGACGGCACACCGTTTGAAGGTGACCCACGTGCAAACTTGAAACGTGTATTAAAAAACATGCAAGATTTAGGGTTTAGTGAACTTAATTTAGGACCAGAACCTGAATTCTTCTTGTTTAAATTAGATGAAAAAGGTGAACCAACATTAGAATTAAATGATAATGGTGGTTACTTCGACCTTGCGCCTACAGATTTAGGTGAAAATTGTCGTCGTGATATTGTTTTAGAATTAGAGGACATGGGCTTTGATATTGAAGCAAGTCACCATGAAGTGGCACCAGGACAACATGAAATTGATTTTAAATATGCAGATGCTATCACTGCGTGTGATAATATCCAAACATTTAAATTAGTTGTTAAAACAATTGCACGTCAACACAATCTTCATGCAACATTTATGCCTAAACCATTATTTGGTGTGAACGGAAGCGGCATGCACTTCAATATGTCACTCTTCAAGGGTAAAGAAAATGCCTTTTACGATCCTGAAGGCGATATGGAAATGACTAAAGATGCATATCATTTTATCGCAGGTATTCTAAAAAATGCACGAGGTTTAACTGGTGTATGTAATCCATTGGTTAATTCTTATAAACGTTTAGTTCCAGGTTATGAAGCACCATGCTATATTGCTTGGAGTGGTAAAAACCGTTCACCATTAATTCGTGTACCAACTTCACGTGGTTTATCAACACGTGTAGAAGTTCGTTCGGTAGATCCAGCAGCCAATCCTTACTTAGCATTAGCGGCTATTTTACAAGCGGGCTTAGATGGTATTGAAAATAAATTAGAAGTACCTGAGCCAGTAAATCAAAATATATATGAAATGAATCGTGAAGAACGTGAAGCCGTTGGTATTCAAGATTTACCATCAACATTATATACTGCTATTAAAGCAATGAAAGATAATGATTCTATTAAAGAGGCTTTGGGTAATCACATTTATAATCAATTTATAAATTCAAAATCTATTGAATGGGATTATTATAGAACTCAAGTTTCTGAATGGGAAAGAGAGCAATATTTAAAACAATACTAGGTGCTAAGCAAAAGGGGCAAACACTAGGTATACAAGCAATCCGAGTCACTTACTCATAAGTGATTTGGATTGCTTTTTTAAGCACCTATTTATATTAATTAAAGCTTTTTGGGTGGAAATTGAGGACGATAAGCATTGTTTGAACTATTAAAGAATAAAAAAACTATGTAAAATATGTATGAAGTGATATAATTTTTGAAAATAAGATTAGGGGTTTTGAAAAAACATATCATATTTATAGTTTTTTAAGTAAAAATAACTTTTAATCTTATTAAAATGATTAAAAATAATTAAAAGGGGTTGTAGTTACATGCAAGAAGTAAAACTAAGTACATTAAAAGCGAGTTCCTTAAAAGAATTAGAAAGTAGCATAAATGCATATTTAAAAGATGAAGAAGTAGCGGATTATCAATTACTCAATTCAACCGTTCGTGAAGTAGAAGAGCGTGCTTTCTCAGCAAATGAAGAAGAGTTTCATGCTATATTAACATTTATAAAAGAAGTAGAGTAAATACAAGCGTTATAAGTTATAATGCAAGTAAGGTTCAGTGAATTGAAAACTATACTAATTGAGGTTGAGACGAACATCATGTCTCAACCTTTTTCTGATGACAAATGGCTTGTGAGTGAGGGGATTAAGGTATGAAATATTTAAAAGTACAGATGATAAGAGAAAATTTAGAAAGTATTCCACAGTATGAATTGCCTGTTGGATATAAAATTCGAAATTTTAAAATAGGAGAAGAAGTAAAATGGGCAAATTTAGAAATGAAAGTAAATGAATTTGATACTACAGATCAAGCATTGACACATTTTAACACTGAATTCGGACAAAATATGCATGAAATGGAACAAAGATGTTTGTTTCTTGAAAATCCTAAAGGTGAAGTCATAGGTACTACAACAGCATGGTATGGAAATTTAACAAGAGATAGTAAAATTTGCGGACGCATTCATTGGGTGGCGATACTCCCAGAGTATCAAGGTAAGCAATTGTCTAAACCTTTATTATCTGAAGCAATGAATCGCCTATCTCAATATCATAACCAAGCGTTTTTAACTTCTCAAACCACTAGTTATCAAGCGGTTAATATGTATCTAAATTATGGGTTTAGACCAATCCTTTCAAATGAAAAAGATTACGAAGCATGGACGTTATTAGAAAAGACATTAAACCGAGCGATTTTATAAATATAACTTCTAAAGCAAAACTTATTTTTTACTATATATAAAAATAACAATAACAATTATGTTAACTTAAATAAAAAACTGCCGATTTAAACACTCGGCAGAAGGTACTATTTTTTCTTGTTTTTAGTTACAATCACTTGAATGAGAAAGACAATAAATCCAATAAAAAGGCCTAAAAATATTGCTACAACTGCAGATACAAGAGGTGGGAATTGATATTGGTACTGTAATATTAATCCCACTATGATTGCTATAACAATCGCAATAACTGTAATCATGTTCTCCTTAAATATACTCAAGTTGTTCACTCCTATCATCTTAGTATTATAGCACGATTTGTTAAGTGAGTTAAAATAAAGAACTATTATAGTTTCATTTGTTGTAAAAGCGTAATTTTTCTTTGGAATGAGCATCTTGACGTAAACTTTAATTTTCTATATGATAATTTGGTATATTCAAAAAAAGTGGGTGCAACAATGAAATCAACAAAGAAAATTACGACATTAATTATAAGTATAGTTGTACTAGGTGTACTGGCATTTCAGTTTATTAATGGTACTGGCCCTTTTTCATCCAATGATTCCAATAACAATCATACTGGACCAAAACAAACTGAGAAAGTACATGTAGCGCGTGTGGTTGATGGAGACACACTAGTAGCAAACAATAGTCAGCATGAACAAATTAAAGTAAGGTTGATAGGTGTAGACACGCCAGAGACTGTTAAACCAAATACACCTGTACAACCATATGGTAAGGAAGCATCTGATTTTTCAAAAGTACATTTAACCGATAAAGATGTCTTTTTAGAATATGATAAAGAAAAAGAAGATCGCTATGGGCGCACATTAGCATATGTATGGTTAGATAAAGAAACCATGTTCAATGAATTGTTAGTGAAAAAAGGATTGGCAAGAGAAAAGTATTTTTCACCAAATGGAAAATATAGAGACTTATTCGAAAAAGCAGAACAGATGGCTAAAAGCAATAAAGAAAATATTTGGAGTTAAAAATTTCAAATGGCTTAAACGCAAATGAGGCTGGTACATAAATAACCATACTCAAAAAAGAGAGCTACCCTAATGGATTAGCTCTCTTTTATATTTAAATCTTTATGATTTTAACCGTGCTTGTTTGTCTGTGTTCAACTTTACTTAATGTAAGTTTGTATTCTTTCATTTAAATCACTTTCAGATATGTCGTCACGTAACAAAATCTCTATTGCAGCTTTTTAAATACCTTTTAATTAGTGAAAATGTGCAAGCAATTCATTGTATTGTGCCTCAGTTAATGATTCTTGAGCATTTACAATCGTCTCACCAATGACTTCTTTTAGTGAAGATTTGGATGAAACTGTTTCTACAAAATCTTGTCTTTCTGTAGGTCCATCAATTAAATTGACGCTGCCATCTGTAAAATAAACTAAACCAATATTTTGAATTCTGTGGTTTAATTGGTCTGCAATTCTATCTTCCAATGCTTTGGCATTTTTTGAAGACTGTTCATATGGATCATAGTTATAAAAGTCATAAATAATAGAATTATTTCTAATTCTTTCTACAAATGTGTATGTTGTTGGTCGTGTTGATTGAAATTGACTGTGGAATTGGTTTGCAATATAACGTCCAACCGTTTGATTTACTGTATCGCTTCCATTATTTTGTGTGTCATTTGTTGGGTCAACCGTGAAATGATAAAATGTTTTTTGCTTCCAGTTTTTCACATTGATATTAAATAATCCTTTTTCAGTAATGACGATGTAATCGAAAGCTCTAGCATATTCAAACAAAGGATGTTTCACTGCTAAATTTCCAGTTGTGATAATATCAAAAAATGAAATTGAACCTTCACTTCGATATTGATTTAATATGTCGTTTAAATCCTGTTTTGCTTTTCTTAATCCATGATGATGTGTATCATTATTAACATCTTTTTCAAGCATTTGATTTTTTAAATATGTGTTTTCACGCGTGATGATACTAATTTTATTTATTAACTGATCTTTTGCGTATGATTCAGTCTCAAGCTTATGATTCATCACTCTTCTTTCAATAATAATAACTAATAATAGTATTACAATAATTATTGCTAAAATAATCGGGAAAAACATTGGTATCATCCTAATCTAAATATTTTTAATAAACTATATTTTACTCTTTTATTTATATTAGTACAAATACAACTAACTAATAAGTTCAATATTAGTATAATCATATTTTTTAATTATAAGCAATTCCTACTTAATATATAATAGAGCGATTTGATTTATTATAGAAATTAATGAATTAAAAAACATATATGCCTATTAAATAAGTGCTAAATCGGGTAATACATATATTATCAATGAAACTAAGTATTGAAAAGTCTGTTTGGAGGACATTGAATTGACGACTATGAAAAAATATATCAACTACATAATAGAAAATATAAATAATGAAGATGTTATTGCATTCGATAATCATCCAGTTAATTATCAAATTCTTGACGAATTATATGATGCTAATCTTAAAATTTCAGTGATTACTTTTTCAACAGATATCATTAAATATGTCGCAAGATACACTGATTTTAATATCATAATGCCGAATGGAAAAGTAGACAATGCACTACATATTATTACTGGTTCGGAAGTGATCCAAACATTTGCGAGATATCGCATTCGTTATTATTTTGCAACTGCACCTTACATGGTAGATAAGGCGCTGTACCAAACATTGCCAGAAATTGCTGAAATTCAGTTGGCTTTATACCATAGTTCAGAAGCATTATTTATTGTTAACAGACCGAGCATTTTGAACCAACAAAATCGACAAGACTATAGCTATATTGGCAAGTTTTAAATAAAAATGTGTTTAAGTTCACATTTTTGTGCTTTTCACATTGAAAAATACGACAACAAATAATATAATAATTATTAATGGAAACGCTTACTTTTGATAGGAGGTACAGATTTGGCAGTTAGTAATAATAAAAATATTAAAGAAGTTGTAAAAAATTTAACTGAAAATGTACCTGAACTGTTTAAATATAATGGTGAAGTCGCAAAACAACTCTTTCTTCATGATGAGTTTAATTTAGACGATAAGGTTGATATTAGTGTCGAAAGAAAATATCTAGGTGAAGTTTTAAAGTTTATACCTAAAGATAATACGATTGTGTTACATGACGGTACAAATACTACTACTGATTTTTCAAAGTTAAAATTTGCAGATGTCACTCACGCAAATATTTATATAAATGATGAGTTAATCATGACAATCATCGTTTATGACGTAGAAAATGATGAATGGATGTTTAGATGGAATCACAATATTCGATTACCTGAAAAGCATATTTATTTTCATTCTATCAAATGGGATGTAGATTATATTAAACCTGAAATTGTGTTAATGTATGAATTATTAGATCCGATTGATTATCATCAATTACCGAATTATAGAAGCGTAATTGATTCATTAAGTTATTATCAATTTGTTATTTTACGCTTAGTAGTCGGAGATGAACGTATTAACCAAGCACTTATATCTGAAAAAAAAGCAATTTAAAAACCCTTCAAATCATTCAATAGTATTCATTAACTTTCAAATGAGTCTATACGATTTGAAGGATTTTTTTATAGACATAAAGTTTTGAATTATTATTTAAGTATTCAAACAATTTTTAGTGTAACAATATTCATAAGTTGCATTGACCGCTTTCTCTGCATCTGTCACATCGATACCAAACATCATAGAAATTTCTGAGGCGCCTTGGTTCATCATTTTTAAGTTGATGTTTGATTCTGCAAGTGCATGCGTAATTGTGCTAGCTGTGCCAACGATTCTATGCATGCCTTCACCAACTACCATTAAAATTGCCAAATCATGTTCAATGCTTAACTCATCTACATCACAATTTTTACGTATATCATTAAGTACTTGTTCCTCTTTGTTTTGTATCTCTTTAGAGCGCATGATGATACTAATGTTATCTATACCTGATGGCATATGATCAAATGAAATATTATAGTCTTCTAGTACAGCTAATATTTTACGTGTAAAACCAACTTGTCTATTCATAAGGTATTTTTTAATATTTAATACTGTGAAATCTTTGTCACAGCTAATACCACTTACAACACTATTTGAATCAATTTCTCTATCATGTCTAATATAAGTGCCTATATCATTAGGTCTATTTGTATTTTTTATAACGACAGGAATTCTATCTTTGTGTAATGGTTGCAACGCTTCATCATGGAATACACCAAAACCAGCATAAGACAACTCACGCATTTCACGATAGGTAATTTCATTTATGACTTCAGGGTTTTTAACAATAGAAGGATTGGCTCTAAAAATGCCTGAAACATCTGTAAAGTTTTCATATAAATCTGCTCTGACACCTCTTGCTACTATGGCTCCGGTTATATCTGAACCACCACGAGGAAATGTGACCACGTAATTTTGTCTTGAAATACCAAAAAATCCTGGAATGATTAACTTTTCTTCAAATGACCGTAATTTATACAGTGCTTCATATGATTGATTTAAGATTTGCGCATTTTGAGGTAAATCTGTAACGGTAATACCAGCTTCTCCAGGTGAAATGTAGCGCGTTGGAATGCCTTGGCTGTTATTATATTCTGCAATAATTTGAGCATTAAAATCCTCGCCACATGAAAGTAGAGCATCAAGTAGTCTTGATGGTTTTTTCCTCAATGTTGCTATGTAATTTTCTAAAGTCTCATCAATTGTTTTTAAAAGTGTGTCGCTCATGTTGAGTTCATTAATAATATCCTTGTAGCGTTGAATAATTTCCTCTTTTTTAGAAGTGTAGTCCAATCGTTCTATTACTTTTTCGTAAAGTCGAATTAATAAATCAGTGGTTTTTACATCATCTTTATCGCGCTTTCCTGGAGCTGAAACAACTACAATTTTACGAGCTTCATCTGAATTAACAATATCTAATACTTTTTTAATTTGCTCTGCATTGGAAACAGAGCTTCCTCCGAATTTAGTTACTTTCATAATGTTATACAACCTTTCTAAAAAATCAGAAAATTTAGTTTAGTTTTTATCACAGGAGTGATAATATATATATACGTTTTAAATATACGTAGACTTTACAAAAATAATGAATGAATTTATACTATACCATATTCAAGTATTTTTCAACTGTACAATTGTATTTTTTAGATAAACAAACGGAGGAATGAAAACATGAAAGAATTAAATGTAGCACTACTTGGTTTAGGAACAGTAGGTTCTGGTGTAGTAAAAATAATAGAAGAAAATAGAGAACAAATTAGAGAAACGATGAATAAAGATATTAATATTAGACATATATTAGTACGTGACAAGTCTAGAAAACGGCCTATTAACACATCAAAATATAACTTAACAGAAGATATAGAAGATATATTTAATGATGACTCAATAGATATCATCGTCGAAGTGCTCGGAGGCGTTGAACCTACAGTAGAATGGTTAAAACGCGCAT
Organism: Staphylococcus sp. HMSC034G07; assembly: GCF_001835975.1. Lineage (NCBI taxonomy): Bacteria > Bacillati > Bacillota > Bacilli > Caryophanales > Staphylococcaceae > Staphylococcus > Staphylococcus sp. HMSC034G07. Next base: position 281,443 of record NZ_KV826609.1, read on the forward strand.
TGAGTGAGCAAAAACATGTGATTACAGCAAATAAAGATTTGTTGGCTGAAAACTTACGAGAGTTAGAACATTTAGCGCAAGAAAATGACGTTGCTTTAAAATATGAAGCTAGTGTTGCAGGCGGTATTCCTATTGTAAATGCGATAAACAATGGTTTAAATGCTAATAATATAAGTAAGTTTATGGGGATTTTAAATGGTACATCTAACTTTATTTTAAGTAAGATGACTCAAGAAGAGACATCATTTGAAGAAGCTTTGGCAGAAGCACAACGTTTAGGGTTTGCAGAAGCGGATCCAACTGATGATGTTGAAGGTGTTGATGCAGCACGAAAAGTCGTCATTACCTCGTATTTATCGTTTAACCAAGTAATTAATTTAGATGAAGTTGATAGATATGGCATTAGCGATGTTACGCTACCAGATATTAAAGTAGCTGATAAATTTGGCTATAAGATAAAATTGATAGGTAAAGGTACATATGAAAATGCTCAGGTCAATGCATCTGTTGCACCAACTTTGATTGATAAAAGCCATCAGTTAGCGTCTGTTGAAGATGAATTTAACGCGATTTATGTTATTGGTGATGCTGTTGGAGAAACAATGTTTTATGGTAAAGGTGCGGGTAGTTTAGCAACAGGAAGTGCTGTTGTCAGTGATTTATTAAATGTAACATTTAATTTTGATACTAATTTACATACGTTACCCCCGCATTTTGAATTAAAAACTGAAGAAACCAAAGAAATGATGAATGAAGAAGAAGATACGATTGTTATTAAAGGTAAGGAAAGTTATTATGTTGTAGTCCAAACAGATGGGGAAGATGTAAAACAAGTTGAAACCTTGTTAAAAGGCGAATTACCTGTTCATAAATCATTAGTAGTGGCTGAACGTGATGCACATACTGCAGGTGTGGTTATTATAGGTATTGATGAATCACCGATAGCAACGATTCAACAATCAGGCTATGTAGTACAGAAAATATATCCAGTTGAAGGAGTTTAATGTTTATGAAAAATTGGCAAGGACTTGTAGAAGAATTTAAAGCATATTTACCAGTGACAGCTAATACACCAAAAGTAAGTTTAAATGAAGGTCATACGCCTTTGATATATTGCGAGAATATGTCTGAAATGCTTGGTATTGAATTACATGTTAAGTATGAAGGTGCAAATCCAACAGGTTCATTCAAAGATAGAGGCATGGTAATGGCAATGGCAAAAGCTAAAGAAGAAGGCAAGAAAATTGTGATTTGTGCTTCAACTGGCAATACGTCAGCCTCTGCAGCAGCGTATGCTGCGAGAGCAGGCTTAAAAGCGATTGTCGTTATTCCAGAAGGGAAAATAGCTTTAGGTAAATTGTCACAAGCAGTTATGTACGGTGCAGAAATTGTTTCTATAGAAGGCAATTTTGATGAAGCGCTTGAAATTGTACAAGAAGTGGCTAAAAATGGTGAAATCGCGCTTGTGAACTCTGTTAATCCTTATCGTATTGAAGGTCAAAAAACAAGCGCTTTTGAAGTAATTCAACAGCTGAATGGTCAAGCACCAGATATATTATCGATTCCGGTTGGAAATGCTGGTAATATTTCAGCATATTGGAAAGGATTTAAAGAGTATCATGACGTAAATGATACACAACTTCCTCATTTATACGGGTTCCAAGCTGAAGGTGCATCACCAATCGTTCAAAATAAAGTAGTGAAGAATCCAGATACGGTAGCTACTGCAATTAGAATTGGTAACCCAGCAAGTTGGGATAAAGCTAATCATGCCCTAAAAGAATCACAAGGCCTCATTGATAGTGTATCAGACGAAGAAATTTTAGAAGCATACCAATTGATGGCTCAAAAAGAAGGTATATTTAGTGAACCTGCAAGTAATGCCTCCATTGCTGGTTTGATTAAGTTGCATCGTGCTGGTAAGTTACCTAAGGGAAAACGCGTAGTGTCAGTATTGACTGGTAATGGCTTAAAAGATCCAGACACAGCTATTTCATTATTAGATAACCCAATTAAGCCACTACCAAATGATAGAGAAAGCATTTTAGAATATATTAAAGGAGCACTTTAGTATGAGTGTACACTTACAGTTAAAAATACCGGCATCTACTGCTAATTTAGGTGTCGGGTTTGATTCTATTGGAATGGCATTAAATAAATTTTTGTATCTTGATGTGCGTATCAATAATAGCAATAGATGGTCATTTAAACATATAGGCCCTAATGTTGAATCATTACCAACAGATGAAACACACTATATTTATCAAATTGCACAGCAAGTAGCCAATAAATATGATGTGACTTTACCGTCCCTATCTATTGAAATGAGAAGTGAAATCCCGTTAGCAAGAGGCTTAGGTTCCTCTGCTTCTGCACTCGTAGGTGGATTATACATAGCGAATTATTTTGGTGATATAGAGCTTTCTGAATATGAATTATTGCAGTTGGCAACTGAATTTGAAGGACATCCTGATAATGTGGCACCCACGATTTATGGTGGGCTTGTCTTAGGATATTATGATCCTGAAACAAAAGTGACGGATGTATCATATATTGACCCGCCAAAAGCTGATATTATCATTACAATACCATCAAATGAATTGAGTACAACGCTTTCAAGGAATGTCTTGCCGGAAACATTCTCGCATAAAAACGCTGTTAGAAATAGTGCAATCAGTAATACGATGATTAGTGCTTTAATACAACAGAATTATGAATTGGCAGGCAAAATGATGGAACAAGACGGTTTTCATGAACCATATCGCCAACATTTAATCCCAGAATTCCAAACGATTAAACAGATTGCAAAACAATATAAGTCTTATGCTACTGTTATTAGTGGTGCAGGACCAACTGTATTAACCCTGATTGCACCTGAACGAAGCGGCGAACTAGTAAGAGAATTGAAACGTGAATTTACGAATTGTCGATCAGAACTCGTTACAGTCAATATCACAGGTGTTGAATCTGAAGTAGTATATTAGTTTGATTGATTTGTTATAATATAGTTTTGTAGATGTTGAAAGGAGATTATAAGATGGGATATAAATTAATAGTGATGGATATGGATGATACATTAATGACTTCGGATAACGAAGTTAGCGCTGAAACAGCCAAGTATTTAATGAATATCCAAGCGCAAGGTTATAAAGTTGTACTTGCTTCAGGTCGACCAACAGATGGTATGATGCCTACAGCAAAACATTTGAAATTAGACCAATATAAAAGTTATGTCATAAGTTATAATGGTGGAAAAACGGTTAACGTTTCTGATGAAAAAGTGGAAGTGAGTCGCACTGTATCAAAATCTGATTTTGATAGTATTGTTGATTTTTGTAGAGCACATAGCTTGTTTGTTTTAACTTATCAAGATGGTTATATCGTCTATGAGGGTGAACATGAATATATGAACATTGAATCAGAACTCACAGGCCTGCCAATGAAACAGGTAGATGATTTAAAAGCATATATTCAACAAGATGTACCTAAAGTTATGGGCATTGATTATGTTCCAAATATTACAAGTATTAGAAATAATTTAGATGGTCATTTTAATGAAAACATCGATGTTACTACAAGTAAACCTTTTTTCTTAGAATTTATGGCTCAAGGTGTATCAAAAGGCAATGCGATTACTGAGTTGTGTCAAAAATTAGATATAAACTTATCTCAAGTTATTGGTTTTGGTGATAGTTCGAATGATATATCGATGTTAAAAGTAGTTGGTAAAGCTGTTGCTATGGGTAATGCAAATGATGATGTCAAAGCTGTTGCTGATGAAGTTACTTTAACAAATGATAATGATGGTATCCCACATACTCTGAAATCTTTACTCAATTAAAATGTTGTATTGTGTCTTTGATTGATAGTCTTATTCAAAAACCTCATTCTGAATATAGATGAGAGTGGGGCACAAATCTAAAAATAGCACTCAGATGAATTAAATTATATCATCTGAGTGCTTCATTTATTTAATACTTCCTATTATTGACTCGCCTTTTGAATGATAGCTCTAACCTGTAGTCTTCAGCTTGTCCTGTTCCCTCAAGCGTTTCGCTAAAATACGTCACATTTGTCCAAGAATTTTATATCTCAGACTCATCTTAAGTAAGTACTTATTTTGCAGTATGTGTCCATTCATTTTTACCTCGATGTCTTTTAACATGCGCATAGACATTATCTGCTGCATAATTTAAATTGGTATAAACCGTAATTGAAAACGCTGATTGATTATCTTCAAATGCTTCTTCTGAAAATAGTTCTTTAAGATGGCTAAAAAGACTTTCCATTTGTGAGTGATCTAAACTTGGGTACTCTCTTAATGTGCGTTTGATTAGTTGATCATGTCTTTCTTCAAGTGATTGTACAACAATAACGAAACGTTCATCAGTTTCTAAAATATCGTCAAATAGGTTTGTTTGTCCAATCATAATTTCCACCTCTAAGTCATTAAATTATTAACTTCATTATACCCTAATTTTGACTATCTGAAAATATGATATGTTTTTAATTATTATAAAATCTCATGATAAAGGTTTATTTTAGAATAGGTAGGTAATAAATAACTGTAGGGTTTTTAATATTAAAAAAGCACTGCAAAAAGTATCTTAAAATACTTTTACAGTGCAGTTCATTAATTATAATCATGTTCTTTTAAATCAATGTCTTCGAGTTTAACAATTTTAGTTTGTCGCAATAATTTATGGACAAAATATATGATGGCTAAAATGATCATTGGCGATAGGTTTCTAATTAAGACACTAATGTCGCCTGCTAAAATTGCACCAATTGAATTTCCGATGAATAAGAATAATAACGCAATGATAACTATGATTGGCCCTAAGGGATAAAAGGGAGCTTTATAAGGTAGCACTTCATCAGGGTTCTTGTTTTGTTTTTTTATCGCAGACCGCAGTCGGATTTGTGCTACGATACTAGAAGCCCAAACAACGATGACTAAAGAACCAATAATATTTAATAATGAAAAGACGATATCTGATTTAAACTGAGCGATTATAATTATTAATAAAACGATCATAAAAGTTACGAACAATGATACCAAAGGTAACTTTGTAGTTTTATTTAATTTACTCAAAAATCTAGGTGCTTGTTTATCTTCAGCCATTGAGAACAACATTCTACTTGTAGTATAAATACCTGAATTTGCAGCAGATAATAATGAAGTTAAAATAACAGCATTAATAACAGATGCAGCAAATGCAATACCTACACGATCAAAAACGATTGTAAAAGGACTCTGTGAGACAGATTCACTTTTGTTTAATAACAATGGATCTGTGTAAGGAATGATTGCTGAAATAACGGCGATTGATAAAACATAGAACAATAATATTCTCCAAAATACTTGTTTAATTGCTTTTGGCATGGATTGACTTGGATTTGAAGATTCTCCAGCTGTTACGGCTACGACTTCAGTACCGCCGACAGAGAATCCAGCGACAAGTAAAACACCAAGGAAGCCAGAGATACCTCCTACAAAAGGAGCTTCTCCTGTTACGTAGTTACCTAAACCATATGTCTTTCCACCTAAGATACCAATAATCGTTAATACACCAATAACGATGAAAATAATTATTGTTGCAACTTTGATAAGAGATAACCAGAACTCTGTTTCACCAAAAGCTTTTACAGAAAAAATATTAAGTAAGAAAAGTATAGCAAGGAAGATAATACTCCAAGTAACTGGGCTGAAAAATTGGAAGAAATCCCAATAATAAATTACACTTGAAGAAATAATAATATCAACACTTGTAACTAATAGCCAAATTGCCCAATATAGCCACCCCATGGTGAAGCCTAGGGAACTATCAACAAAACGGGTTGAATAAGAACTAAAAGAACCAGATACAGGGTAAAAGGTAGCAAGTTCACCAATTGAAGACATTAAGAAATATAACATTACACCAATAATCAAGTAAGCTAATATTGCACCACCTGGTCCAGCTTGTGATATTACACTTCCAGTAGCTACAAACAAGCCTGTGCCAATTGCACCGCCAATTGCTATCATAGAAATGTGTCTTGAATTTAGACCACGATTCATATTGTTTTGTGCCATAATACAGTCTCCTATAGTCTATTGAATTTTAAATATATTCTTCATTTTAATGGTTTTATGATTTAAGAGCAATGCTTTTTATGACTTTAAAGCCATAAAATGTTCAAATATTTTGAAAATTGTTATTTTATACATGTATTGTGAGTTGCTTTTACAAATATTATAGATTAAAATAAGTACTAGGTAATAATTATTATTAATAAGAAAAAAGCGGGGGAAATATTATGAGTAACAAGAAAAAATTGACGAGCTTATTTGGCGCACCAGTTTCAGATAGAGAAAATAGTATGACAGCAGGCCCTAGAGGTCCATTATTAATGCAAGATTGGTACTTTTTAGAGCAAATGGCTCATTTTGATAGAGAAGTTATACCTGAAAGACGTATGCATGCAAAAGGTTCAGGTGCATTTGGTACATTTACAGTTACAAATGATATTACACAATATACATCAGCAAGCATTTTTTCTGAAGTTGGTAAACAGACGGAAATGTTTGCACGTTTTTCAACTGTAGCAGGTGAAAGAGGTGCGGCTGATGCTGAACGTGATATCCGTGGATTTGCGTTGAAATTTTATACAGATGAAGGAAACTGGGATTTAGTAGGAAACAACACACCAGTATTCTTCTTTAGAGATCCAAAATTATTTGCAAGTCTAAACCACGCTGTAAAACGTGACCCAAGAACAAATATGAGAAGCGCACAAAACAACTGGGATTTCTGGACATCATTGCCTGAAGCATTGCACCAAGTCACAATCTTAATGTCAGACCGTGGTATTCCTAAAGGCTTTAGACATATGCACGGCTTTGGTTCACACACGTACTCAATGTATAACGACAAAGGTGAACGTGTATGGGTAAAATTCCATCACAGAACACAACAAGGTATTGAAAACTTACAACCTGATGAAGCTGCTAATATCATTGCTCATGATAGAGAATCATCACAACGTGATTTATTTGAAGCAATTGAGAATAAAGATTATCCAAAATGGAAATTATATATACAAGTAATGACAGAAGAACAAGCTAGAAATCATAAAGATAATCCATTTGATTTAACTAAAGTTTGGTATAAAGGCGATTACCCACTTATTGAAGTTGGGGAATGGGAACTTAACCGTAATCCAGATAACTATTTCCAAGATGTTGAACAGGCTGCTTTTGCACCAACAAATATTGTACCTGGTATAGATTTCTCTCCAGACAGAATGTTACAAGGTAGATTATTCTCATACGGTGATGCGCAACGTTATAGATTAGGTGTGAACCATTGGCAAATCCCAGTTAACCAACCTAAAGGTGTAGGCATTGAAAATATTTGCCCATTCAGTCGTGATGGTCAAATGAGAATTCTTGATAATAATCAAGGTGGCGGTACACACTACTATCCAAATAGTGATGGCTCATTTGAAGATCAACCTGAATTTAAAAAACCTGGGCTTAAAGTTGAAGGAGAAGCTTATGAATATGATTTCAGAGAAGACGATGATAACTACTTCGAACAACCAGGTCGTTTATTCAGATTACAATCAAAAGAACAACAAGAACGTATTTTTGAAAATACAGCCAATGAAATGCAAGGTACTACTTTAGAGGTTCAACATCGTCATATTCGTCACTGCTATAAAGCGGATAGCGAGTATGGTAAAGGTGTTGCGAAAGCACTAGGCATTGACATTAATGATGTAGACCTAGAAATTGCAGATTAATAAGTGTATTTTGTTATACATGCATAACCATGTTTCATTTGCGTATAGAATGATATGAAAACAGTTCATTTATTCTAAATATTTGAGTTATCTGTAATGCGTATATGATATTAAACGGATGATTTTTTACAATATAAAGTAAAAAATCATCCGTTTTTATATTTCGTGCTGAATTATTAAGTATGATTTAATTTTTAAGTTGATCCATTTATAAAAAAGCTTACAAAGTTGGAGAATTGTAAGCTATTAAAGAATTGTTTAATTAACGCTAACAACATAATGTTCGACTGAAGGATAAGTAATTTTATGGCACAGTCATTAAAAATCTTTATCGTGTTTTTATACCTAAGAAGTTTTGTGAATAGAAATGCATTTTCCCACAATTATTACACAATAAAGTTATCATAGGTGTTGGATCATTTCCTAAAGAAGCAGTTAACAATGGTAGAAAATAATGTCCATCTAGTATTTCAATATTTGGATGTTCACAGTTACATACGCTTTTATCTTTTGTTTTCTCCGTTATTGAATTGATTATGTGCTTTTTTTGATTATCAGTAATATGACGATTTTCCATATAAAACGCCTCCATATTTTTTAATATACGATTTCATTATAAGGCTTGGGGACCATGATTAATAGACGCTTAACTTATTTAAAAGTGTTAATTAAACACTTTATTGTTAAATAACTATTAAAATTGGTGAATAAATTATAATTTGTAATAAGCGATAGTAATTTTGTGTATTTAAAGTTTTAAATCACCATTATTTCAATGAATATTGAAACTAATAAAATGACTATATAATAAAAAACGTCAATTCTATTGTAATGAAATAGAATTGACGTTTACGCTAAGTCCGAGATGTTTTATCCCAGACAATTAGCTTGAAGTGTCGTATTAAAAAGATAATGAAAGCACAGAATTATTTTGTTTCACGATGTAATGTGTATTTATTTAATCGTGGACAGAACTTTTTAAGTTCAATTCGTTCTGGATTATTACGCTTGTTTTTAGTGCTAATATAATTACGATCACCACATTCAGTACAAGCTAATGTTATATTTACGCGCAAAGTTAACACCTCTTTCTTAACAGGAATCATTACGTTTTAAAATATTACCATATTCTATTATTAATTTCAATAAGATTTAATTTTGAAAAGTGTATAGTTAATTATATTTTAAATTGATAATTATTATTTGGATTTTAATCATTTAATTATTTTAGTTTGATAAATGAATAGAATGTGTTATTATACAAAACGTAATTATTACGATTTAAAAGGAGAGAATATTATGGCTAAAAAATCCAAAATTGCTAAGGAACAAAAGAGAGAACGCTTAGTAGCACAATATTACGAATTGAGAAAAGCATTGAAAGAGCAAGGAGATTATGAAGCATTACGCAAATTACCTAGAGATGCTTCACCGACAAGACTGACACGCAGATGCAAAGTAACTGGCCGTCCAAGAGGGGTGCTCAGAAAGTTTGAAATGTCACGTATTGCATTTAGAGAACATGCGCATAAAGGTCAAATACCAGGCGTAAAAAAATCAAGTTGGTAATTTCAGACTTTAGTTCATTTACATTTAAGGTAAAAGCATGTATATTAACTATTGGTAAAGATAAATTAAATGTCATTGTTCGGAAATAACTATCGTATGTATAAGTATTTTCAGTTATAGTTATGAATTTCATTTGAAAATCTTACCTTTAAATACTATTTTATTAATAAATGTTAGGGGTTTATTTAATTATGAAGATATTTGATTACGAAGATATACAGCTTATTCCAAATAAATGTATTGTAAATAGTCGTTCAGAATGTGATACTACTGTGAAATTTGGACCAAAATCATTTAAATTGCCAGTGGTACCTGCAAACATGCAAACAGTAATGAATGAGACATTAGCAGAATGGTTCGCTGAAAATGATTACTTCTATATTATGCATAGATTTGATGAAGAAGCGCGTATACCATTTGTTAAGAAAATGCATGATAAAGGATTATTTGCTTCAATCTCAGTTGGTATCAAAGAGCGTGAATTTGATTTTGTTGAAAAATTAGCACATGAGAATGTGATTCCTGAATATATAACAATTGATATCGCTCATGGTCATTCAGATGCTGTCATTAATATGATTAAACATATTAAAAAGCACATACCTGAAGCATTTGTTATCGCTGGTAACGTTGGTACTCCGGAAGGCGTACGTGAACTGGAAAATGCTGGTGCAGACGCAACTAAGGTTGGTATTGGACCAGGTCGTGTTTGTATTACAAAAATTAAAACAGGTTTTGGCACAGGTGGTTGGCAATTAGCCGCGTTGAACCATTGTAGTAAAGCTGCACGAAAACCAATAATAGCTGACGGAGGAATCAGAACTCACGGTGATATTGCTAAATCAATTCGTTTTGGTGCATCAATGGTTATGGTAGGATCACTGTTTGCTGCACATGAAGAATCACCTGGTGAAACCGTTGAATTAGATGGAAAAATGTATAAAGAATATTTTGGTAGTGCGTCAGAATTCCAAAAGGGTGAACACAAAAATGTTGAAGGCAAAAAAATGTTTGTTGAGCATAAAGGTTTATTGAAAGACACATTAATTGAAATGCAACAAGATTTACAAAGTTCTATTTCATATGCAGGTGGCAATGATTTAAATTCATTAACTAAAGTTGATTATGTTATAGTAAGAAACTCAATCTTTAATGGAGATAGAGACTAATAAACTAGTGGGTGTAAAAAATTAAACGATTTTTATTATATATAATTGTATTTCTTTGTATTGTTTTAATTACTCCAATCAAAGCATTTACACCTTTAGAAAATTTACAGCAACAATTTAAAGCAAAAGTAGATAGTTGGTCTTCTTCTGAACAGTCACAAACTGAAAATGCTTTAAAAGTACCTGATGAGCAAGAATTTGCTTTGAATAACATTCAAATGAATATGTCAAAGGATGAAGTTGAAACAAAACTAGGTAAGGCAAAACGTGTTACTTCAAATGAATATGGTACGCAATGGTATACTTACTATTCGGAGAATTATAAGCGTTTTATTATGGTAAGTTATATTAAAGGTAAAGTGAACGGACTATACAGTAATCAAAATGTTATTTCTTCAAAATCTAAAATCAAATACAATACTCCTAAAGATATAGTTAGAGAACGATTAGGTGATCCGATAACTGCAAAACGCAAAGGTCATTTAAGTATAGACGTTCGCGATAATGAATTTGACAATTTTAAAAAAGACAACATTTACACAACTGCTTTTTATGACAAACATAATGACAATAATCTTACTGCGCTACTATTAGTAAGTGAAAAAATGGAGAATAGACTTCAAAATCAATATGCAACACCATCGCGTAATTTAGCAAAAGGTTTTGAACTGCAAAACCTTGATTTGGTCAATGCTGAAAGAGTACAACATGGGTTAAATACGTTAGATTATTCGACGGCTATCTCTGATACAGCACGTAAACACAGCACTGATATGGCTGAGAATAATTATTTTGACCATAATAATCAATCTGGTGATTCACCATTTGATAGATTAGAACAAGATGGCCATGATTTTAATGCAGCTGGCGAGAATTTAGCTTATGGTCAACCAAGTAGTATTTATGCTCATCAAGGATTGATGAACTCTTTAGGCCATAGAAAAAATATCCTTAAAGATGAATTTAGTACGTTAGGTGTCGGTGTTGATTTTAATGAACACAAACAACCTTATTGGACTGAAAATTATACGGGATAGTGTTTATACATTGTTGAAAAGGGTATCTGTATTCTGTGAGGATGAGGTATTATGACAACAAATAAAAAAGCTCAAACAGAAGATATACTAGAAAAAGTAAAAGATGTTTTGGAAAAAAATGACAATAAATAAGAGGCTACGCTTAGAGCGTAGCCTCTTATTTATTGAGAGTGTCTTTATCTATAAAATTAAATTTCTCTAAATAGGCCGACAACTTTACCCAACACAGCAACTTGATCTAAATAGATTGGCGACATTGTACTGTTTTCCGGCTGTAAACGGTAACGTGTTTTTTCTTTGTAAAAACGTTTGACTGTAGCTTCATTCTCTTCTGTCATGGCTACAATAATATCACCATTTTCAGCAATCGTTTGGCTTCTTACGATAACTTTATCTCCATCCAATATTCCAGCTTCAATCATGCTATCACCAACAACATTTAAGATGAAAATATCACTGTTATGTGTAGATGTAAAGTGCTCAGGTAACGGAAAATACTCTTCAACATTTTCGACAGCAGTGATAGGTATACCTGCTGTTACTTTACCGATGACTGGCACGTGGATTGTGGATTCCATGTTTACAGTTTCACCTAATTGTTCGGTAACGATTTCGATTGCACGTGGTTTAGTTGGATCTCTTTTTATATAACCCTTTTCTTCTAATCTAGAAAGATGTCCGTGCACAGTTGAACTTGATGCTAAACCAACAGCTTCACCAATCTCTCGAACACTTGGCGGATAACCCTTTGAATGAACAGTATGCTTAATATATTCAAAAATTTCATTTTGTCGCTTAGTTAATTCTCTCATAATAGGCACTCCCTACGTTAATTTATTTTTATTATAGCATGTATTATTAACGTTTACAAACGTTTGTTCGTTTTCGTATTGACAGAGAACAGATGTTCTGATAAAGTATAGCTACAAACAAACGTTCCTAGGAGTGACTTATATGTTTAAACTATATATATATCAAATCAAACCTTATATTGCAGTATTGTTAGCTACAATGGTTTTATGTACTGTATTCATATTGACTGCTTATTATAATACCGAATCAGAACAGACGTACGAAATGACAGATCATCAAATGACAAATGTTTCTACAAAAGACGAACAGTATCAAATGAACTCAGATGAAAAAAGCGAACGGACACTTAATCAATTTTTAGCTAAAGCCAAATAAAATATTAAGCCACTTTTATTGTGAAAGTGAATTTGCTTAGGAAAATGATAAAATAAGCGTAACTATTTAGTTTCGCTTATTTTTTTGTTATATTTTCTATATTATGAATTACGGAGGTTTATTATGGCGAAAAATGATGCCGTAGATATTAAGCGTATAAATGAGTTAGCAAAAAAGAAAAAGGAACAAGGGTTAACTGAATCTGAATCAAAAGAGCAATCGAAATTAAGGAAGGCATATTTAGATTCTTTCCGAAAAAGCTTTAAAAAACAAATTGAAAGTACAAGAGTCATTGATCCCGAGGGCAATGATGTAACACCTGAAAAGGTGAAAAAAATATTAGATTCTAAAGATAAAAAAGATAATAACTAAATCAATTTTTTGTTAAATAAATACTAAATAAGGTATAATAGTACTGAAACTTGCTATAAGAAAGGAAGTCATTTAGATGAATAAAGAAAAAGATCAATTAGCAATAGATACGATAAGAGCTTTAAGTATCGATGCTGTTGAGCAAGCAAACTCAGGTCACCCTGGATTACCAATGGGAGCTGCTCCAATGGCATATACATTATGGACACGCCACTTAAATTTCAACCCCCAATCAAAAGATTTCTTTGATAGAGATCGTTTTGTATTATCTGCAGGGCATGGTTCTGCGTTGCTTTATAGTTTATTACATGTTTCAGGTAGTTTAGAATTGGATGAATTAAAACAATTTAGACAATGGGGTTCAAAAACTCCAGGTCATCCAGAGTTTAGACATACAGATGGTGTTGAAGTAACAACTGGACCATTAGGACAAGGTTTTGCTATGTCTGTAGGTATGGCAATGGCTGAAAAACATCTTGCTGGTAAGTTTAATAAAGAAGACGCTAACGTAGTAGACCACCATACTTATGTGATAGCTTCTGATGGGGATTTAATGGAAGGTATTTCGCATGAAGCTGCATCATTAGCTGGTCATAACCAATTAGATAAGCTTATCGTGTTATATGATTCAAATGACATTTCTTTAGACGGTGATTTAAACAAAGCATTTTCTGAAGATGTTAAAACACGCTTTGAATCATATGGTTGGGAACATATTTTAGTTAAAGATGGTAATGATATAGATGCTATCGATAATGCTATTAAAGAAGCTAAAGCTTCTGATGTACCAACAATTATCGAAGTAAAAACAATCATAGGTTACGGCGCACCAAACAAACAAGCTTCTCATGGTGTACACGGAGCTCCATTAGGTGAAGAAGAAAGAAAATTAGCATTAGAAAACTATGGTTTGGATCCTGAAAAACGCTTTAACGTACCTGATGAAGTATATGAAATTTTCCAACAAACAATGTTGAAACGTGCTAATGAAAAAGAAGAAAGCTGGAATAAACTTGTTGAAACATACAATGAAAAATATCCAGAATTAGCAGAATCATTTAAGTTAGCAATCAGTGGTGAATTACCAACGAACTACTCTGATGAATTGCCAGAATTTGAAGCAGGACATAGTGGTGCTTCACGTGCAGATTCTGGTGAAGTCATTCAAGCACTTAGTAAAACAGTGCCTTCATTCTTTGGTGGCTCAGCTGACTTAGCAGGTTCAAATAAATCAAACGTTAAAGATGCGGTTGATTTTGATAAAGATACACCTGAAGGTAAAAATATCTGGTTTGGTGTACGTGAATTTGCAATGGGTGCTGCAGTGAATGGTATGGCAGCTCATGGTGGTTTACACCCATATGGAGCAACTTTCTTCGTCTTTAGTGACTATTTAAAACCAGCACTTCGTTTATCAGCAATCATGGGATTAAATTCAACGTTTATTTTTACACATGATTCAATTGCTGTTGGTGAAGATGGTCCTACACATGAACCTATCGAACAATTAGCTGGTTTACGTGCAATTCCAAACATGAATGTTATTCGTCCAGCAGACGGTAATGAAACACGTGTAGCTTGGGAAGTAGCGATGGAATCAGAAAGTACGCCTACATCTTTAGTACTAACGCGTCAAAACCTAACAACAATGGATTTACCTAAAGAAACTGTTGAAGAAGGTGTACGTAAAGGTGCTTATGTGGTGTTTGAATCAGATAAAGATCCAGAGTTCTTATTATTAGCTACAGGTTCAGAAGTTAATTTAGCTATTGAAGCTGCTAAAGATTTAGAAGGACAAGGTAAAGGTGTACGTGTTGTATCAATGCCTAACTGGCATGCATTTGATCAACAATCAGATGAATATAAAGCATCAATATTACCATCTTCAATTACAAAACGTATAGCTATAGAAATGGCATCATCATTAGGTTGGCATAAATATGTAGGTACTGAAGGTAAAGTTATTGGTATTGATGGATTTGGTGCAAGTGCGCCTGGTGATTTAGTAGTTGAAAAATATGGTTTCACTAAAGAAAACGTCCTAAATCAAATTCAATCGTTCTAATCATTTGTATAAAAGATAGCTAATATTTTGGTATGAGAGCATTTGTTCTCATACCAATTTTTATTTATAAATAAAAATTGGATTATATTTACAAACTGAAATTATAATTGATATAATACATAAGGTTGGAAATATAAATGAATTGAGTCACTCTTGAAAAGGAGTGCTTATTTTAGTAAAATGCATTAGGATAGGAAAGTGGGTGAAACAATGGCAACTTGGTTAGCAATTTTATTAATCGTGTTAGCACTTATTCTAGGACTAGTCGGTGGATTTTTCCTTGCGAGAAAATATATGATGGATTATTTGAAAAAGAACCCGCCAATTAATGAAGAAATGCTACGAATGATGATGATGCAGATGGGTCAAAAACCATCTCAAAAGAAAATAAATCAAATGATGACAATGATGAATAAAAATCAAGACGACGCATTCAAGAAGAAGAAATAACGTCTTGTGAAAAGCTGATGATTACTACCTACTAGTAAATCGTCAGTTTTTTTGGTTTGAACAAATACCTATTATATTTAAAAAATGAGAATATAATCCAGGTTCGGTCATATAAATGTGATGCTACTTAATTTTGTTATTTGCAAATCATACTTTAATGATTTGAAATTTTATAGATGGATTAAGTTTTTTAAATGGGTATTAAAATAATTAAAGTGATAGTGAATGTAATTTATTTTTTAAATATTCAGTAAATATTTGATTGTAAAATCATATTTGTTATAATTTGTATATATAAGGGAGGTATTAATAAGTGAAGAGTGCTTATGACATGGAAGATAAAGAAGTTTTAGATCGACTAGCAAATATGCATATTAACTTTTCTACTGATGAAGCTTTCAAAGAATATCACAATGCGATGCAAATGCATGATATGAATTATCTTAGATATACTTTAGAAAATGCATTGTCAGCTTGTGATACAACACGCGCTATTTAAATAGCAATGAATAAGATAAGTCTGAAACAAGGCTTATTTTATTTTGAGTAATTTTCTATCAATACCTCCCGACGTTGGCATTAATCATTTGATATATACATAATTGAATTTTGAAATCTACAAATAAGGCTAAATAACATGTTATACAGACCAAATGGAACATATTAAAATTACTGAATGTTAAATAGTAAAATGATATACTATTTTAGGTGGAGATTTAGTCAGTAACATAAAGAAGGTGTAAGCATGTTATATTTAGTTTTTTCTATAGTCGTAGCTTTTTTAATGGGTATTGGGGTAATCGTTGTAAGAATGAAGGCGCAACAATATCCAGTAAATGAAAAGAAAATTATTTTACCGCCGTTTTTTATGGCAACAGGTGCATTAATGTATGTTGTTCCTTATTTCAGGTTAACAGGTATGGAAATAATAGAATGCATTATATTAGGCGTGCTTTTCTCAACGATATTGATTTGGACGTCTCGTTTTGAGACATACGGTAGTGAAATATATATGAAGCGATCTAAAGCTTTTCCTATTATCTTAATTTCTCTATTGTTGATTAGAACGATTATAAAAATATTTATTAGTAATAAAATAGATCCAGGTGAAATTGCTGGCATGTTTTTCTTACTAGCATTTTGTATGATTGTACCTTGGAGATTGGCTATGTTATATCAATATAAAAAAGTTAAGAAAACATTAATTAAATAAGCGAAATATGTAATAATACTAGTGTAATTGAATATGCTTGATACAAAAGGCTACTAAATTTCCTTAAAAATCACGGAATTTAAGTAGCCTGTTTTATATTTTGAGAAATTACTTGAGTATTAAGTTGGAGTATTATATCATAAAATCGAACGGATGTTCTATTAGGAGTGATAGAATGAAAATTATACATACAGCTGATTGGCATTTAGGTAGGATTTTGAATGGAAAATCTTTACTGGAAGACCAATCACATATATTAAACCAATTTATAGATAAAATGAACGACGAAAAACCAGACATAATCGTAATAGCAGGTGATTTATACGATACAAGTTATCCGAACAAAGCAGCAATTCAGTTATTAGAAAATACAATTAATACGTTAAATTTAGAAATGAACATTCCTTTAGTGATTATAAGTGGAAATCACGACAGTAAAGAACGGTTAAATTATGGCTCAAAGTGGTTTGAAAAATCTCAACTTTATATTAGAACCTCATTAGAAGATATGTGTTATCCTATTTCGATTGGAAATATTGATTTTTATACATTACCATTTTCTACTGTGAATGAAACAAGTTATTTTTTTAATGATAAAACGATTGAAACGCATCAACAAGCCGTGAATAAATCAATAGAATTTATAACGCAGAATATAAATGAAAATAAAGTGAATATGCTGGTAGGACATCTCACAGTCCAAGGTGGTATTCGCAGCGAATCTGAAAGAGCATTGACAATTGGCACTGTTGAATCAGTTGCAGAAAATTCATTCCAACAATTTGATGCAGTATTGTTAGGGCATTTACATCATCCATTTAGTATAAATTCGGATGTTATTCATTATAGTGGTTCTTTATTACAATATTCTTTTTCAGAAGCTACACAACCTAAAGGTTATAGGGTAATTGAAGTGATAGATCATAAATTAAAAAATGAATTTAAACCATTAACACCTTTAAGACAATTAGAAGTCATTGAAGGGGACTACGAAGATGCTATCCAAGAAAAATTAGACATAAAAGATAAAAACAATTATTTACATTTTAAACTAAAACACATGTCACATGTTAGTGATCCTATGATGCATTTGAAACAAATTTATCCAAACACGTTGTCACTTACCAATAGTTCGTTTGAATTTAATACCTCGTTACATCATGAAAATATAGAAATACAAAAATTAGATGATAAAACAATCATTAATAAATTTTTTGAAAATATGACGGATGAAACATTAACGAGCGTTCAAAATAATAAAATTGGTAAAGTTTTAAATCATTTACTTGAAGGAGATCAGACTAAATGAGACCTTTAACTTTAAAATTAACTAATTTCGGCCCTTTTTTAGATGAAACAATTGATTTTCAACAAGTAAACAATGATCAATTGTTTTTAATTAGCGGAAAAACGGGATCAGGGAAAACGATGATATTTGATGCTATTGTGTTCGCTTTATTTGGTGAAGCATCGACAAAAGATAGAAACGAAGGGGATTTACGTAGTCACTTTGCAGATGCTAAATTACCAATGGTCGTTGAGTTCGAGTTTAAATTGAGAGATAGTATTTATAAAATTAATCGACAAGGTGCATTTGTAAAAGAAGGCAATAAAAATAAAACACTTGGACAACTTTCGATTTATCAACTTGAAGATACATATGAATTACGTGAAAGTAAAGTGAATGCTGGAAATCAATTTATTAGATCGTTACTTGGAGTTAATTCGGAACAGTTTAGACAATTATTTATCCTTCCTCAGGGTGAATTTAAACGTTTCTTATTATCTAAAAGTATAGAAAAACAAGAAATACTAAGAACATTGTTTAATAGTCAAAGATTTGAAGAAATACAAAAATTGTTAAATGATGATGTTAAAGAGGTAAGGGCGAATATTGAAAAGCGATATCATACACTTGAAACGGATTGGATGGATTTGGATACTTTTGATGATAGTGTGTTAAAAGAATATAAAGAAGTTAGTTCAAGACAAACTGATAAAATTAAAGCATTAATACCACAATTCAAAAGTATAGGCGATTCTATTCAAAATGATTTATTAGCAGCTGAAAAAAGAAGTATTGAAAAATTTGAGCAAGCTGAAAATTTATTAAATCGTAATTTAAAACTTCAAGATGCTATGACAAGTCTTGAACAAAATAAGCAAAAGCAAGAAGATTTGTTATCCAATGAAAATCATATAAAAAATCAAATAAAACTATTAAATGAGATCAATGAGGTAAGACCACTTTCTAATTTACTTGATTCAAAAGAGAAACTTTTAAAAAAGCACGAAGAGATAAAAAAAGATAAAACAGAAACAAAAGCAGTCATTTCAAATTTACAAAGACAATTAGAAGACTACGAGAAACAATTTGAAAAACATCAGAAACTATCTGAAACAATAGAGAAATCGAAATCATTTATAGAAAATTCTAAAATATTTTACAATAAATTTGATAAGTATAAAGATATATATCAACAAAGAGAAAATTTAAATTACACATATGTCGAGTTAAAATCAACGTATGAGCAACAAAAACAACTACTTAATCAATATATTGAAAAATTAAATGACAGAGAACCAGATTATAAAAGAAATGAACAACTTAATGAAAAAATACATCAGTTGGATTATGAAATTAAGGTTAACAAACAAAATGAGTTGAATAAAAACGAATATCAAGACTTGCAAAAGCGACAAACTAACATAACAAACCAAACTGAACATATTAATTCTGAAATGCGTGCATTAGACGCTAAATATGAAGCAATCGATAAAACTAATATAGATTTAAATAATAAACAAGATATGATATCTAAGTTACAATCAGTGCTAGCTATAGGTGATACTTGCCCACTTTGTGGCAATGAAATTCATGAAATTGAACATCATATAGATTTTGATGAACTTACCAAAAGACATAGTCAGCTTGATCATATAGAACAACAACGTCTAAAATTAAAAGAGCAAAAAATTAAATATGAAAGTGAATGGCATCACATTTCAGAACAGTTACATAGATTTAACTTAGATGATTTAGAAAAAACAAATTATACTGAGCTAGAATTAACTAAAGATAACTTATTAAAAGAAAAAAGATTGCTAGAAGAGGAAAATGAAGTAATTAGAAACCTTCAAGAGAAAATTTTTAATCTAAGGCAGAAAGCACATGAGTTAGAATTGGATTTAAAAACGCAACAATTCAAATTAGATGAAAATACATTGATGATAAATGATTTTGAAAATACAACACAATATACAGACGTGGATAAATTTATTACTGCTTATGACAATTCATTAGTGAAAGTCAATGATTATCAAAAGCAATATGAATGGTTAGTACAGCAACTTCAAGAATCTAAAAACGCATTGTCACTAGAAATGAATAACAAAGCACATCTTGACAATACTGAAGAGAGTTTGCAAAAGGATATTAAAGAAGCGGACCATAAAATCAACAATGAAATGAATAGAATTGGCTTTACATCATTAAAAGATGTAGAACACACGATTAATGAAATTCCTAATAAAACGAAAATAGAAGCAGAAATCAACAAATTTAATCAAGAGAAACAACAATTTGAGATTATCATCAAACAGCTGGAAACAGAAATTAATGACCAAGAATTATGTGATGTTAATCAATTAAAAAAAGATTATGAGCAGGAAAAAATACAACTAGATCATGCCAAAGCGATGTTAAGTAAACATAATTATAAACTTGAGTTTAACAACAATAAAATTGATAATATTTATGCTATTATAAATCATTTAGAAAAAGAACTACAAGAACAACAAGAAGTTTTTCAATTAGCAGAAGTTTTATCTGGGAAAAATGAACAAAAATTAACTTTAGAAAATTTTGTTTTAATTTATTATTTAGAACGTATACTTGCGCATGCGAACCAACGCTTATCATTGATGACAGGTGAAAGGTATCAATTAGTTAGAAGGGAACAAACTTCAAAAGGGTATAGTGGCTTAGAAATAGATGTATTTGATTCTCACTCTAATAAGAAAAGACATATTACTTCGTTATCAGGAGGAGAAACCTTCCAGGCATCCTTAGCGCTGGCTTTAGGTCTGAGTGAAGTAGTACAACAGGAATCTGGTGGCATTGCATTAGATTCGATGTTTATAGACGAAGGATTTGGTACTTTAGATCAGGAGACCCTAGAAACTGCTTTGGATACACTACTTAGTTTAAAATCTTCTGGAAGAATGGTTGGAATTATTTCTCATGTTAGTGAATTAAAGCAACGTATTCCACTTATTTTAGAAGTGCAGACAGAACAATACCAAAGTAAAACAAAGTTTATAAAACAATAAAAGCATAAAAGCAGTGAATTACTTTATGAACAGTAATTCACTGTTTTTAATCTTAAAGAAATGGGTATATAAGGGCATTGAAGATGGTTATTTAAATAATTTCATTTTAAAATAAACTTAATGAAAGTTTATACATGGATGATATGTTGATTTAGGTTATAAGTTTAGTTTAATCATCTATTAATAATATGCAAAGGCCTTGTTTTTTATTGAGAATAGCTTAGACAAATAGCGCTAAATTTAAAACTAGGGGTGAAGTATTTGTAACAAAGAGTCTTATTATAAAAAGGAAATAGCAACAAGTTAGCTCGTCTTATGAATTAAAGGTAGAATGTCCAAATAACAAAATAATCCCGTAAATGAATGTCGAAAATTCATTTACGGGATTATAGTTTAAGGAATTTTATCCTAATTTCTTACAAAAATACGAGCGTACTAAATAATATTTCGTGTTAACGTTTATTGTTTGTCACGTAATAAATCACGAATTTCTGTTAATAGTACTGTGTTTTCTTCAATTTCTTCTTCTTCTTGTTTAATCAATGTATTTGCAATTTTAACAAATATAAATAGTGCGAATGCAATAATAATAAAGTCAATAATCGATTGTACAAACATACCATATTTGATACCCATGAAGGACCAACTTTTGGCAAAATCAACGGTACCGAAGATTAAACCGATTAATGGCATGATAATATATGAAACCAAAGCTGTTACAATTTTGTTGAAAGCTGCACCCATAACTACAGCTACTGCTAAATCTAAGACATTCCCTTTCAATGCAAAATCTTTAAATTCTTGTAGCATATTATTAACCTCTCTTAATTAAATATATTTAATATAAATGTTATTATACAATATTTATTAAATTATGAAAATACTTTTTAAAAGTGAATTTGATATTAACATAGATGTTTGTTATTCTTATGAATGGTTAAACTAAAAAATAGAAATAAATTTATTTTTGCAAATTTCTATTTAGATTTAAAAATTTAATATGAATATGAAAGGGAGTAATTAATTGTGAATTCTTCTGAAAATCAACCAAACGGTAAGAAGATATCCCCAGTATTTATTTATAGTGCGATTATTGTTGGTATCGTTGTTTTAATCGGGGCAATTGTTCCAGAACAATTTGACAATGTTACTAACACAATTAAGCTATGGATTACAGATAAATTGGGTTGGTATTACTTAATTCTTACAACGTTTATTGTTTTCTTCTGTATTTTCCTAATTTTTAGTCCTATTGGAAAATTAAAGCTCGGTAAACCAAATGATAAACCAGAGTTTAATACGATATCTTGGTTTGCGATGCTATTCAGTGCTGGTATGGGGATAGGACTTGTGTTCTACGGTGCTGCTGAACCTATGGCAGATTTTGCTGCACCGCCAAATGCGGAACCTAAAACTACTGCAGCATATACTGAAGCATTACGTTCTACGTTTTTCCATTGGGGATTCCATGCGTGGTCTATTTATGGTGTGGTTGCATTAGCACTTGCTTACGCTCAGTTTAGAAAAGGAGAACCAGGACTTATCTCAAGAACGTTACGCCCTATCTTAGGCAATAAAGTAGAAGGTCCAATTGGAACGATCATTGACGTGTTAGCAGTATTTGCAACAGTTGTCGGTGTTGCTGTTTCGTTAGGTATGGGTGCACTACAAATCAATGGTGGTTTGAATTACCTATTTGGTGTACCAAATACTATTTGGGTACAAGCAATCATTATTGTGATCGTTACGATTCTATTTATTATGAGTGCATGGTCAGGTTTAAGTAGAGGTATCCAATACTTAAGTAATTTAAATATTAGCTTGGGTGCGGTCTTAATGATTGCAGTTTTAATTATTGGACCAACTGTGTTGATATTAAATATGATGACAAGTTCAACAGGTAGTTTATTAAATTCATTCCTATTTAATACTTTTGATACAGCAGCTCAAAACCCACAAAAACGTGAATGGATGTCTAGCTGGACACTTTACTATTGGGGCTGGTGGTTAAGTTGGAGTCCATTCGTAGGTATCTTTATAGCACGTGTTTCTAAAGGTCGTTCAGTACGTGAATTTATTGCTGGTGTACTTTTAGTACCTGCTTTAGTAAGTTTTGTATGGTTCAGCGTATTTGGTGTATTAGGTATTGAAACTGGTAAGAAAAATCCAGAACTATTTAATATGACTGCAGAAACACAACTATTTGGTGTGTTTAATGAAATACCATTTGGAATTATATTGTCGTTGATAGCACTAGTACTCATTGCATCATTCTTTATTACATCTGCCGACTCTGCAACATTTGTATTAGGTATGCAAACGACATTTGGTTCATTAGAACCTTCAAATGTTGTTAAAGTGACTTGGGGTATTGCTCAGTCATTAATTGCTTTCGTATTACTATTTGCAGGTGGAGGAAATGGTGCAGATGCGTTGAATGCAATTCAAAGTGCTGCGATAATTAGTGCGTTACCATTCTCCTTTGTAGTTATAATGATGATGATTTCTTTCTACAAGGATGCAAATAAGGAACGTAAATTCTTAGGCTTAACTTTAACGCCTAACAAACACAGATTACAAGATTATGTACAATATCAACAAGAAGATTTTGAAGATGATATAATTAATAGAAGAGCGCCGTTAAGAGACGCTGAAAAATCTGAAAAATAGTCTTAAAAACTGAGGGCCAACATAGGCTCTCAGTTTTTTGTATATATACTAATTGCTCTAAATTAATGATAATGATTCTCAATTAATAATAATAACTTATTACACGATACACTTGCGATAAGTTTTGCTTATACATGCTGATTGTAAATTCAAATCTAAATTATAGAGGTTTATAATGTTAGGTAGTTGTTTTAAGTTACATATAATTATACAATTTAATTAACGGCATATATTTACTAAAATTTTCAAGGGGGATTTATATGGCTTCTAATTTAAAAGAGCAAGCGAAAAAGTCATTCGAGCTAAATGGGAAATCATACACATACTATGATTTAAAAACTTTAGAAGAACAAGGTTTAACAAAGATATCCAAATTACCATATTCGATTAGAGTTTTACTAGAATCTGAATTGAGACAAGAAGATGGATTTGTTATTTCTGAAGAGCACATCAAAGCATTGTCAGAATTCAATAAAGGTACAGAAGGTGAAGTACCTTTCAAACCATCTCGTGTAATTTTACAAGATTTCACTGGTGTACCTGCAGTTGTTGACCTAGCGTCATTACGTAAAGCTATGAATGATGTTGGGGGAGACTTAAACAAAATCAACCCTGAAGTGCCAGTAGATTTAGTTATCGATCACTCAGTTCAAGTAGATAGCTATGCGAATCCAGACGCACTAGAAAGAAATATGAAATTAGAATTTGAAAGAAACTATGAACGTTATCAATTCTTAAATTGGGCTACTAAAGCATTTGATAACTATAGTGCAGTTCCACCAGCAACTGGTATTGTACACCAAGTTAACTTAGAGTACTTAGCAAACGTTGTTCACGCACGTGAAGTAGACGGAGAAACAGTTGCTTTTCCAGATACTTTAGTAGGTACTGACTCACATACAACTATGATTAATGGTCTAGGTGTATTAGGTTGGGGTGTAGGTGGTATTGAAGCCGAAGCTGGTATGCTTGGTCAACCTTCATACTTCCCAATTCCTGAAGTGATTGGTGTTAGATTATCCAATGCGTTACCTCAAGGTGCTACTGCAACAGATTTAGCATTACGTGTAACACAAGAATTACGTAAAAAAGGCGTTGTTGGTAAATTTGTTGAGTTCTTTGGTCCAGGTGTAGAACATCTACCATTAGCAGATAGAGCTACAATTGCAAATATGGCGCCTGAATATGGTGCAACTTGTGGCTTCTTCCCTGTAGATGAAGAATCTTTAAAATATTTACGTTTAACTGGTCGTTCAGACGAACAAATTGAATTAGTTAAAACATATTTAGAAGAAAACAATATGTTCTTTACTGCTGATAAAGATGAACCAGATTATACAGACGTTGTTGAATTAGACTTAGCTACAGTTGAAGCTTCACTTTCAGGTCCAAAACGTCCACAAGATTTAATCTTCTTAAGTGATATGAAAGAAGAATTTGAAAAATCTGTTACTGCACCAGCTGGTAACCAAGGTCATGGTTTTGATGAGAGTGAATTTGATAAAACAGCAACAATTGAATTTAAAGATGGTTCTAAAACACAAATGACTACAGGTGACCTTGCTATTGCAGCAATTACATCTTGTACAAATACGTCAAATCCATATGTTATGTTAGGTGCAGGTTTGGTAGCTAAGAATGCAGTAGAAAAAGGCTTGAAAGTACCTGAATATGTTAAAACATCATTAGCGCCAGGTTCTAAAGTTGTTACTGGTTATTTAAGAGATTCTGGTCTGCAAGAATATTTAGATGACTTAGGATTTAATTTAGTAGGTTATGGTTGTACGACATGTATCGGTAACTCAGGACCATTATTAGAAGAAATCGAAAAAGCGATTGCTGAAGAAGATTTACTTGTGACTTCTGTTTTATCAGGTAACCGTAACTTTGAAGGACGTATTCATCCATTAGTAAAAGCGAACTATTTAGCATCACCTCAATTAGTAGTTGCATACGCACTTGCTGGTACAGTCGATATTGATTTACAAAATGAACCTTTAGGTAAAGGTAAAAATGGAGAAGATATCTACTTGAAAGATATTTGGCCAACAATTAAAGAAGTCGCAGATACTGTAGACAGTGTTGTTACTCCTGAATTGTTTAAAGAAGAATATGAAACTGTTTATAATAATAATGAAATGTGGAATGAAATCGATGTAACAGACCAACCGTTATATGATTTCGATCCAGAGTCAACTTATATTCAAAATCCATCATTCTTCCAAAACTTATCTAAAGAACCTGATGATATTAAATCATTAAATAATTTACGTATTATGGGTAAATTTGGAGATTCAGTTACGACTGACCATATTTCTCCAGCAGGTGCTATCGGTAAAGATACACCAGCAGGTAAATATTTATTAGATCATGACGTACCTATTCGTCAATTTAACTCTTATGGTTCTCGCCGTGGTAACCATGAGGTAATGGTTCGTGGTACTTTTGCTAATATTCGTATTAAAAACCAATTAGCACCAGGTACAGAAGGTGGTTTCACAACTTATTGGCCTACTGGTGAACAAATGCCTATATATGATGCAGCGATGAAATATAAAGAAGATGGCACTGGTTTAGTAGTATTAGCTGGTAATGATTACGGAATGGGCTCTTCTCGTGACTGGGCAGCTAAAGGTACAAATTTACTAGGTGTTAAAACTGTAATCGCTCAGAGTTATGAACGTATTCACCGTTCTAACTTAGTTATGATGGGTGTGTTACCTTTACAGTTTAAAGATGGCGAATCTGCTGATAGTTTAGGCTTAGATGGTACAGAAACGATTTCAGTAGATATCGATGAAAGTGTAAAACCACATGATTTAGTAAAAGTAACTGCTGAAAAAGAGAATGGAGAAGTTATTGACTTCGAAGCAGTTGCACGTTTCGACTCACATGTAGAAATTGATTACTATCGTAATGGCGGTATTTTACAATTAGTATTAAGAAATAAATTAGCAAATTAACTGTTCATTATGAATATAGTTAAGGCTGAGACAATATTTTGTGTCTCAGCCTTTATTTTAATTTGCGAACGTTGAATAGATTTTTTAAACGTTAGCGTTTTATCTTTAGCTCGGTGAGTCTATAATCAACGAATTTTAAAATGTGATTTCTGCCTTGCATTCTTTTTTATGTTAATATTTATATATAAGTACTACGAACAATTGAAAAGAGGACGTTTATAATGATTTATAGTATTACAGAAATTCCTTCACGTTATGCAGAAACAGATCAAATGGGTGTGATTTATCACGGTAATTATCCAACATGGTTTGAGGTTGCACGTACAGATTATATATCAAAATTAGGTTTTAGCTATAAAGCTATGGAAGAATCTGGTATTATTTCACCGGTTACAGATTTAGATATTAAGTATATAAAAACAATACAGTATCCTGAAACTGTGAAAATTAAGACATGGGTTGAAAAATATACGCGTTTAAGATCAATTTATCGTTATGAAGTATATAACGAAGTAGGTGATTTAGCGACTACTGGTTCAACTGTTTTGACTTGTATTAGAAAGGATAACTTTAAGCCTATTAGATTGGATAGATATTTTCCTGAATGGCATGCAATGTATGCCGATGTAGATAAAAGAAATCAAGCAGGAGAAACATTTGAAGTGAAAAATGGCATACTTTAATATAGTTGTAGTTAAATGTATAAATGCATAATTAAGTGTATGCGTATGTATTTATATACAATGATTGATTTGCAATGTGTTTTTGAAATGTACACAAGATTATCAAAATGATAAATAAAAAGAGCCTGGAATGGAACCAGGCTCTTTTTAAGTATATATTTATATATGAATGATCAATTGTGTTATGTGAATTGAGTTCTATTATTATTTAGCAGAATATGAAATTTCATCGACACTATCATTGACGTCTATGAATAAATCATGGTCTTCAAAATACCATAAGTCTTTTTCTGCAATTACTACATCTAAGCCGTCAAAATGATTTTCGTAACCAATTTCTACATCATCTTTTTGATCAACACTGAATGCAGGGCTAAATCCTTGTTTTAATTGGAATTCTCCACCATAGCGAACGAAAAATTGTAAGACTTTGTTATCTTCAGGTAAATCAAGTTCATCTTTAAACCAAGATACAGCGTTATCTGAAAGTTTTATATCCATAATAAAAGTCCCCTCTCATTTCACAAGTTTTAAACTTGTGACCATTGGTTACTAATTTTTAAATTAGTACTATATCTATTACCCAAATTTGAGTAACAATAAAAGTATTATAACATAATTAAGTATTATTTTCTTTAAATTCAAATTGTTCAATATGTTTTAGGGTGAGGGCAAAGAATTTTTAAAAATGTTGTGAATTAGTGTGACATAATTAAGACTATTATAATATTCTGAAGTGTATATTGTTATTTTAGTGAATAAAAAAATAGTGAAACAGAAGTCTATGTTAAAGATTTCTGTTTCACTATGTTGGGAAACTGGCTAATAAACAAGTTTTTGTGTTGTCGTTTTCTATTAGCCAAATATTCGTTTCTACTTTTCAATAGTTGAGACATAAGAATATCTCAGACTGAGCAATGTTTGCTATTTTTTTTATTGATTGCTAATGACTTTTGTAATAGTTACATCCATTTAATTTTTGGCTCTTCGCCTTTAAAAATCCTCACGATATTTGTTCGATGTCTAAATATTAATAAGACGCCTACACCGAAACTCACGACTAATAAGATATAATCACGAATTAACAGCGCACCGATAACACAACAGATTGATGCTATGATACTCGAAAGTGATACATACTTTGTTAAATAAAGTATGCCAAAGAAAATCGCTGCTAAAATGAGTAATAGTAGAGGATTGATTCCAAGTATCACACCTGCACTTGTGGCAACTGCTTTTCCACCTTTAAATCCAAGGTAAATTGGATACACATGGCCTAGAATTGCAAATGCGCCTACGATGAGTCCATTTGTGAAAAATGTACTAATAGCACCATCTGCATGTACTGGTAACCAAAGTGGTAAGAATACAACAATAAATCCTTTAAATATATCTAAAAATGTAACTAGGAATCCTGCAGGTTTACCTAACACTCTAAAACTATTTGTTGCTCCTGTATTCCCACTACCAAATTGTCTAATATCTTTTTTGAAAAATAATTTACCTATTACATAGCCACTTGGGAAAGCACCAATGAGATAACTTAAAATTAACATGATTATTATCATCACCATACATAATCCACATCCTTTAATGACATTAAAATTATTTTACCACATATGACCACGGTTAGACGAACAAAAATTTATAACTGTAGTAAAACACGGTTCAAATATAATTTGATACTTGCAATTTATCAAGATTTATATAAGAATAACTAATGTATAGTTTTAAAAACGAACGTACGTTTGTAGGAGGGCGAAACGATTGGCAATGAACAAACAAAATAATTATTCGGATGATTCCATTCAGGTTTTGGAAGGGCTAGAAGCCGTTAGAAAAAGACCTGGTATGTATATTGGTTCTACCGATAAAAGAGGATTACATCATTTAGTGTATGAAGTTGTCGATAATTCCGTCGATGAAGTATTAAACGGCTTTGGTAATGAAATAGCAGTTACAATAAATAAAGATGAAAGTATTACTATAGAAGATGATGGACGTGGGATGCCGACTGGTATTCATACATCGGGCAAACCAACTGTTCAAGTAATATTTACAGTACTTCATGCAGGCGGTAAATTTGGACAAGGTGGATATAAAACTTCAGGAGGTTTACATGGTGTAGGTGCATCAGTCGTAAACGCATTAAGTGAATGGTTAGAAGTAGAAATTTACAGAGATGGTGCTATTTATAAACAACGATTCAGTCAAGGTGGTATACCAGCTACAGGCTTAGAAAAACTAGGGAAAACTAAAAAAACAGGTACTAAAGTTACCTTTAAACCAGATGCTGAAATTTTCAAATCAGCAACCTCTTTTAACTATGACGTGCTAAGCGAACGTTTACAAGAATCAGCATTTTTGCTTAAAAATCTTAGAATTACGCTTAAGGATTTAAGGTCTGGTAAAGAAAGAGAAGATGTATTCCACTATGAAGATGGCATTAAAGAATTTGTAAGTTATGTAAATGAAGGTAAAGAAGTGTTACATGATGTAGCAAATTTTGTTGGAACTGCTAATGGAATAGAAGTAGAGGTCGCATTTCAATATAATGATCAATATTCGGAGAGTATCTTAAGTTTTGTCAATAATGTACGTACTAAAGATGGCGGTACGCATGAAGTTGGCTTTAAAACAGCCATGACGAGAGTATTTAATGACTATGCTAGACGTATAAATGAATTGAAAGAAAAAGATAAGAATCTAGATGGTAATGATATACGTGAAGGTTTGACAGCGATTATTTCTATTCGTATTCCAGAAGAATTATTACAATTTGAAGGACAAACTAAGTCTAAGTTAGGCACGCCTGAAGCAAGAAGTGCAGTAGATTCTGTTGTATCTGAAAAATTACCTTATTATTTAGAAGAAAAAGGACAATTGTCAAAAGCACTCGTTAAAAAAGCATTAAAAGCCCAACAAGCAAGAGAGGCAGCACGTAAAGCAAGAGAAGATGCGCGATCTGGTAAGAAAAATAAGCGAAAAGATACGTTGTTATCAGGAAAATTAACACCTGCACAAAGTAAGAATACAGAGAAAAAAGAACTGTATTTAGTTGAGGGTGATTCAGCTGGCGGTTCTGCAAAATTGGGACGTGACCGCAAATATCAAGCGATTTTACCATTAAGAGGTAAAGTTATAAACACTGAAAAAGCACGTTTAGAAGATATTTTTAAAAATGAAGAGATTAACACGATTATCCACACAATAGGTGCAGGTGTAGGTAATGAATTTAAATTAGAAGATAGCAATTATAACCGCGTCATTATAATGACAGATGCTGATACTGATGGTGCGCACATTCAAGTGCTTTTACTAACATTTTTCTTTAAATATATGAAACCTTTAGTAGAAGCAGGAAGAGTATTTATAGCCTTACCGCCATTATACAAACTGGAAAAAGGTAAAGGTGCTTCTAAGAAAATAGAATATGCATGGACAGATGAAGAATTAGAAAAATTACAAAAAAAATTAGGTAAAGGATTTAGTTTACAGCGCTATAAAGGTTTAGGTGAAATGAACGCTGATCAATTATGGGAAACAACGATGAACCCAGATACAAGAACGTTGATTCGAGTACAAGTTGATGATGAGTTACGTTCATCGAAACGCGTAACAACTTTAATGGGAGACAAAGTAGCTCCTAGACGTGAGTGGATTGAAAACCACGTTGAATTTGGTCTTCAAGAAGATCAAAGTATTCTGGATAACAATGAAATTCAAATACTAGAACAGGATTATTCTGATGAGGAGGAAATGAATTGAGTGAAATAATTCAAGATTTGTCGCTGGAAGATGTTATTGGCGACCGATTTGGTAGATATAGTAAATACATCATTCAAGAGCGTGCATTACCAGATGTTCGTGATGGGCTTAAACCTGTTCAAAGACGTATTTTATACGCTATGTATGCTAGTGGTAATACATTTGATAAAAATTTCCGTAAAAGTGCAAAAACAGTCGGTGATGTCATCGGACAATATCATCCGCATGGTGATTCATCTGTATATGATGCGATGGTTCGATTAAGTCAGGACTGGAAATTGCGACATGTTTTGATAGAAATGCAAGGTAATAATGGTAGTATCGATAACGATCCAGCAGCAGCTATGCGTTATACAGAAGCGAAATTAAGCAGAATTTCAGAAGAGCTATTAAGAGATATTAATAAAGAAACAGTGCCATTTATGCCTAACTACGATGATACGACAATGGAACCTATGGTTTTACCAGCTAGACTGCCACATTTGTTAATTAATGGAAGTACAGGCATATCTTCAGGTTATGCTACGGATATACCACCACATAATCTCGCTGAAGTTATTCAAGCAACATTGAAGTATATAGATAACCCAAATATCACAGTAAGCCAGTTGATGAAGTATATCAAAGGTCCCGATTTTCCTACTGGTGGTATTATTCAAGGAATAGACGGTATTAAGAAAGCGTATGAAACCGGAAAAGGTAAAATTGTTGTGCGCTCTAAAGTTGATGTTGAAGAATTAAGAAATGGTAGAAAAGAACTCATCGTTACTGAATTACCTTATGAAGTTAATAAAAGTGCACTTGTTAAAAAGATGGATGAACTGCGAGCAGATAAAAAAGTAGATGGTATTGTAGAAGTACGTGATGAAACTGACCGTACAGGGTTACGTATTGCCATCGAATTAAAGAAAGATGTTAATAGCGAAGCGGTTGCTAATTATTTATATAAAAATACAGACTTACAAGTGGCATATAATTTTAATATGGTAGCAATAAGTGATGGTCGACCGCTTCTTATGGGTATTCGTCAATTTATAGACAGTTATCTCAATCATCAAATTGATGTAGTTACAAAGCGTACACGTTTTGAATTGGATAATGCAGAGAGTAGAATGCATATTGTAGAAGGTCTCATGAAGGCTTTGTCAATTTTAGATGAAGTTATTAAGCTCATTAGAAATTCAAAAAATAAAAAAGATGCTAAAGATAATTTAGTTTCTGAGTTTGATTTTACAGAAGCACAAGCTGAGGCGATAGTTACGTTGCAGTTATATCGTCTGACAAATACAGATATTGTACAACTACAAGAAGAACATGATGAATTAAAAGCTAAAATTGCACATTTAAAAAATATATTAGATAATCATGATGCTTTGTTAAATGTTATTAAGGAAGAATTGAGCGAAATTAAAAATAAATATAAACAACAACGTTTATCTTCTATAGAAGCTGAAATCAGTGAAATTAAGATTGATAAAGAAGTTATGGTGCCAAGTGAAAATGTGATTATGAGTATTACGAAACATGGTTACATTAAACGAACATCGTTACGTAGCTTTAATGCAAGTGGTGTAGAGGAGCTAGGTGTGAAAGATGGCGATGCAATGCTCAAATATCAAGAAGTCAATACATTAGACACAGCATTAGTATTTACGAATAAAGGCAGACATCTTTATATTCCAGTTCATAAACTTTCAGAGATTAAGTGGAAAGATTTAGGACAGCATGTATCACAGATTGTACCCATTGATGAAGGCGAGCATGTTATCGATGTTTACTGTGAAAATGATTTTAGACCAGACGCATTTTATATTTTAGCTACGCGCAATGGCATGATTAAGAAAAGCAATGTCTCTATGTTTAAAACATCAAGATATAACAAACCACTTGTTTCTATGAAGCTAAAAGATAATGATGAAGTGATAAATGTAATGAGATTAGATGAACCACAAGCGATTACCGTTTTAACACACAAAGGTATGTCATTAACTTACAGTAGTGAAGAGTTATCAGATACAGGACTTAGAGCCGCTGGTGTTAAATCGATTAACCTTAAAAGTGAAGACTTTGTTGTCTTAACCCAAATCGTTAATGAAAAAAATACGATCTTGATGGCAACACAACGAGGTTCATTAAAACGCATAGGATTCAATATTTTACAAAATGCCAAACGTGCACAACGTGGTATTACTTTATTAAAAGAGCTTAAAAAATCACCGCATCGCATCGTAGCAGCTAACGTTGTGCAGCCAGATCATACGATTTATACAATATATTCAAAACAACATGAAGAAAGTGGCAATATTAAAGATATTCATTTATCAGAACAATATACTAATGGCAGCTTTGTAGTAGATGTTAAAGAGTTTGGCGACGTTGTTAGTATGATTGTTAAATAACTTTAATTTTAAAATTTTGTTAGTAAATACAACAATATAATGATAAAATACCTATAAGGTGTAACAAAAATGAAGCAAGAGATTTATAGTAATGTGAAAAAGTTTAGTGCAAGGCGTAATGTTTTATACTGAACTGATTCATTCATTTTCATGTCTACATAAGCATTGAATTTTGTTTATAAACATGAATGCGACTATAAATCTCTTGATTTTACTATGAAAATTAAATTGTATAGATGAGAGGGATTAAATTGAGCAATTTTGATAGTTTGATTCCGGATTGGTTCAAAGCATTTGTTCAAGTCGGGAATGATTTAATCTGGTCACAATACTTAATTGGACTATTAATCACAGCAGGTATATTTTTTACTATTGGATCTAAGTTCGTACAATTAAGATGGATACCGGAAATGTTTCGAGCAATTGGAGAAAAACCTGAAACGTTAGAAAATGGGAAAAAAGGTATTTCACCATTCCAAGCATTCGCGATTAGTGCAGGTTCTCGTGTTGGCACAGGTAATATAGCCGGTGTTGCGACAGCAATTGTATTAGGCGGTCCTGGTGCAGTATTCTGGATGTGGATTATTGCTTTTATCGGAGCAGCCAGTGCATTTATTGAAGCAACGCTTGCGCAAGTGTACAAGGTACCTGATGAAGAAGGTGGTTATCGTGGAGGACCAGCTTATTACATAACTAAGGGACTCAATCAAAAATGGTTAGGCATTGTATTTGCGGTGCTAATCACAGTGACATTTGCATTTGTTTTTAATACAGTACAATCAAACACAATAGCTGAATCATTAAAAACGCAATATAATGTAAGTCCTATTATAACGGGTGTAATCTTAGCTATTATTACTGCTATTATTATATTTGGTGGGGTAAGAAGTATTGCAACATTATCTTCGATTATTGTACCTGTGATGGCAATTATATATATAGGATTAGTTGCTGTAATATTAATATTTAACTATGATCAAATCATACCGATGATTGCAACTATAATTAAAAATGCATTTGGATTTGAACAAGCAACGGGAGGCGCGATTGGAGCAGCCGTTCTGCAAGGTATAAAACGTGGCTTGTTCTCAAACGAAGCTGGTATGGGTTCTGCGCCAAATGCTGCTGCTACTGCTGCAGCGCCACATCCAGTTAAACAAGGTTTAATCCAATCATTGGGCGTATTTTTTGATACGATGCTAGTATGTACAGCAACGGCGATCATGATTTTATTATATACAGGATTAGAATTTGGAGAGAATGCAGCACAAGGCGTTGCAGTTACACAATCAGCTTTAAATGAACACTTAGGTAGTGCAGGCGGTATTTTCTTAACGATTGCTATCACTTTATTTGCATTTTCTTCGGTTATTGGTAATTACTACTATGGTCAATCGAACATGGAATTTTTATGGGAAAATAAAACAGTATTATTTATTTTCAGATGTTTAGTTGTTGTACTTGTCTTCGTCGGTGCTGTTGTGAAAACTGAAACGGTATGGAGTACAGCAGATGTGTTTATGGGTCTAATGGCCATCGTTAACTTAGTTGCTATTATTGGTTTATCTAACATTGCTTTTGCAGTTATGAATGATTACCAACGTCAACGTAAAGCTGGCAAAAAACCTGTATTTAAACCTGAAGAGTTAGAAATTAACTTGTTTGGTATTGAGAGTTGGGGAATGAAGAAGAAATAATTGTATTTAAACATTAATGCAAAGATTTGAATTTTCTTCAACATCATTATCATAGTTTCTTTAATAATAATTCATATATAAGCAGTAATATAAAATGGATGATAAACATTTGATTTTATATTACTGCTTTTTAATATACATTTTTATATTTTAGTATAATATACTTATATCGTATTAATACATATTGTTCGTTGCTATTATTATGGATGTTTAGTTAATTTTTAATAAAACATGGCAAAATATATGTTTGGTAAATGGTCATTGTGTTATGATTAACATTAGTTATTTTAAATATTGAACGTTATGTATTGTATTACAAAGGTGCATTATTTTTTGCTATGCGCTAAATAAACAATATATTTTGAAAAATAAGGTTTGGTGATGTTATGTCAAATGAAGATAATTTAAAACAAGAAACGACATCTAAGGAAAATAGATTAAAACTAAGTTTCCCTGAAACACGCTTTATGAAATTTTTAGGTGGCAAAGATTTAGTTTTTGCTTTGCTTATATTAATATTTATTGGCTGTGCTATTTTTATATTTGATCAAGTTTCTTATATTTTTAAACCATTTATAATTGTTTTTAATACAATTGTAGCACCGATTATTGTATCGATTATATTATATTATTTATTTAACCCATTAGTTAATTTGATGGAACGGTATAATATTTCAAGACTTTGGGGTGTAATCATATTATTCTTAGTCATTATTGGTGTTATTGCGCTAGCAATTAATTTATTAATACCTGTAATTGGTGCTCAGTTTAAAAGTTTTGGAAATAACTTCCCGTACTATGTAGATAAGGTTAATAAATTTATAGATAGTGTAACGAAATACTCTTTAATTTCTAATTTTTATGGTCAAATTCAAGATCAATTAGATTCATTGGCTAAAAAATTACCTTCAATGGTGTCTGATTACTTTAATGGTTTTGGTTCTAAAGTTAAAAATTTTGCTGAAGCATTAGTGAATGTTGGTGTGGTAATTGCTACAACACCATTTGTTTTATTCTTTATGTTAAAAGATGGGCACCGCTTCAAAGAGTTTTCAACAAACTTAATGCCCCCTAAATTTAGAAAAGACTTTCATGATTTGTTAGATAAAATGAGTCTACAAGTTGGTTCTTATATCCAAGGACAAATTATTGTATCGTTTTGTATTGGTATATTATTATTTATCGGATATAGTATCATCGGTTTAGACTACAGTTTAATTTTAGCTTCAATAGCTGCAGTTACTAGTGTTGTTCCATATATTGGTCCAACGATTGCGATATCACCAGCAATTATTATTGCTTTAATTACTTCACCAATTATGTTGTTGAAGTTAGTGATAGTTTGGACGGCTGTCCAATTTATTGAAGGGCATTTTATTTCTCCAAATATCATGGGTAAAACATTGAAAATTCACCCACTTACAATTATATTTATCTTATTAAGTGCAGGTAATTTATTAGGTGTTGTCGGTGTCATTTTAGGTATTCCTGCTTATGCAATATTGAAAGTACTAGTTTCACATTTATATACAATGTACAAACGTCGTTATAACAAATATTATGGTGATGATGCAGGAGAATATGAAATTACTTCTGATGAAGAAATTCGTAAAAGTTAAATTATAAATAATGTACGACAGAGGCTGGGACAAATTAATTGTCTCAGCCTATTATCATAACCGAAGTGGAATGACACGTTGTTAAGTGAATTGATATATTAAGATACTTTTTATTGTTGTGCATATAAAATGAAAGTATGTGTATATTTTTTGTAACTGAGTGTGTGGTCTAACAATATTGTAATATTTAACTCGTATAAAAATTATTTATAAAAAATAAAAATTGTGCTATATTTTAAATGTTATATGAATATAGAAAAGTGATGTGAACACATGTCAAAGAAGCTAGTAAATAAAATATTAACGATAATGAAAGTTTTATTTGCACTTTCATTATTTATATTTGTTGTTTTTACTTTATATAAAGAACTAGCAAATATAAATTTAAAAGAAACGATTCATTCTATAAAAGATATTAATAGTGTATGGTTGGTTGTGCTTTTTTTGAGTGGTGGTCTAGCCATACTGGTATTATCAATGTATGATGTGATTTTAGCTAAAGTTTTACACTTGAAGATATCTTTAGTTAAAACCGTACGTATAGGATATATTGTAAATGCTTTGAACGCAGTATTGGGCTTTGGAGGATTCATAGGAGCGAGCGTAAGATTTTTATTATATAAAGATACTACAGAAGATAAAAAAGCATTACTGCATACTATTTCTATTGTTTTAATCTCCATGTTGACGGGTTTAAGTATGCTTTCTATTTTAGTAGTATTTCATGTGTTTGATGTTAGACATGTATTTAGTCCGTTCCCTTGGGTTAGATGGTTAATGTATGTTGTTGCGTTGTTTTTGCCTATTTTTATTTTTATTACAATTTGGAAACCAGTAAATAAAGAAAGTAAATTGACTGGAATTTATTGCACCATTGTTTCTAGTATTGAATGGATGATTGCTGCTGCAGTATTATATATGGCATTATTAATTGTTGGTATACAGGTGCATTTCTCTGTATTTATGGGAATATTTATCATTGGTGCATTATCAGGGTTAATCAGTTTTATTCCTGGAGGATTTGGTACATTTGATTTGGTACTATTACTAGGATTGAAAAGTTTAAATATTCCAGAAGAAAAAATTGTTTTAGCTTTATTGCTCTACAGGTTTGCTTATTACTTATTTCCTGTTTTAATTGCCCTTATTCTCTCAACGTTTGAATTTAGAAATACGGCAAAACGTTATTTGGATGATTCTAAAATTATGATACCTGTGAAAGATATGTCATCACTTTTAGCATCTTATCAAAAAGATATCTTAACTAGGATACCAGCATTTTCCATTGCATTGTTACTTTTATTTACGAGTGCTTTATTTTTCTTTAATAACATTACAATAATTTATGATGGGTTATATAGTAATAACCATGCGTTTTATTATATTATCGCTTCTATTCATACATGTGCATGTCTATTACTATTATTAAATGTGATAGGTGTATATCATTTATCTAAGAGAGCACTTTTGTTTGCAATTTGTTCAATCATTATCATATTTAGTGTCACTGTTTATACTTATCCTTCTTTGGTACTTTTAGGTTGGTTAATTACTATGTTTGTAATGCTCGCTGTATTTTATAGAAGTGCACGTGTCATAAAGCGTCCGTTTAGATATACGAAACTATTGTCTAGTGTAATTATTGGGGCTCTTGTGTTATTCATTAATCATGTGTTTATAAAAAATACATTTTACACTTTAGATATTTATCATATAGAAGTAGATACGTCTCTTTTAAGATATTATTTTTGGTTCACGATTATTACAGTAGCAATTATAGTTAGTGTTGTTGTGTGGTGGTTTGAAGCAAGATTCAAATCTGCAGGCAGCGGTCAAAAACTAGAACAATGTGAAACGATTATTCAGAAATTTGGTGGAAATTATTTAAGTCATCTCATATACAGTGGTGATAAGAAGTTTTTCTTTAATGAACAACAAGACGCATTTGTGATGTATCGTTATAAGAGGAATGCCTATATTGTTTTAGGTGACCCCATTGGAAATAGCGCTTCGTTCCATGAGTTGCTCGAAAGATTTTATAATGAAGCTCAATATTTAGGTTACGACATTATTTTCTATCAAGTCTCTGATAAATATATGTCAATTTATCATGATTTTGGAAATCAGTTTTTTAAATTAGGCGAAGAAGCCATTATTGATTTATCAACTTTCACTACTTCAGGTAAAAAGAAGCGTGGTTTACGTGCTACTTTAAATAAGTTAGATGATTTGGGGTGTACTTTTGAGATATTAGAACCTCCTTTTTCAAAAAACGTTTTTGATGAATTAAAACAAATAAGCGATGATTGGTTATCAGGCTCTACAGAAATGCAATTTTCAGTAGGACATTTTAGTGAACATTATATATCGAAGGCGCCGATCGGAGTTATTAAAGATAAAGAGAATGCTATAATTGGTTTTTGTACATTTATGCCTGTTAATGATAATTCAACTGTGTCTATTGATTTAATACGTTGGAAATCAGATACCTCCTTACCTCTGATGGATAGTTTATATCTTCATATGCTGTTATGGGCTAAGGCAAATGAGTATCAATACTTTAATATGGGCATGGCTACACTGTCTAATGTGGGTAAAGTACCTTTTTCTTTCTATAGAGAAAGACTTGCAGGTAGAGTATTTGAGCATTTCAATGGATTATATAGATTTCAAGGATTAAGACGTTATAAAGAAAAGTTTAATCCCAATTGGCAGCCAAGGTTCTTAGTGTATCGTAAAGATAACTCATTGTGGGTAAGTATGACAAAAGTCATGCGTGTAGTTAGAAAAAAATAATAAAACAAAACAACCAACAATCCCGTTAATGATTGTTGGTTGTTTTTTGGAGTTATAGTTTTTAATGGTTTTTGTAGTTAACGCCGGAGAAGTTATTAACTACTTTTTAATAAACTAACGATATACTTTCTAAATATCATTTTGACTCTAACTATATTTATGAATTTCTAGTTACCCCTTTGTTCAAGGTGTATTTATAATATATCATCATTAGAAAACGCTTTCAACATCATGATATCATCTTATTTGAATAAAAATTGACATTTTATATAGTTGGTTTCTTTTTGAAATATAATTGTATTTTTTCACTGTAGTAACATTAGCTTTTTGAATTATTTTCATTTGTTATATTATTAATATACATTTAAAATTTCAATATAATGTAGTAATATGTAAATATTAATGTTTGCAGAGTGAACAATGGGGTGGGAAAATGAAAAAAGTTATAATTAGTCTGGTAATCGTGATGCTTTTAGTTGCGTTAACACTCTCAATTAAATCGTTATATGATAACATACATACAAATTACAAAGGTTCAAATCAATCTGCTCAAAACGAAAAATTTAAACAGAAGAAAAAGAACAAGTATAAAATGCCTGAGATCAATGTTCTGTCACAACAATTCAGTGAAAATTTTATGAATAGTGATGTAAGAAATCATTATATGCACGTTTCTAAAGGCATGGACAAACGCAAAGTTGAAACATACTTTGGTGATAGTGAAAAAACAATACAAATTGCTAATATGAAAGCACATAAATATGGTGACATGGCTTTTTTATTCAAAAATAATAAAGTTCAACGAATTTTTGTTGTACCTGATAATGTTACTATTGAATCATTTTCGCAAGTACATGGTTATAGAGTACACAATAATCACAATGGTACGATGATATACGATGATAATCCATCCAATTATTTCTCTGTTAAAGTATATTTTGATTCAAATAAAAAGGTGAAAGCAATAGAGAATATAGATCAAGTGTCTACTATAAAATAAATTTATAATGTGAGAAAATAAAAATTTTATTATCAGCATAAAGGGCTTATCCGAACTACTGGATGAGTCTTTTTTATTTGAATTTTACGATATGACAGAAATATATTTTAAAAACATAATGAGGTAAGCGCTAAATAAAAATTTGTATAAGTACGAATTTAATATAACTGATTT
This sequence comes from Staphylococcus sp. HMSC034G07, assembly GCF_001835975.1. Lineage (NCBI taxonomy): Bacteria > Bacillati > Bacillota > Bacilli > Caryophanales > Staphylococcaceae > Staphylococcus > Staphylococcus sp. HMSC034G07. The sequence goes on from NZ_KV826609.1 coordinate 322,398, forward strand.
CAACTGCTTATATAATTATTTAATAGAAAAGTTAACGCTAATTTTTTGATCATAAAATAAAAAATTATTTATACTGCTGATTTGATTACTATAAATTATCGTTTTCGTTTTATATAAATAAATTAAAAAAATATAGAATATTAAATATTACAATAATTAAATTTTCAAATAAACTATCAAAATATAAATGATTATGATAATATGAAAACGGTTACAAAAATAGAGGTGATTTTTATAGTAACAATTAAAGAAGTAGCTAAGTTAGCTGGTTGTTCAGTAGCAACGGTATCTAGAGTGATAAATAATAATGGATATGTCAAAGCTCAAACAAAAATACAAATTGAACGTGCGATTCATGAGCTTAACTATCAACCTAATGAAGCAGCACGTACATTATATAAACGTAAGTCAAAAATGATTGGCTTATTATTACCAGATATCAGTAATCCTTTTTTTACACTTATAGCAAGAGGTGTTGAAGATATAGCGCTTGCGCACGGTTTTCAAGTTTTAATTGGAAATAGTGACAACGATGTTGATAAGGCGAAAGAGTATTTATTCACTTTCAATGCTTATAATTGTGTAGGAGTTATTGCAACAGCATTTGCTGATGATCAAATTGAAAAGCTATTACTGTCACAAGGTATTCATTATGTATTTGTAGATCGTGTTGAAAATGAAGGTAATGGTATTTCTATGAATCATTTTGAAGGCGGACAATTACAAGCTCGACTTGTGTTAGAAGGTAAACCAAAAAATATTTTGATCCTCCATTTAGATTTGAATATACGGGCATTTAAATTAAGGACAGATGGTATTAAACAAGAATTGAATAACTATAATGTGAGCTATTATGATTGCTCAGCAGAAACATTAAATAATAAAAGTGCATTTATTTCATTAATTAAAGATTTACAGATTGATAGTATTATATGCAGCAATGATGTACTGGCAATTGAAACGATGGGCCTTGTTCAACAATTTCAATTGAAAGTTCCCGAGGATATTCAAATTGTGGGCTATGATAATATACCTTTTTCTGCAATGACGTTTCCTCAAATTGCAACTATTGATCAGTCCGCATATTTTTTAGGGCAGCAAGCGGTATCAATTTTATTAAAGTTAAATAAAAATTCTATAATTGAACAACAAGATAATAGGTTAAAGTTATCAATTAAACGCAGAAATAGTATTAGATTTAAGTAGTAATGTGTAACGGGTTACATAAAATAAGATTTAACGAGAGGGGATTTAAATGTATAAAACTGGTATTTTAAATAGTGAAATTTCTAAAGTGCTTAGTGATTTAGGTCATACAGATACAATTATCATAGCTGATTGTGGACTGCCGGTACCAGATGGTGTTAAAAAAATAGATTTAGCATTAACTTTTGGACATCCATCATTTGAAGAAGTATTTAATGTAGTTAAAGAACATATGGCAATTGAACAGCTTACTATTGCAAATGAAATGATAAAACAAAATAGTGAGTTATATGTGAAATTATTAGCTGAAAATATTGATATGGTGACGGAATCTCATGAAACTTTAAAAATGTATAGTAAGGAAGCTAAAGCAATTATAAGAACAGGTGAAGCGACACCTTACGCTAATGTAATTTTATCTAGTGGTGTTTTATTTTAAGGGGTGAAAAATATGATAACGATGAATCAAATATATAAGTCATTTGGTCAAAACGATGTTTTAAGAGGTGTTGATTTTGAAATCAATGATGCAGAAGTACATGCGTTAATGGGTGAAAATGGAGCTGGTAAGAGTACACTTATGAAAGTATTAACTGGCGTATATAATGCGGATAGTGGTAATGTTTTAGAAAATGGTCAGCCGATACACTTTAAAAATACAATAGATGCTGAACAAAATGGTGTGTCGTTTATTCAGCAAGAGTTAAATATTTGGCCTAATCTTACAGTACTTGAAAATTTGTTTTTAGGAAAAGAAGAAACAAAATTTTTTGGTATTGTTGATAATAATAAAATGAAACAACGTGCTTTGGCCATTTTTAAAAAGCTAAATATTGAAATCGATTTAAATCGTATGGCAGGCACTTTATCCGTTGGTATGCAGCAGATGCTTGAAATCAGTAAAGCATTAATGGAAAAATCAAAAATCATTATCATGGACGAACCTACTGCAGCCTTAACAAATAATGAAATAGATACATTATTTGAACAAATTAAAAATTTAAAAAAAGATGGCGTTTCTTTTGTATATATTTCTCATAGAATGGAAGAAATTTTTACAATTTCAGATCGTATTACAGTTATGAGAGATGGTCGTTCGATTTTAACTAAGGAAACACAAAATACGACACATGCTGAAATAGTAAAATCTATGATTGGTAGAGATTTAGATAATCAATACCCTGTTAGACAATATCATCAAGAAGATGTTGTGCTTACTGTTGAAAATTTAGATTCAGATGAACATCATTTAAAGGATATACATTTTGATTTACATAAAGGAGAAATACTTGGCTTTAGTGGTTTGATGGGTGCGGGTCGTTCAGAAATTATGAGAGTACTCTTTGGATTAGATAAAGGGAATAAAACGGTAAAACTAAATAATCAACAATTACAAATTCAAAATCCTAATCAATCTATTTCACAAGGTTTAGCTTTTATTACAGAAAATAGAAAAGAAGAAGGGTTAGTTTTACAAGATTCAATTTTAGAAAATATTACTTTACCAGCTTTAAAAAGCTTTTCAAGCTCTGGATTTTTAACACAACATGCTATGGAACAATATTCAGAACAGATGATTCAGCGTTTAAATATTAAAGGCAAAATAGGAGATATATGTGGCACTTTATCTGGTGGTAATCAACAAAAAGTTGTTTTGGCTAAATGGATTGCGACTGCACCACATGTATTAATATTAGATGAACCAACACGTGGCATCGATGTAGGTGCTAAACGAGAAATATATCAATTGATGCATGAATTAACGGACCGAGGTATGTCTATTATTATGATTTCATCAGAATTACCAGAAATTATAGGCATGAGTGATAGAGTCGCAGTTGTACATGAAGGTTCCATTGCAGGCATATTAGAAGATTCAGCTATCACGGAAGCGCGTATTATGACTTTAGCTACAGGAGGAAAATTAAATGAAGCAGTCTAAATTATCATTTTCTTATTCGTATTTAGAAAAAATTATACCTTTTATTGGTTTAATATTATTAGTTGTTATTATCAGTGTATTAAATAGTGCTTTTTTAGAGCCTTCTAATTTATTTAATTTATTAAGACAGGTTTCAATTAATGGTTTAATTGCATTTGGCATGACTTTCGTAATATTAACTGGAGGTATTGATTTATCAGTAGGATCGACACTTGCCTTATCTAGTGCATTTGTTGCGATTTTAATGGTTTCTGGTATGGATTCTATTGTAGCTTTATTTATAGGTTGCATATTTGGGGCGGTATTGGGTGCTATAAATGGCTTGCTCATCACGATAGGTAAAATGGCGCCTTTCATTGCGACATTAGCTACAATGACCGTATTTAGAGGGCTAACACTTGTTATTACAGATGGAAATCCTATTACAAATTTAAATGGTAGTTATGCATTTCAATTATTTGGTAGAGGCTACTTTTTAGGTATTCCAGTACCAGCTGTCACGATGTTTATTACATTTATCATATTATATATCCTACTGCATAAAACTGTATTTGGTAGACAGACTTATGCTATGGGTGGTAATGAAAAGGCGGCATTTATTTCAGGGATTAAGGTCAATAAAATTAAAATAATGATTTATAGTTTAGCCGGCTTAATGTCAGCTATGGCAGGATCAATTTTAACTTCACGTTTAAATTCGGCACAACCAACTGCAGGGATGTCCTATGAATTAGATGCTATTGCAGCAGTAGTTCTTGGCGGTACTTCGCTTACAGGTGGTAAAGGACGTATAGTTGGGACGTTGATTGGTGTGTTAATTATCGGTGTTTTGAACAATGGCTTAAATTTATTAGGTGTATCTTCATTTTACCAACAAGTGGTTAAAGGTGTCGTGATTATCATTGCAGTACTTATAGATAGAAAAAACAAATAACAGGGGGTGTTGGTATTGAAAAAGCTTTTTATAACTGTAACAGCTATATTATTATTTTTAACAGGTTGTTCACTAGAATCACCTATAGAAAAAAATGACAATGGTAAAGTAGATAAGAAAAAATCTGAGGTTGTTATTGGTGTGAGTATTTCTACATTAAATAACCCTTTCTTTGTGAAAATTAAAGATGGTATTGAAAAAGAAGCAAAGAAACAAGGCGTCAAAGTTAAGTTTGCAGATGCTCAAGATGATGCAGCGAAACAAGCTAATGATATTGATGACTTAATTCAACAAAAAGTAGATTACTTGATTGTAAACCCGACAGATTCTGATGCGATATCAGGTAGTATTCAAATCGCAAATGATGAGGCAATACCAGTCATTACATTAGATAGAGATGTAGCTAAAGGGGATGTTGCTTCATTTATAGCATCGGATAATATCAAAGGCGGTGAGATGGGAGGGAAACTCATTGTTGATGAATTAGGTAAAGATGCGAAAGTAGCTGAACTTGAAGGTGTCCCAGGTGCCAGTGCTACACGTGAACGTGGTAAAGGTTTCCATAACGTCGCAGATCAATCACTTGATGTAGTTTCCAAACAAAGTGCTAAGTTCAATAGAACAGAAGGTCTAAATGTGACACAAAATATTATTCAAGCTCATCCTGAAATACAAGCTATTTTTGCTCAAAATGATGAAATGGCATTAGGTGCTGTAGAAGCGATAGGAAATAAAGACATTAAAGTCGTTGGTTTCGATGGTAATGAAGATGCGATTAAATCTGTTGAAAAAGGTAAGCTATTTGCTACAGTGGCGCAACAACCTAATTTGATGGGTGAAGAAAGTGTTAAAACGATAATGGATTTATATAATGGTAAAAAGGTTGAGAAAAAGAATAAAATTCCTTTAGAAATGAAGCGGCAGTAATTTATGTTAAAGTGCGAGTAATAAATAAAAACCGGATGCAAAAGCACCGGTTTTTTTGTTTACTTATATTTTTGACGTTCTTGTTGTTCTTGAGCATATCGTTCGGGGTTTTTCTTATAAAAATCTTGGTGTTCTGCTTCAGCCTCATAAAATGTAGAAGCGGGTAATATTTTTGTAGCAATAGCTTTTTCTTTGTCTATGGTTTGTTTTAATTGTGCTACATAATCTTCAGCTACTGCTTTTTGATCTTCGTTTGTATAAAAAATTGCTGTTTTATATTGTGATCCTCTATCTTGGAATTGTCCTCCTTCATCAGTTGGATCTATTACAGAAAAGAATATTTCTAATAATTTATTGTATGAAAATAGAGCGACATCATACTCTATTTCAACTGTTTCATAATGCCCGGTGTCACCCGTCTTAACTTCTTCATACGACGGATTATCTTTATGACCTCCCATGTAACCAGAAGTCACTTTCTCAATCCCTTCAAATGTGTCGAAAGGCTTGACCATACACCAAAAGCAACCTCCAGCGAAGTATGCTTTATTTATATTCATGTTTAACATCCTTTCCATATTAGACCTTAGTACCATATATTAAGATATTACTTGATTTTTATTCAGTTTTTATATAACTTTAATATATGTTAATTATAGTACATAGCAGTGCAATTTTGAAGATATAAGGTTGATTACATATGAATGAACATAAACACAGAAGTAAAGAAAGCACAAAAACAGAAGAACAACCGACGATGCGTAGGACAAAAAAGAAAAAATTAAAAAAATTTCCAATTATAATTTTAATTATTGTAATTATTTTAGCCATTATTGTTGGCTATTCTGTGCATGGTTATAAATCAGGTATTGAATACGCAAAAGATCAGGGCAAAACGCTCAAGCAACACAAATTTAACGGTGCTAAAAAAAATGATGGAAAAATCACAATTATGGTTTTAGGTGCAGATAAAGAGCAAGGTGGTATTTCTAGAACCGACTCGATTATGATTGCACAGTATTATTATATTCATAAAAAAATGAAGATGATGTCTGTCATGCGAGATATTTATGCGGATATACCGGGAAATGGTCAACATAAAATTAATTCTGCTTATTCTATCGGTGGACCTGAACTATTGCGACAAACATTAAAGAAAAATTTAGGTATAGACCCTGAGTATTATGCAATTCTTGATTTTACTGGTTTTGAAAAAATGATTGATGAATTGGAACCTAATGGTGTTCCAATTGATGTTGAAAAAGATATGTCTAAAAATATAGGTGTGTCACTGAAGAAAGGTCATCATCGATTAAATGGTAAAGAATTATTAGGGTATGCTAGATTTAGACATGATGAAGAAGGCGATTTCGGTCGTGTAAGACGTCAGCAACAAGTCATGCAATCACTTAAACAAGAATTAGCGAGTTTGGATACGCTACCTAAATTACCTCGAGTTGCGGGTATTTTGAGAGGTTATTTAAATACAAATATGCCAGATTCTGCACTCATTCAAACTGGTTTGAATTTTGGAATACGTGGTGATAAAAAGGTAGATTCTATTACTTTACCTATACAAAACACTTATCAAGATATCCAATCACCAATGGATGGTAGTGCGTTAGAAATCGATAAAGCCAAAAATAAAAAGGAAGTACAGAAATTTTTGAATGAATAACGAGTTTAGTGAATTCATTTAAATGAGAATGGAATACAAATTTCACGCTATAAGGACTAATCCGTGTGCCAATGGATTAGTCCTTATTTATTTTGAATGTTGCGATTTTGATTGTGCAGTTTGCCTAGGAATATGATTCTTGCCTATAGTCTCTTTCGCATATTAGTTTCCTCGGGTGTCAGCAAATTACCCAATTGCTTTAAGTGATGTAGTTGAAACAGTTTTATATGCCTACACATGATACGTTTCTCTAAGCATACCATTCATGTATAGTTAGATTTGGCAAAAGTAAAAAAACATCAATATCTATATGATGCAATAGATATTGATGTTTATGTTCGTATGTAAATTATTGTTGATCTGATTTTCTAATTCCTGCAACGCCATAATGAGAAGTTTTCATTTCTTCTATTACAACTTGTATAGCTTCTTTGTTTGCGCCTGTTGTTTTCTCTACTGCATTAGTAACTTCTGTGACTAAATTTTTTAGTTGTTCATCAGAGCGACCTTCTAACAATTTTACATTTACTATTGGCATTTAAATCCCACCTTAATCTATTTTTATATATTATAGCATGAAAATTCACAAAATTATAAAAATAACAATAAGAACAAACGTTCTTATTTAAGTTGAAATAGAACATTTGTTCTTGTATAATATAAGTGATTAGGGGAGGAATGTCATATGTATGAATTTTATGATTACAATCTGCTAGAGGAAAGAGATATATTGTGTATTGATCAGAAAAGTTTTTTTGCAAGTGTTTCTTGTATACAAAAAGGGCTAGATCCAATGAAAGAAAAGTTAGCAGTTGTTGCAGATACTAAGAGACAGGGATCAGTTGTATTAGCTGCTACGGGTCTACTAAAAGCTATAGGTATTAAAACAGGATCGAGATTATTCGAAATTCCTCATAGAAATGATATATATATTATCAATCCAAGCATGAGAAAATATTTGGAAGTTTCAGTAGCAATCTCTAAAATTGCTTTACGCTATGTCGCTCCGGAAGACTTACATCAATATAGCATTGATGAGTTCTTTATGGATGTAACAAATAGTTATCACAGATTTAGTAGTACAATTCAATCTTTTTGCAAAAAGCTACAATATGAAATTCTAGAAGAAACTGGTATACATTGTTCAATAGGAATTGGTTCAAATATGTTATTGAGTAAAGTTGCAATGGATATAGAAGCAAAACATACTAATAGTTTCATTGCTGAATGGAGATATCAAGATGTGCCACACAAACTTTGGCCTGTTTCACCATTGAGTAAATTTTGGGGAATTAGTAAAAAAACAGAAGCAAAAATGAATAAACGCGGTATTTTTACTATAGGAGATCTAGCGCATTATCCATATCAATATTTAAAAAGGGATTTTGGTACAGTAGGTGTGGATTTACACTTGCATGCGAATGGTATTGATCAAAGTAGAATAAGAGACAAGTATAGTGTAGTTAATCCCTCGATTTGTAAAAGTCAAATATTGATGCGTGATTATCGTTATGAGGAAGCTAAAGTAGTGATGCAGGAGTTAATTGAGGATGTAGCGAGTCGTGTTAGAGCAAGAAATAAATTAGCTAAGACGATACATTTTTCATTTGGTTATAGTGATCATGGAGGGGTGCATAAGCAATACACATTAGAGGATCCAACTAATTTAGAAGGTACGATTTTCAAGGTGGTAGAATCTTTAGCTGACAAATTATGTGATTCAACAATGCTATATAGAACAGTAAGTATTTCACTCACACAGTTTATAGATGAGCGAAATACACAATTGAATTTATTTATAGATGAATACGAAAGAAAAAGAAATGAAAAATTGGCCAAAACGATTGACGCGTTACATCAAAAATTTGGTAAGGGTATCGTATCTAAAGCAATCTCTTATACAGACGCAGGTACAAAACATGGGCGTTTAGGGCTTATGGCCGGCCATAAAATGTGAAAAGGAATAATGATAAACTAAAGATTTAAAGTAGTTATAAATTAACTTCATTATCAATATGTGGAACGGGTATCATTTTAAATAAGCTTATATGGGGCGGCCCGTTCCAAAAATAATTATTAAATCAAATTGAGTGAGCGTTTAACGACACAATTTAAATCATATATCTATAACATCATTAACGAATTGTCTTGTCTATACTACGTAAGGATAAAATAAACACACACCCACCAAACTGTAAATATAATATCAGCATAAGAAGCATGTATAAAATAATAGGGTGCACATGCTTACTATGAATTATTTGAAAAAACATGATGTCTAGATAATAATAAAGCATAAATCGTATCTAGGTGCGGTGTCGTTAATTTATACTTTCGCGCTTGTCGATATAGAAAACCTTGTATTCCATCGATTTCTAATGGAGTATTTGCAAGTACATCATAATACATGCTTGTTCCCATATCATCTGGATAACCTTGATAAATTGTCATTATTTCATCAATAACATCCTCAGAAAAATTAATACCAGAGTGTTTAGCTATTATATAACCTTCTTTTAATAGTGATACACATAGCGAATAAATATGAGGTTGTTTGAGTATAGAAGCAGGCTGTATTCCAAGCGCAGTAACTGTATTGATTGCTAGATTTACTAATAGTTTATACCATATTTCCACTTCAATGTTTTTATGTAACACAAGTGAAAGTCCACTTGAAGCTAATGTTTTTTTCAATGACTCTGTGTTATCATCTCGTTGTAAGTGAAGTATCTCATCTCTAAAGTGAATCACGTGTTGATCAGTCTTTTGACCACTAATATAAGTTACAGCTTGATACATATTTGGGAAGGGGAGCTTAAAGTGTTGTCCATATCCATTTTGAGCTAATATAACAATAGTAGTATCTTGAGTTAAATGGTTAATTTGTTTATATAATCCATCTAAGTGTGGGATTTTAACAGCGATGAATATAATATCTAATGGTTCGGTAATGTCCGATGCTGTAACAACATTAAGTGTCATATTTACATTTTTCGAAGGATCTTGATAGGTAATGCACGCATTACGTCTACCAATTAAATAGACTTTATGTTCTGTTGCTAAAAGTTGAACTGTGATACAACTACCGACAGCGCCAGGACCAATAATACCTATCTTTTTCATTTATAGTTGACCTCCGTTTATTTAGAAAATAAAATTATAATAGATATGCTTATGATAGTAATAAATAATAAAGTGTTAATCAACTAAAAATGTAAAATTAATTTTTTGAACAGGAGTATAAAACAAATGATAAAAACTATGATGAATGGAAAAATACATCGTGCACGTGTAACAGAAGCTAATCTTAATTATGTAGGAAGTATCACGATAGATCGCAATATTTTAGATGCGGTAGATATATTACCAAATGAGAAAGTTGCAATTGTGAATAATAACAATGGAGAAAGATTAGAAACCTATGTGATTGAAGGAGAACGTAATAGTGGAAAAATATGCCTAAATGGTGCAGCTGCTAGGCTTGTTCAAGTAAATGATATTATTATTATCATGTCTTATGTACAAGTTACAGCAGAAGAAGCATTAAATCATAGTCCAAAAGTTGCACTTATGAATGAAGGTAATGAAATTATAGAGATGATACAAGAAGAAGAAGGGAAATTGATAAATTAAATATGTAGCACAGCGTTTGATATATTGGATAGTTTTAATTCAAATGCAATCGACAAAAGAACTAAATGATATGAGCCTAGCGCAAGTTTTATTAGAAATCTTGCGCTAGGCTCATATTTGGTCATATACAAAAACGTTTTTATTTTGACATTGAACTAATTAATATTTAACAGATTCTAAATAAGTAACTGACTTAAATGTTTTTTCAAGTTTTGCATTTGTGCAAAGAAAAATTAAATTAAGCAATTACTTAACACAATCACAATGAAGTTATTAAATTATAAAGATAAGATAAAGTCTATTCAATATAAGTATCAAAGTCGCTTAATGCTTCAGCGCCTTTTTTTCGGTCTTCAGGATTTTTAAAGCTAATTCTTAATGCACCATAAATATCTTCACGAACTTCTAATATTCTTAAGTTGCTTATAGAAATATTATGTAAACTTAAGATGTGTGTTACTTGGCTGATCATACCTGGTTTGTCAGGAATATCTACATAAAGATCATACTCTATAGACAGTGCTCCTTGTGATTTAAGTGGCAATTCATCTCTATATACTTTTGCGTCATTATAAAAATCATATAACGCCTCCGGTTTATTTTCTTCAACGAGCGTGATGACATCTTCCATTTGTGATTTCCATTCCTTTAATATATCAACGATGGTATTTTTATTTTCAATGGTAATATCACGCCACATAATTGGACTGCCACTTGCAATTCTTGTAATATCTCTAAAACCTCCAGCAGCAAGTGTCTTAACAAGTGAAGAGTGGGACGCATGGTTTGCATTTAAATGCACGAGACTCGATGCAATGATATGAGGGACATGACTAACAATGCCTGTTACAAAATCATGTTCTTTTGGATTGGTAGCAATAAATTTAGCATTTGTTGTACTAAGTAATAAACGTATTTCATCAAAAGCTTTATCATTTGCAGGTTCATCGTGAACTAAAACATAAAAAGCATTTTCAAATAAATGTTTCTTTGCATTGAGCACACCGGACTTATGGCTACCTGCCATTGGGTGACCACCAATTAAGTGGATATTGTGATTTAAAAGATATTGCTCATATTGCAAAATTGTCAATTTAGTACTGCCAGTATCAGTAACGATGACATTAGGCTTCGTTTGATAGTTTGGTAGTGCTTGTAAATATTTGATTGTTTGTTGCACAGGCGTGGCATAAATAATAATATCTGCATTTTCTACACAGGCTTTATAATCACTAGATTGATAATCAATAATTCCAATAGATAAAGCCTTTTCTAGTTGAGAGCGATCTGCATCATATGCAGTAATTTCAATGTCATTATGATAATATCTTAGATTACTGGCCAGACTACCACCAATTAAGCCTAAACCTACAAAAAGTATTTGTTTCATTTTGCTGACCACCTCTATCAAAATTTTCAGAATAGTAACATTGTATAGTAGGTGAAGTTAATTCGCAATACGTGTTTCAATTTCTATTTCATAAACAGACTTAACATATAAGGACACGATTTTAAAACACTTTTGATTCGAAATGATTTAACTAAAACAAAGGCTATATATTTAAAAAGGTTAGTCACTAAGTAACTTTAAATAAATTGAAGAAATTTAAAATAAGAGTTGACAAAATTAAATGATACTTGTATTATTCTAGTTAATTCATTTTGCAACGATAGTTGTCGTTTGAAAGATAAAGTAGCGTATATGATTTGTAGCAAGTAGAAAGCTAATGGCAGATGAAAATTAGCACAACATATATTGTGAATTGGGCTTTTAAACGTGAGGATAATATAATAGCATTTAAAGTGAGCAATGAAATTGTTAACTAAGGTGGCACCACGGTAACGCGTCCTTACAGCATGCGTTAGTGTGGTGTTTTTTTATAAAAAAACAAAATGTAGTAAGTTGTGAATGGTAGCAAGCAGAAAGTTAGTGGTAGATGAAAACTAACACCTACACATACTGAAATTGGGTTTTGTTGGATTAAAATTGCATAATTAAATGAGTGAGTAGATGAAACTGATAATGTCTACTAATTTAGGTGGTACCGCGCATCAGCGTCCTTAATTAATATTTAAGGATGCTGATTTTTTTTTGAGGAGGAATAAAAATGAAAGTACAATATCAAAGGATAAATGCTGAAGTAACACCAGAAGCATTGGCAAGATTGAAAAAACGAAAAATAGTATTGGAAAGTACAGAACAATCTAAAGTAAAAGGACGCTATTCAATTGTAATATTTGATGTGTACGGCGCCGTGACTTTAGATAATGAAAATATGGTCATTCAATACAATGATAGGCAAAATGAAATAGAAAACGAAGCACCATATGAAAAGTTGAAAGCTTTTATAGATCAATATAAAGCAGAAATAGAAGATGAAGATTTAGCACAATTACCGTTTGTATCGGGATTTGTTGGATCGTGTAGTTTTGACTTGGTAAGACATGAATTTCCTGTATTAAAGCAAATCGATTTAGCTGACCATAAACAACACGATGCTAAATTTTACATGGTAGAGGATGTATATGTATTTGATCATTACAAAGAGCATCTATATGTTATATCCACAAACTTGTTTTCAAATGAAAGTGAAGAACAATTAGCACGCCGTGTCAAACGTCATGTTGATGAGTTACAAGACGTAAATATATATCCTGCACCTATAAAAAATGACACAAAAGCAAAAGCAATTGAGTCAAATATTGCTCCTGATCAATTTAAAAAAACTGTTAGCGAAATGAAATCGCTGATACAACAAGGAGATATGTTTCAAGTTGTACCTTCAATTATATATAAGTACAAACATGATTTTGGAATGAATTTACAACAATTATCTTATCAGCTTTATCAAAATTTAAAGAGACAAAACCCAAGTCCTTATATGTATTATTTGAATTTTGATGAACCAATTATTGTAGGTAGTTCGCCTGAAAGTTTTGTCAAAGTGAAAGGACAAAATGTAGTAACAAACCCAATAGCTGGAACAATAAAACGGGGCGCGACTGACAAAGAAGATCTTGAAAATGAAAAACAGTTAATCAGCGATGAAAAAGAGATAAGCGAACATAGCATGCTTGTTGATTTAGGCAGAAATGATATTCATAGAGTAAGTGAAATTGCTAGTTCTAAAATTGAAAAATTAATGTCAATAGAACGCTATGAACATGTGATGCATATTGTGAGTGAGGTAACAGGAAAGCTGAAATCAAATTATTCACCAATGACTGTAATCGCAAGTTTATTACCAACGGGTACCGTATCCGGCGCACCTAAATTAAGAGCGATACAAAGAATATATGAAGCACAACCTCAAAAAAGAGGTGTATACAGTGGTGGTATAGGATATATCAACTGTAATCATGACCTAGATTTTGCCTTAGCGATTCGTACAATGATGATTGATGAAACGTATATCAATGTAGAAGCAGGATGTGGTGTCGTCTATGATTCAATACCTGAAAAAGAATTAGAAGAAACAAAATTAAAAGCCAAAAGTTTATTGGAGGTTACACCATGATATTAGTAGTGGATAATTACGATTCTTTTACGTATAACTTAGTCGACATTGTAGGAAAGACTTCTGATGTAATTATTAAATATCCAGACGATGCAGATATATTTGATTTAGAAATAGATGGTTTGGTTATATCACCTGGCCCTGGACATCCGCTAGATACTAACCATTTAGTCAATATTATTGAACATTATAAATATAAACCGATATTAGGTGTATGTCTGGGATCACAAGCATTGACATGTTACCACGGCGGAGATGTTATCCAAAGTAAAAAAATATGTCACGGAAAAAAAGATACAATGCAGATTGTAAGTGAGTCTAAACTATACCGGAATATTACAGAATATTCTGAAATAATGAGGTACCACTCATTGATTAGTGACCCAAAAACGTTACCAGATACACTAAAAATAACTGCTCAAACAAAAGATAGTATTCAATCATTTGAACATATTAATTATTTACATTTTGGTATTCAATATCACCCAGAATCTTTTGCGACAGAATATGGGGAAGCAATCATAAGTAACTTTTTAAATATAGTAGAGGAGGCCAATTATATTGAGTCTACAAAATCATATAAAACAGTATAAACCACTTGATCAAGCACAAATGAATGAATTTATAGAATTATTGATCACGGATCAATTAGAAATCGATACTAAAAGAGAACTGTTAGAAGCCTTTTCAGAGAGAGAACCGAGTCAAGCAGAATTAACATATATGTCGAAAAGTTTAATAGGATCTATGTACCCTGAACAACCAACTTATCCTAATAGTATGTGCGTTTGTGGGACTGGTGGAGATAAATCTAATAGCTTTAATATTTCAACAACAGTATCTTTTGTATTGGCTAGTGCAGGTGTTCCAGTGATTAAACATGGTAATAGAAGTGTTACGTCAGCTTCAGGGAGTACCGATTTATTAAATGCAATGTGTATTCCAACGCGAAATGTTGAGGAAACAGAAACGCATTTAAAAGCACAAGGGCTTGTTTTTTTAAATGCGACTGAAACATATCCAATTATGAAACATATCCAACCGTTAAGGAAAGCCATTAGTAATCCAACTATTTTTAACGTTACTGGACCACTCATTAATCCGTTCAAATTAGATTATCAAGTGATGGGTGTCTATGAATCTTCACAGTTAAATAAAATTGCTCAAACATTAGCTGATTTAGGTAGAAAGAGAGCAATCGTCTTACATGGAGCCAATGGTATGGATGAAGCTACATTATCCGGGGAAAACACACTATATGAAGTAACGAAAGATAAATATATTAAATCTTATACTATTAATGCGACAGATGTAGGATTAGATTATGCCCCAAATGCAGATTTAATAGGAGGAACTCCCCAGGAAAATTTAGAAATCACAAAACAAATATTAAATGGTAAAGATCAAAGCGCGAAAAGAGATGTGGTGCTATTGAACGCAGGCATTGCCTTATATGTTTCTGAAAAAGCTACCTCCATTCAAGAAGGTGTTCATAAAGCAAAGATGCTGATTAAAAATGGAGATGCGCTCAAACAATACAACAAAATGGGAGGCAAAACGTATGACTATATTGGATGAAATCGTAGCTTATAAAAAGGAATTGTTACAAAGCGGTTATTATACAAAAAAATTATCTGACCTTAAGCAAATAGACATCACGCATAAACAAACGTTTGAATCACAGTTATCACAAGCTGATCAATTATCAGTAATTGCTGAGATAAAATCAAAAAGTCCGACATTATCTGAACTTCCAGGAAGAGATTTAACACAACAAGTTAGGGCGTATGAAGCATTTGGTGCTAATGCAGTTTCAATTTTAACAGACGAACATTATTTTGGCGGAAGTTACGAACGATTACAAACATTGACACAGGTCACAGATTTACCTGTATTGTGTAAAGATTTTGTAGTTGATCCTATTCAAATTGATGTTGCCAAAAAAGCAGGGGCGTCTATTATTTTACTCATTGTAAATGTATTAACCGACAAGCAGTTGAAAGAATTATATGATTACGCGACTTCAAAAAATTTAGAAGTTTTAGTAGAAGTTCATGATAAACAAGAGTTGGCACGTGCTTACAAGTTGAATCCCAAAATTATTGGTGTAAACAATAGAGATTTAAAACGATTTGTAACAGATGTTTTGCATACCAATGAAATTTTAGAAAATAAAAAAGCAGGTTATTATTATATTTCTGAGAGTGGCATACGTAATCAACAAGATGTATTAAACATTGTAAACGCAGGTATTGATGGTTTGCTTATTGGTGAATCTTTAATGAAATGCGATGATTTAAGTCAGTTTTTACCAAGTCTTAAGTTAGATAAGGTGAAAGGATGAAGTTGAAATTTTGTGGTTTTAAAACACTTGAAGATGTATATAAAGCAAAAGATTTAAATATTGATGCAATAGGTTTTATTCATTATCCCAACAGTAAACGTTATGTGGAAATTGATGAGATACAGGCATTTGCAAATTTAATACCAAAAAATAAAGACAAAGTAGTAATTGTAGTAAATCCAGATCATCAAACAATCAGTCATCTCATAGATAATACAAATATTACTACCATTCAATTACATGGAACAGAAAATTTAGAAACTATCCATTTTATACGTCAGAAAAAAAGTAATATAAAAATTATTAAAGCTTTGCCTGCAAAAAATGCAAATACATTAGCAAAAGGCATTCAATATTATAAAGATTTTGTTGATCAATTTATAATTGATACACCTTCAATTGCTTACGGTGGTACTGGCCAATCCTATGATTGGGAAATCTTAAAAGATATAAAAAATGTAGATTTTTTAATAGCTGGCGGAATGAATTATAAAAATATTCAAAGTATAAGTAAACTTAATTTAAATCACAATGGTTATGATATTGCAAGTGGTATCGAAACAAATGGTATAAAAGATAGCAATAAAATGCAAGCAATCATAGAACTTGTAAAAGGAGTTAATTAAATATGGTTAAAAACATACAGACAGAAGCAGATGAATTTGGATTTTTTGGTGATTTTGGTGGGCAATATGTCCCTGAAACGTTAATGCCAGCAATTCAAGAACTTAAACAAGCTTATGGAGAAGCTAAAATAGATCCTGAGTTTCAGAATGAACTGAATAATTATTTAAAAGATTATGTGGGAAGAGAGACACCATTAACATATGCAGCATCATATACAAAAGCGCTAGGTGGCGCAAAAATATATTTAAAAAGAGAAGATTTGAATCATACCGGTGCTCACAAAATTAATAACGCCTTGGGTCAAGCACTTTTAGCTAAAAGAATGGGCAAAAATAAATTAGTTGCAGAAACAGGTGCAGGGCAGCATGGTGTTGCTAGTGCGACAGCAGCGGCATTGTTTGATATGGAGCTCGTAGTGTTTATGGGTGAAGAAGATATCAAAAGACAAGAATTAAATGTATTTAGAATGGAATTACTTGGTGCAAAAGTTGAACCCGTAACGGAAGGTCAGGGTACGTTATCTGATGCAGTTAATAAGGCGCTACAATATTGGGTGAGTCATGTAGACGATACACATTATTTATTAGGGTCTGCTTTAGGTCCAGATCCATTTCCAACTATCGTGAGAGATTTCCAAAAAGTTATAGGTAATGAAATCAAAGATCAAATCAAAGTTAAGGAAGGACGTTTACCAGATGCGATGGTTGCATGCGTAGGTGGAGGTTCAAATGCAATTGGTACATTTTACCCATTTATTCAAGATGATGTGGCGCTATATGGTGTTGAAGCAGCAGGTGAGGGCATTGACAGTGACAAACATGCACTCGCAATAAATAAAGGACAAGAAGGTATTTTACATGGTACGAAAATGTATTTAATACAAGATGAAAATGGACAGATAGAATTAGCACATTCAATTTCAGCTGGGTTAGATTATCCGGGTGTAGGACCGGAACATTCATATTATCATGATATAGGTAGAGTTAAATATGCAACTGCTAGCGATAAACAAGCTATGGATGCCTTAGTGAAATTCACTCAGGCAGAAGGTATTATACCTGCGATAGAAAGTGCACACGCACTTAGTTTTGTAGAAGCGTTAGCACCATCTATGGATAAAGATCAAATCATTGTTGTTACTGTGTCAGGGCGCGGTGATAAAGATATGGAAACAATTAGAAATTACATGAGACAAGGTGGCGAAAGTGATGCATAAATTATTTATTCCCTATATCATGGGGAACAAAAATTTTATTGAAAACATGAAAATATTAAGTGACTCAGGCGCGGATATTATTGAAATAGGGGTGCCATTTTCAGATCCAGTAGCTGATGGACCAGTAATTATGGAAGCTGGTAATAGAGCTATACAACAAGGTGTGAATATCACATATATTTTTGATGAACTGATTGCACATCGTGATGCTATAAACAGTCAATATGTACTTATGACGTATATCAATATCATTAATCATTATGGAGAAGACGCTTTTTTTGACGCATGTGAGAAAGCTGGTGTATATGGCTTAATAATACCTGATTTGCCACATGAACTTGTCCAACAATTAAAAAATAGACATCCTCACCGTAAAGTTAATATTATTTCATTAGTTGCTATGACAACATCTGATGAACGCATCAATCAAATTGCTGAAAATGCTGAAGGGTTTATCTACACAGTTACAATGAATGCGACAACAGGAGAAAATGGAAAGTTCCATCCAGAGCTGAAACGAAAAATTGAAAAAATTAAAAACAAAGCGCATGTACCTGTAGTGGCAGGTTTTGGTATCCGAACTAAAGCTCATGTTAATGATATTAGCGAAGTAGCTGATGGCGTAGTCATCGGTAGTGAAATTGTTAAACGGTTTGAACAAGATCAAAATGCATCAACAATCGCATATCTAAAATCTATTAGAACAGCGTTAGATGATGTATAAATTAACGGTTGATGTGTAAAGTTTATTTTAGGTGGGTATTGTTTGAAATAGATAGTCAATATCGAAACACAGAATTGAATTCTAACTGAGTTCAAGTAGATAAAAACCTAAATAAATGAAGAGGTGACAATCGTGAATAAAAAAGTTTTATTTATTATAACAAGTAGAGCACAATATGAAGACGGTACACCAACAGGATTATGGTTAGAGGAAGCAAGTGAACCGCATCATATTTTAACGGAAGCAGGTATCGACGTAGATATCGTTTCAATTGAGGGTGGAGAAATTCCTTTAGATCCAAATTCAACTCAAAATGATGAATTAACGAAATACGCACAATTTGTAGAAAAAATTAGTGATGTGCCAAATATAGATCACATTAATGTTTCAGAATATGATGCAGTATACCTACCAGGAGGTCACGGTACAGTATTTGATTTCGCGCATAATCAAAAATTAACGAATATATTGTCTGATTTTAAAGATGAAGGCAAATTTATCAGTTCTGTATGTCATGGTCCAAGTGCATTTGTCGGTGCAAAAGACAAAAATGGTAAATATCTTGTAGAAGGTGTTACTTTAACATCCTTTACAGATAATGAAGAGCGTACGATGGGACTAGAAAATAAAGTACCATTTTTAACGCAAACAGAGTTAGAGCAACAAGGCGCTAAATTTGTTCCAAAAGATAACTTCACAGAACATGTTGAAACAGATAACCAATTCATCACTGGCCAAAATCCTCAATCTAGTGTAGCAATCGGTGAAGCACTAAAAGATGCCTTAAAATAGCTAGTCTTTAAAAACCAGGTGATTTTAGATAACCTAAACTGCTAACAAGTATAAAACTTGTTAGTAGTTTTTATTTTTTCATAATTTAATTAAGATTTGTGTTTAAATAGTTATTCTTTGTTAAAATAAAAGTAATGCTATAATAAAGCAACACATAAATTATAAGTAAATTGTAGCATTTAGTAATTCTAACTAGGGTATCGATTTAGTTTTATAATTGAATATTGTATAATAATTAAGATTAAAGTTTAAACTCGAAATAAAGTACTATAGACAAATAGGAGTATATAAAATGAAATTTACGAATTTAACTGCAAAAGAGTTTGGTGCATTTGTTGACCATATGCCCAACAGTCATTTTACACAAATGGTAGGGAATTATGAGTTGAAAATTGCAGAAGGTACAGAAACGCATTTGGTAGGCGTGAAAAATAATGAAAATGAAGTTATAGCAGCCTGCTTATTAACTGCTGTACCGGTTATGAAAATATTCAAATATTTTTATACAAATCGTGGACCGGTGATTGATTTCGAAAATAAAGAACTTGTCCATTATTTTTTCAATGAATTAGCTAAATATGTGAAAAAACATAATGCATTGTATTTAAGAGTAGATCCATACCTTGCATATCAATATCGAAATCATGATGGAGATGTATTAGAAAATGCTGGTCATGATTGGATTTTCGATAAAATGAAGCAACTTGGATATAAACATCAAGGGTTTTTAACTGGTTTTGATCCAATTATTCAAATAAGATTCCACTCTGTTTTAGATTTAAAAGATAAGACAGCAAAAGATGTCCTAAATGATATGGATAGTTTGCGTAAACGTAATACAAAAAAAGTTCAAAAAAATGGTGTGAAAGTCAGATTCTTAGGCGAAGATGAATTACCAATTTTCCGTTCGTTTATGGAAGATACTTCAGAATCGAAAGATTTTGATGATAGAGAAGACAGCTTCTATTACAATAGACTGAAGTATTATAAGAATCGTGTATTAGTGCCATTAGCTTATATGGATTTTGAAGCATACATCGATGAACTCAAGTCAGAGCGTGAAGTGTTAAGTAAAGATATTAACAAAGCGCTTAAAGATATAGAAAAACGTCCAGAAAATAAAAAAGCATATAATAAAAAAGAAAATTTAGAAAAACAACTTATTGCAAATCAACAAAAGATTGATGAAGCTAAATCATTACAAGAACAACACGGTAATGAATTACCAATTTCAGCAGCATTCTTTATCGTAAATCCATACGAAGTAGTGTATTATGCGGGAGGAACATCTAACGAGTTTAGACATTTTGCAGGAAGCTATGCAATACAATGGAAAATGATTAATTATGCAATCGATAATAATATCGATAGATATAACTTCTATGGCATTAGTGGTGATTTTTCGGAAGAAGCAGAAGATGCAGGTGTTGTGAAGTTTAAAAAAGGATTCAACGCTGATGTAGTTGAATATGTTGGTGATTTTATAAAACCAATCAATAAGCCAATGTACAAAATTTATACAATGTTAAAGGGATTAAAAGATAAAAAGTAATACGTATTATATTTAGAAAGGAACTAGCTATAATGAAATTTACAGAGTTAACTGTCAAAGAATTTGACAATTTTGTACAAAATCCAGCATTAGAGAGTCATTACTTTCAAGTAAAAGAAAATATAGCTACTAGAGAAGAAGATGGTTTTCAAGTTGTTTTATTAGGCTTAAAAGATGATGATAATCAAGTTATCGCAGCTAGTCTTTTCTCTAAAATCCCAACTATGGGAAGCTATGTTTATTATTCAAACCGTGGTCCAGTCATGGATTATAAAGATTTAGGTTTAGTTGATTTCTATTTACGTGAATTAGATACTTATCTTCAAAAACAAAATTGCTTATATGTAAAAATGGATCCTTATTGGATATACCAAATTTATGATAAAGATATTCATCCAATGGCTGATCATCAAGAAAATGATGCGCTTGTTAATTTATTTAAATCTCATGGATATACGCATCATGGGTTTACAACAGAATATGATACATCAAGTCAGGTTAGATGGATGGGTGTGCTTAATTTAGATGGTAAAACACCTGCGTCATTAAAAAAACAGTTTGATAGTCAAAGAAAACGAAATATAAATAAAGCTATTAATTTCGGCGTGAGAGTAAGATTTTTAGAAAGAGAAGAATTTGATATCTTTTTATCACTTTATCGTGAAACTGAAAAACGTGCTGGTTTTGTATCCAAAACGGATGAATATTTCTATAATTTCATAGATAATTATGGGGATAAAGCTTTGATTCCTCTAGCTTATATTGATTTAGATGAATATGTTACGCATACACAAGAAAGTATTAATGAAAAAGAAGCACGTAGAGATCAAATGATGCAAAATGAGAATAAATCTGACAAGCAATTGAAAAAAATTGCTGAAATCGATAAACAAATTGAACATGATAAAAAAGAATTATTACATGCGAGTGAATTAAGACAGACAGATGGCTCAATCTTAAATCTTGCAGCAGGCGTATATTTTGCTAATGCATATGAAGTGAATTACTTCTCAGGTGGATCATCTGAGAAATACAATCAATATATGGGACCATATATGATGCATTGGTTTATGATTAATTATTGTTTTGATCACGGATATGGTCGTTATAATTTCTATGGCTTATCTGGTGACTTCACTGAAAATAGTGAAGACTATGGTGTTTACCGATTTAAGCGTGGTTTCGGTGTACAAATCGAAGAATTAATTGGTGATTTTTATAAACCAATCAAAAAAACAAAATATAAGTTATTCAATACGCTTAACAATATTAGGAAAAAAATTAAAAAATAAAAAATAAAAAAGAAAGCATACTGGTATATAAGCCCTAAGCCAGTATGCTTTCTTATGTTCAAAAAAGGCAGCGACATAATGTATTCGCCGAACTTCATTTTATTTTGGCAATAGATGACTGAACTGAAGCTCTGATAAACCCTAATAATTTTTCAATTCTAGTCATTTTTGCCGCGGCTGAAAATTAGATTTCTGCCCACTCCTTTTATGTGGATAATCATGCGATGTCTATTCTGGTTGTTTCCACATTTTTAGTATATAACTCACTCATAAGAAACGCAATATTATTTTATTCTATAATTGAAATAGTAAATTCTTATAATATATTATTAATTTATTATAATTTTAAAATGTGCTTACTATACATTTACATTTTAAATGCATTTTTAAAAGAATAAATTAACGTAAGGCGTCTATGAGATAAGTTATTCCAATAATAAAGAAAACTGCGCTCATAAATACAGCGATAATAACAGCAGCGATCAATGGATTAAATAATAATATTACACCCAATATAATTTCTATAATATTTAATAAGATAGATACCATATGAAATCGTTTGTTTGAACCTTCTGCGGGTGTAATTGTAAACATATTTAAAACTGCATTAATAATAAACCATATAGCAAATAAGTAAACAATAAATGTCGTACTTGTTACTACATTAAATAATATAAGCATGCCGATGATGATGTTGATAATACCTAAGACAATCAGCAAATTTGAACCCTTTTGCGTAGCTTGTTTCATAATGCGTCTCACAAAAATTTCAATGAAACCGTTAATAACGAATAAAATACCTATTAGCCAAGTAATAGCAAATAAATTTTCTTCAGGAAAACTAATGATAAAAACACCTATAATCAAGAAGAAAACACCAATTAATAAACTGGACCATCTAATTCCCGTTTTTTGTTGCATGTTTTACACTCCAATCTTAATAACATTTACCCGTAATGAAAGAATTCAACACTTTGGTAAATCATAATAATGTTATGTTAACAAAAACGAATAGCAAAGTAATCTGTTTTGTTTGATTTAATCAATATTTAGGTCCAATGTATAAGATATAGGGTTTTAAAATAAATATTCATTTTACGTTAGGGAGTGTTTGATTAATGGGTATTTCGATTCAAAAATCAATTTATAAAAAAATACTAAAAAATTTAGCTACTGAACCGTTTAGTGTAACGTTTTGGGATGGTTCAGTGGTAAATTATAACGATGGAGTTGCTAAATTCCATTTAATTTTTAACAAACCGCTAAATAAAAAACTGCTAAAAACAAATCCCATGATTGCATTAGCTGAAGGCTATATGGATAAAGATATTGAAGTCGATGGGGATTTAGAATATATTATGGAATCCATTTTTTCACAACAAAGAAGTTTTATAAATAAACCTAAGCAAAAGCACGTGCATTCTCGAAAAAAATATAAAAATACTAAAAAAATTGCTAAAGAAAATGCTTCATTTCATTATGACTTAGGCAATGATTTTTATCGCTTATGGTTAGATAAAACGATGAATTATTCATGTGCATATTTTAAAACGAAAGCAGATTCGTTATATACCGCTCAAGTTAACAAGATTAACCATATATTAAAAAAGTTAAATTTACAGTCTGGCCAGAGTTTATTGGATATTGGATCTGGATGGGGACATCTTATTATTGAAGCTGCAAAACAATATAATGTTCAAACATTAGGTATTACATTAAGTGAAGAACAATATATCAAAACAAAAGAG
Source organism: Staphylococcus sp. HMSC034G07 (assembly GCF_001835975.1). NCBI lineage: Bacteria > Bacillati > Bacillota > Bacilli > Caryophanales > Staphylococcaceae > Staphylococcus > Staphylococcus sp. HMSC034G07. The sequence goes on from NZ_KV826609.1 coordinate 346,531, forward strand.
CGCATAAAGGCTGAAGGTTTGATCGGCCAGGTGGATGTTAAGTTAATGGATTATAGAGAACTTATTAATGAAAAAAGAACTTTTGATCGAATTGTAAGTGTAGGCATGTTAGAACATGTTGGGCATGATCATATTCCTATATTCATGGAAAATACACATAAGTTATTGAACGATGGTGGTGTGGCATTGTTACATTGTATTACTGGACTTGTTGAAGTAGAAGGTAACCACTTTCTCACTAAATATATTTTCCCCGGAGGTGCAATTCCTTCAATAAGAGCATTAGTTGACAATATGTCACAGAATAACTTGAAAATTGTAGATGTAGAAAGCTTAAGAAGGCATTACACTTTAACTTTACGTAACTGGGCAGAAAATTTTGAAGCAAATATAGATAAAGTACGCGAACAATTTGATGAGCGATTTATAAGAATGTGGCGTTTGTATTTAAATGCATGTGCGGCAAACTTCACATGTGGTGTTTCCGATTTGCATCAATTTTTAATCACAAAAGGTGTTAATAATGAACTTCCAATGACAAGAGATTATTTATACTGTGATAATTAATACAAAAATTTTGATAAATGGTGTTGAAACTTAATTTTCTGTTTTAACACCATTTATATTTATATAGTACTTAAAGTAATTGGTATTTATGGTTTACTTTATTTATGTTATGTAAACTATAAATATTATAGGTTTAATTAAAAACCATACAGTTAAAGATTATTGCGAGTAATGTTTGATAGCATTCTCGCTTATATTTTTTAAAATTGTAATTATTTTAATAAAGCTATATCATTTTGAAACGCTGAGAAGTTGATTTTTGAACGTTGAACTTCGTTTTTGTGTATCAATGTAGACATTGTTGCAAATGAGCGAACAATAATTTGTTTATAAATTTGTTATCGGTATTTAGATCTCTACAGTAAGATTATATATTGAGCATTGCTGTTGAAAAATTAAAAGCAAATGAATGAAACTAAATACATATAGTGATGATGACTAACATAGACATATTTAAATTGAAATTGTTGTTAATGTATGTTTTCAATTCATTTTAAACGTAAAGTTTTTGATGATTTATCAAACCTAGATTAAGTAATACTTGAACTTTATTAAAGTAAGTGATAAATATCTTTTAAATAAGACGAAAATCGGCATACATATTTCAGTTAATATTTTAGTTTACATAATATATATTATAGGAAGTTATGTATATTTTGATATAGGGCACCTATTTTGCATTAATTTATATTTTAGTTTCTGTTTAAATTAGATTATGAGTTATATTAATACTGTATTCATGACTGTAAATATCAAACGACCATGTGTCTTTATAGCCAGTAAGTTAGATTGTATGTTAAATATTTGCTGTAAATCTATAATTTATTATTGTTGATTTTGACGTAGTTATTTAACGTAATTAACAGATAATGTCATATAAAATATATGCCTTTATCAAATCGTAATTTTTTTGATTTAATAAAGGCAATATTATTATTGATTGTTCTTTACATAAACTTCAATTGAGTCTTTAATGAATTGAGCGGTGCCGGTTCCAAATTTATCAATATTTACTTTGAATCGTTCGTCTTCGACATACAAGTGACCTAAACGTTCAAAGATATCTAGTGTGTAATCAAAATTTATGTTTGAATTTAAATAATCATACCATTTTTGCACATTTGATTGGACTTCAACAGATTCTGGCGATTGACTTTTTAAATTGGCAAAAGTTGAAAAGATATCATTCATTTCTTTAGTTTTTACATCTTTTTCTTTATCTGACCATGAGTTGATATGCTCGTTCGCTTTCGTAACGGTAGAATCGCCCCACTTTTTACGTGCTTCTTCATCATAGCTTTTGGGTAATTTGTCAAAATTAAAACCCTTGAATTTTTCTTCATTTGTCATAGTTATTTCTCCCCTCATATAGCGTAACGTTTGATCGATTGTTTGAATCATTTGATCGGTTCGATTTTTTCGATCTATAAGCAATTGTTTGTGCATTTTTAAGGCTTCTTGTCTATCAAAGGATGGACTAGCAATGATTGATTTAATTTTTTTAAGAGGAAAATCTAGCTCTCTAAAAAATAATATTTGTTGTAGTTTATCTAAGTCTGCTTCTGAATATAGCCGATACCCCGATTTAGACAGTTTGGTAGGATTTAATAAATGAATTTCATCATAATAATGTAACGTACGCACACTGATACCTACTAAATCTGCAATCTGTTTAACTGTCATTTGCATTTAATTTACCTCCTTATATAATAACTATAATCTTTAACGGAACGTTAGGGTCAATAATAACTTTTTACATAATTTATAGCAGTATAAAAAAAGTCCCTGAGACAAAATATGTCTGGGACTTTTAACCATATTAGTTGACGCAATTATTATGGGATTAATTTTCTATGTTATATTTAAATAATTATTTTCTTCTTTTAAACTCATGTGCTTCGTCTTCAGGTGAGATACCACGTTTTCGCATTTCTTTAAGCGCCTTTTTTTCTCGACGTTTACGTCTAAAGTCACGTGTGAAATACCAAATTAAAAAGCTCATGATTAAACTTAGTACCGCCATAAATGCAGCAAATCCTAATAATGGCTCGTAAGTAATATTTTCGAAATTAGGTATTAAGAATGCAGCAATAGCTAAAATTACAAATGTTAAAATAGCTGATGTAAACCATTTATTTAAAACAAGTGTACAGAATAATGTAACTATTATAACAGCTACCACTGTAATCCATAAAAAATTGGGTAAATCAAAAATAGTCATTTATAGCGCTCCTTATAAAAATCGACATACTTGTAATTATAACAATATTATTATACTAAACGAAATTATATATCATATCCATCTTGAGTCGTATAATAATATATTAAAATATTGCATTAATCACGTCAATTAACATTTGTTTTGTTCAAGTAGAAAGTTTGTTTTCTGATGCGAATTTAGCATATAAACGCACAATTGTATCTTACAAGGTGATTTCATGTATAATTAAAATTGAATTTATTATACATAACTAGGAGTGATTAAATGGCGGATACTTTACCACTTAGAAATGAAGTTTCTGATGAAATAACTTGGGACATTTCAGCTCTGTTTTCTTCTGATGAAGCATTTTATCAAACTTTAGAAAAAACAACAGCTGCTGCTAAAACATTTAATGAAAACTATGTTCATCAATTGGATAATCCTACTATAATTGAAAAGGCATTGGCTATATATTCTGATATTCTGATTGAATTAGATAAAATGGCAAATTATGCAGAGTTGAGATTAAGTGTGGATACAACAAATGAACATGCACAAACATTAAGTGCTAAATTTTCAAATACTTATGGGAAAATTGCCAGTGAATTATCATTTGTTGAGTCCGAAATATTGGCACTTTCAGATGAAACGTTCAAGCGTTTTATCTCAACATCTAAATACCCACATTTTTTGGAAAAATTAAAGGCACGCAAACCTTATCAACTTAGTCCTGAAGTTGAAAAAACATTAGCAAGTTTATCATCAGTGTTTGAACGCCCTTTTGAATTATATGGTATCACGAAGATGTTAGATATAGATTTTGACTCATTTGAATATAAAGGCAAAACATACTCTTTAGATTATGCTACTTTTGAAAATGAATATGAAGATCATCCAGAAGAAGCATTTAGAAGAATTAGTTTCAAAAAATTTAGCGATGCATTAAATAAGTATCAACATACAACTGCTGCGACATATAATATGCAAGTACAACAAGAAAAAATTGAAGCAGATCTACGCGGTTATGATTCTGTAATAGATTACCTACTACAAGATCAAGAAATTAATCGAGATATGTTTGATCGCCAAATTGATGTTATTATGAGTGATTTAGCACCTATTATGCAAAAATATGCAAAATTGATTAAACGTGTTCATGGCTTAGAAGTCATGCATTTTGAAGATTTAAAAATATCTATAGATCCTAATTACGAACCCGATATCTCTATTGAGGATTCTAAAAAGTATATTTATGGTGCATTAAATGTTTTAGGTAAAGATTATTTAAATATGGTTGAAACGGCCTATCAAGATAGATGGATAGATTTTGCTCAAAATAAAGGTAAAGATACTGGTGCGTATTGTGCAAGTCCATATGCTACACATTCATATATATTTATTTCTTGGACTGGAAAAATGACTGAAACCTTTGTTTTAGCACATGAATTAGGTCATGCTGGTCATTTTACCTTAGCACAAAGTCATCAAAATTATTTAGAATCAGAACCGTCCATGTATTTTGTAGAAGCACCATCGACAATGAATGAGATGCTAATGGCAAATTATTTATTCAAAAACAGTAGTGATGCTCAATTTAAGCGCTGGGTAATTGGTTCTATCGTTTCTAGAACTTATTATCACAATATGGTAACGCACTTACTAGAAGCAGCGTATCAACGCGAGGTATATAAAAAAGTTGATGATGGTGAATCATTGACTGCCCCGTTATTGAATCGAATTATGTTGGATGTTTATTCTCAATTTTTTGGAGAAAGTGTTAAATTTACAAAAGGTGCTGAACTTACATGGATGAGACAACCACATTATTATATGGGATTATATTCGTATACGTATTCTGCTGGTTTAACAATTGGTACGGTAATGTCACAACGTATTCAACAAGAGGGACAACCTGCTGTGAATGATTGGTTAACTACATTGAAAGCAGGAGGTAGCCAATCACCTGCCGAATTAGCTCAATTAGCTGGTATTGATATTAGCACGGATCAACCACTAAAAGCGACAATTGCATATATAGGTAACTTGGTAGATGAGTTAGAACAACTTACAGATGAAATCGAGGCTGAAGATCAATAACTATAATATAAACAAAGATAAAGCACGATGCCGATAAAATAAGCAAATCCGGATTTCCAACTGGATGTAGCTAATATTCGACATCGTGCTATTTGTATTTAATCATATGATTCGTAACGTTCACCTGTAACAAAGTAAAAAATACTTTCTGCAACATTGCTAATGTGGTCACCAATACGTTCTAAATGTCTAGCTGCTAGATGTGCTTGTCCTGCAACAAAAGGGTCGTTATCTATTAAATAAGTTGTGTTAACGATATTTTTATATAAATCATCTATATCTTCGTCACGTTCGATAATTTCCTTAATTAAAGTGACATCATCTCTTTTTACTGCATCATCTAAATCTTTTAACATTAATAATGCGAGTTTACCCATAGTATTCAATCTTGTAAGCACATATTCATCGGTGATTTTAGCGCGTAATCTAATTTCAGCAATATTTGCGGCATTATCACCTATTCTTTCGAAATCAGAAGCGATTTTTAGTGCAGCCATCATTAATCTTAAATCAGTAGCAATAGGCTGTTGTTTGGTGATTAACATAATCACTTTTTCATTTATTTCTGTTTCTAAGGCATTAATATCCTTATCGTTCGCAATCGTTTGCCGCGCATAATTTCTATCCTCTTCACTTAACGATCTTAATGCATATTCAATATTATAATATACGTGAAGGCCAAGTCGACGTAAATCTTTCATTAATTCGTCTAATTGGCCTTCATATTTTTCTCTAATAACCATATATTAACCGAAGCGACCAGAGATATAATCTTCTGTTTGTTTGTCTGAAGGATTAGAGAAGATTTTATCAGTGTCGTCGTATTCATTTACATAACCGTTAAGGAAAAATGCTGTTTTATCAGAAACACGCGCAGCTTGTTGCATATTATGTGTAACAATAATAATTGAATATTTTTCTTTTAACTCTTGTACGAGTTCTTCTACTTTCAATGTTGAAATTGGATCCAACGCAGATGTTGGTTCATCCATTAAAATAACATCTGGTTCAATTGCTAATGTACGTGCGATACAAACACGTTGTTGTTGACCACCTGATAAGCTATATGCATTTGTATCTAAGCGGTCTTTTAACTCATCCCATATTGCAGCGCCACGTAAAGATTTTTCGACAATTTCGTCAAGAATCTTTTTATTTTTAATACCATGTATTTTAGGTCCGTAAGTGATGTTATCATATATAGATTTTGGGAATGGGTTCGGTTGTTGGAAAACCATTCCTACATTTGTTCTTAATTTTTCAACAGAATATTTTTCATCAAAAATATTCTGATCACGGTAAATGATTTTACCTGCTGTTTTAACAGATGGCACAAGTTCTACCATCCTATTTAATGTTTTAATATAAGTAGATTTACCACAACCTGATGGTCCTATGATTGCAGTGACATTATTTTCTAAAATATCTAGATTGATGTTTTTTAAAGCATGATTATCGCCATACCATAAATCTAAATTTTTTGTAGAATAGACTATTTTTTTCTCACTATCAGGAATTTTATTGTCATTTTTATTTGTTTCTCTATCAATCGATGCAATTGGTGCAGAATCTTGATTTGTATGTTCTGCGATTTTTGATTTTTCTTCTTTAATTGTATCTTTAGTCATAATTAAAACTCCTTTTGCGATTATGTTATAAACTATAAAGTTATAATTTTCCCCAAAATAACCGCTTAATTAAATTTGATTTTGAAATAACATTAATATTTTTTACTGTATTTGTTTCTTAAGAATATTGCGATTGCGTTCATTAGCAGTAAAATCACTAGCAAGACAATGATACCGGCCGACGCAACATTTTGGAATTCATCTTGTGGTAGTTTTGCCCAATTGTAAATCGACATTGGCAACGCTTGGAATTGGTCGAATACACTTGAAGGTAAACTTAATAATACGGTTGGTATACCAATGAGTATGAGTGGTGCAGTTTCACCTAATGCACGAGATAATGCTAGAATGAAGCCTGTTAATATACCAGGAATCGCTGCTGGTAATACAACGCGACGAATCGTTTGCCATTTGTTTCCACCTAAGCCATATGAAGCTTCTCTAACAGAGCTTGGTACCGATCTGATGGCTTCTTGGCTTGCAACGATAATGACTGGTAAGATAAGTAACGACATAGTTAAAGCCGCAGCAAGTACAGAGTTACTTAAAGCAAGCGCTTCTATACCCATACCTCTTACAAAAATAGTGAGACCAAGTAAACCAAAAACGACTGAAGGTACACCAGCTAAGTTTGAAATACTAACTTTAATAAAACTTGTTAATGCATTATCTTTAGCATATTCTTCTAAATAAATTGCTGTACCTACACCCAATATAATTGAAATTGGAATAATAGTAATCATTAACCAAATTGTACCGATTAAACCGCCTTTCACACCGGCCATTGAAGGCGTAGAAGATGAGAAATTGGTGAAGAACGACGGTGTTAAATGCCCTGCACCTTTAATGAGTGTATCTATAATTAAAGCAGCTAAAAAAAGTAAGGCTACTAAAGTACATGTGAAAAATGCCCATTTATTGAATTTATTTGTTGCTAACCTACTGGAAAGTTTTTTCTCAACTTTTTGTTGATTAACAAGCGCTTTAGTATTTGTCTCTGCCATTTTAATACTCCTCTCTAAAGCGTTTCGTAATCCATTGTGAAATTAAATTCATCACAAGTGTGAATAAGAATAGTGTGAAACCAACAGCATAGATACTGTAATAGATATCTGAGCCAAATGTCGCATCTCCTGTTGCAACTTGTACAATATATCCAGTCATCGTTTGGATAGATCCGGTTAAATCTAATGAAGAACTTGGAGTACTACCTGCTGCAAGTGATACAATCATCGTTTCCCCGATTGCACGTGAGACAGCTAATACGATAGATGCCATAATACCTGAAGTAGCAGCTGGTAATATCACTTTTGTGGCAACTTCAAATTTTGTTGCGCCTAAACCGAGTGCACCTTCACGCATTTTATTTGGCACAGATGACATCGCGTCTTCACTCATGCTCGAAATTAGTGGAATAATCATAACGCCTACGACAATACCTGGACTAATTGAATTGAAACTACCTAATTCAGGAAATATTGCACGGAGTACAGGGGTAACAAATGTTAAAGCGAAAAAGCCGAAAACAATTGTTGGTATCCCAGATAATATTTCTAAAATCGGTTTTATTATTTTTCTCACTCTTGTAGAAGCATATTCACTTAAATATAAAGCAGCGCCTAATCCTAAAGGAACAGCAACAATTGTTGCAATAACTGTTATTTTAAGCGTACCTAAGATCAATGCCCAAATGCCATATTGTGGTGTTGATGAGAATGGATTCCAATCTTTGGAGAATAAAAACTCAGTAATTGGAACACGTGTAAAAAATGTAATGGTCTCTGTTAATAATGTAACGATTATCCCTACTGTTGCTAAAATTGAGCAAATTGCAATGATTCCCAGAATGATCGGTACAATTTTATCGCTAATACCTTTTTTCTTAGCATTGTTTTTAGCAATCATTTCACTAACAGAAGTATTCTGATTAGCCATGTAAATACCCTTCTTTCTTATAGACTCCCAATATTTAAAATAAAAGTCGGGATTGTTCATCATCTAGTGTTTAGCAACATAGCGATTTTCACTATATTGTTAAACGCTAGATAAATTGAACTTGGAAGTAGATAGATAACTTAATCATGCTATTTGTCTATCTACTTCCTGAATCCCAACTTTAAAATTGCTATTATGTTTATTTATCTTCTTTTTTGCTGTCTTTTTTGTCGCTATCTTTACCAATGATGTCTTTTAATTTGCTTTGTTGTTCAGTGTAATCTTTTTCAGGTAAGGCAACAAATCCTGCGTCTTCAGCTGATTTTCCTTTATCCTTCATGACAAATTTCATGAAGTCTTGGAATCCTTCATTATCTTTTAATTTTTTCTCGTTAGTGTAGATATAAAGTGGTCTACTTAATGCGTAAGAACCATCTTGAATTGTTTTCTTAGTTGGTTCAGTTAATTGACCATTTTCATCTTTGATTTTAACTTCTTTTAGCTTGTCTTTATTTTGTTTATAGAAGTTATAACCAAAATAGCCGACACTATCTTTATTTTTCTCTACTGACTGAACAATTGTATTTGTATCAGCATTTTTCTCTGCTTTAATATCTTTTTTGTCCATAATTTCTTCAGAGAAGAAATCGTAAGTACCGTGAGATTGGTCAGGAGAAAATGCTTTGATTTCTTTGTCTGGCCATTTTGAATTAACGTCTTTCCATGTTTTTGCTTTGCCTGAGTAGATTTCATTTAATTGTTCTTTAGTAAGTTCATCTACAAAGTCGTTATCTTTATTTACAGTAATTGTCACACCATCTTGAGCAACTTTAAACTCATCATATTTAATACCTTTATCATCTAATTTTTTCTTTTCTTCGTCTTTTATAGGTCTAGATGCATTTGAGAAATCAGTGCTGCCTGAAATGAATTTTTCAAAACCGCCACCAGTTCCAGCTGTACCATTAGATACAGTTACATCTGAATTATCTTTTGCGAATTTTTCATTTAATTTTTCAATGATTGGACCTACAGTAGATGAACCATCACCTTTAACTTCTCCACTTCCTTTACCAGAATCGCTATTTCCACCACCACAAGCTCCTAATAAAAGTGAAGCGCCGATTACAGTAGTACCAAATAATTGCCATTTTTTCATTGAAACATCCTCCTAATAAGTGAATAACCCAAAAGTTATATGTATTTCTTACAGTTCCTATACTACACACCTTTTATTAAATACAAATATAGATAATGTAAATCTTTTGTTAAGTATTTATTGACCTCATTTACAAAATTCACAATAAGAGATTCTATGAATGCTATGATTTTTGAAATGTTGATATGACGGTATTTGTAAAAAATATAAATATTACAAAAAACGTTTGTTTTGTAATATAAAAACAAAAAAATCCTGTACTACACAACGATTTATGTAGTACAGGATAAATTTAATTTATAAGTATCTAAACACTATTTTATATAGTAGAAACTAATCTTCGACTCTACTCCAACCTTTATTAGTTAATGCAATTTTACCAGTTTCAATAGTTATAATTTTGTTTTTATATAAATGGCCAATTGCGCGCTTAAATGCACCCTTACTCATATTGAATACTTCTTTAATCGCTTCAGGACTTGATTTATCCCAAAATGGAAGCTCACCATCATATTCTACGAGTAAATTAAAAATATGTTGACCATCTTCGTCAAGTCTTTCATGTGCAAATGGTAAAAATGAACCGTTAAGCTCCCCTTTTTCATTATGTCCGATGATACGAACTTCTAGTTTTTCACCTAAACGAGGTTCAGATTTACGTTCAGATTCATGTACGAATATTTTATGGCCATCTTTGGATAGCATAAAGCTTCCGACTCTTAAAACTCTGTATGGTCTTGCTTCAATAACTTTATTTTGTAATGTATCATCGTGTACTGGCGTGTACATCGAATCAACAATTGTCTCAGTTGCTAGTCGAGCATACATATTATTCTCACTATCAATACGCAAAGTAACTAATAATTCATCACCTTGTGTCGGCCATACATCTTTGACTTTTGGTAAATCTATCCATGGAATTAAAACTTCTCTTGGAAGACCTACATCGACATGTGCACCATCTCGGTCGGTTTTTAATACTTTCACAAAATCATATTTGCTAGTAGTAATGTCTGGCATGTTTTGTGTCGCAAACAATGCACCTGATCTATTAGGATAAATGAAGAAACTATATTCCTCGCCTATCGTTAACTCGTCTTCTTCATTAACTTCTGATTGATTGAGTTTAACTTCTTCTCCGTTTGGTCCTTGTAACTTGTAAGTAGATCCTTCTAATCCAACGACTTCAAGAAATTCAATGGAACCTACAATATTTTTCTCTTCTTGGGCCATACTGTTCTCCTTCGTACTTAAATTTATTCTTAACTATTATAACATGCTATAAAGAAACAAGCATCACCTCATTGTGAATGGTCGAAACTCCTTCTTAAGTGTGTTATAATTTGTCCGGTAGATTAACGTAAAGGAGCAAATGCATGTTACAAGTTACTGATGTAAGTTTACGGTTTGGTGATCGTAAATTATTCGAGGATGTAAATATTAAATTTACAGAAGGAAATTGTTATGGTTTGATTGGAGCCAACGGTGCTGGAAAATCAACATTTTTAAAGATTTTATCTGGTGAGTTGGATGCACAATCAGGTCATGTATCTATGGGAAAAGACGAACGTTTAGCAATCTTAAAACAGGATCACTTTGCTTATGAAGATGAACGTGTGATAGATGTTGTGATTAAAGGTCATGAACGTTTATATGAAGTAATGAAAGAAAAAGATGAGATTTATATGAAACCAGATTTCAGTGATGAAGATGGAATCAGGGCTGCAGAATTAGAAGGCGAATTTGCTGAAATGGACGGTTGGAATGCCGAAGCAGATGCAGGTTCTTTATTATCTGGATTGGGTATATCTGCTGATTTACAAGATAAAAAAATGGCTGAATTAGAAAATAATCAAAAAGTAAAAGTATTATTAGCTCAAAGTTTATTCGGCAAGCCCGATGTACTCCTACTTGATGAACCGACCAACGGTTTAGATATACCTGCGATAAGCTGGTTAGAAGATTTCTTAATTAACTTTGAAAATACAGTAATTGTGGTATCACATGACCGACACTTTTTAAATAATGTATGTACACATATTGCAGACTTAGATTATGGAAAAATAAAAGTTTATGTTGGTAACTATGATTTCTGGTATCAATCAAGTCAATTAGCAATGAAAATGGCACAAGAGCAAAATAAGAAAAAAGAAGAAAAAATTAAAGAATTGCAAGATTTCGTTGCTCGTTTCTCTGCAAATGCATCTAAATCTAAACAAGCAACAAGTCGTAAAAAACAACTAGAAAAAATTGAATTAGACGATATTCAACCTTCTTCACGCCGTTATCCGTACGTAAAATTCACGCCAGAACGTGAAATTGGTAATGACTTGCTATTTGTGGAAAATGTATCAAAAACGATTGATGGTAATAAAGTGTTAGACAACATTTCATTCACAATGAACCCTAATGATAAAGCGGTTTTAATTGGAGATAGTGAAATTGCGAAAACTACTTTACTTAAAATACTTGCAGGTGAAATGGATCCAGACGAAGGATCAGTAAAATGGGGTGTCACAACTTCCCGCAGTTACTTCCCTAAAGATAACTCTGACTACTTTGAAGGTGTAGATATGAATTTAGTTGATTGGTTACGTCAATATGCACCTGAAGATGAACAAACTGAAACATTCTTAAGAGGTTTCTTAGGTCGTATGTTATTTAGTGGCGAAGAAGTTAAGAAAAAAGCTAGTGTTTTATCTGGTGGAGAGAAAGTACGCTGTATGTTAAGTAAAATGATGTTATCTAGCGCGAATGTTCTATTGCTAGATGAACCAACAAACCACTTAGACTTAGAAAGTATTACTGCAGTAAATGATGGTTTGAAAAATTTCAAAGGTTCTATGATTTTCACATCTTATGACTTTGAATTTATCAATACAATTGCAAACCGAGTAATTGACTTAAACCCTACTGGTGGTTTATCAAAAGAAATATCTTATGAAGCTTATTTACAAGAAACTGGTGTATTAAGTAAATAACCCTTTAAAAATACAAAGCGATATATAAAGTATCATATTGAATTGATGATACGTATTGTATATTTCAAAAATTTAGATTGTAAATCGCGTTATTAAAAATAAATGCAAAATATTATCAATGATTGAAATCATACGTTAAAAGCTGAGATATTAACATATCTTAGCTTTTTTGTTTATAGTAACTTCCTCCCTACGAGTCTAAATATTAGGCATAAATGGTTAAGCATAATATAATCAAATACATATTTCGTTATGGAGGTATGCAAATGAAACAGTTAAATATGTTAGATGGACAAGTAATTCCTCAAATTGGTTTTGGTACATATAAGTTAAATGGCGCGCATGGCACACATGCGATTGTGAATGCCTTAGAACAAGGTTATCGTTTGTTAGATACTGCCTATAATTATGAGAATGAAGGTACTGTAGGTAAAGCAATCGAGATGAGTGGAGTTTCACGCGAACAAATTATGATTACTTCAAAATTACCTGGTCGTTATCAAACTTACGACGATGCACTGACTGCAATTCAAGAATCAATTTATCGTCTAGGTGTAGATTATCTTGATTTATATTTAATTCACTGGCCTAATCCCAAACAAGGAAAGTATGTTGAAGCTTGGCGAGCAATGATTGCAGCACAAAAAGCTGGCTTAATAAAATCAATTGGTGTATGTAACTTTTTACCAGAACATATCGATACACTACAACAAGAAACTGGCGTTTTGCCAGTTGTGAACCAAATTGAGTTACATCCCTACTTCAATCAAGAAGCATTGGTTCAGTACAATACTTCTAAAGGAATTATTACTCAAGCTTGGAGTCCATTAGGTCGTGCTTCTAGTGTTATCAATGATGAAAACCTTGTGGAAATTGCCACAAAACATAATAAAACTATTCCTCAAGTTATATTAAAATGGCATGTTCAAAATGGTGTTGTACCTATTCCGAAATCTACGACAGTATCAAGACAATTACAAAATATTGATATTTTTGACTTTTCCCTTGATAATAATGACATTGAGAAAATCAACGCATTAACACGTGTAGATGGTAGACGTAAAGACCAAGATCCAGCCATATATGAAGAATTTTAAAGAGAAAGCTCATAAATTTTAAAAGTTTAATATTTTAGTTCTTTTTAAAAGTATATAAATTACACTTAATTAGCAAAACGTTTATAAAAACGTTTAATTTTTCAGTAAATTTAAAAAACTTTGTAAAAGCGGTTTACAGTACATATAAGCATATGTATAATATGATTCATAAACAAAAATTAAATAAGTTTTGATGAGGCGCATCAATCATTAGTAAATTTTAGAAGAACCTGTCTGCTAACAGCTAATTTTGAAAGGGTGAGATGCCGAAACAGTTATAATAGCAGCTTATAACAAGTTGGACTTTATGGTTAAGAGCTAAGAGTCTGTCATTATTTTAAAATAATGGAGTGCATCACTTGTATATAAATTATAGAACAGGTTCGCATTCCGGACTTGTTCTTTTTTATATCACTGTGATTCTCCCCTATCAAATGAGGAGGATATGGAATTGGAAAGAAGTGTTTTGAAATTTGGAGGTTCTTCAGTAAGTGATTTTACTAAAATTAAAAATATAGCAGGCATGTTAAAAACAAGAGTTGATGAAGGTGAGCAACTTATCGTTGTTGTAAGTGCAATGGGTAAAACAACAGATGAGCTGATGGCTAATGTTTCAACACTTACTACGACACCAAAAGATCAAGAATTGGCTCTGTTATTAACAACTGGTGAACAACAGACTGTTTCCTATTTATCGATGGTATTAAATGACATCGGTATAAATGCAAAAGCGATGACTGGATATCAAGCAGGAATCAAAACGGTTGGTCATCATTTAAAAAGTAAAATTGCTGAAATCGACCCAAGTACATTTGAACAAGCTTTTGAAAGTAACGATGTACTAGTAGTAGCAGGATTTCAAGGGGTAAATGATGAATTAGAAGTAACTACCTTAGGTCGTGGTGGCTCAGATACCACTGCTGTAGCTTTAGCTGCAAGTAACCAAACGACTTGTGAGATATACACTGATGTAGATGGTGTATATGCGACA